>NZ_JBDJMY010000001.1:0-270920 GCF_039674165.1 Stenotrophomonas terrae
GGGCATCTGTCCGTCCACTGGCTTCGCGGCTGACGCCGCTCCTACAACCAAGGGCGGGCAGCGCTGCAGCGCGCCAAGGCGTAAAATGGGCGGCTGAACCCCCGCCAGCCTTCAGCAAGCGAGCAAGCCCGTGACATCGATCAAGCAGGAAGACCTCATCCAGTCCGTCGCCGACGCGCTGCAGTACATCTCGTACTACCACCCGGCCGACTACATCAAGAATCTCTCTGCCGCCTATGAGCGCGAAGAGTCGCCGGCGGCCAAAGAGGCCATCGCACAGATCCTGATCAACTCGCGCATGTGCGCCGAAGGCCACCGGCCGATCTGCCAGGACACCGGCATCGTCACCGTGTTCCTGGAAATCGGCATGAACGTGCGTTGGGACGACGCCACCATGGGCGTGGAGGACATGGCCAATGAAGGCATCCGCCGCGCCTACGCCTACCCGGACAACAAGCTGCGCGCCTCGGTGCTGGCTGACCCGGCCGGCAAGCGCACCAATACCAAGGACAACACCCCGGGCGTGGTCAACGTCAAGGTCGTGCCGGGCAATACGGTCGACGTGATTGTTGCCGCCAAGGGCGGTGGTTCCGAGGCCAAGAGCAAGTTCGCCATGCTCAACCCGTCCGATTCCATCGTTGATTGGGTGCTCAAGACCGTGCCGACCATGGGCGCTGGCTGGTGCCCGCCGGGCATGCTCGGTATCGGCATCGGCGGCACCGCCGAGAAGGCGATGCTGCTGGCCAAGGAATCGCTGATGGAGCCGATCGACATCACCGATCTGCAGGCCCGTGGCGCCTCCAACCGTGCCGAAGAGCTGCGCCTGGAGCTGTACGAAAAGGTCAACGCCTTGGGCATCGGCGCACAGGGCCTGGGTGGCCTGACCACGGTGCTCGACATCAAGGTCAAGGATTTCCCGACCCACGCCGCCAACCTGCCGGTTGCGATGATCCCGAACTGCGCTGCCACCCGCCATGCCCACTTCACCCTGGACGGCAGCGGCCCGGTGATGCTGGACCCGCCGTCGCTGGAAGACTGGCCCAAGCTGACCTACGACTCGTCCAAGGGCACCCGCGTCGACCTGGACAATATCACCCCGGAAGAAGTGGCTGCATGGAAGCCGGGCCAGACCCTGCTGCTCAACGGCAAGCTGCTGACCGGTCGCGACGCCGCGCACAAGCGCATGGTCGAGATGCTCAACAACGGTGAGCAGTTGCCGGTGGATCTGAAGGGTCGCTTCATCTACTACGTCGGCCCGGTCGATCCGGTGCGTGACGAAGTGGTGGGCCCGGCCGGCCCGACCACGGCTACCCGCATGGACAAGTTCACCCGCCAGATTCTGGAGCAGACCGGCCTGCTGGGCATGGTCGGCAAGGCCGAACGCGGCCCGGCTGCGATCGAGGCGATCCGTGACAACAAGTCGGCGTATCTGATGGCCGTGGGTGGTTCGGCCTACCTGGTGTCCAAGGCGATCAAGGCCTCCAAGGTGGTTGGCTTCGCTGACCTCGGCATGGAAGCAATCTACGAGTTCACCGTGCAGGACATGCCGGTGACCGTTGCGGTGGATTCCACCGGCGAGTCGGTGCACAAGACTGGCCCGCGCGAATGGCAGGCGCGTATCGGCAAGATTCCGGTGATCGTGGAATAAGCCAGCACATTCCTCGACGAGGGATGGCAATGAGACAGCCCGGGCGTATGCTCGGGCTGTTTTCATTTCGGGATAGCGGACATGCATACACGGATGTGGGCAGGCTTGGCAGCTGTACTGCTGGCGATGGCTGGCTGTTCCAGCGGAGGTGGCTGGCGCGAGCCGCCGCGCAATGACCCCGCCGCCTGCGTGAGTTATTGCCAGACCACCTACCAGCGCTGCACGGCGAATCCGGGCAACTACGGCGACTGCGGTGAGGCGAACAAAAACAACCAATGCGACAAGATCAGCAATCCTGAACTCCGCGGCGCCTGCCAGACCTCACAGGCGTTCTGCCAGAACCGCTCGGCCGCGTCGGTATGCGGTGATCGTCTGAACAGTTGCATGGCCAGCTGCAACTGAATCCGAGGATTCAAGTCGCTGCTGCGTAGAGCAGAGCCTGTGTCCCCCGCAGCATGGTCGATACGGCCCCTGCCGAGCATGGCTCGGCACTACCTGCTCCCTCCCTTTGCCGCAGGCAAGGGGAGGGTTGGGGAGGGGTGCTTTCGGCCTTAGCTGCTGTTGTTGCTTCACTGGCTTTGCGGCTTGCTTAACTCCTGCAGCTTGGTCGATACGGCCCCTGCCGAGCATGGCTCGGCACTACCTGTTCTCCCAGCCGCCGAAACGGCGCGGTTAGAATGCCGCTTCACTCGCCGGGAAATCAGCGCATGTCAGTTGTCCTGTATGGATCGCAAAGTACCGCTTCATTGGTCGTGCATTGGTTGTTGATCGAACTCGGTATCGAGCACGAACTGCGGCAGTTGGATTTCGAACGCGATGAGCAGAAATCGCCGGCGTTCCTGGCGATCAATCCGGCCGGTCGCGTGCCGGCGCTGATCA
The DNA here is from genome assembly GCF_039674165.1 of Stenotrophomonas terrae. Taxonomy (GTDB): domain Bacteria; phylum Pseudomonadota; class Gammaproteobacteria; order Xanthomonadales; family Xanthomonadaceae; genus Stenotrophomonas; species Stenotrophomonas terrae_A. The sequence continues at coordinate 2,528 of NZ_JBDJMY010000001.1, forward strand.
TCGATGGCCAGGTGTTGACGGAGTCTGCTGCCATTGCCATGCAGTTGGCCGACCTGTACCCGCAAGCCGGTTTCGCGCCTGCGACAGCCAGCCGTGCGCGCGGCGATTACTACCGCTGGATCTGCTTCTGTGTGTACACGCTGATGCCGGCGTATCGCAGCTGGTTCTACCCGGACGAACCGGCCGGGCCGGCAAGCGCGGCCGAGGTCAAGCAGCGTGCCCGCGTACAACTGGAAACGGCGTGGCAGCGGGCGGCCGACCACCTCGCGGCGCATGGCCCCTACATGCTCGGTGAACAACTGTCGGTGGTGGATTTCATGCTGACCATGTTGATGCGCTGGAGCCGCAACATGCCACGCCCGACCGACAGCTGGCCGGTGCTCGCTGCGCATGCCGCCCGCATGAAGGCGCGGCCCGCGTTTGCCGAGGTGTACCGGCGTGAGGGAATCAACGACTGGTTGTGAGCATGCGCAGCGGTTGCCTGCATGCAAGCCGAGCTTCGCGGCGTGCGCCGCTCCTTCAAAAAGCGGAAGCCGGGACGATTCAATCCACGTGATCGTCGAACTTGCGCCCGCCCTGGAATGGCATCAAGTGTTGTTTGACGATGCCGTTGGGCACGGTTTCCAGCTTCATGACGCCGTATTCCTGCGGCCACTGCGCCTGATCGCGCGGTAGCTTGAAGGTGCCCATCAGCATGTCCACCAGCGGCAGGTGGATGGCGTAGTTGACGTCGATGTAGTCCTGCTGCCGCGCATGATGCCAGTGGTGATAACGCGGCAGCACCAGCAGGTATTCGAGCCAGCCGAAGCGGATGCCCAGATTGGCGTGGGCCAACACAGCCTGCAGGCCAACCAGGATCACATAGGCGTTTACCGCCGGGGTCGAGAAACCCAGGATCAGCAAGGGCAGCAGCACCGCGCTGCGGGTCAGTACGATCTCGACGAAATGCACGCGTGAGCCGGCCAGCCAGTCCATGTGCCGGCTGGAATGATGCACCGCGTGGAAGCGCCAGAGCCAGGGGATGTTGTGGTAAGTGCGATGCAGCAGCGCCTGCGCCATATCCGCTACGAAAACCGCAATCAGGAACTGGGCCCAGACCGGCAGCGATTGGATGGCCTGTTTCAGCGAGGGAAAGGCGGCCAACCCGGCAATCGTCGAGGTGGAGGCGGTGACCAGGATCAGGATGAACTGCACCAGCACGTGGCTCATGAAGAAGTAGGCCACGTCGGTGCGCCAGCCCGGCCGCAGCGGCGACAGTTCGCGTTTGCCGAGGTAGCGCTCCAGCGGCACGAACACCAGCGCCGAGAAGAACAGCGACAGCACGAACCAGTCCAGCCCCAGCGAGTAAGGTGTCTGCCCGATGGCATCGAACTGCACGTTGCTGCCGCCGAGCAGGACCGCCAGCGTGGCGCTGCCAACCCCGAGGGTGGCGATGCGTTTGTTGCGATCACGCAGGATCGCCAGCGTACCCATGATGAAGGCGGTGGCCAGGCCGATCAGCAGCAGGTGGCGGGCAAACTGTTCGTTGTAGACCGCGCGGAATTCCCGGCTGGTCAGCAGCTCGGGAAAGTGGAAGCAGGCAACCGCAAGCAGGCTCAGTACCCCGAGCAGCGCAGAACCATAGGCAAAGAATGAGCGGCGGGTACGGGCCATTGTGGACTTCCTGTCGTATAGCGGCCGATTCTGCCTGCGTCCGCTGAATGGTGGAAGTGGGGCGGTGCTGCACTTCACGCGGGCTGGGCAGCCCCGGCGTTAGGCTTGCAGGCAGTGGGCATGCGCTGGGCGTCAGGCCGGCATGCCGGGATTTGTCTGGAGTTGATGGATGAGCGGATTGAGCGTTCCGGTAAGTGCGAATGACCATGTCCAGGGGCGGTTGGATGCAGCCGTGGTGTTGGTGGAATACGCCGACTACCAATGCCCTTATTGCGGCGAGGCGTTCTCGCTGGTCCAGCGTTTGCAGCAGCGCTTCGGCGAGCAGCTATGCCTGGTGTTCCGCAACTTTCCGCTGGTGCAGTCGCACCCGCAGGCGCTGCCAGCGGCGATCACTGCCGAGTACGCCGCTGCCCACGGCAAGTTCTGGGAGGCGCACGATGCGCTGTTCCGCAGCCAGCAGCAGCTGGGCGAGGTGGTGTACCGCGAGTTGATGCGGGAGCTGGGCCTGCCTGAGGAAGGCCTGGCGGCGGCGATGGATGACAACCACAACCTGGCACGCATCCAGAGCGATATCGAGAGCGGCGTGCGCAGTGGGGTGACCGGTACGCCGGCGTTCTTCATCAACGGCCAGTTGTTCCAGCCGCGGCAGAGTTTTGAAGAACTCTACGATGCGATCGTGCAGGCCATTGCCGGAAAGCAATGAGTGGCCCTGCCGCAGCGGGTGCTGCGGCAAGGCGCTGGTTTGCGTCCCGCTGCTTCAGCTGATCAGTGCGAGCACGGTTTCCGGTGGCCGGCATAACGCTGTGCCTTTTGCGGTACGTACGATGGGGCGGTTGATCAGGGCAGGGTGCCGGCTCATCGCCTCGATCAGCGCGGCCTCGTCATCGAGTTTGCTGGCCAGGCCCAGTTCCGAGTAAGCGGCCTCCTTGCTGCGCAGCAGGTCACGCGCAGGCATGCCCATGGCATCGAGCAGCTCACGCAGCTGCGCCGGGGAGGGCGGCGTGTCCAGGTAGTTGATCACCTCGGTCTCGACGCCCGCCTCCTGCAACAAGGCCAGAGCGCCGCGCGAATTGGAACAGCGGTTGTTGTGCCAGATGGTCGCCTGCATGGCTTAGAACCACTCCAGCAGCGAGACGCCGACGCCGATGTAGGTGGCACGGTGGTTGTAGTCGATCATGCTCTCGCCGTAGCCATCAAATACCTGCACATGGCCGCGCAACAGGTTGTTGATCGGGAAGCCGTAGTCCATCTGCAGCGAGCCATGCGCGCGGTCGCCGCTGCGCAGTGAGTGGCGGCCGGTGATGGCCAGCTCGTGACCATTGCGGTTGTAGACCAGGGTGGCGTCGCCGCGGCCCATGTAATCCTCGATATCGGGATTGTTGTCGTCGCGCCGCCCTTCCGGGATGCGGTACCAGGGCCGCAGCATGATGGCCCAGTTTTCGCGGTCCAGGCCAACATTCATCACCACCCGGTTCCAGCTGCGCGACAGCGGGTCGCTGCGGCCATTGGACTGATGGTTGAGGCTGACGCCGGTCATGCGGCCGTTCCACCCGAACAGCGAATAGCCGTTGCGGAAGGTCAGCATCACTTCCGGCTCGTAGTTGGTCTCGCGGAAGGGGCGCGACAGCTCACTGTTGTAAGACTGCCAGCGCGAGCTCTGGGTATAGCCCACCCAGATGTCGCCGTTGTCGCCGAACAGGTTCTCGGCCACCTTGGTCTTGAAGCTGAGCTGGAACTTCAGCTCGGTGCTGTCCAGTTGTTCGGACTCGGTGACCGTGTTGTTGGGGTTGGGCGAATGCGGCATTTCATTCGGCTTGCTGCTCCAGAACGCGGGCAGCAGGTACACCGGCTTGTAGGCGCGCAGCTGGTACAGGCCCAGCTTGGAGTCCTTGGCCAGCTCCCAGCGGCTGTCCAGCAGCGAGCCACGGCCGGCATTGGCGGCGGCCGAGGCCAGTTCGTCATGGGCGAACAGCTCGTTGCGGCGTGGCACGGGCTCGTCCAGTTCCTTGGCGGTGGCCTTGGCCTCCTTGCGCGCCTGCTGGGCTGCAGCGGCGGCGGCATCGGCGGCGCGGGTGTCCGGCGCGGTGCGGCCGAGCGCGTTGTCATAGCAGGCCAGGCGGGCGACATCGGTCTCCAGTGCGAAGCAGGCCTGTGGCGAAGCTGGGGTCGTCAACGACTCCTGGGCGTAGATGGAGGCGCTGGCGCCGCTCAGGATGAGCAGCAAGGCAGCAGGAAGGGCTCGGGTATGCATAGGTTCCATCCGGTCGCGGTGGGGTGGCCGGGCCAGGGCAATCACGGGGTGTGGCCCATCGGCGTCAGTGACAAGCTTTGGATTGTCGGTGATTCGCCTGTCCAGAGGGAGTCAAGGCGCCATTCAGAAAAACCACGCCAGGGCGAATACGCCCACCATGGTGATGGCCAGGCCGAGCTTGAGTGCAACGCCCAGGACGATGCCCAGCCAGGTGCCGAAGCCGACCTTGGTGGCCTGGCCAAGCTGGCGGCCGTGCAGGTATTCGCCGGCCAGCGCGCCAATGAACGGGCCCACGAACAGGCCGATGGGCATGAAGAACAGGCCCGCAACGGTGCCGATGGCCGAGCCGATCAGGGCCAGCTTGCTGGCGCCGACCTTCTTGGCGCCGGCAATCGTGGAAATCACGTCCACGACAATGGAAATGACCGTGAGCACGCCCAGTACCACCAGCGGCAGCCAGCCAACCCGGTTGAAGCCGTCACCCCAGGCCGCCAGCAGCAGGCCGACGAAAACCAGCGGTACCCCTGGCAGCGCGGGCAGGATGATGCCGGCTATGCCGACCAGGACCAGCAGGGCGCCGACCAGGTAGAAGATGAATGAATAGTCCATATGTATTCTGAAGGGGGTCCAATAGGGGTTGACTTTAGCTTGTTACGCGGTGTTGCAATTTGATTTGGCCCGAGTTAAGTTGCAGCCGCTGAGCTTGGCAAGGTCACCGTGAATCGTGGCCTGATGGGTAGATCTAAGGATTTGCTACATCGTTGCACCTCGCTTCCTCCTTGCAACCAGCCGCCTTACCGGGCGTAACCATCAAACGAGAGAGTTACAGGGAGTTGTCGAGATGTCTGATCGCGAAACCGGTACCGTCAAGTGGTTCAACGACGCCAAGGGCTTCGGCTTCATCAGCCGTGAAAATGGTGAGGACGTGTTTGTACACTTCCGCGCCATCCAGACCCAGGGCTTCAAAAGTCTGAAGGAAGGCCAGCAGGTCACCTTCACCGTCGTGCAGGGCCAGAAGGGCCTGCAGGCTGACGCCGTACAACCGGTCTGATCCGGCCGGCCGTCCAGCCAAAAAAAGGCCCGCGCAAGCGGGCCTTTTTTCAAGCATGACGCTGGCAGCTCAGCGGATCACCACGCGGCCATTGACCACGCGCACATAGGTGTTCTCGCGGATGCCGCCCAGGTCCTTCTGGTTGACCACGATCACGCGGCCATCGTCCATGCGCACCTGGATGTCATAGGAGTTGCCGGTGACGTTCTGCTGGATCTTGTTACCGGCCAGGGCACCACCCACGGCACCCGCGACGGAGGCGATGTTCTGGTTGCCCTTGCTGCCGCCGGTCTTGTCGGAGATTTCATGGCCGGCTACAGCGCCGACGATGCCACCCAGAATCGCGCCGGTTGCACTGGGTGCGGTGCGGCCCGAAGCGACGGTGTCGATGCGGGTAACGATGCCGCAATCGGTGCAACGGTTCTGGTTGTAGTTACCGTTGTTGTTGCTGCCGTAGTTGCCACCATTGTTGTAGCTGCCACCGTAACCGGGCGACGTGGCGCAACCGGCCAGCGCCAGACTGGCAATTGCGCCTGCAGCGATCAGTTGGATCTTCATGGTGTCTCTCCTTGCCAGATGGGGAATTGGGTACACGTGCGTGACCTGCGGCGAAGATCGTGCGGTTTTACATGTGAATGGAGGGCCAATCAGGTGTGAAGACCATGCTTACCTAGTTGAAGCAGTGCTTACTTACTTGAAATCCTGATGGCAGGACTTGCAGTCGCTGCCGATTTTTTGCACCGCAGCAGCCAGCGCTGCGCAATCTGCCGGTGGTTTGGCAAGCGCGTCATTCAAGGTGGCACGGAAGCGGCTGGCGTGTTGCTGGAAGCGCTCGTCATCACGCAGGCCGGGGAAGGCGGTTTCCAGATCGTTGGCCAGGGCGCGCAGGGTCTGCAGGCGCGGCGTGGTGTCGGCGACGCTGCAGCGGTTCTGCTTCTGGCTCTCGCCGAGCAGCTGGGCCTGCTTGGCCATCACCGTCATCAGGCTGTCCGGGAAATGATCCTGGCGGGCCTGCAGGGCGCGCATGCCCATCACCGTGGCGATCACACCGATCAACAGGCCGGCGATCAGGACGAACAGATAGCGCGAAGCGGTGGAGGGTTTACGAACGGGTGCGGGGTCGGACATTGCGTTGGCTCCGGGCTACATGGCAAAGGGCGGCGACTGGCCCCCATTATGCAGGGCCCCAGGCGATAACCGCGTCATGATGGCGGCAACGCGGTTGAGCCCGCTGGCAGCGGCTCGCGGCGGAGCGGGGCAGGCCGTAAAATGCGCCGATGAAAGAAGAATTGCGTGAGCGCTTTGCCGGCATCGACCGGCTTTACGGGGCAGGTAGCATTGCCCACCTGAGCGGTTGCAAGGTCGCCGTGGTCGGGATGGGCGGGGTGGGCTCGTGGGTAGTGGAGGCATTGGTACGCTCGGCCGTCGGCCAGCTCTGCCTGATCGACGCCGATGACATCTGTGTTTCCAATACCAACCGCCAGTTGCCGGCGATGGCCGGGCAGTACGGGCGCAACAAGGCCTTGGCGATGACCGAGCGCTGCCGTGCGATCAACCCGGATGTGCAGGTCGAGGCGGTGGAGGCCTTCCTGACCACCGGCAACATGGCCGAGTTGCTGGACCGTGGCTTCGACCTGGTGATCGATGCCTGCGACAGCTTCCGGGTGAAGGTGGAAACCATTGCCTGGTGCCGGCGCCGCAAGCTGCCGCTGATCACCGTCGGCGCGGCTGGCGGGCGTACCGATCCGACCCTGGTGCGGGTGCGTGATGTGTCGCGTACCGAGCACGACGCGATGATGGCGTTGATCCGCAAGAAGCTGCGCAGTGATTTCAATTTCCCGAAGAACGCGCAGCGCTACTTTGGCGTGCCGGCGATTTATTCACTGGAAAATGTGAAGTACCCGCAGGCCGATGGCAGTGTCTGCGGCCTGCGGCCAAACCTGGGCCCGGACGAGGCCCTGAAGCTGGATTGCGGCGGCGGCCTGGGCGCAGCCACCCACATCACCGGCGCGTTTGCGTTCGTGGCGGTAGGCAAGGCGTTGGAGATGCTGCTCAAGAAGCGCGCATAGAAAATGTGATTGCGTTTGGATTGTAGGAGCGGCGTCAGCCGCGAAGCCGGCGATCTATCCGCCAAGCGAAGGCCGGTAACCCCAGGGATGCTGCAATTCCATAACTGCGGTGGGCTGAGCCACTACGAGCTTCGCGGCTGACGCCGCTCCTACAAGCGGCGGGCGACACTACTGCAGCTTGAACAGCTGCTTCGCATTGGCCGTGGTCTGCGCGGCGATTTCCGCTGCAGCTTGTTGGCGCAACTCGGCAACAGTTTCGAGAATCTGCCGCAGCCGTGCCGGCTCGTTGCGCTGGCCGCGGATGCCGGCGTCCGGCTGGTCCGGGGCGTCGGTTTCCAGCAGCAGGAACTCCAGCGGCATCTTGCTGACCAGGCCGCGCAGCCGGTTGGCGCGCGGATAGGTGAGCGGGCCGCCCAGGCCGATCATGAAACCCAGGTCCCACAGCTGCCGGGCCTGCTCGGGGCTGCCGGAGAAGCTGTGCACCACGCCACTGAGCTTGCCGACCCGGCGGATGCGTTGGATCACTTCGTCCAGCGCGCGCCGGGCATGCACGATCAGCGGCAGCTGCATCTCGCGGGCGAGTTCAAGCTGGGCCTGGAAGTACAGGCGCTGCTCGGCCGGGTCGAGATTGTCGACGAAGAAATCCAGCCCGCATTCGCCGATGGCGCAGGGCGTCTCACGCTGCACCCAGTCGCGCAGCTGTTGCAGGTGTTCGGGACGGTGTTCGGGCAGAAACATCGGGTGCAGGCCGTAGGCCGGATGCAGGCCAGGCTGCGCCATGCAGACCTCGCGCAACTTGGGCCAGCCGGCGGCGGTCACCGCCGGTACGATCTGCACACCCACGCCGGCAGCGCCGGCGCGGCTGATCACCGCCTCGCGATCGCGGTCGAACTCAGCGGCATCCAGATGGCAATGGCTGTCGACCAGCAGCACGGCTCAACGCTTGCCCGGCAGGATCGGTGGTTCGACCGGGTCTTTGCGTCGCTTCCAGTTGGCAAGCAGCAAGGTGCTGAGGCCAAACAGGATCTCATCGACAAACGGAATCGGGTCAGGCAACAGCATGCTGATGACGAACAACGCACCGGTCAGCTTGAACAGCGTGGGGTAGCGCAGCTTGCGGGCCCATACCAGAAACGGCGACAACATCATGCTCGACATGGCATATCCAGATGGAGAGGGAACCAGCCAGCCCCACAGGATCCGGGCCAGCAGGGCGAATATTGCGACGAGTTGAATGATTTCGATAGGGAGGTGACAGAAATACTGGCCTCTGTTCAGCTAGCTCATGCTGGAATTCACCCAAGACAAACGCGGTCAGCCGCACGGAGACAGATCATGAAGAGCACAACCACGACCGTTTTGGTTGCCGCCGGCGCGTTGCTGGTTGGTGGCATCGCCACCGCCGCCTTCATGCAGGGCCGCGACAAGAGCAGCACTGCGCCATTGGCCGAGAGCGCCCGCCCGATGCTGGACACCTCGCCGCAGGTGGACGACGCTGCCCTCACCGGCAAGGTGGAAACCCCGGCCGAGCCGCAGTTGCAGTACGCCGACGTGCTCAAGGTTGCACCGGTGACGCAGAAGGAGCGCGTTTACGGCACGGTCACCGGCAGTGACCCGATCCGCGAAAGCTCCACCACCAGCACCCCGCATGAAGTCTGCGAGGACGTGGTGGTGCAGGAGCGTCTGCCCGAGCGCGACGGCAATGTTGGCGGCACCGTCGCGGGTGCCCTGATCGGCGGCCTGCTCGGCAACCAAGTCGGTGGCGGCAATGGCAAGAAGGCCGCAACTGCTGCCGGTGCCGTGGCCGGCGGCGTGATCGGCAACCAGGTCGACAAGCGCCACGTCGGTGGCCGCGTGGTCAACCGAACCGAGCGCCAGTGCCACACCGAGCAGCGTACGGCCGAGTCCAGCCGCATCACCGGCTACAACGTCAGCTACCGCAAGCCCGATGGCAGCACCGGCACGATGCGCATGGACAGCCGTCCGGGTGAGCGCGTATCGCTGGGCAATGCCAACCAGACCGTCGGTTACGATGTGACCTACCGTTATGAAGGTGCCGAGAAGACCGTGCGCATGCAGGACAAGCCGGCCAGCGATCGCCTGCCGGTGATCAATGGTCAGCTGGTGACGCAGACCGCGGCAATGGCGCCGGCGGACAACCGCCAGTAAGCCACGCTGCTGATTGATTTCAACGAAGGCCGGCGCAAGCCGGCCTTCTGGGTTGTTGGGCTACAGGGCTGGTGGCGGATTTATTGTTTGTGGGAGCGGCGTAAGCCGCGAAGCACGCATCCCATCAAGCGCGGCGGGTGGCCCGGTAGTGAGCGGGCAATGTCAGCTTCGCGGCTTACGCCGCTCCCACAAACAAGTGGCAGTGAGTTGGCCCAGGAAGATGCAGCGCTCCTCCCCGGTTACCGTCGGCCGTGGGTTTGACCCTTTCGGCGGCTCAGCGCAAGCTCGGCGTCTTCGTGATCCTGTTCCATTGGAGTGCCGATGAGCATTTTTGATCTTCAACTGGAAACCGAGCGCCTGTTGCTGCGGCCACCGACTGCAGCGGATTTCGACGCGTTCGCCACGTTCTGTTCCGACCCGGTGACCATGCAGCATCTGGGCGGCGTGCAGGTGCCCTCGGTGGCGTGGCGCAGCCTGGCGGCGCTGACCGGTAGCTGGCAGCTGCTCGGCTATTCGATGTTCTCGGTGATCGAAAAAAGCAGCGGGCGCTGGGTTGGCCGGGTCGGGCCCTGGCAGCCGCATGGGTGGCCGGGGACAGAAGTGGGTTGGGGCATCGCTTCGGAATTCTGGGGGCGCGGTTACGCGCCCGAGGCGGCGCGGGCGAGCATGGATTGGGCATTCGATGCGCTGGGTTGGCAGGAAGTGATTCATACGATCGTTCCGGCCAACGTCAACTCGGTAGCGGTGGCGCGCAAGCTTGGTGCGGAGCTGCTGCGCCAGGCGCGGCTGCCGGCACCGGCCGATATCGAGGTGGATGTGTGGGGGCAATCCCGGCAGGCGTGGATGGCGCGCCGCTGAGCGGGGTTTTTGCTGCGGTCGCAGCTTTACCGGAGCACCCGTGATCCGTTCAGATGGACGCTGTCGTCTGCCAGTCGGTAGCGGGGAGTGGATCGGTGAGCGTTACGGGTGCGGGGTTGCGGGTGTACGGCATGTCCACGTCGGGCAACTGCCATAAAGTCAGGTTGCTGCTGGAGCAGTTGGGCACGCGCTACGACTGGGTCGAGGTGAACAGTGCGCAAGGCCAGACCCGCACCCCCGAATTCCTCGCACTCAATCCCAACGGAAAAGTGCCGCTGGTGCAGCGCTCCGACGGGCGGGTGCTGGCCGAATCCAATGCCATCCTGTTCTGGCTGGCCGAAGGCACGCCGTTCCTGCCGGCCGATGGTTGGCAGCGGGCGCAGGCGCTGTCATGGATGTTCTTCGAACAATACAGTCACGAACCCTATATCGCCGTCGCCCGCTTTATCAGCATCTGGACGCCTGCCGACTCGGCGCGCCGCGATGAACTGCCCGGCCTGCGCGAGCGTGGCCATGCTGCCCTGGCGGTGATGGAACGCCACCTGCAGAACAATCCCTGGTTTACCGGCCCCGACTATGGCGTGGCCGATATCGCCTTGTTTGCCTATACCGCGGTCGCCGAAGACGGTGGCATCGGCCTGGCGCCGTATCCGGCCATCCAGCGCTGGCTGCAGGCGGTGCAGGCCCAGCCCGGCTTCCTGCCGATACTCGCCGCGTGACCATCCTTGCTTGACGCCTGATTCCGTCCCATCACTTGTTTGCTGTGGAGCCTGTCTGCATGTTTGCTCGTGTACCGAATCCCATCCCGGCCCGTATGAAGGGCTTGAACCGCGCCGAGATCTGCGACACCAATTTCATTGAATTCGTCAGTGCGCTGGCGCCGGGCCCGGACCAGGGCCCGCAGCCGGCGGCGCCGGTTCTGCCCGGGAGTGCATTGGATGCGCAGGGCTTCCGTGAAGTGTTCGAGTCGCAGCTGATAAGCCGACATCTGGATTTGATGGCGCGCGTGTTGCGGGTGCAGAACAAGGTCTTCTACACGATTGGCTCGTCCGGCCACGAAGGCAATGCGATGGTGGCGCGGGCTGCGCGGCACACCGATCCGGCCTTCCTGCATTACCGTTCTGGCGGCTTCATGGCCGAGCGTTTCCGCAAGTTGCCGGGCATGGACCCGGTGATGGATTCGGCACTGTCATTTGCGGCCAGCAAGGATGACCCGGCCAGCGGCGGCCGCCATAAGGTATGGGGCAGCAAGCCGTTGTGGGTGCTGCCGCAGACCTCGACCATCGCCTCGCACCTGCCCAAGGCGCTGGGCACGGCGATGGCCATTGAAGCCGGCAAACGGCTGGGGCAGGGCCTGCCGATTCCCGATGACAGCATCACCATCTGTTCCTTCGGCGATGCCTCGGCCAACCACGCTACCGCGCAGACCGCATTCAATGCCGCAGCCTGGAGCAGCTTCCAGAAGCTGCCGGCGCCGGTGCTGTTCGTCTGCGAGGACAATGGCATCGGTATTTCGGTAAAGACGCCTGCGGGCTGGATTGGTGAAAGCTTCCGGCAGCGGCCGGGGCTGGACTACTTCCAGGCCGACGGTCTGGATCTGGCCACGGGCTACGCCGACGTACAGCGCGCCGTGGAGCATTGCCGGCGTACGCGGCGGCCAACCTTCCTGCATCTGCGCACCACGCGCTTGATGGGCCATGCCGGCACCGATTTCGAGATCGAATGGCGGGCCCTGGAGGAACTGTGCGCGGTGGAAGCGGGCGATCCGCTGCTGCGCTCGGCGCAGATCGCGATCGAGTCGGGTCTGATGGACAAAACCGAGGTGCTGGCCTTGTACGAGCACACCCGCCAACGCTGCTTCGCCGCCGCCGAGGACGCCGACAAGCGCCCGCGTCTGACCGAGTTGCAGGATGTGATTGGACCGTTGGCGCCGTATACGCCGGACAAGGTGCAGGCCGAGGCGACCCGTGCGGACCATGCCGAGCGCCGTCTGCAGGTGTTCGGCAGTGAGGCCGGCCTGCCGGAGAATCAACCGGCCAAACATCTGGCCGTACAGATCAACCAGGCGCTGCACGATCTGTTCGCCAAGTATCCGGAGACCCTGCTGTTCGGCGAGGATGTGGCGCAGAAAGGCGGCGTGTACACGGTTACCAAGGGGCTGCAGAAGGCCTTCGGTCCGCGCCGGGTGTTCAATACCCTGCTCGACGAAACCATGATCCTGGGCATGGCCCAGGGCTTTGCCAACATGGGCATGTTGCCGCTGCCGGAAATCCAGTACCTGGCCTATCTGCACAACGCCATCGATCAGGTGCGCGGCGAGGCCTGCTCGCTGCAGTTCTTCTCCAATGACCAATACCGCAACCCGATGCTGATCCGCATCGCCGGGCTGGGGTACCAGAAGGGCTTTGGCGGGCATTTCCACAATGACAACTCGATCACCGCCATCCGCGATATTCCCGGGTTGGTGGTCGGCTGCCCGTCGCGCGGCGATGACGCCGCGGCAATGCTGCGTACGCTCGCCGCCCTTGCCAAGGTGGATGGGCGGGTCAGCGTGTTCCTTGAGCCGATCGCGTTGTACATGACCAAGGACCTTTACACCGCCGGTGATGGGCAGTGGTTGTTCCCGTACCCGGCGCCGGATCAGGCCTTGGTGCTGGGCGAAGGCCGGGTCTATGGCGAGGGTAATGACGACCTGCTGATCATCAGTTATGGGAATGGCGTGCCGATGGCGCTGCGCGCGACCAAGGCCATCGAGCAGCAGCATGGCTGGAAGGTACGGGTGGTGGACCTGCGCTGGCTGGTGCCGCTCAATGCCAGCTATATCGCCGCACAGGCCAAGGGGGCCAAGCGCATCATCGTGCTCGACGAAGGCCGCCACAGCGCCGGGGTGGGCGAGGGTGTGATCACTGCATTGGTGGAGGCCGGGCTTGCGCAGGTGCCGCTGCGGCGGGTAACCGGCGTGGACACCTTTACGCCTCTGGCCGGTGCAGCCTTGCTGGTGTTGCCGGGTGATGCCGATGTGGTGGCTGCAGCGGCGGAGCTGGTGTGAGCAGCTAGCACCCGATTGTAGGGGTGGCATTGGTTTGCAGCAGCGGCATTTGTTTGTAGGAGCGGCGTGAGCCGCGAAGCTGGCAATGCTGAAATCACCGGCATGCCTGTGACCTGATTGATCTGTGGCTTCGCGGCTTACGCCGCTCCTACAGCTCTGCCCCCTCCCTTTTGCGCAGCAAAGGGGAGGGTTGGGGAGGGGTTGGCTTTTGCGGTCTTCAGGCACTACCAGCTTCGCGGCTTATGCCGCTCCCACAAAAGCAGCCAAAATCGTCGTCGCCTTGCAGAAAAACAAAACCCCGCCAAGGCGGGGTTTTGTCGTCATGCATCAACAGCTCGATCAGCTATTGGCTTTCAGCTTGGCCAGGCGCAGCCAGGTGTCGACCACGGTGTCCGGGTTCAACGACACCGACTCGATGCCTTCCTGCATCAGCCATTCGGCCAGATCCGGGTGATCGGACGGGCCCTGGCCGCAGATGCCGACGTACTTGCCCTTGGCACGCGCGCTCTTGATCGCCATCGAGAGCAGCTTCTTGACTGCCGGGTTCCGCTCGTCGAACAGGTGCGCGACGATCGAGGAATCGCGGTCCAGGCCCAGGGTCAGCTGGGTCAGATCGTTGGAGCCGATCGAGAAGCCGTCGAAGATTTCCAGGAACTCATCAGCCAGCAGTGCGTTGGACGGCACTTCGCACATCATGATGATCTTCAGGCCGTTCTCGCCCTGCTTCAGGCCGTTGGCAGCGAGCACCTCGACGACCTTGCGGCCTTCTTCCAGGGTGCGAACGAACGGGATCATCACCCACAGGTTGTCCAGGCCCATTTCGTTGCGCACGCGCAACACAGCCTGGCATTCCAGTGCGAACGCCTTGGAGAAGCTCGGGTCAACGTAACGGCTGGCGCCGCGGAAGCCGATCATCGGGTTCTCCTCGTGCGGCTCGTAGTTGTTGCCGCCGATCAGGTTGGCGTACTCGTTGGACTTGAAGTCCGACAGGCGCACGATCACCGGGTTCGGTGCAACCGAGGCGGTCAGGGTGGCGATGCCTTCGGCCAGACGGTCCACGTAGAAGCTCACCGGGTCTTTGTAGCCGGCAATCTTCTCGTCGATCTTCTTCTTGGTGGCGGCATCCTGACGGTCGTATTCCAGCAGCGCATTCGGGTGAATGCCGATGTGGCTGGCGATGATCATTTCCAGACGGGCCAGGCCGATGCCGGCGTTCGGCAGCTGGCCGAAGTCGAAGGCACGTTCCGGGTTGGCCACGTTCATCATGATCTTCAACGGTGCCGGCGGCATGTTGCCCAGATCGGTGGTGGTGCGGTCGAAGGCCAGCTTGCCGGCGTAGATGAAGCCGGTGTCGCCTTCGGCGCAGCTGACGGTGACTTCCTGGCCGTCCTGGATCAGCTGGGTAGCGTTGCCCGAGCCGACCACGGCCGGCACGCCCAGCTCACGCGCGATGATCGCGGCGTGGCAGGTGCGGCCACCACGGTTGGTGACGATCGCCGACGCGCGCTTCATCACCGGCTCCCAATCGGGGTCGGTCATGTCGGCGACCAGAACGTCTCCAGGCTGCACGCGGGCCATGTCTTCCAGCGACTTGACCACGCGGGCCACGCCAGCGCCGATCTTGGCGCCAACTGCGCGCCCTTCGGCAATCACTTCACCCTTTTCCTGCAGCGCATAGCGCTCGATCTGGGTGGCCTTGGCGCGCGACTTCACGGTTTCCGGGCGGGCCTGGACGATGAACAGCTTGCCGCTGACGCCGTCCTTGGCCCACTCGATATCCATCGGGCGGCCGTAATGCTTTTCGATGACCAGCGCCTGCTTGGACAGTTCCTGCACGTCCTCATCGCTGATCGAGAAGGTGTTGCGCTGCTCGGCCGGGGTGTCTTCGATCTTGACGCGCTCGCCCGGGACGTCCGAATAGACCATGCGGATGGCCTTGGAACCCAGCGAACGGCGCAGGATGGCCGGCTTGCCGGCATGCAGGCTGGGCTTGTAGACGTAGAACTCGTCAGGATTGACCGCGCCCTGCACGACCATCTCGCCCAGGCCGACCGAGGAGGTGACGAACACCACGTCGCGGAAGCCGGACTCGGTGTCCAGGGTGAACAGCACGCCGGAGGAGCCTACGCCCGAACGCACCATCAGCTGCACGCCGGCGGACAGGAACACGTCTTCGTGCTTGAAGCCGTGGTGCACGCGGTAGGCGATGGCGCGGTCGTTGTACAACGAGGCGAACACTTCCTTGACCTTGTGCACGACGTCGTCGGCACCGGTGACATTGAGGAAGGTTTCCTGCTGGCCGGCGAACGAGGCGTCCGGCAGATCTTCGGCGGTCGCCGAGGAGCGCACGGCTACGGCGATATCGCCGCCACCGTTCTCTGCGCTCAGCTTTTCGTAAGCGGCGCGGATGTCCTGGTCCAGCTGTGGCTGCAGCGGGGCGTCGATCACCCAGTTGCGGATTTCCTTGCCGGCAACGGTCAGGGCGGCGACATCTTCCACGTCCAGCGTGGCCAGCTTGTCGAAAATGCGCTTGGACAGGTCGTTATGGGCAATGAAGTCCTTGAACGCCTCGGAGGTGGTTGCATAACCACCGGGGACAGACACCCCAAGACCGGCAAGGTTGCCGATCATCTCCCCGAGCGAGGAGTTCTTGCCACCTACGCGGGCCAGATCGGCCAAGCGCAGCTCATGCAACCACAGGATATTCTCGTTCAAGCGCGATGCTCCGTTGAGGCCATCGCCCGTGGCGGGCTTGGGATGGCCACGTCCGTAGGAAGAAGCCAATATGATGCAGTGCACACCGAAGCCGCACAAGCTTGTGACAATACTTTGTCTTGTGCTTGTCTTTTCCGGGACAGGCTAGGCCATCACGCTTGACCTGTGGTCAGGATCACATTCTGAAGGGAGCTCTCATGACGGCAATCCGGCCGGTTTTCTATGTTTCTGACGGTACCGGCATCACCGCCGAAACCGTAGGTCACAGCCTGTTGACCCAGTTCAATGGCTTCAGTTTCGTTACTGATCGCATGTCTTTCGTGGACGATGCCGACAAGGCGCATGAGGCGGCGGCGCGTATCCGCGCTGCTGGCGAGCGCTACCAGGTGCGCCCGATCGTGGTCAGTTCCTGCGTGGATTCCAGCCTGGGGATGATTCTGGAGGAGAGCGGGGCGCTGGTATTGGATGTCTTTGCCCCATTCATCGGGCCATTGGAGCAGGAACTGAGCTCCGCCCGGCACTCCAAGGTGGGCCAGGCGCATGGCATGGTCGACTTCGAAACCTACCACCGGCGCATCAATGCGATGAATTTCGCGCTGAGTCACGACGACGGCATCGCGGTGAACTACGACGAGGCCGATGTGGTGCTGGTGGCGGTATCGCGCGCCGGCAAGACCCCGACCTGCATCTATCTGGCGCTGCATTACGGCATCCGCGCGGCCAACTACCCGTTGACCGAGGAGGATCTGGAGCAGGACCGCCTGCCGCCGCGTCTGCGCCCGTATCGCAACAAGTTGTTCGGCTTGACCATCGATCCGGAACGCCTGCAGCAGATCCGCCAGGAGCGGCGCCCCAATTCCCGCTATGCAAGCTTCGAGACCTGCAAGCGCGAAGTCACCGCGGCCGAAACCATGTTCCGCATGGAGCGCATTCCAACGCTGAGCACCACCCACACCTCGATCGAAGAGATTTCCAGCAAGGTGCTGAGCACCTTGAGCCTTCAGCGCGAGATGTTCTAAGCAAAGATCACCGGTAGTGCCGAGCCATGCTCGGCAGCGGCATTACCGGTAAACCCAGATTGGCCTTGGATTTTCCTTGTGGGAGCGGCGTAAGCCGCGAAGCTGATGGTTCAACGGGATTGCAGCTGGTCCTGCGGCTTCACTGACGCAGGCTTCGCGGCTTACGTCGCTCCTGCAATGACCTTGGGTCACCGGTAGTGCCGAGCCATGCTCGGCAGAGGCGTTACCGGCAAACCCAGGTTGGCCTTAGGATTTGCTTTGTGGGAGCGGCGTAAGCCGCGAAGCTGATGGTTCTCGGGATTTGCAGCTGGCCCAGCGGCTTCATTGACGCAGGCTTCGCGGCTTATGGTGCTCCTGCAATGCTCTTGGGTCATTGGTAGAGGCCTTGCCGAGCATGGCTCGGCACTACAACGGTCATTGGTAGAGCCCCTGCCGAGCATGGCTCGGCACTACAACGGATCGTCGTTGCTGCGCCCGACACCTCCCGGCGTGTACGATCAGCCAATGGCAGGCGCACTTTCCCGCATCGATCGCATCCCCAGGCTCAGCCGGCTGAGCTGGTTGATGGGCTTGTATGCGGAAAACCACGATCACCTGATGCGGCTGTTCGCACCGGACCGGCTGCATGTAGGCAGCCACCTGTCCAGCATCGGTGATGGCCTGGATCTGCGCCTGGACGTGATCGAATGCCACCGCTACACGGTGGAGCTGCGTTTGACCTATGACCTGTGCGACCCGGTCACCGGTGAGCCCGACCCTTCAGCGTTCGTGCGCCTGTACCGCGACGCACGCCAGGCCGAAACCACGCATTGCTACGTGGGCCGGCGCTGGCAGGACGTGATGGGCATGTACCCGCCGCCGGAAGCGCTGATCAGCCATCGCATGCGCATGAACACCTTCCTTGGGAAATGGCTGGAATATCTGGCCGAACGCGGCCACAGCGTGGCCACGCTGCGACGGGTGGACGATACCGTGGTGCCGATGCGGCGCATGGACGTGCTGCCAGGCTGAGGCCTGCGCCGCGCATCGGTCATACTGCGTGCCCCTCTGGTTCCGGTTGTCGCTATGCCGTACACCCCGATTATGGCCACGCTCGGCTACGTACTGTCTGCCGACGGCAGCAAGGCCTTGATGATCCACCGCAACACCCGCCCCGGTGATATGCACCTGGGCAAGTACAACGGGCTGGGCGGCAAGATGGAAACCGACGAGGACATCCTTGCCTGCATGCATCGCGAGATCCGTGAAGAGGCCGGCATCGAGTGCGGCACCACCCGTCTGCGCGGCAGCATCAGCTGGCCGGGCTTCGGCAAGAACGGCGAGGACTGGTTCGCCTTCATCTTCGTCATCGATGACTACACCGGCACGCCGATGGAAACCAACCCGGAAGGCACGCTGGAATGGGTTGCAGTGGATCAGCTCGAATCCCTGCCGCTGTGGGAAGGCGACCGGCACTTCCTGCCGCTGGTGTTCGACCAGGATCCACGGCCGTTCCATGGGGTGATGCCGTACCGCGACGGGCGCATGCAATCGTGGTGCTATACGCGCCTGTAATGCCTGGGTGCGGGTGGCGGCAGGCTATGTGCCTGCCGCGCTGCGGCATCCCCGCAGTGGCGGTTGGGAGCCATCGTGTGTGAACGGGGGTGCGCCCGCCAAGCCGGCCGGTGACCTCAGGGGCGGGCGGGTAGCCTTCGGCGGCCCTGGCGCCTGTACTGTCCAGCATTCAGCTGCTCGCGGTACCCTGTGCGGGTCAATGCACCGTGAGTTCCCATGAAACGCCATTTCTCGATGCTCCGTGAGTTCCAGCTTGCGGATTGGTTCACCCTCGGCAACGCGTTCTGCGGCACCGGCGCGGTGTTCGCGGCGATGCGCTTCCTGCAGGACGGCCAGCGCGGCTTTTTGATGTTTGGCATGGCGCTGATTCCACTGGCCTTCATTTTCGATGCGCTCGATGGGCGGGTTGCGCGCTGGCGGCAATCTTCATCGACGCTGGGCCGCGAGCTGGATTCGCTGGCCGACATCATTTCCTTTGGCGTGGCGCCGGCGGCGCTGGCGTATGCCTGTGGCATGCAGGGCGGTTGGGACTGGCTGATCCTGAGTTATTTCGTGTGCTGCGGCGTCAGCCGCCTGGCGCGCTACAACGTGACCGCCGAAGAGATCGCCGGCGAATCGGACAAGGTGCCGTACTTCGAAGGCACGCCCATTCCCACCAGCCTGGCGCTGGTGATCGTGCTGGCCCTGGCTGCCCATTTCAACGCGATCGGCCCGGCGCTATGGGGCGGCAGCTGGCAACTGGGCCCGTGGCAGCTGCATCCGCTGGTCCTGCTGTTTGCGCTGTCCGGCTCGCTGATGATCAGCAAGACCCTGCGCATTCCCAAGCCCTGACGCCGGCAGGCCGGCCGCATTGCTATCATCGCCGGGTATTCGGGGAGTAGACGATGGCGGCGCCAGGCAACAACGACAATGCGGATTTTGAAGCCAGCATGCGCGGCTATTGGGATGCGTGGTCACAGTCCATGCAAGGCCCGGCTGCGGCAGCAGGCGCGGACTTCCCCTGGCGCGAGAGCATCGCGCAGTGGACCCGCCTGGTAAGCACCGACACTCCCCCCGAAGTACAGGCACTGGGGGCGCGTTTCCAGCACCAGGCCGGCGATTGGCTGGGCATGATGCAGCAGGTTGCCGCGCGCTTTGCCGGCCGTGACACCTCGGCGGCGGAAGTGGCCGGGGCTTGGCGGGAAGCAGTGCAGGCAGGGCAGGGTGAGGATCTGCTGCAGTGGATGTTGGGTGCCGCACGCGGCGGTAATGCCCTGAACGATCAGCCCTGGCTGCGTGAGTTCGCCAAAGCTGCGCAGAGTGGCTTTGGTGGCGCCGATTGGTTGAACGCGCCTGCCTTCGGGCCGGCCCGCGAGCATCAGGCGCGTTGGCAGGCACTGCTGAAAACCCAGCAGGAATACCAAGCCCGTGCAGAAGCCTATGTGGATACGATCCGCGAG
The DNA here is from genome assembly GCF_039674165.1 of Stenotrophomonas terrae. GTDB lineage: Bacteria > Pseudomonadota > Gammaproteobacteria > Xanthomonadales > Xanthomonadaceae > Stenotrophomonas > Stenotrophomonas terrae_A. The sequence goes on from NZ_JBDJMY010000001.1 coordinate 22,355, forward strand.
GTTCTGGAAGATGCATTCAAGCGTTTCGAAGCCAAGCTGGGCGAGCACGAAGTACCGGGCAGCCAGCTGACCAGTGCGCGGGCGATGTTCGATCTGTGGATCGATGCGGCCGAAGAGGCCTATGCCAAGGTGGCGCTGTCCGAGGATTTCCAGCGTATCTATGGCGAGCTGGCCAACGCGCAGATGCGTTTGCGCGCGGCCTCGCAAAGCGAGCTGGAGCGTGCCTGCGACGCCATGGGCGTTCCGACGCGAACTGAAATGGATGCCGCGCATCGTCGTATTGCCGAACTGGAACGGCAGGTTCGGCGCTTGATCGCGGCAACCCAGCCGGTCAGCGCTACCGCACAGCCGGCAGCGACGGGCAAAGCGGAAAAAGCAACAAAGGCTACAGCTGCAAAGTCGGCCGCAGCAGCTGCGGCGGGCGCTCCCCGCAAGGCGGCTGCGAAGCCAGTGAAACCAGCTCCAGGCAAGCCGTTGAAGGCAGTCGCCAAGAAGGCTGCGAAGAACGTGCCGCCCAAAGCTGCAGCGAGCAAGGCCGCAGCCAGGAAGCCAGTCGCCAGGAAGGCAGCCGTTGCAACCAAGCCGGCACCGGCGCGTCGCGGGAAAGCGAAATGAAGGGTCCGCTCGGGTTTGGCAATGACGATCTGCTGCAGGAAACCCTGCAGTGGCAGCGCAAGCTGGTTGATGGCCTGAAGCTGTTGCCCGGCGTGGAAGACGTGGATTACGGCTTCACCGAGCGCCAGGAGGTGTGGAGCGATGGCAAGGTCAAGCTTTATCGCTTCGTCAATGACCAGGCCGACACCAGCAAGCCGCCTTTGTTGATCGTCTACGCGTTGGTCAATCGTCCTTACATGGTTGACCTGCAGGACGGCCGCTCGCTGGTGCAGAAGTTGCTGGCGTTGGGCCAGGACGTTTACGTGCTGGACTGGGGATACCCGGATCGCTCCGAGCGCTTCCTGACCTTGGAGGACTATCTGCTGCGCTACATCGATGGTGCTGTTGATCACCTGCGCGCGCAGCGCGATGGTGCGCCGGTCAACCTGCTCGGCATCTGCCAGGGCGGCGTGTTCGCCCTTTGCTATGCCGCCCTGCGCCAGCACAAGGTGCAGAACCTGATCACCATGGTGACGCCGGTGGACTTCCATACCGCCGACAACATGCTCTCGCACTGGGCACGGCATGTGGATGTGGACCTGTTCGTCGATACGCTGGGTAATATCCCGGCCGACCTGATGAATGCCAGCTACCTGATGCTCAAGCCGTTCCGCTTGAACGTGCAGAAGTACGTCGGCTTGATGGACATCCTCGACGACAAGCAGGCGCTGGAAGACTTCCTGCGCATGGAGAAGTGGATCTTCGATTCACCCGATCTTGCCGGCGAGGCGTTCCGCCAGTTCGTCAAGCAGTTCTATCAAGGCAATGGGCTGATGCACGGCAGCATCCGCATTGGTGAGGAGCCGGTGGATCTGGCGCAACTGCAGATGCCCATCCTGAACATCTATGCCGAACAGGATCACCTGGTGCCGCCGGCTGCTTCGCGGGCGATGCAGGCGCAGGTGGGCAGCGCGGATTACACCGAGCTGGGTTTCCGAGGCGGCCATATCGGTATTTATGTTTCCGGGCGCGCCCAGCGCGAAGTGCCGGGCGCCATCAATGACTGGTTGAGCGAACGCACATGAGAAAACTCTGCAATCTTTTGCTCGCAGTTGCACTGGCTGCCATTGCCGCCCCGGCCAGCGCTGCACCCAGTGCCGCCACCCAGCGCGAGATCAATGGCTTGATGCAGGCCCTGGAAAGCTCGGGCTGCCGCTTCCAGCGCAATGGCACCTGGTATGAAGGTGCGGCCGCGCGTGGGCACCTGCAACGCAAGTACGACTATCTGCTCAAGCGCGACATGGTCGACAACAGCGAGCAGTTCATTGACCGTGCCGCCAGCCGCAGCAGCATGAGCGGCAAGGCCTATCGGGTTTCCTGTGCGGGCGTGCCCGAGCAGGACGCCTCGGCCTGGTTCCTGCAGCAGCTGCGGCGCCTGCGCGCGCCGGCCGGCTGATGCAGGCTGTGCCCGCCAAAGTTGTCTCGCCGGCCTGAAGCGGATGCAGCTTTCAATGCCGCCGCTGTGGCTGCGCATTCTGGGCGGTCTATGGACCTCGCCCAATACCCTGATCGGTTTGATCGCCGGCGGGCTGGGATGCGTTGCTGGCGCGCGCGCGCGGTGGAGCAGCAGCGAGTGCGCATTGGTATTCCGGCGCTGGCCTTGGGGGCCGGGCGGGGCGATCACCTTCGGCATGGTGATCCTGCACACCGGCGACGATCTGGACGGCCTGTGCCTGACCTACGAACACCGCGCTGGCCGCTGCCAACATCCGCGCGTGCGGTTGGGTGACCACGAACGTGCGCATGTCTTCCAGTACCTGGTACTGGGGCCCTTGTTCCTGCCGGTGTACCTGTTGTGCGGTGGTGTGAGCGTGCGTAATCCGTTCGAGCGCGCGGCGGACCGCTACGCGATGCTGGGCCGTGGCTGGTGGCCTACGCGCAGCTGAAAAACCTGTGATGGCGCTGTGCTGAACGCTGACATCAAACGCCAACCTTTTGTGTACAACTCTGTAACGTGTCCCCGCGTATCGTTACCCCTGTTACAGATCCAAACAGATCCAACAGGAGTACGAACCACCATGGCAATTGTTCTTTATATCGGTGGCAGCAAGGATGGCGATAAGGGTGTGTTGCCCTACGGCTTCAGCAAAACCCGCGCAGATACCGAGCATGGCCCGGAAATTTACGTCGAACGGATGATGAGCGTGAGCGGCAGAGTGCCGATGCGCGTCATGGTGCTGGAAGACCTGCGTGAGGACATCGCCAGCCAGCGGCTGAATCAGCACTTGGCCTGAGTATTCAGGCGCACGCGTCGGCGACAGGTCCGGCGCGTGCTGTCAACGGCTTTCCCCCAGCCCCGCGCATTGCCAGAATGGCAGCTCCCGTCAACGTGGCTACCGCACCGGCAATGCAAGACATCAAGCTCGCGCAGCAGATCGCGCAGACAATCGCCGACGAGATCGGCGCACAGTCCGCCCAGGCCAAGGCCGCCATCGCATTACTGGATGAAGGCGCCAGCGTCCCGTTCATTGCCCGCTACCGCAAGGAAGTAACCGGCGGTCTGGACGATACCCAGTTGCGTAATCTTGAAACCCGGCTCAGCTACCTGCGCGAGCTGGAAGACCGCCGCAGCACGGTGCTGGCCAGCATTGAAGAGCAGGGCAAGCTCAATGACGTGCTGCGTGGCGAGATCATGGCTGCCGATACCAAATCGCGGCTGGAAGATCTTTACCTGCCTTACAAGCCCAAGCGCCGCACGCGTGCGCAGATTGCGCGCGAGGCAGGATTGGAGCCGTTGGCCGATGGCCTGCTCAACGATCCGATGCTGGACCCGCAGGTCTACGCGGCCGGCTTCGTTGATGCCGAAAAGGGCGTCGCTGATACCAAGGCTGCACTGGAAGGCGCGCGCGCAATCCTGATGGAGCGCTGGGGCGAGGACGCTGCGCTGGTTGGCGAACTGCGCAGCTGGCTGGCCGACAACGGCATCATCCGTGCCCGTGTTGCCGAGGGCAAGGAAGCAGAAGGTGCCAAGTACCGCGACTACTTCGACCATGCCGAGTCGCTTGCAAAGATTCCCTCGCACCGCTTGCTGGCCTTGTTCCGCGCGCGCCGCGAGGAGTTCCTGTTTCTTGAGCTGGACCCGGGCAGTGATGCCGAAGCCGGTCATCAATACGCAGAAGGCCGGGTGGCACGCAGCGCCGGCATCGCCAGCAAGGAACGGCCGGCCGACCGCTGGCTGCTGGATGCCTGCCGTCTGACCTGGCGCGCAAAGCTGCATATGCATTTGTTGCTGGACCTGTTCAACCAGGCCCGCGAGAAAGCCGAGGCCGAGGCGATCACGGTATTCGGCGACAACCTCAAGGATCTGATGCTGGCCGCGCCCGCTGGACCGAAGGCGGTGCTGGGCCTGGATCCGGGCATCCGCACGGGCTGCAAGATCGCCGTGGTCGATGCCACCGGTAAACTGCTGGCCACCGATACGGTGTATCCGCATGAACCGCGCCGGCAGTGGGAGCAGTCGCTGCAGACGATCAAACAGCTGTGCATCAAGCACAACGTTGAACTGATCGCGATCGGCAACGGCACTGCCAGCCGCGAAACCGACAAGCTGGCGGGCGAGGCTATTGCTGCCTGTGCCAATCCCAAGCTGCAGAAGGTTGTAGTCAGTGAGGCCGGTGCCTCGGTGTACTCGGCTTCGGAGTTCGCGGCCAAGGAATTTCCGGGCCTGGACGTATCGCTGCGCGGCGCGGTTTCCATCGCGCGCCGGCTGCAGGATCCGCTGGCCGAGCTGGTCAAGATCGAGCCCAAGGCCATTGGCGTGGGCCAGTACCAGCACGACGTGGATCAGTTCCGGCTGGCCAAGGCGTTGGACGCGCGCGTGGAGGACTGCGTGAACGCGGTGGGTGTATTCGTCAACACCGCATCGGCCGCCTTGTTGACCCGTGTGTCCGGTCTGTCGTCCACGGTGGCCGAGAACATCGTTCGCCACCGCGACGAGAACGGCCCGTTCAAGCGCCGCAAGGATCTGCTCAAGGTGTCGCGGCTGGGAGAGAAGACCTTCGAGCAATGCGCCGGCTTCCTGCGCATCGCCGATGGTGATGAGCCGCTGGACGCCTCAGCCGTGCACCCGGAAGCCTATCCGGTGGTTGAGCGCATCGTCGCCGCCGCGGCGCGGCCTATCAAGGCATTGCTGGGCGACGGCAGCTACCTGCGCGGTTTGAAAGCCGAGCAGTTCACCGACGACAAGTTCGGTGTGCCGACCGTGCGCGACATCCTCAAGGAAATGGAAAAGCCCGGCCGCGATCCGCGCCCCGAGTTCAAGGCGGCGCGCTTTGCCGAGGGCATCGAGGACATCAAGGATCTACGCGAAGGCATGATCCTGGAAGGCGTGGTCAGCAACGTCGCCGCGTTCGGCGCCTTTGTTGATATCGGCGTGCACCAGGATGGTCTGATCCATATTTCCGCGTTGGCGGATACCTTCGTCAAAGACCCGCGCGATGTGGTCAAGGCCGGCGATATCGTCAAGGTCAAAGTGCTGGAGGTGGACGTGCCGCGCAAGCGCATTGCCCTGACCCGGCGTCTGGAAGATGCGCCTGCGCCGGCGAAAAAAGCCGAGCGTGACGAGCGGGCTGCAGGGCAGGGGCGTGCTGCTGGCGCGGGGCGCGACAGGGATCAGCGCGGCCAGCGCAATGCAGGCAATGGTGGCGGCCGACCGGCCGCAGCTGCGGCACCGGCCAATAGCGCATTGGCCGATGCGTTTGCACGGGCCAAGCGCGGTAGCTGAGTCAGAGCAGTGTGGGTGTAGGGGCGGCGTAAGCCGCGAAGCAGATACGTCATCGGGCCACATGGTGCCCGATGTTTCAGCATTGTCTGCTTCGCGGCTTATGCCGCTCCCACAAACTCAAGCCGGAGCAAGAGCGCGCTGCAGTGCCTGGCTGAGGTCGCTGCTGGTATAGGGCTTGGACAGCTTTACCCCGGCGTCGAATACGTCGGGTAGTTGATTGATATCCATCCCGGTCGCAACAAGGAAAGGCGTGCCGCGTTGCCTCAGGCATTCGGCAACCGCGCTGCTGTTTTCATTGCTTGCCAGCCAATAGTCCAGAAACACCACTTGTGGCTGCAGCTCATCGATCATCTTCAGCGCAGCACTGACCGAGGCGGCGACGCCGTCCACCTGCATGCCTTCGATCTCCAGCTGCATCTGCAGCAGCATGGCGTTCAACTCGTCGTTCTCCACGACCAGCACCCTCGTACCTTCGAGTGAGCCCATCGTTTGCCCCTGTATCAAACCCGGATGAAGTATAGCCACTCGCCGAAACAGGTATTACACAAATATTTTCAGCCAAGGTATGCCCAAGTGATGAAAGCTCCGCTATAATTCCGCTCCTGCCAGCCGAAGTGGCGGAATCGGTAGACGCAGCGGATTCAAAATCCGCCGCCCTTAAAAGCGTGGGGGTTCGAGTCCCCCCTTCGGCACCAGAGAAAACAGGCACTTAGGTGCCTTTTTCTTTGTCTGGAATTTGGCCTGCCGGTGCGGCCCGCGTGCATGGATCCAGGAGCCCAATCGCGCAGCGTGTAGTGCCGAGCCATGCTCGGCAGGGGCTTTCCCGGCAATGCATCCATATGCCACACCGATGAGAGCGACTTCTTCAACCGAGAAGTTGTCACCGGGCACTCGACTGCCCTCCAGCCTTTGAGCTCACTGTTCTCGCAGGACGTGCGGTGCGCACCAGGTGATGGCCAATGGACCGCGTTCCCAGCTATGCATCCTGGCTGCGTTGCAGCGCACCGCCTTTGGCGCCCAGCAGGAACAACGCTGCGCCCAAGCCCAGGATCGACCAGTGCTGAATCCTGTCGCGCCGCGTGATGAAAACAATCCGGTCGGATCCTTTGACCTTGAACTCGATTGACTTGCCGCTGGACGGATCGGGTGCTTGCGGGCGTTCGGCAAACAGATGACGGGCGTGCATTGTCGTGCCGCCAAAAGACAACAGCGCTCCAGCCAGCAAGATGGCGAGTGCTTTCTTGTTCATCGAATTCCCCGTGTGGCTGCTGGATGGCAGCTGGGGGAAGTATGTTGGCGCAGCAGGTGTGCTGTCGATGATGGTTGGGCAGTTGTGTGCGCTGCTGCCTGCTGGGCTTATCCGTTCGCCCTGTGTTGCTGAGGTTGGCTGCGGCCGGCATGGAGATGCCTGGATGCGCGCCCAGGACAATCGGTCAGTCGAACTCATCCAGCGTAAAACGGCGACTCGTGGTGGGCAGCAGATGTGGTCGGCAATGCCATGGATGATTCGCGTATGCGGGCCATTCCGCACGTTGGTGTTGGCGGTCAGGTGCTCGAAACGGCTTGATTGGATGCAGCGCCGCTGAAGGACCGGATCGAATAACGAATCGCCTGGTACGGGTTGAGCGGGCAGGGCATTGCTGCTTCAAACAACAGACAAAAAAAAGCTCCGATTGCTCGGAGCTTTCTAAAGTTGGCGTCCCCACGGGGATTCGAACCCCGGTCGCCACCGTGAAAGGGTGATGTCCTAGGCCTCTAGACGATGGGGACGCGTAATCTTTAAAACTCAAATTGTATATTCAGACGGCCTAATGCCTGAATTGGTGGAGCCAAGCGGGATCGAACCGCTGACCTCCTGCATGCCATGCAGGCGCTCTCCCAGCTGAGCTATGGCCCCGCGTTGTTGCTAGCCCGCCATTATAGCGGCTTTTTATCGAATTGGAAGCTTTTTCTTCTTCCGTGCAATCTTTTGGGAAGATTGCTCCGATAAAAAAAGACCCGATACGGCTGGGTCCGTTTGTACCTGATGAATGGCGTCCCCACGGGGATTCGAACCCCGGTCGCCACCGTGAAAGGGTGATGTCCTAGGCCTCTAGACGATGGGGACGCGTTATACTCATCAAATTGTCGACAATCCAGACGGCCTAATGTCCGGATTTGGTGGAGCCAAGCGGGATCGAACCGCTGACCTCCTGCATGCCATGCAGGCGCTCTCCCAGCTGAGCTATGGCCCCGTGAAGCGTTGTTGCGTTGCTGCCGAGAACGAAATCATAACGGGCCTTCTTTTTTCCCGCAAGCAGTTTGTGAAGAAATTTCTTCATGCAATGAGACTGGACTGATGAAGCCGGTTCTGCGGGTTGCCGATGAAAAGGCGAAGCCTGACAAAGCAACTTCGTGATCGCTGGCTGCGGTGATGCCGCGATCCTGTCAGCTTGGGTGCTGAGAGGGCTGAACAAGGCATCCGGTGTGCACACGCTTTCCTGTCTGCTGCTGATTGCAGCCGTGGCCGCGCCGGCTGGGCCTGCGGTCTACAAGTGCGCGACGGGCGGCGCAGTCGTCTACCAGTCCGAACCCTGCATCGGCAGGGAATTGAAGCGATGGCGCGCGACGCCCGAAGCGGTGGACGCGGCAGCGCTGGCGCGTCTTGAAGTGCTGCGTGAGCAGTTGCGGCAGGGGCCGCGGGGCAGAAACGGGGCCGCTACGCGCAACCTGCGACGGCAAGCGGTGGCACCGCGGCCCCAGGACGTCTGTGAGCGTACGCGGGTGGCGCGCGACAAGGCCTACGCCAAAGCCGGGTTGAAGCGTGACTTCGCCATGTCCAGCGGCTGGGACAATCGGGTCCAGCAGGCCTGTCGCTAGGCGGTCTGGCAGCGCTGCATGCGCCAGTGGTGGCGATGCGTCGGGGATGCTCGATGAGCACCATCGCTGCGATGGCGCTGTCAGCCCTTGCGTGGCGGTTTTTACGGAGGAACGCGTGGCCAGTGCTGTCGTGAATTCACGCCGGCGCTCGGACGGGTCGCAGCGTTATCAACTCGGTTTGGGACTTGTCTTATGTCGGTCAATCCGGCCGCCGCCTACGCTTTGTTGCGTGGTCATGGACGAATCCGCAGCCTTTGCGGGCAGGTGTCGGGCGAGCAGCGCCAGCTAGTGATGTGCTGCGTGGTGTTCACACCTGCCTTGTTGGTCACGCGCAGGTCCGCGCAGTCATTGTCGAGCGGAGAGCCCTCTTTGTTGCGCCTGTTGGGCCACGTGAGGCACCGGCAGCAACCGAATAACCCCCGAAAGGAGCAGATTCGATATGAATGTCCGAGGTTGGTTTCCCGTTCTGCTCGCCGCTTTGCTGGCGACGACGGCACTGCCATCCAGTGCCTGGGCCGCGATCACCTGCAAGTCGGATACGGGCGAACCTGCCTTGACCTACGTTGGCGGCCTTTCCACTGTAACCATCGATCCGGATGTGCCCGACGGAACCGTTCTGGCAAAGCGATCCGGATGGTTCGAGCTGCAACAGCCCACCTCCATTACCTGCGAGAACGTGGCCCCGGAGGGTACCTTGACGATATGGGAGGTAACTACCGGTGTTGACGTTGGCCAGAACATCCACACGACCGGCATTGCCGGAATAGGCCTACGTATAGGGTACGGAACGGGTCAGTTTTATCCGCGCACGTATCTTTACGGACGAGATATCTGGCCTCCCAACCTGAGCTACCTGAGCCTGGAGATCATCAAGATCGGCGACATCACCGGTTCCGGCACGCTGCAGGGCGAGGTGCTTAAAGCCTCGGTTCCTGCAGCGGATGGATTCAAGTGGTGGTCGGTACGTTTAAGGAGCGCGGTGACCATTTCGCCGCAAAAACCAACCTGCAAGGTGGCGACACCGGCCGTAGACGCGTTTCTGGGCAATGTTCAGGTCAGTGCATTCGATGGTGTGGGTAGTTCCTCGCCCGCAAGGCCGTTCTCCATCGATCTGATGTGCGGTGGCGGCCATGCGGCGGGCTTGCTGCAGGTTGCGGCAACGATCACCGATGCGGGCAATCCCCTCAACCGCAGCGACCGGATGGCGCTGAGCGCGGCGTCCAGTGCCAAGGGTGTAGCGATCCAGGTGCTCAAGGATGACCAGGTGCTGAAATTCGGGCCGGACTCTTCTGCGGTGGGCGCAATCAATCAATGGTCTGCCGGGCATGCTGGCAATGGTTTGTTCCGCATTCCGTTGACGGCACGTTACCTGCAGACGGCGGCAGTCATTGAACCGGGCACTGCGAATGGACGGGCGACCTTCACACTCAGCTACCCGTGAGCATGGTGATCCGCTTCTGCTGACAACGGCAGGTCATTGCTGCCTGCGCGCCAAGGCGGCGTGGGCCAGGGCATCGAATTCGGTGAGTGCCACTTCCAGCTCGCTCAGACGCTGTTGTTCCAGCAGTGCTTCCATTGCCGCGCATCTGCCGGCGATGTCTGCTTCGTGGATGAACGCAAAGGCGCCGCGCAGTGAGTGAAGATGCTTGCCGATGATGTCGGCACGATGTTCGCGGGTCATTGTCGGTGATGCGCCCAGCGCTGGCTGCAGTGCGTGCCTGATGGCAACGAGCGACTCGTCCAGTGAGGCGAGCAATGGCGCATGTACCTCGTCGGGAAGCGGGCCGCGACTGATATCGACGCGCCCGCGCCCGCTGTCGGCTGACGGAGCGCTGTCCGAAATCTGCGACAAGGCGTTCTGCAGGGTTTCCAGCAATACCGGTTTGATGAGGATGCGGTTGATGCCGGCTTCCTGGCTGCGCTGCCGGTCACGGTCGGAAACATGCGCGGTGACCGCAATGATCGGCGTGGCTACCTTGCGGTTACGCAGGCAGCTGGCGAAGGTGTAGCCGTCCATGCCGGGCATGTTGAGATCGGTGAGGATCAGGTCGTAATGCTGTTGGGTGAAGGCGGCAATTGCCGCGCCGCAGTCTTCGAAGGTGTCGGCGCTGCAGCCCAGGGTCTCCAGCTGCATCTGCAGCAGTTTCCGGTTGGCGGGGTGGTCGTCGACCACGAGCACATGCAGCGCGGCACCCGTCTGAACAACGACGGCCGCTGGCGCGACATCTGCCAGCATCTCCCCGCTGGCGGGTTGCAGCGGCAGGTTCACCATGAACGTGCTGCCCTTGCCGGGTTCGCTCCTGACCTGGATGGTGCCGCCCATCAGTTCGGCCAGCCGCTTGCACAGCGCAAGCCCGAGGCCGGTGCCACCGTAGCGCCGGGCGATGGTTGAATCGGCCTGGGAAAAGGTACTGAACAGGGATTCGCGCTGCTCCGCCGTCATGCCGATGCCGGTGTCGCTCACCCCGAGCACAAGGGCGGAATCGGGATTGCCGTCATCCTGCAGATAGAGTTCGACCAGTACGTCGCCGGTTTCGGTGAACTTGATGGCGTTGCTGATCAGGTTGAACATGATCTGGCGCAGGCGGGTGGGGTCGCCCAGGTAATGCGGGTGCAGCGCATCATCAACGATCAGATCGACGGCCAGCCCTTTGGCGTGCGCCATCGGCGTGAACATCGCAATCGATTGCTGCGCGATTTGCCTCAGGTCGATGGGTATCGACTCGACCGTCATCTGCCCGGACTCCACTTTGGAGAAGTCCAGAATGTCGTTGATGATGTTCAGCAAGGCAGCGGAAGACGAAGTGACAGCGTGCAGTCGGCTGCGCTGCGGGGCGTCCAATGAGGTCCGTTCCAGCAGCTCCAGGTTGCCGAGGATGGCATTCATCGGCGTGCGGATCTCGTGGCTCATGATTGCCAGGAAAGTCGACTTGGCCTGGTTGGCGGCTTCCGAAGCGGCGCGGGCATTCTGCAGTTCCTGCTCCACCTTCTTGCGCAGGGTGATGTCGGTGAAATTGCATAGCAGCACATCCTCCCCGTGGTACTTGGTTGGGACGATGCTTACCAGCAGCGCACACTCATTGCCGTCTTCGGTCTGGACCGCAAGTTCAATGCCGGGCGAGGCGACCGTGCCAGCACCGTGGCGATGGAACGCGTCCAGAAACTGCTGGTGCAACGGTACCGCAACAGTCGGCAGCTGCTGCGCATAGCCGGTCATCACCGCGTTCTTCAGCAACACCTCGCCGCTGGCCAGGGAGAGCAGGGCCTGGCCGGACGGCGCTGCTTCCACCATGGTCCGGTTCAGGTTCTCGCTTTCCACGATCCGCTCTGAACGCACATAGCCGGGGCGGAATACCTTTCTGTCGATCAGCAGAAGCGCGGCCCACACAATGGTGATAGCGAGCAGCATCGCCGCAACGTAGGCCAGCAGGGTGGGCCATAGCGCAGCGAGGATCGTCCGCCAGGAGAAGGTGTGGATCAGTTGCCAACCCGCATTGGCGCTTGAAATCATCTCGGTGGCGACGAAGCGCCCATCCTTGTTTTCGAACCGGCCTTTGTTGCCCGGCGGCGCTGCACCAGCCCAACGCGCGATGGGCAGACGCGTCAGCTCTGCGGCACCGGGTTGGCTGTTGCCAAGAAACAATTCGCCATCGGCATTGGCGATTATCCAGAACTCGTCTACCTGCGAGGCGTCGAGCAGCGGGGTGACCAGTTCCAGCGGGTAGGAGGCGATGAATACCGCGAACGGGCCGGCGTCGCTGCTGGCGACCTGGCGCAGATGCAGCGAGGGCTTGCCACTGAGTGGATCCACCGACACCGGCAGCCAGGCTGGCCCAGCCGACTGCGCTGGAGCGGGGCGGCTGGCCTTGAAGGTCACGTCCTGCTCAGGCACCAGGCGTTGGATCAGCGCCGAATTGGCTTCCCGCGCCAGTGCGGCGGGCAGGTTGGCGTCCGGCAGAGGGCCGGCGCCGAGGAAGGTCTGCTCCGGGTTGTGGAAGTAGATGGATGCGCTCAGCGCGCGGGCGAAGGTGCCTGCCTGGTGGCTGACTTCGTCGGCAAGCTTGAGATACGGGCCATAGCTGGCGGTTTGATCGCCTTCCAGATCGGCGACTACAAGCACATGCGGCGAATTTGCCGAGCGCTGCAGGGTCATGCGGCCGTTGTTGTCCGCGAACCTGCGCAGCAGATCCGGATCAGGGTTCTGCCGCGACTCCCAGGCGTATTCCTCCTGCGCGGTGGTGATCCGCAACGCGCCCTCGCGGACGGCAAGCGTGGACTGCAGGGCGATGCGGCGGCTGGTCTGGTCGGTGTGGCGTTCGGCGATGTAGTCGCGAACCTGCGAATGGATGACCACGACAGTGACGGCGGCCAGGATGAGAGTCGTGATGATGCCGCCGCCATAGAGCAGGCCACGCTGATGGCGGCTCAGCAGTTTGAGTGCATTCGCGCGACCGGATGATTGGGACCCTGCTTCGCCTGTGGCGGTACCCGTATCGGAGACCATTTGAGATTTCACTCAGTAGTGGCTGCTGCCGGTTGCTGCACTGAAAAACCTTGTGTCACGGCCTTGTCCGAAGCGTGCCGGATGAATATTCGGACTTGGCTGATGTAGCGGTGAGCATTGCGCTGGAACAATGGCCCCATCGAAAACACATCCTTCCCAGATACCGCCGCTCCTGGCGTGGAGACATCCCCCATGAACGCTATTGCCAAATTTGCATCGCCCCAACCGGATACCCGGATGATCAACAATGCGCTGGTGGTCGACGGTAACGAACTGCAGCATCTTCCGATGGCCAAAGTGCTGCGTCAATCAGGGGTGTCTGAAGTCGTTTCTGCCCTGGATGGTGACCGCGCCGTCGCGGCGCTGCGGGAGCGCAGCTGGGATCTGGTCATCCTTGATCTGGATATCGTCGACCTCACTGGCCTGCAGGTGATCGACCTGTTGGCCGAACGCTGCAAATCGGCCCGTCTGGCGGTGGTGAGCAGCCAACCCAGCCGCATCTTGAATGCTGCGTCCGCCTATGCGGCGCATCGCGGCCTGAACGTAGTGGCTGCATTGCGCAAGCCCCTGAAGCCGGAGCAGATCAAAAGCATCGTCGCCGTTTCGACCGAGACCGTGGCCGACGCCCGCAGCGCAGCGGCGATGTCATTGCAGCCGGTGTTCTCCAGCGACGAGCTGCGCGGTGCCTTGCTGGAGCAGCAGATCCAAGCTTATTTCCAGCCCCAGCACTGTGCCATTACCGGGCTGCTGCGCGGCGCCGAGGTGCTGGCGCGCTGGCACCGTCCCGATGGCTCGGTGTTGGCACCTGCACAATTCCTGCCGGCGTTTGAACGCGCTGGCCTGCTTGAGCCGTTCACCGACTACATGCTGTCCTGCGCGTTCGACGGCATTGCTGCCGAAGGTCCAGGTTCATCGCTGCTGACTGCCGTCAATGTGCCGGCCCGGGTGGCGGCCGGCGTGCATTGGGCGCAGAGCATAGCTGATCATGCCTACCATGCAGGCGTGGACCCGGGCAGGGTGGTGATAGAAATCACCGAAGACGGCGGTGAGCTCTGCAATCCGGCGCTGGCCGGTGCGGTCACCCAGCTGCGCCTGCGTGGTTTCAATTGCGCAATCGATGATTTTGGCAGTGGCGATTCCTCACTGGACCGGCTGCTGCAGGTGCCGTTCAATGAATTGAAGATCAACCGCAGCATGCTGGTGGAGGCACGCGAGCACGCCCATGCGCGCTGCCTGCTGGCCAGCACCATTGCAATGGCGCGGCAGATGGTGGCGACGGTGGTGGTTGAAGGCGTGGAGACCTACCGCGATCTGGACATGGTACGCAGCCTCGGTTGCCACACCACCCAGGGTTACCTGCACGGGCAGGCGATGCCGAAGGCTGACTACGCACGTTACATTGCCGAGCAGCGCTGAACGTAGTGCCGATCCTTATGCCGTGAGCTCAGCGTGCGCTTGCGGCATTGGCAATCGGGCGGTGCGCGCCAGCTGATCTCCTCGTGATTATTGTTTTCGCAGCCTCCGGCCATATGGTCGGGGGCTGTTTGTTATGGGCGTCCAAAAGTGCTCGCAGCTCGAGCATTGCACTGATCCGAAGGTGTTCAAACTAGTGCTTCCGTCAACCAGCGTTTCCGCCAGCCGCAGAGCGTTGGCAACAACGGATGCCATGAGATCCGACGCGCATGGGTCGGCTGGTGTTTGTGCTCGCCCAGGCAGGCATGCGACACGGGACGAACCGCTGCCAGAAAGCTGAATCTTCGCTATCGACAGCGCTGCCGAAGAACGGTGGGGAAGGCTGCAATCAGCTGAAAAAGAACGGCCAGAGGGCTTCTGCTGGAGCTGGGCTGACTCGGTGACTAGGCTGTCTCAAATTTTAGGATTGGTCCGATTACCTGTCCGAGGCCTTGCACCTAGGATTGTCGTGCGGGAAGGGCGAACAAAAGCAATCAGATTTCTACTTCTTTTCGCGTCAGTAAATTCACACACAGACATAGGAAAAGTAACGATGAAGAACCTCTCTCTAGCCGCCATCGCTGTCGCCGCAACCGCTCTCGCTTTTGGCGGCCGCGCGCATGCCTCGGACGGCTCCATCCATTTCACGGGGAACATCAGCGCCAGCACCTGCAAGATCAACGGCGGTGGCAGCGCGAGCAGTTTCATGGTGGCGCTGCCGCCGGTGAGTACCACCACCTTGGCAGATGCGGGTGCTACCGCGGGTCGTACCGGTTTCAACATCGAGCTCACCGAGTGCAATCCGACTTCGGGTCGAGTCTCCACGTTCTTTGAAGCGGGCGAGACCGTCAATCCGCAAACCGGCAATCTGATCATTGGCGGTGCCGGCGCCGAGAACGTCGAGCTGAGCCTGCTCAACGACAAGCAGGAGAAGATTTTTGCCGGTGCCGAAGCGGCTTCGCAGAACTCCCAGTGGGTCGAGATCGGTCCGGGCGTTGTCATGCTCAATTACTTCGTCGAGTACCAGTCGCTGGGCGGCGCCACTGCAGGTGCAGTCAACAGCCATGTCCAGTACACGATGAGCTACGAGTAAGTCTCAGCCGCCGGCAGCGGGTAAATGAGCGCTGCCGGCGGATGGTGCCCCGCACCGATGGTGATCAACAACTCTTTCGAATGGGTGGGACGATGAAGAAATCTCTTCGTATCAGCTTGACTGCACTGGCACTTGCAATGCTTGGAGTTAGCGCCGGCGCGAATGCCGGGGTTGTGATTGGAACCACGCGGGTTATTTTTCCCGAGAAGCAGAATGAAGTAAGCATCAGCTTGAGCAATGACGGCGCCACGCCCGCCTTGGTTCAAGCCTGGCTCGACGATGGCGACGCCGGCATGGCGCCGGAAGATGTGGATGTACCGTTTGTGCTGACCCCTGCGATGTTCCGTCTCGATCCGGGCAAAGGGCAGACCTTGCGCTTGATGAAGACCGGGCCATTGCCGTCGTCGAAAGTTGAGCGTCTGTATTGGTTGAACGTTCTGGAAGTGCCGCCGAAAGCCGGTGACGAGGCAGAGAACCGCCTGCAGCTCGCGTTGCGCACCCGGATCAAGCTGATGTACCGCCCTGCGGGTCTGGAAGGCTCGCCTGAGCAGGCGCCCGCGCGTGTGCTGTGGTCGCTGGTCCGGGACGAGGCCGGGCAAGGCCATGCATTGGTTGCCAGCAATCCCACGCCCTACATCGTCAATTTCGGCAGCGTGTCTTTCAGCGCTGGTGGTCAGAAACACGATGCAGGTGCCGGCCATGTCCTGCCGGGTGCCAGCACTCGCTTCCGCCTGGCAGATTTCAACGGCGACAAGTCAGCTTCAGCGGTCGTGAACTACAGCGCGATCAACGACTGGGGCAGCGGTGTAGCCGGCACCAGCACGCTCACCGGGTCAGGCAACTAGCCTGCGAAGCAAGTCCGGGCAAGTTCGTTCGCGTATATGCCGGTTTGCCGGCAGCGCCCGGCTCCGAGCGACAGCAACATTTTGCGGTACCTACCTTATCCGCTGGCGAACTGCGCACTGAGTGCGTGGAGCGTGCCAGTGCCATTCCCAGGAGGCACAGCAGCATGAAAATTGTGCCGTCCAAGTCGGCCCGTCGCCCACGCATGTTCTACCAGCGCCCGCTGGTGCTGTTGATGGGAGTGATCCTGTCGGCAGGTTGCGTCTCTGCGGCCGCCGAGGTCGCATCCGCTGGCGGTGGCCCAGCGCAGGTTGAATTCGACAGCGCTTTTCTGATCGGCAGCGCAGGAAGCAATGCTGACATATCACGCTTCGAACGCGGTGATTCGGCGCCTCCCGGCGATTACCGGGTCGACCTGCACGTCAACGACCAACGCGTCGGTCGCGCCGATGTCAGCTTCCGCAGCGCAGGTGAGAGCGGGCGTGTGCAGGCATGCATCACATCCGATCTGCTTCAGCGCACCCACACCGATCTCAGCCGTGTCTCCGCCGAGGTTCTGGCCGCGATGGCTGCCGACAATGCCTGTATCGGTATTGATGCCGTTGTGGACGGCGCGCTGGATGTCTTCGACTTCCCGGCGCAGCGTCTGGACCTGTCCATTCCCCAGGTGGCATTGCTGCGCGTGCCGCGTGGCTATGTAAGCCCTGATAGCTGGGACGCTGGCGTATCCACTGGGTTCGTCAACTACGCACTCGATGGCTACACCGCCGACAACGGCTTTGGGCGTACCTCGCAGGGCTACGTTGGTCTCGGCATGGGTATCAACATGGGCAGCTGGCGCTTGCGCCATGACGCAAGTGCAAGGATCGGCGACACAGGCCAGCGGCAGTATCAGGCAATTGCCACGTATGCAAAGCGCGATATCGCCGCGCTGGGCGCGCAGCTGACCATCGGCGAGGACTACACCAGCGGCGAGCTGTTCGACAGCACCGGCTTCCGTGGCATCCGCCTGGAGAGCGACGACCGCATGCTGCCGGAATCGCTGCGCGGCTATGCGCCGGTGGTAAGCGGCGTGGCCTATAGCAATGCACGTGTCACCATCCGCCAGAACGGTATCGTCATCCACGAATCCACCGTCGCGCCGGGTGAGTTCCAGATCGATGATCTGTACGCCACCGGTTACGGCGGTGATCTGGAGGTCAGCGTGCAGGAAGCCGATGGCAGCACGCAGCAGTTCTCGGTACCGTTCGCGTCGGTGCCGCAGTCGCTGCGCGCCGGGGTTTCGCGCTACAGCGTTGTGGCCGGTACCGTGCGCAGCGCTGCGTTCGAAGGTGATCCGGCATTCGCGCAGGCAACCTGGCAGCGCGGAATCTCCAGTCTGGTCACCGGTTATGTCGGCACCACGCTGGCCCAGGACTATCGTTCCGCCATGGCGGGCGTGGCACTGAATACACCGGTGGGCGCCATCGGCGCGGATGTCACCCATGCCGGCACCCGTCTGCCCGGACGCGGCAGCTTCAGCGGCGCCAGCTATCGGCTCAGCTACGCCCGCTTGCTGCCGGCAACCGGCACCAACATCACCTTGGCCGCGCACCGCTACTCCACGTCCGGGTTCCTTGCGTTGAACGAGGCACTTGCCGCGCTCGAACTGCCTGCGGACGGGGATTTCGATTCCATCCAGCGCCAGCGCAACCGTGCCGCGCTTACAGTCGGGCAGAAGGTCGGCGCGCGCGGTGGTCGCCTGAATGCGACCGCGTCACTGGCCGACTATTGGAACCGCCGCGGTTCGGACCTGAGCTATACGCTGGGTTACAGCGCCAGCTATCGCGGCGTTGGCTACAGCTTGTCGGCGCGTCGCCAACAGTCGGGCGAGAACCGTCCGGCCACGCACTATTACGCCAACGCCACGTTCTCGCTGGGCAAGGTGCAGCCAGTGACGGCAACCGCAAACGTGGCGCAGCTGCAGGACGGACGCAGCCAGTTCCAGAGCACCTTGACCGGGGCAATTGGGGCTGATCACGCGCTTTCCTACGGTATCTCGGCCCGCGCGGCATGGGGTGGCGACCAGTCAGCAGAACGTTCCGCCAGCGTGAACCTGGGTTACCAGGGCCGCGCCGCGGTGCTTTCGGGCAGCGCCAGCGTTGGCGGGCAGGGCACGCAGGCATCGCTGAGCGCGCGCGGGGCAATCATCGCCCATGCCGGTGGCATTACCTTCTCGCAGCCGGTTTCCGAGACCTTCGGTCTGGTGCACGTGCCGGATGCGCAGGGCGCGCGGGTACTGAATGCGGCGGGGGTGCAGATAGACCGTCGCGGCTATGCAGCGATTCCCTACTTGTCCCCTTACCGGGTGAACCGGATCGAGATCGACCCCAAGGGCCTGTCCACCGACGTCGAATTGAAGACCAGCAGCCAGCACGTGGTGCCGCGCGCCGGGCTCGCCACGTTGCTGAAGTTCGACACCGCATTCGGCCGCTCGGCACTGCTGCAACTGGCACTACCCGGCGGCGGCAACCTGCCGTTCGGCGCTGCGGTGGTGGACGACAGTGGCGCCGAAGTAGGGGTGGTGGGCCAGGCGGGCAGGGTATTCGCGCGCGGCCTGCAGGAAAGCGGCAGCCTGAGCGTGATACAGGATGAAGGTGGAAACCCGATCTGCCGGGTTGACTATGCGTTGCCGCCGCGCCCGCAGGCTGGTGCGCTGGCGCAGGTGGCCACTACCTGCACCGGCGGCACGGCGCAATGAGCGCAACGGCATGATGCAGCGGCCAAATGACAGGTCGTGCGACGGGCAGAGGGCGTGGCAGGCCGCGCAAGTGGGCTTGCAATGGCCGTCTTGGCCTACAAACCGCTATCTCGAACACCGATGTGACATGGATTCTGTCCTGAAGTAATCTGCATGCAATAGGGGGCTTCCTCGGCTGGGATTGGCCAGTTGCCGTTGCACTCCAGGGAGAGCGTCACCATGAGTGGTTTCAAGATCAAGGTGATTTTGGCTGACGATCACCCGGGCATGATTGCAGGGGTCAAATACGAGCTGTCATCTGTAGACACGATTGAACTGGTCGGCACCGCTGCCGATTCCACCGAGTTGATGGCGCTGCTCAATGGTGTCGCCTGTGACGTGGTGGTCTCGGACTATGCAATGCCGGCGGGCGATTTTGGCGATGGCATCGCCCTTTTTGGAATGATTGCCAGACGGCACCCGCAGGTGAAGCTGGTGGTGCTGACGATGCTGGACAACCCGGCGGTGTTGCACACCCTGCTGACCCAGGGCGTCATGTGCATCGTCAGCAAGTCGGATGCCTTGACCCATCTGGTGCCTGCCGTGCACGCCGCGCATGGTGGGGGCAAGTATTATTCGCCCACGATCGAGAAAGTGGTGCAGAGCATCGAGCTCAACCGGCGCAGCCGCAACCCGGCGGGGGTACTGAGTATCCGAGAGTCCGAGGTGGTGCGTCTGTATGCCTCGGGCCTGACCGTCAACGAAATCGCCGAGCGCCTGCACCGCAGCAAGAAGACCATCAGCACGCAGAAAGCCAATGCGATGGAAAAACTGTCCATCGAGAAGGATGTGGATCTGCTGCGCTATGCCATGGAGAACGGCCTGGTTACCTCATCAGGCGGTGCGCCGGCGGCATCGGAGCCAGGCGGAACCTGAGCGACGGCAATCCCTGCCGTCCAGCCCGCGGTTCCGCGCTGGGTCCTGTCAGTCGATATCCAGCCCCAGCTTGCCCGACTCCCACTGCATCATGATTTTGCGCCGCCGTTGCGGCGAGGCATACATGAACAGGTTGAGGGTTTCCAGAAACTGGTTCTTCTGGATGGTGGAGAGACGTGCGAAATCTATCAGCAGTCGCCTGACGTCTGCGGTTTTCTTGTCCATCACTGTGTGTTCTCGGCCGCAGCTCATAAGCAAAGCACGCATGCGAGCGCCAGGATGGCGCCGCACAAGGAATTTGCTCATGGTGTGTCAAGCGCACAGGTGCGGCCATAGGACCCGTCCCAATCAGGCGGACTTTTCCTGTCCCTATTGGCGCACTCCATTTCGGAATTGATTCTGCGTTTTTATTGGTTTGCTGCAATCCAGTGGCGGAAAAGTTGTCGCACCGGGGTTGGGAAACAACCTTGCCCGGGTTTCTGTCGTTCCCGGGCCGTCATGCCCGGGCGGCGCTTGGCCCCATCTCGGCGTCGGCCAGGCCTGATTCGATGCCGTAGCGCAACAGGTCCACATCGCGTTTGAGCCCCAGTTTCAACATCGCCGCACCTTTCTGGGTGCTGATGGTCTTCTTGCTGCGGCTCAGGCGTTCGGCGATTTCGTTGACGGTCAAGCCCGAGACAAAGAAGCGGATGACTTCCAGTTCGCGGGTTGTCAGCATCTGCACCCCGGAGCTGCCCGAGGTCACCGCGCCGGCAATGTCGGTGATGGTGGGGGAAAGGTAGCGCCCGTTGGCGTATGCGCCGTGCACGGCCGGCAACAGGTGATTGAGCGAGTCGGATTTGCTCAGGATGCAGGAGATGCCAAGGCTCAGCAGTGAATGCACGATGCCGGGGTTCTCCAGCATCGTCAGCACCACTATCTTAATGGCGGGGTAGCGCTTCTTGACCAACTTGAAAAGCGCGATGCCATCGCCGTAGCGCCCGCCGGGCATAGAGTAATCAGAGATCAGCACGTCACAGGGGTTGCGCGCAAGCACATCCATCAACTCGGTTGAGTTGCGTGCAGAGCCCATTACCGACACCGTGCCGCTTGAGGTAAGGACGTACTGAAGGCCGGCACGCACGGCGGAATGATCGTCCGCGAGAACGACACGGAGGGTGAGTGGCTTCATGGCGGATCGGCTTCAGTTGTTGAACGGGAGAGGCCAGTAGAGAGGAGGCTTTGACGCTGCAGCGTGCGGGGCAGGAGGTAAAACGAAAGGTGGGTACGCGCTTTCCATTACTTTATTTGTGTACTGCCAGCAAAGTAAGCACTTGGCGTCTTATTCAGTGCGCCACGTTTCTAGGACGGGTCCGATCCCGTGATTTCATCCACGGAACCGATGCGCGCCCCTTGCGGCCCCTTTTTCAGCTGCCACAAGGGTGCTGCAGGCCACGTCCTGTGGGCCGCTGCCAACGGTTTCTGCAACGCCGGAGGTGTAGGCGAGGGCTCCTCCGCTGGGGCGGCGATGCCGGCAAGCCAGACGAGGAAAGGCGATGCAGTGCTGGAAGTTACACGCGTTATGGCTGGGTTATCATGGAAGATCGGCATACCTTCAAGGTCAATCACCGGATCGGCAAGCGTAAAGTGATGTATCACTTTATTATTGGCGGTCAACGGGTGAGGAAATGACGATGGCCGATCAGGGCGACAGCGAAAAACAGGATGCCGCGGAGCCAAAGCGCAGGGGCAGGCCACGTCTTTACGCTACGCCCTTGTCGCAGGCCGAGCGGGCCAAGCGCTACCGTAAAGCGCGGCAATGGGACGAGAGCAGCCTGGATGACTGTCGCGATCCGGTGTTGATGGACCGCTTGAGCTGGGCATTGAAGCACAAGGAAACCTCGGAAGACGCTCGGGCCGCGCTGGACATCTACCTGGAAGAACTGGTGCGCCGCCATCACAGCAAAGGAAAGTCGGCGTTGAAATGAGTGGAAGCGGCGCCAGTAGATGCGCTGCGGATGCAACCGGTGATGTCCGCCCGTTTGCTGGAACGCTGGGCCGAGGTGCGAGCTGGCAGCCGACCGCGAGTAGGGGCAGGGCAGTTGGGGGTGTCGGTTGTCGATGCCACGCGCCTGCGCAGACGGCAAATGATGCGTTGAGCACGGTGGAGTTCGTCCCGCCATACCGCCCGTGCAAGGGGCGCTGCCGCCCCTTGCATAGTTGGCCAGCGGCCGCTGTAGGGATCGGTTACGGGTCCAGCGCATGCATTTGGCAACGTCGGTGCCATCAATCCGCGACAAGCGAACTCTGGCCACGGCGAATGTGCACTACGGTCATTTCATTTCTGCCGGCGCTGTCTAAGCTCCGCGCATGACCTCGTTGATTGACCTGCAGCACGCCATTGCGCGGCACAGTGTTGCCGGTTTCAACCAGACCGCTGTTCCGCGGATGGCGTTGGCCCGTGCTGACAGTGTCAGTGGCGGGTCGGAATCTGTGTATGAGGCCTGGTTGCTGGTGGTGGCGCAGGGCCGCGTGCGCATGCAGCTGGGGGATGAGCCCTTCGAGTTGTCGGCCGAGCGCTATGCGCTGACCTCGGTGGATCTGCCCTTGACCGGCGAGGTGTGCGAGGCCAGCACGCAACAGCCATTCCTGGCACTTGCGCTGAGCCTGGAGCCGGTCATGCTTGCCTCTGTACTGTTGGACATGGGCGAACAGCTGCTTGATCTCCCGCCTTCGGCCGGCATGGCGCTTGGCGTGCTGGGAACGGACCTGCTGGATCCGCTGACACGCCTGGTCCGCCTGCTGAGTCAGCCCGTGGACATCGGCATGCTCGCGCCGATGATCGAGCGGGAGATTCTCTACCGGCTGTTGCTGGGCGAGCCGGGCGCAATGCTGCGCCAGCTCGCCTTGTCGGACAGCCGCCTGTCCAAGATCAGCAATGCCATCAGCCACATCCGGCGCCACTACGCCCAGCCGCTGCGGATTGAAGTGCTGGCCAAGGCGGTAGGCATGAGCCTGTCCTCCCTGCACCGGCACTTCCAGGCGGTGACCGGGATGAGCCCCCTGCAATATCAAAAGCGGCTGCGGTTGCAGGAGGCGCGGCGGCAACTGACCGCTCGCCAGCAGAGTGCTGCAGGCATCGCCTTTGCAGTGGGTTACGAAAGCCCATCCCAGTTCAGTCGCGAGTACAAGCGGATGTTTGGCGTCGCGCCGTCGCGCGATGCGCTGGAACTTCGCCAAAGCGTGCTGCAGCCAAGGCGCGGCCCGATGACGGACTGATCGGCCGCGCACCTGCCACCGCCGTTGCCCCTGACAGAATCAGGCAAGGATCTGCCGGTATCCATCTACCGGAAATCGCAGCAACAGCCCTAGTCTTCCAGCCGTGGTCCGGTGTTTTGTCTGCCGTGAACAGGCAAGCTGTTCCTGCATCTATCGGGGCAGATGCGTTGCTGTCTGCTGCCGCTCCGGCAGGTCGGCTTGCCTCTGTAAACCAACGTGGTTGCAGGTGGAGGTTGTTCAATGCGGGGACATTCGGTTCTACGCACGGATGGTGCTGCTCGGCCGATCCGCTGCAGTACTTGACGCCCAAGCCGATTGCACTGTGGCAGATGGACCAAGGCTTCGAGGCGTTGAGGGACGGCTTCATTGCCGCTTGGTGATTACCTACTTCGAACACTGATGCTTTGAAAGCGCAGTGAAGGTGTTCCGTCTGGGCAGGGAGGCGAATTTCCTATGAGTGATGCGATGCAGACACAACAACGTATTGTGGTGGTTGGAGGCGGTGTTGCCGGGATCGAGATTGCAACCTCGCTCGCGCGGCGCGGTCGTGATTGGCCAGGCGCAGCGTCCGTAACGCTTATCGACAGCGATGTCGCCCATGTCTGGAAGCCCATGTTGCACACCATCGCGGCGGGCACCCGGGATATTTCGCAGCAGCAGACAACTTTTCTGGCACAGGCGCGGGAAGCTGGATTCAGCTACCAACCCGGTGAGCTGTGGGGTGTGGATCGCAGCCGTCGCGAGGTGTTGCTGGCCGAGGTGCGCAGTGCTGACGGGCGCGTGCTGGTGCCTGCACGGCGCGCGGCCTACGATGCCTTGGTCATTGCTGTCGGCAGCCAGGCCAACGATTTCCGCACCCCCGGCGTGGCCAGTCATTGCTTCAAGATCGACTCGCGCGTACAGGCCGATGCCTTCAACCGCGAGCTGCGGATCCGCGTGCTGCAGTCGTTTGCGCACGGCAAGCCGCTGTCCATTGCCATAGTCGGCGGCGGCGCCACCGGCGTTGAGTTGGCGGCGGAACTGGTGCAGCTGGTGGATGTGGCCGAAGGCTACGGCGCGAAGGGCCTGGCTGCCAGGATCAGCATCCATCTGATCGAGGCGGGTCCGCGGCTGCTTGCTGCATTTCCGCAGGACATCTCAGTTGCAACCAGCGCAAGGCTGCAGAGCCTGGGCGTCAAGGTGATGCTGGGTACGCAGGTAAAGGCAGCCAATGCCGAGGGCCTGGTGCTGGATAGCGGTGTGCTGCCGGCCGCATTGCGGGTGTGGGCGGCGGGGGTGAAGGCGCCAAATTTCCTGGCCGAGATGGACGGGCTGGAAACCAACCACAACAACCAGCTGCTGGTGCTGCCGACGCTGCAAACCACCAAGGACCCGGCCATCTACGCGGTAGGGGATTGCGCTGCACTGACCTTGCCAGACGCTGAGCGACCATTGCCGCCCACCGCACAGGTGGCGCATCAGCAGGCGCAATATCTGGTGCGCAACCTGCGCAGGCAGTTGAACGGCGAAAAAGTGACAGATTTCACCTATCGGGACTTCGGTGCATTGGTGTCCCTGGCCGACTATGACGCTTTTGGTTCACTGGGGAAATTCGGCATATTCAAGGGCGGCACCATACGCGGCCGGCTTGCGCAGTTCAGTCACATCATGTTGTACCGCAGCCATCAGGCCAGAATCCACGGCTTCTGGCGCGGCGGCCTGCTGTGGCTGGTGGACCGCTTGAACGCGCGGTTGCGGGCACCGATCCGGCTGGATTGATCCGATCTGCCGCTGCACCTGCAGCAGTGTTTACCGCTTGATTGCGGGTTGGTTGCGAGCAGCGTCAGTCGATACACGCTCGCTGTGTGCGCGGCGATACTCAGATCCGCAGTGCATCCACTACCAGCGCGAACGCGGCTGAATGTTGGCGGCGGCTGGGGTAGTACAGGTGGTAGCCGGGGAAGGGCGGGCACCAGCTCTGCAGCACGCGCACCAGCCGGCCCTGCTCGATATACGGCGCGAACTCGCCTTCCGGTAGAAAACTGATGCCCAGGCCATCCAGCGCGGCCTGCACGATGGGCGGTGAGGTGTTGAATACCGCCTGGCTTTCAACCCGCACGTTGACCTGCCGGCCATTGCGCTCGAACTCCCAGACATACAGGCCGCCCGAGCTGGACAGGCGGATGTTGATGCAGTTGTGGCCGGTGAGGTCGGCGGGAACCTTGGGCGCTGGATGCTGTTCCAGATAGGCGGGCGAGGCGACCGCGGCCATGCGGACTTTCGGGCTGATCGGCAGGGCGATCATGTCCTTGTCAATGCTCTCGCCAAGGCGTACACCGGCGTCGAAGCGATCGGCGACGATGTCGCGCAACGCATAGCTGACATCGAACTCGATGTGGATGTCCGGGTAGCGGTGCATCAACGGCAACAGCTTGGGCAGCAGGATGGTCTGCAGCGAGTGGTCGCCGCAGGTAAGTCGCAGGGTGCCGGCAGGGGTGTCGCGCATCGCGCTGAGGGCATCGAGCTCGGCTTCTATCTCGTCAAAACGGGTGCCGATAGCGGCCAGCAGGCGCTCACCGGCGGGGGTTGGCGACACGCTGCGGGTGGTGCGGGTGAGCAGACGGATCTGCAGGCGTTCTTCCAGTGCCTTGATGGCCTGACTGAGCGCGGACTGTGAGACACCGAGCAGCGCACCGGCGCGGGTGAAGTTGCCTTCGCGGGCGACACAGACAAAGGCGAGTAGATCGTTGAGGTTGCGGCGTGCCATGGGCGCAGTGTGGCATGTCAGATTGATTAGTTCAGCTAATAGTGGCTAGAAGCATTGATTACCTTATCAATCCAGTGATCCGGGTGGACAATGGCGCCACCCCCTTAGAACGTTGGAGTTCCCCATGTCTGTCAAAGCCTACGGCGCGCATGCCGCCGACAAGCCGTTGGAGTCGATGGATATCACCCGCCGCGCGCCGGGAGCGCACGACGTGCAGATCGATATCGCCTATTGCGGCGTCTGCCACTCGGACCTGCACCAGGTGCGTGCCGAGTGGGCTGGCACCCAGTTCCCCTGCGTCCCCGGCCATGAAATCGTCGGCAAGGTAGCGGCGGTGGGCGCCCATGTAAGCGGCTTCAAGCCCGGCGACCTGGTCGGCATTGGTTGCATCGTTGACAGCTGCAAGCAGTGCGAGGATTGCGACAGCGGCCTGGAGAACTATTGCGACGGCATGGTCGGCACCTATAACGGCGTAACCGAAGATGCGCCGGGCTGGACGCTGGGCGGCTACTCGCAGGAAATCGTGGTGCACGAGCGCTATGTGCTGCGTATCGGCCACCCCGAAGCGCAGCTTGCCGCTGTGGCCCCGCTGCTGTGCGCCGGCATCACCACCTACTCGCCGCTGCGGCATTGGAATGCCGGCCCGGGCAAGACGGTGGGTGTGGTCGGCATCGGTGGCCTGGGCCACATGGGCATCAAGCTGGCCCGCGCGATGGGCGCGCACGTGGTTGCGTTCACCACGTCCGAATCCAAGCGCGAAGCAGCGATCGCCTTGGGTGCTGATGAAGTGGTGGTGTCACGCGATGCAGCGGCCATGGCCGCGCAGGGCAAGCGTTTTGACCTGATCGTCAATACTGTGGCTGCACCACATGATCTGGACGCGTTCCTCGCGCTGCTCAAGCGTGATGGCGCCATGGTGCTGGTTGGTGCACCAGCAACCCCGCATCCCTCGCCGAATGTGTTCAACATGATCACCAAGCGCCGCACCCTGGCCGGTTCGATGATTGGCGGCATTCCGGAAACCCAGGAGATGCTGGATTTCTGCGCCAAGCACCAGATCGTGGCCGACATCGAAATGATCACTGCCAGTGAGATCAACGATGCCTACGAGCGGATGCTCAAGGGTGACGTCAAATATCGTTTCGTGATCGACAACGCCAGCCTGTCTGCCTGAGTGCGGTGGGCGCGTGACGCCCCTCTGGCGTTGCGTTGATGGGCCGGTGCTGTGATGGCACCGGCCCATCTTGCATTGGGGCTTGGGCTTCGAAGCGGTTGTAGGCGCTATGCAGGGCAGGACAGCTTGCCCGTGTTGCGCGCCGCTTCCCGGGCCGGGGCCGCAATGGTTGCCACGCCCGCGAGCAAAGTGCCTGCAGGCAGGACAGCAGCTACCAGCGTGGCGTTGCCACTGCAGGTGTCGCATGCGAGGGAAACAGCGGCAGTACGTACTCTGACAGTTCCTGCAGTACCTCGGCGGCGGGCCGCGCGGAGAACTGGATTCCCAGCGCGGCGTGATTGACGCCTGCCCGTTGCCATTCGCCGAGCAGATCGATCAGTCCATTGCGGCCCGTCCTCAAGGTATAGCCACCGTTGATTGGCGTGCGCGGATGGTTGGGGTCGTCGACCAGATCCAGCCATTCGTTGGTGACATGCGGACGGAAGCCACCATCGGGGATGAGTGCGCGCCACGCGCGGATCTTCTCGGCCAGTCGCTTCGGGCCGGCAGCGTGGTGGGTTGCATCCGGGTAGGTCAGCCAGCCATCGGCGTGCTCTGCCACCCATTGCAGCGTTTGCCGGGAAGTGCCGGTGACCAGCAGCGGTACCGCTCCGGCCACCGGCTTGGGCAGCAGTTCCACCCCACGGGCGCTGCCCAGTCGCGAGCTGATGTTGGCTGCGCCCGGTTGCATCAATTCGCGCACATAACTGACCGCATCTGCAAAACGCTCGCCGCGCTGCGCGTGGTCCAAGCCGTAGGCCGGAAACTCGACCGGCCTGTCGCCCGACGCAATACCCATTACCAGGCGCCCAGCGGAGAGCTGATCGATGGTTGTCGCTGACTTTGCCAGGTCGATGGGGTGTCGCAAGGAGAAAATCGCACTGCCTGTGGCCAGCGCAATGCGGTCGGTTTGTGCGGCAAGGAATGCCAGGTAGGTGAAGGGGTCGAACAGCTGGCCAGCGTCGCCAAAATGAGGGTCGAACAAAGGGACATCACGTACCCAGACCGCGGCGAAACCGACGCGGTCAAGCAGGCTGACGAGTTCCGCCTGGCCTGCAAGCACGCCCATTTCGCCGCGATAGAAGCGCAGCGGCAGGAAGACTCCAAGACTCAAGGCATCTTCGCGGAACATGCGCTGGTAGCCCGGATGCCGGGCGAAAGCCGGTGCTGAGGCGCCAACCAGTGCTGCAGACGTTGCTGCAGTGTCGTTCAAGTAAGTCATCGGTATCTCGCTCACGGGCCGGTGGCAGGTTCGGGGATCAATACGCCGCGCTGTACCGCCGGACGTCGCGCAATCCGCGCATGCCACTCGCTCAGGTGCGGGTAGTGGCTGAAGTCCATATCGATGACATTGGCGATATGGGTCCAGCCGAAGCCGGCGATGTCGGCAATGGAGTACTCCTCGCCGGCCAGCCAGGGGCGATCAGCCAGGCGCTGGTCTAGCGTGGCAAAGAACTCATTGCTCAAACGGCGATAGCGCTCGATGGCTGCGGGTAGCGGCGTATCGGCAAACATCTCGAAGTGGACGCGCTGGCCCAGAATCGGACCGACGCTGGCGGAATGGAACATCAGCCAGCTGATCGCTTCCCAGCGCGGTGCCGGCGCCTGCGGCAGTAGGCGGCCGCTGCGTTCGGCCAGATACAGCAGGATCGCAGCGGATTCAAAGAGGGTGATGCCGGCGGACGTGTCCACCAGAACCGGAATCCGTGCATGCGGATGCAGCTTCAGAAATGCGGCCTGTTGGTGCTCGCCGTCTGCGATGCGGACGTGATGGACCTGGTAGGGCACGCTCAGCTCTTCCAGCGCGATGGAGATCTTGAAGCCGTTAGGCGAACTGTCGGTGTACAGACGAAGCGACGGATTCGACATGAGGTTGTCCTTATTAAAGGTAGGGGCATTGCGTGCGCGATGGACACTGCGCGTTGGGTGAAGGGGAAGAAGGTTTGTCGACAAGCGACCGTGATGGGAGTCAGGGCAGGCATGCAGCGGGAAGGGTTCAAGCGGCCTGCCGCCATCACTGGTCAACGACACGACGAGTGACGGGGCGAGCAGGCCAACGAAGGTTGCTGGCTGTGGCTATGCCGGCTCGGCAGCGCTGTTGGCGGCAGCCGTTGGTGCCAGCTGCCGGGCAAATCGCGCGTACACAGCCGGAAGCACGAACAATGTGAAGGTGGTGCCCACGATCAAGCCCGAGACCAGCACCACCGCAATGGCGCGTTGGCTGCCGGCACCGGCACCAGTGGCGAAGAGCAAAGGCAGCAGACCACCGACCATCGCAGCGGTGGTCATCAGGATCGGGCGAACGCGGGTACGTGCTGCTGCAAGGACTGCCGCAGTACGGTCGAGTCCCTGACTGCGTTGCTGCGCGTTGGCGAATTCGACGATCAGGATGCCGTGCTTGGCGATAAGGCCGATCAATGTCACCAAGCCGATCTGGGTGTAGATGTTCAACGTGCCGAAGCCGAAGAACAGTGCGATCAGGGCACCGAACGCGGCCAGCGGCACGGTGGTCAGGATCAGCAGCGGGTCGCGGACACTTTCGAACTGCGCTGCAAGTACCAGGAAAATAAATACCAGAGCGAACGCAAAGGTGATCGCAAAGCCGCCTTGCTCCTGCAGGTATTGGCGGGATTCGCCGAGGAAGTCGACCTGATAGCTGCCGGGCAGTTTGTCTGCGGCGAGCTGCAATACCTCCACGGCTTGCCCCAGGGTGACGCCCGCCGCCGGCACCGCCACCAGCGTGGCGCTGTTCAACTGGTTGTGCTGGGTAAGTGCATTGGCTTCCACGCCGTGCTCCAGACTGACCACGGAAGACAACGGCACCTGGGTGCCTGCGGCGCTGCGTACGTGGTAGAGCGTCAATGCCTCAGGGGTCAAGCGCTGATCACGTGGCGATTGCGGAATCACGTCATAGGCGCGTCCCTGTGCGCCAAAGCGGTTGACGTAGGATTCGCCGACCAGGCGAGCGAGCGTGTCGCCAATCTCCTTCATGCTCAGGCCCAGGTCATGCGCACGTGAACGATCGATGCGCACGTTGACGGTGGGGCTGGCAAAGCTGAGGTTGGAATCAACGAAAGCAAACTTGCCGCTGGCCACGGCAGCCGCTTCCAGCGTCTGCATTGCGGTATGCACCGCTTCGTGCCCGGCCGCCGATGCCAATACCATCTGGACCGGGAAGCCGCCTGCGGAGCCGGGGAGGGGCGTAGGTAGATAAGCGGAACCGGCAATGCCTTCGACGCCTGCCAAGGTTTGCTGCAACGTGTTCATGATTTCGCTTGAGGTGCGCTCGCGCTCGGCCCAGGGCGTCAACATCACGCCGCCCCAACCCAGGTTGAGGGCACTGCCGACGCCTTGCACCATGTAGGTGTTCCTGGCCTCCGGGATGTTGTTCAATGCGGCGGCCACGCGTGCCGACTGGCTTTCGAGAAACTCCAGGTTGGCCGATTGCGGGGCTTTCATGTCCACGACGATCTCGCCTTGATCTTCGGTGGGTGCCAGTTCGGATTGCAGTCCGTTGAACAGCACCGGCAGGCACAGCAGCGCCCCTGCACCGAGCAGCAGGATCGGGCGGGTGTCGCGCAACAGCCGTGCAAGCAGATCGTGATAGGCGCTCACTACGCGCGTGGTGGTCCGCTCCACGATCTGGCCGAACCGGCCAGGGTGTTCTTTGCGCAACAGCTTGGACGCCACCATCGGAGAGATCGTCAGCGCGACGATGGCCGAGACCACAACCGCAGCGGCCAGGGTGAACGCAAACTCGCGGAACAGCGCGCCGGTCAACCCGCCAACCAGACCGAGTGGCGCATACACCGCGATCAAGGTTGCCGCCATGGTCAACACCGGTCCGGCGATCTCGCGCGCGCCGTTGATGGCTGCAGCGCGAGGGGCTTCGCCATCCTCGATTCGACGATGGACGTTTCCCCCACCACGATGGCGTCGTCCACGACCAAGCCGATCGCCAACACCATTGCCAGCAGCGTCAGCAGGTTCAGGCTGAATCCCAGTGCGAACATGATCGCGGCCGCACCCAGCAGCGACAGCGGAATGCTCAGCATCGGCACCGCCACGGCGCGTACCGAGCCCAGGAAGAGAAAGATGACCAGTACCACTTCCAGGCTGGCGATGATCAGCTTGGCCTTGACGTTGCCGACCGCCGCGTCAATGAACACCGTGACGTCATACGGAATCGCCATGGTGCTGCCCGACGGCAACTCGAGTCCGTCCAGTACCGCGCGTACTTCGCGGGAGATGGTCAATGGATTGCCGCCCGGCGTGGCCATCACTTCCAGATACACCGCTGCCTCACCATTCATGCCAGCCGTCTGGTTGCGGCTTTGCGCGCCGATTTCCACCGATGCCACATCCTGCAGCCGCACCAGACCGGCGCCTGACTTCACCACCAGCTGGCGGAAGCCTTCGACACTGTCCAGCTGGGTATCGGTGCGCACGTTGGATACGACCAACACACCTTTTACCTGGCCGGGTGCGGCCTGGTAGTTGTTATCGGCGATGGCCGCGTCGATATCGGCACTGGTTACGCCGTGGGCTGCCATCCGCAGCGGATCGAGCCAGATCCGCATCGACAGTGTCTGTCCGCCCAGTACATTCACCGCAGCGACGCCTTCCACGGTGGTCAGACGCGGGCGCGCCACCCGCATGAGGTAGTCGGTGGTAGCAGTAGCGGCTTGGCCGTTGGGGGCAGTGAAGCCTGCGTACACCACGCCAATCGCACCTGGTGCCTGGCGCACGACCACCGGGTCGTATGCATCCTCTGGCAGCAGGTAACGAACCTCGTTGACCTTTGCCAGCACCTCGGTCAATGCGGCATCGGAATCCGCGTTCAGGCGCAGATGGGCGGTGATGGTGCTGCGCCCTTGTTCGGATGAAGAAGTGAGGTATTCAACGCCCTGCGTGGTGGCCACGGCCTGTGCCAGCGTGGTGGTGACGAAACCCTGCATCAGGTCGGCCGGGGCGCCTGGATACTCCGTGGTTACGGTGACCACGGCGCTTTCGATGCGCGGGTACTGCCGCAACGGCAGATCCAGCAGTGCGCTCAAACCCACCAGTACGATCAGCAGGGCGAAGGCAGTGGTAAGGACCGGACGGCGGATGAAGAAGTCGGTAAAGGCCATCGTCACTGCCCCTTGCTTGCAGCAACGGGTGGGACTGCAGTGGCAGGCATGCTCACCTGGGCGCCGTCCTGCAGATTGATCTGGCCTGAAGTGACCACCAGCTCACCTGCCTGCAGGCTGCCGCTATGCAGTGCTACGCGGTCCCCGTGGCGCACGCCGGTCTGTACCGGTAGCAGATGCGCCTGAGGCTTGCCGTTGTTGTCACGGACGACATAGAGCGAATCGCCAGACAGCGACGCGCTGATCGCGATGGCAGGTACCGTCACCGCAGGTGGCTCGGGCGGCAGCGTTACCAGCACCCGGGCGAAGGTTCCTGGCCACAACTTGCCCTTGTCAGCGGTGGGCAGGGTGGCGCGCACGGTGACCATGCGATCGTTCTGATCCACGCGTGGATCAATGGCGCTGATGCGGCCGATGGTGCTGCTGTCGGCGACACCATCAGCGCTCAGCTGTACTGCCAGACCTTCGCTCAGCAGCGATAGGAACCGCTCCGGCACCCGGAAGTCGACATGCAGATGGCGAAGGTCGGTCAGCGTGGCGATTGGTGTGCCCGCTTCAACGAACTGACCAAGGTTGACCTGGCGCACGCCCAGCACACCCTCGAATGGTGCGCGTACGCGTCGTTGTGCGATCTGCGCCTGTACCTCCGCGACCTGCGCGTGTTGCTGGGCATGGCTGGCTTGGTGCTGCTCGAACTCGGCACGTGAAAGGATCTGGTCTTTCAGGCGGTGCGCGCGTGCCAGGCTTGCGTCCGCCAGCGTTGCCGCCGCGCGGTGGCGGTCAAGCTCGCGTTGCAGCGGCGCATCATTGAGCTGCGCCAATGCTGCGCCAGCCTTGACGGACTGGCCGCTGGTGAAGTGCAGTGCCGTGATTCGGCCGGCTACCTCGGCCGCTACCAGTACCTGCTGGTCCGCTACCACCGTGCCGATTGCTTCGATCTGTCTGGGCAGTGTTTCGCGTCTTGCGGCTTCGGCGACAACCGCTACCGCTGACGGTGCGCTGGCAGTGGCCGCAGCGCTGGCCGCACTGCGTTTGCGATGGGCATCAAAGAGTGCGAGCAGAACAAGCAGGATGACCACGCCGACGGCAATCCCGATCAGGACGAAGCCGCGTGTGCGGTGATTGCGGGCGTTGGCGCTCATCGCTGTGCTCCCGCAGTTGTTGCAAAGTTCATTTCAGTTGACGTCCTGGGACTGGGAATGGCCGCAGTCTAGGTGTCACCGGGTGCTGGAAAAAACGATTTTCCTTCTCGTAAGAAGTTAGTTTTTCTGATGTGAACTGGGGTCACGGATACTTGCTGTTGAACAGGATATGTTGGCGGGCCGAGGCCTCGTGTGTGAGCAGAGCCGCCTTGCGTTGAAGGCCAGCGCTGTAGCCGGACAAGGAACCATTGGTAGCGATGATCCGGTGGCAGGGGATGATGATGGAGATCGGATTGAGCGCATTGGCGCGGCCGATGGCGCGGGCCGACGAGGCCGGCTGCAGTTGTCGTGCAAGCGCACCGTAGGTGGTGGTTGAGGCATACGGAACCTCAGCCAGTTTCAGCCATTCGCGGCGTAGAAATTCGCTTCCGCGTGGTGCCAATGGCAGGGTGAAGACCTTCCGTTCGCCATTGAAGTATTCGTCAAGCTGGGCAGCCACACGGCTTACCGCATGCGGGTCCGGTTGC
Organism: Stenotrophomonas terrae; assembly: GCF_039674165.1. Classification (GTDB taxonomy): domain Bacteria; phylum Pseudomonadota; class Gammaproteobacteria; order Xanthomonadales; family Xanthomonadaceae; genus Stenotrophomonas; species Stenotrophomonas terrae_A. The sequence continues at coordinate 56,156 of NZ_JBDJMY010000001.1, forward strand.
AGCGGCAGCGCCCACTCCTGGCAACCCGCCGCGCGCTCGTCATCAATGAAATCCAGACGGAGCAAGGCCCCGACGGGGTCGACGATGGCCAGCATCTGGCCCAGCGGCGTGTGAATGTGGCCGCCACTCAACGGCGCGAGCCTGGCCTGTAACCGGCTATCCATAAATTTAGCTTTTCTTACTTTGTCCAATGGCCCATGCTGAGCGCCGATTGGCCGCGCCAATACCGATTTTTTCTAAAGCACAACGTCAGGAAATCCAAACTCATGGGCGCAGTCCTTCCGCTGTTGGCGTTGCGTGCGTTTGTGGAGACCGGCCGGCACGGCAGTCTCAAAGCCGCCGCCGAAGTGATGGGGGTCAGCCCCGGTGCCATCAGTCAGCAGCTGAAACTGTTGACCGAGCGCACCGGCGTGAGCCTGTTCATCCGCAACCGCAACGGGGTTGCGCTCAGCCCTGCCGGCGCACAGGTTTACCCGGCATTGCTCCGCGCATTCGACACCATCCAGGACAGCATGGCGCTGCTCGAGGCGATCAACGGGCGTCAGACCTTGACGATAAGCACGGTACCGAGCTTCGCCGCATCCTGGCTGGTGCCGCGCTTGGGCCGTTTTACCGGCCAGCATCCGGATATCGAGATACGGGTGGAGGCATCTTCGGCACTGGTTGATCTGCGCCGTGACCGCATCGATGTCGCCGTTCGTCATGGCCTCGGGCAATACCCTGGGTTGGTCTCGCGGCATCTGGCATCGCCGGTGTTCCTGCCGGTCGCTTGCCCTGGTCTGCTGGCCGAGGGACCGCGCATACGCTCGCCAAAGGACTGCCTGAAATATCCGTTGCTGCAGGATTCCGACCGCAGCGATTGGCGGTTGTGGTTCAAGGCGCTGGGGATGGCGGATGATCCACGCATCGAGCGCGGGCCCGCTTTCGATGACGATGTGTTGCTGATCCGGGCAGCTGAGGCCGGGCAGGGCATCGCCATGGTGCGTGATGTCTACGTGCAGGCCGAAGTGGCGAGCGGGCGGCTGGCCGTTGCCTTGGATCAGCCTTGGCCAACCGCGTTTGCGTACTATGCTGTGACCTTGCCTGGCGCGGATGAGAAGCCCGCAATCAGTGCGTTTCTGGCATGGCTGCAGCGCGAAGCCCAGGCCGAGGAGGCGCTGCGTTAGCGCAGCAGCAGGATGAGCCACGTTTGCGGATTGGCCGGCAGCTACCATCGCATACATCTGCCATCGCGGGCCACCATGCAACCAGGCTTTCATTGCCATGACAGCGCGCCCGCTGGCAACCGGGCGCGCTGTGTCTACGATGCTGAGGTTGAAGGCGTAGGCAGCCGTTATGAAGTTGCGGGCTTGCGCTTGCCGCCCCACGACTTGCTGGCGATCATCCACTTGCCGTCAATGTTCAGCAGTGCCAGATAGTCCACGCCATCCCAGCCTGGGTAGTTCAGCACCACTTTGACCATCGCTATTTCATCGGTGACGTCCAGGATCTCGTAGGTTCGATGGCGCTGGTCTTCATCGGCAGCAGGTTTGCCCGGAAATCCTTCAGCCCATTCCTCGGCAGTCAACGTGACAATCTTGCCGGTGGCCGTTGAATGCCCGACGACGATGCCGTCCTTTCTGAAGGCTTCAAAGATAAGTGCGGAATCGCCGGCCTCAAAGCCTCGCATCAGCTGTTGCATGACTTGTTCGACGGCCGCGCGATTGCTGTTCTGCGCCATTGCGGATGCGGGGAGGAGAATCAGTGCTGCTGCGAGCACAAGCGAGCGTAAGGAGGATTTCATTTTAGTCCTGGTGGTCATTGGTGGATGGATGGGTATCTGGAAACCTGTGAACGGCGCTGTGCCGCCACTCAGTCGGTCGCGGTGTTGCCGGTAGTGGTCGAGGCTGCCTGGCTACGTAGAAGTTCGACGACGGCCTGTGCCAACGGTGCGGCCGAGGCGTAGTTCTGGCCCGTCACCACGCGCCCGTCGACTTCGATGTAGGGCGCCTCACTGTCGACGGCGCGGAAGATGCCGCCGCGTTCGCCCACTGTTTTGCGGATGAGAAACGGGAACTGCTTGAAGTACGCCGCAGCCTGATCTTCATGCTCCTCCGGGAAACCGGTGATGCGCTTGCCGGCAAGCAGGCTTTGGCCATCGGATAGCCGGAGGTTCACGATGCCGGCGGTGCCGTGGCAGACCGCCGAGATCACCCCGCCGTTGCGCTCGTAGACATGCATGGCGATGCCCTGCAGGCGGCGGTCCTCGGCCACGCCATACATGGCATTGCTGCCACCGACGTAGTACACGGCCCGGTAGCGCTCGGGGTCGACCTGGTCGGGGGTCAGGGTGTTACCCAGCCCGGTCATGATGCGGCTGTCCTGCAGCCGCGATTCCATGTCCTGGCTGACATAGCTGTCCAGGATCGGCACCGCGCCACCATCGGGTGAGACAAAGTCCACCTCATGGCCGGCTGCCTGGAAGGTGTCCCAGGCGTTGACCACCTCGCCAAAGCTGACACTGGCCGGCAGCGTGGAATCGCCGTGGACCTTGCTGCTGGCAAGGACGAACAGGATGCGGCCGGGCTGGCCGTCGGCCGCCGGGACCAGGTTGGCGTCACCCGGGTTTGAGCTGGTGATTGCAGTGGCTGCGCTGCTGCTCAGCCCTGGCTCCATCGTCGGGGCCGTGCTGGCATGGGCATTGCGGAAGCCGCTGGGCCAGGCCAGCAGCAGCAACAACAGGATGGGGATCAAGCGGGATATGGGCATCGATGCTGGCTCGTGAGGTGGAGCCAGCAGACTAGGTGATCCCTTTCAGATCAATGTCTTGGGGTGTAATTCAGGAGTGCTGAAATCGATTCCCGGAGTTGTTTCCGGCTGCGCGGAAGGCCGCAGGGGTAATCCCTTCGAGCTTTTTGAAGGCGCTGTGGAAGGTGGACATCGATTGGAAGCCGGCCTCCTCGGCAACCCGTTCCAGCGGCTTGGCTGGCAGCTGCCGCAGCAAGGCCTTGGCCTCCACCACCCGCAGCTGCGCCAAATAACTTTTGAACGAGGTCCGTTTGTTGTCGTTGAGCAGTTGTGACAAGCGCGTCTGCGGAATGCCGAGGCGGCGGGCGAGGCGGGGCAGGGTCAGCGCCGGGTCCAGATGCAGCCGCTCACGGTCCATCAGCTCTTCCAGTGCCTGCAGCTGCGGCGTTGCCTCGGCGTCGGAGATGCGTCGGTCCTGGTAGGGCTCGATCGGTGCCCGGCCCGCCCGCAGACGCAGATACACAAGCACACTTGCAGCCAGCACAAAGGTGAAGGACAGCGCTCCGACGATGTAGGAGGTGTAGCCGGAGGTGAAATAGGCCGCCCAGATGAGCCAGACACCAATCAATGCGCCCAGCAGCAACCGGCCTGAAGGCGTGCCCATGAGCCCGCTGCGGTGCCGCAGCAACTGCGCGCTCGCAAGCAGCAGATAGCCAAGCCAGATGTACTGGATGGCCGGGGTAATGGTCCATCGCCATAGCTCGACATGGCCGGTGTAGGGCAGCAACATATTCACCAGCAGGGTGATCGCCAGCACGCCGGCGACGTGCCAGCGGTCGATGCGGCTGAGCCCTGTGCTGTTGGCCAGGCTGGAGCGCAGCAGGAAGAACAGGCAGGGGCCGATCAGGAAGCAGGCGGTCAGGCCCAGCTGCAGAACGATCCTGGGGATGTCCGGCCAGAAATGGAAGGCAACCGATTTGCCGGTGCGCACCCCGACCATCAGGATCAACAACGCCAACCACCGCTGGCTGGGCTCGCCTCTGGCGCGCCACCACAGCACCGAGGCCACGACCAGGCCGTTGAAGGCGCCGAGCATGGCGAAGAAGAACAGGAAATGTTGGCTCAGCATCAGCGGAGTATTGGGGAAAAACGTATTCAGTCAAGTTGCGACGCGAGCATCCGGACGGGGCAAGCCCGAGCCGCGCGGGCCAGGAATTCGACTCTGGGCAGCCTGTGAACCGGCACATCAACTGTTACCCGACGGCCGCTTGCCACGGCTTCAGCTGACTTGGGACAGGATGATCCCGACCGCGGCGCACCAGCACACCAGCACGAACCAGGTCAGTACGGCGTTGGCGGACAGCCCGCGATGGCGCACCACCAGGCTGACCACCAGTGCTGCCACCAGCGGAACGATAAACAAGCTGAGGACCCAGATCCATGGATGTTCTTTCATGAGCGCTCTCTTGCGCGGGGGAGGAACCGAGAAGCGAGCCTGGACAGTTGTCGAGCAGGAGCCCCGCCATCGGCGTGCGGCAGATCCCTCCGCTGATTTGACCGGCCGCGCTTCAAACCTGTGCTGCGCAGGCACATGCATTGCCTGCGCAGCGTTGTAGGCTTGTGATGGCTGTCGCCCTGCGCAGGTTTGCAGCGCAGGCGTTGCGATCAGGACTTGGGCATCAAGGATTCCACTACACGATCAATGGTGAAACTTGCGGCCTTGGCCCTTGGCGGGAATTCCTTGAAGCTTTCCAGCCACTTCATCAGCAAGGGCGGTGCGGAATAGAGCAGGAAATTCTGTTCCACCAGCCAATCGTTGTACTTGAAGCTTTCCTCGCCGCGTTCGAACGGGTCCGAACGCAGGTCGAAGAATTTCGGGATGCGCATTGGCCGCAGATGGGTGCGCCAGACTTCGATTCCCGTCTCGGTCTGCTCCAGAAAAACCACCTTGTAGCGGCCCATGCGCACGGCCATGCATTCGCCATCGTCGCTCCAGTAGATGAAGGCCTTTCGCGGCGATTCAGCGTCTTTGCCATGCAGGAACGGCAGCAGATTCTCGCCGTCCAGGTGGACCTTGAATGTCTGTGCGCCGAGCGCATGCCCCTTCTTCAGGTTCTGCACCAGGTCAGGATCATCGTTGGCGGCGGCAAAAGTGGGTATGAAGTCCTGCAGCGAGGCGATGTCATTGACGACGCGTCCTGGCTCAATCACGCCCGGCCACTTCCACACACAGGGAATGCGCCAGCCACCTTCCCAGTTGGTGTCCTTCTCGCCACGGAACGGGGTTGCACCGCCGTCCGGCCACGACAGCACTTCGGCGCCGTTGTCGGTGGTGAACACCACCATGGTGTTGTCGGCGATGCCCAGATCATCGAGCTTCTTCAGCAGTTCGCCCACGTAGCCGTCGAGTTCAACCATGCCATCCGGGTACAGGCCCAGGCCCGTCTTGCCGCGCGAGGCAGGCTTGAGATGGGTGAATACATGCATGCGGGTCGGATTGAAGTAGCAGAACCAAGGCTTGCCGTCCTTGTTGTTGCGATCGATGAAATCCAGCGCGGCGCCGACGAATTCCTCGTCCACGGTTTCCATGCGCTTGCGGGTGAGCGGGCCGGTGTTCTCTATGACCTGCTTGCCGACCCTGCCGAACTGCGCATCGTCAGTGGCATCGTCCTTGTCTGTTGCTTTGCACTTGAGCACGCCACGTGGCCCAAAGCGTTTGCGGAATGCAGGATCCTTGGGGTAATTCTCGTATTCGGGTTCTTCTTCGGCATTGAGGTGATAGAGGTTGCCAAAGAATTCATCAAACCCGTGCACGGTAGGCAGGTGCTCGTTGCGGTCGCCCAGGTGGTTCTTGCCGAACTGCCCGGTCGCGTAGCCGTAGCTTTTTAGTACATTGGCGACAGTGGGATCCTCAGCCCCCAGACCAAGCGTTGCGCCAGGCATGCCGACCTTGGTCAAGCCAGTGCGGATCGGCGACTGGCCCGTGATGAATGCGGCGCGGCCTGCGGTACAGCTCTGTTGGCCGTAGAAGTCGGTGAATCTGGCGCCCTCCTTGGCAATGCGGTCGATGTTTGGCGTGCGGTAACCCATTATTCCGTCGTTGTAACAGCTTGCGTTGAACCAGCCGATGTCGTCGGCCATGATGAAGAGGATGTTGGGCTTGTTCGCGTCCATAGCACAGCTCCGGGGTAATAAGCCAAAGCCTACAATCGGCGTCGCCGCCGGAAATCCGAAAAAAAACCAGAAACGCGGCAGTAAAACTACCTGCCGCGTCTGTGCAGGCCTGCATCGCAACCCCGGCTTACTGCCCCAGCTTGCTCTCTGCCATCTTCTTGATCATCTCATCGATGTTCAGGCTGCTGGCTTCCTGGCGCGGCGGGTAATCCTTGAACGTGCGCAGATGCTCATGCATTTCATGCAGCATGATGTTCATGATGCCGCTCTTGTGCTGCGACTGCTCCGCACGAGGGCCCGGTGCCTGCTCGTAGGACTCGAACGGATCCTGGCGGATGTTGAACAACCACGGTATTTCCAGCTGCTTGGCGCTGCCGTAGTAGCCATCGCGCACCGTGAAGTGGATCTTCCATTGGTTCCAGCGCATCGCCTGCAGGTGCGATTCGGAATAGTAGTAGAAGCTGTGGCGGGCAGAAGTCTCGGTTTTCCCGGTCCAATAGGCGAGCTGGTCCAGGCCGTCGATGTAGCAGCGGTGGTTGATCTCGCCGCCGAGTTTATCGCCGGCCGCCAGCTTGGCCGGGATATCCGGTGCACCAGCGATGTGTGCCAAGGTGGTGAACACATCTTCGCCGCAGTGGATGCCATTGAGCTCGCGGCCTGCGGGTATGTGGCCGCGCCAGCGCACCATCATCGGCACGCGCAGGCCACCTTCCCAGGTCGTCATCTTCTCGCTGCGGTAGGGAGTGGTGGAGCCGTGCGGCCAGGTCGAATGTTCCGGACCGTTGTCGGTGGAGTAGATGACCACCGTATCGTCGGCGATACCCATTTCCTCCAGCTTGCGCAGCACCAGCCCGATCTGCTCGTCGTGCTGGAGCATGCCGGCGCAATGCAGGTCGCTGTAACTGGTGAAGGCTTTCGCCTGCTGTTTGTATTCTTCCGGTACATGGGTGAAGACATGCATGCGCGTGGTATTCAACCAGATGAAGAATGGCTTGCCTTCTTCCTGCGCCTTCTCCATGAACGTAAACGATGCGTCGATGAACTCCTGGTCCACCGTCTCCATGCGCTTGCGTGTCAGTGGGCCGGTGTCTTTGATGCGTTGGCGGCCGATCTTGCCGAATCGCGGATCAACTGTGGCATCGTCATCGGTGCTGGCGTGGCTGTGCAATACACCGCGCGGGCCCAGCTCCTTCTTCAACGCTGGGTTGTCCGGGTAGTCTTCGTCGGAGGTCTCTTCCTCGGCATTGAGGTGGTACAGGTTGCCGAAGAATTCATCGAAACCATGCACGGTGGGCAGGTGTTCGTTGCGATCGCCAAGGTGGTTCTTGCCGAATTGACCGGTGGCATACCCCAGCGGCTTCAATACCTCGGCCAAGGTGGGGTCTTCTTTCTTGAGGCCGAGTGGCGCGCCGGGCAGACCGATGGTGGTCAAGCCGGTGCGTATCGGCAACTGGCCGGTGATGAAGGCCGCTCGCCCGGCTGTGCAGCTGGGTTGGGCGTAGTGGTCGGTGAATATCGCGCCCTCTTTGGCGATGCTGTCGATGTTCGGGGTGCGGTAGCCCATAGCGCCGCGGCTGTAGGCCGACAGGTTCCAGATACCAATGTCATCGCCCCAGATCACCAGAATATTGGGTCGCTTGGTAGTCATTGCACTGCCTCGGCTGCATGGGAAGGGTTCCCCATCTTCCGGGTTGCAGCGCCGGTCCGGAGTAGAGAACTTACTGGGCCTGACTAAGTAAAAGTACCGGATCGCGAGGGTCGCTCATCATGGAAGTGTCATCTACCCATTGGCCGCAGCAGCGAGCCGAAGGTCAGATACCACGACGCCTGGCCATCGTCATTGATGCCGTAGGCCAGGAACATCGGGCCCAAGGGGGTATCGACGCCAGCGAACAGACTGCCTGCCAGCACCAGGTTGTCAGCATCAATCGCGGCGCGGGTCAGCCACACATTGCCTGTCTCCAAGCTCGCGCCCAGATACAACGGCAGCGAAAACAACCGTGTGGTATCGCCGGTGCGTCGATACACCACCGCCCGCAGCAGCGCACTCTGGTTGCCGAACAAGGCGCGTTCGTCGTAACCGGACAGGTTCAGGAAGCCGCCAAGAAAACTCTGCGCCCGAAAAAAATGATCATCGTCCACCGCGCTGCTCAGGTGCGCACCGAGCAACAGGTGGTAGCGGCCCCATGCATGCGCCCAATCGGCGGTCAGGCGCACTACGTCGCCCTCCACATCGGCACCCAGCTGTCGCCGGTACATTTCATAGTCGGCATTGAAGCGCCAACCCTGGGTCGGGAAGTTGATGCTGTCCAGCGAGTCCCAGGTGGCATTCAACGTCAGCGCGGCGAAGTCCTGCTTGTCGCGGCGGAAGTCCAGCGGGTTGCCGACGAGTTGATCGCTGCTGTCGCGGCCGCGAATAAGCCCGGCGTCAAGTGCGAAGGTCGGGCTGGGCGTGTAGCCGACGGTCAGGCCCAAGCCGCGCCGCTTGATGCGGTATTCGGCAATCTGCTGGCTGCCCGCCCACAGCGGCAGGGTTTCAGCTTCAGCCTGCAGGCTGGGTTGCAGGTAGAACATGCCACCGCCAAGTGGCTGGTGGAACTCCGAGTACAGGCCGCTGATATGGCCGGCATGCAGCACCGTCAGCCACTCGGCGCCCCAGCGGTTGATATCGACGACGGTCAGTTCGCTGGAGATCATGTAGCTGTTGCGGCCGGCAAAATTGTCACTGAGCTGGAAGCCGAATTTTCCGAACACCGACCAGGGGCGGTCGGTGGGCACGATCTGCAGCCCCCGTTCGCCATCGCGTTGCACCAGCCGGTAATCCAGTTGCTGGAAGCGGTTGGCGCTGTAGGCGACGCCAAGATCGTGCTGCAGGCGATCCACATCCAGTGGCTTCCCCACCTCTTCGCGCAGCGCGCGTTGAACACGTTGGGTGGCGGCGGTGGACTGGCTCGGTGCTACTTCCAAGAAGCTGATCAAGCCTGGGTCGAATGCACGTCTACGCTGTTGCCCGCGGTAGGCGAGGTAGCGGCTTTCATCCACGGCATGCCGCCGCAGTTGCGGTAGCGCCGCCTCGGCGGCTGCCACACCTGCGGCAATGGCTTCCTTGCCGCGATCGAACTGGGCAGCAGTCAGGTCGCCGAGTTCAGGGCGGATCAGTACGTCGTCTGTCGTAAGCGTGGCGAGCTGTCGCTGGGTCTTCTCGATCATCAATGCACCGATCATCTGGTCCATGATCGCGACCGGGTTGGTCAGTGCCGTTTCCGGGTGCAGCGGCGAGCCGACGTCAACCACGATCAATTGCTGTGCGCCCATGTCGCGCACTACATCTATCGGTACGTTGTCGACCATGCCGCCATCCACCAGCAGGTGACCATCCACCCGCAGTGGCGCAAAAGCCCCGGGTACCGACATGCTGGAGCGGATTGCCAATGCCAGGTCGCCTTGCTGCATCACAACCCGCTGCCCATTGCCGATGTCGGCGGCGATGGCGCGGAATGGAATGGGCAGCTTGCTGAAATCATCCTGGTCCCAGCTGGACAGGGTAAGCCGCCGCAGCAACAGCAGCAGCTTCTGGCCCTGCACCAGCCCGCCGGGCATCACCACCTTGCCATCGCGCAGGCCTACTTCCAGGTTCAGCAGATAGCGGAAGTCTGCGTCCTTGCGCCGCATTGGTTGATCTACGCGGGGTGCGTCATCGACGAACAGATCGGCCCAGTCCAGGGTTTCTATCAGGCGCTGCAACTCGTCGGTGGTGTAGCCACTGGCGTATAGCCCACCCACGATTGCGCCCATGCTGGTGCCGGCAATCTGGCAGATCGGGATGCGCTCGCGTTCCAACACCTGCAATACGCCGATATGCGCCGCACCGCGCGCGCCGCCGCCGCCCAGCACCAGGCCAACGCATGGCGTGGCGGCCTGCGTCTGTGCGGCAGCGTTGGTGTTGTCGCTGTCGGTGGCGGTTGTCTGCGCCCTGGCGGTGCCGCAAAGCCATAGGGCAAGCAGCAAGGGCACTGCACACTGGCAGGCGCGCGCCCATACAGCGGCCAGGTTGCCAGCCGGCGGGAGCACACGATGCGTGAGCCTGGGGTAGGGCATGGGATATTCCCGCGCATGTCGTTGCCTTGGGGCAACGCTCTGGCGGTCATTGTGCGGGGCGCGAACACCGCCGGCTGCGGTAAAACTACTGGACCGCGTCAGGTAGTTCCGTGGGCCGGGGAATCGACCAGCGCCTGCCGCCGGATGGGGAACACAATGGACAGCAAGGTGCCGCTTTCGCCGGCGCGCTGCAGGTGCGAACTGCCGCCGAGCAGACGCGCGCGTTCTTCTATGCTGATCATGCCCAGGCCGCGACGTAGGCCAGGGCCATTCTCGTCAATGCCCACACCGTCGTCTTCTACCTCGAGCAGGCCCTGACCACCGGCGAACTGCAGGCGAACCCAGGCGTTGCGTGCATGTGCGTGACGGTTGACGTTGTGGATTGCTTCCTGGGTGATGCGGAACAGATTGAGCTTCTGTTGCTCATCCAGAACGTCTTCGTCGTTGATGTCGCAATGGACGCGGGTATTGGCATGCCGACAAGAACTGCCGCACAGGCTGCGCAGTGCGCTGGACAGTGTGGTGTAACGCAGCAGGCTGGGATGCAGATCGTGAGAGAGCCGGCGGACATCACCGGACACCTCGAGCACCTGCTCCTGCAACCTTTCCATCTGCTCACGGGCCACGGCCGGTGCGGCGCGTTTCAGCGAGCTGAGCTGGATGGAGATCGCGGCCAGGGATTGATTGATGTCGTCGTGCAGATCACGCGCGATGCGGGTGCGTTCCTCCTCCTGCACCCGCAGCATCTGCGCGGTCATGTCGGCCAACCGGGTGCTGGCCGTCTGCAGCGAGCTGCGTGCGCTTTGTCGCTGCTCCACCAGTACGCTCAGCAGCAACAAGGTGATGCCGTCACCGAACGCCCATAGTTGGACTGCCAGCGTGGTGCGCGCGCCGTCGCCCAGCGCCAACGGCCCCCAGCCGTGGTTGCTGATGGCCATGCACAGCACGGTGGAGCAAGACAATGCCAGGAACGCCCCTGCCGGCCCCAGCACCAGCAATAACCACGCCATCATCAGCGTGGATGCCAGCATCAGCAAGGGCTCAGCCATCGGTGAAGCCCAGGGCAACATCCAGGCGACCCACAGCAACAGCAACATCGTCAACGCCAGGAACGCGCGCGGTGGCGACAACATGCGGTTGGCGCGGCCGCGCCGGTGCATGCGTACCAAGGCGATGAAAGTCGGCACGATAAGCAGGTAGGGCAAGGCGTTGGCGAGCAGCAGGTTCTGCCACGTGCCGGAAAAATCGGGCAGCAGGGTGCTGCGCAGCACCAGCAAGGTCCAGCCGGTGCTGGTCAGCGGCAGCGCCAGCACCGCGATCACCCAGAATGTGGCCACCTGCGGGAAGTCCACCCTGGTCGCGTCCAGCAGGCCGAACTGGCGTATCAACAAGGTGGCAGTAGTGACCAGCAACAACAACCCAAACATCAGCGTTGTGGTCTCAGCGGCCGTTGCGCCGCGCAGGGCAAGTATGCCGACGCAGCCGAGCAGGGTGCCGGCGAAGCAGGCCAGCCATTCGCTGTAAGGGCGCCATAGCAGGGCGCACATCAGGGCAGCACCTGGCAGCCATAGCGCATGGCAGCCGCTGGAGGAAATCCATGGCTCCACCGACACCAGCTGAGCGGCTGCAGCAATGGCCGCCATGCCCGCGAAACGGGTGGTAGCGCGATGCGACTCCAATTGTGACAACTGCCCAAAAACGCTACGCACGCCCATGCAAGCAGCTCCATCTTCACATGGCGCCACCGCTGCATCGCACAAGCTAAGCCGCCGTTGAAAAAGCGGCATGCTTTGCGAACGGCGATGGGAGCCCGGATCCCGCCCCCGTTTCAGCAGTTGTTGTAAGGCGCATGAATCCAAACCGCTATCCACTTTCCGACAGGTGAGCGATGGAAACCCCGATTCTCGCAGTCCACGGCATGCACTACGGCTGCTTGGAGGTAGACGGTTTTGATCCGGAAGCGCTGATGGGAGTGGTCAAGGACAGCCGGTTCGAGCAGCGCCTGCTCGGTCCAGGTTATTTCCGGGCACGTGCGCAGCGCATGGTGTTCCCGGATTTCAGCCTGGACCGCGGCACCTATACACAGCCGGTGCTGGCCAAAGGCATGTTCGCCCCCGACATGATGGGCCTGGCGCTTGCCACCCGTTGCGGCGAGCCGATGTGGCTCAATGGCCGGCGGGTTGTGGAAGGGCAGTTGATGGTCTTTGCCGAAGACCGTGAGCTGGCGGTGCGATCGGTTTCGCCGCTGTGGCAATGGGTGGTGTTGAGAATCCCACGCAGTTCCTTGCAGGCCGCCGTGTACTCGCGCCTGCAACGCGAACTGCCGTTACCTGAGCGTGGCTGGCGGCTTTGCCCGCTTACTGCGGACCGGAACCTGAAGCTGCGGTTGCGGGTGCAACTGGCGCTGCAACGGGCATCGCAGTGGGGCCCGGCGACCTCGGTGGCCGAAGCCGGAATGTTGGGTGAGTTGCTGCTGGATGCATTCGTGCATGCCTTGGAGCGCGCCGCTGGCGCCGATGAGGGCAGTCGGCAGATAGGCAGGCTGCAGCAGCGCGAGCGCTTCCTGCAGCGTGCCGAAGCCTATCTGCGCAGCCCTGATGCCCAGCAGTTCAGCAGCCGTGCACTGGAATCTGCGTTATCGATGAGCGAGCGCCAACTCGAGCGGGTGTTCCGTGACGTCTACGGAATGACGCCCAAGCGCTGGCATCAGGTTGCGCGGTTGAACCAGGCCCGGCAGCTGCTGTTGGACCATCCGCGCATTGGCGTTACCGAGATCGCCCTGCGCTCGGGCTTCTCGCACCTTGGCCGCTTCGCCAGTGAATACCGGCAGCTGTTCGGTGAAAGCCCCAGCGAAACCCTCGGTGTGGGCAGGAAAGGCAGGGTTTCACATTAACTACACACTGTCCTAATAGAGTGCGGCTTACATGGAAGCGATTGCACTGCCTTGGGCAGTGCTTTCGGCTTTCTGCGTTCCTCTACCTGGTCGAGGTGCATGTATGGAAACATCCTCACTGCAGGGTGCCCACTCCGCGCTGCGCGTGCTGGTTGCCGATGATCACGCGATGGTTGGCGAGGGAGTGGTACGTCTGTTGCGTGATCGTTTCGATGATGTGCGCTTGGTCCTGTCCGGCGAAGAACTACTGTGCGCGGTTCGCGCAGGTGGTGTCGACATCATCGTTACCGACATCAGCATGGGTGAAATGACCGGCATCGAGGCTATGCGACAGCTGCGCGCCGAGGGCAACACTACGCCCTTTGTATTCCTGTCCATGCATCACGGCTGCGCGATCGTGACCGAGGCATTGCGTACCGGTGCCGGCGGTTATGTGTTGAAAGCCGCCGCCGGCGAGGAGTTGCTGCACGCGATCAACGAGGTCATGGCCGGGCGGGTATATCTGACCGCGGGGCTGGCCGCGATGGCGTTGAGCTCGTCCGGGCGTGGCGAGCGCTTCGTGCTCACCGACAAGCAGCGGCGCATCCTTGACTGGGTTGCCCAGGGGCTGCGTTCCAAGCAGATCGCCTACGAGCTGGGTGTGTCGGTACGTACCGTGGAGTCGCACAAATACGCGATCATGCAGCAGATGGGTGTGCATGGAACCCTGGAGCTGGTACGTCGGGCGCATCAGCTTGGCCTGATAAAGGCCTTCCGCGACGATGAACGCCAGTTGGCCTGAGCCGGGCAAGTAGTTTTACTTGCCGGTGGCGGGTCTTTTTCCTGTGGCAGCCATGGCAGGCAAGGGCCAACATCGCGTCGACGACGGCTGCGTCGGTGAACACAATGAAGTCGATTCGGGTACTGCTGGCAGAAGACAGCATGGCGGTAGCCCGGCCGCTGCAGTTGCTGCTTGCCAGCGAGTTCGAGGTAGTTGGCTGGGTGCAGGACGGGCATTCCCTGCTGTCCATGGCGCGTGAACTGAAGCCAGTGGTGGTGGTGACCGATATCACCATGCCTGGCCTTGATGGACTGGCAGCTGCCGAACGATTGCTCACCGAAGGGGTGATCGCCCACGTAGTGTTCATCACCGTGCACGATGCCCCGGCGCTGGTGCAGCGGGCCATGGGTCATCGGCACTGCGGCTATGTGTTGAAGGCCGACGCCGGCGAAGAACTGTTGCTGGGTGTGCGCGAGGTGCTTGCCGGCAGATCGTTCATGTCGGCCTCGATCGTCAAACGGATGAATGCCGAGCATGGTAACGGCCTGGGCTGAGGCGCGGTGCCGCAATGCTCAGAACAGGATCGAGACCAGCTTGCTTGCCAGGCTGTCAACCGACATGGCCAAAAACACCAGTGGCAACAGCGGAGCCGCTGCCGACAACAGCATCCACAGGATATTGCCGCGGCATATCGGCACCAATGACATCTTCGCCAGGCTGGCGTACACGCTGCCGAAGTCGGCCAGAGCAGATGGTTGCGGGCTGTCCAGCAGGCTGGACGCATCCTCGTCCGGCTGTCCGCGTTTCCAGTACAGATCGAAACTGCGGATGGCGCGGTGGCCAAGTGCGCTGTATTTGAGCAGGGCATGGCGCTTGGCACGTATCAATGCCGGGGCAAGCAGGACGAGCGGGGCAAGCAGCAGTGTTGCCGAGCCAACAATATAGGCCGCCAGCAGATAGTGCACGTCGGCCAGGGTCTGGCCGGCATAGATGAAATGATTGATGCAGCTGCCCGAGAGCACGATGCCGCCGGCCAGCGACAACGCCGAGAATCGCTGTTGCGCGAAGCCGAGAAAGCCGATGCCGCCTGCGCCGTCCGGGTGCGGCGGCCGCAGGTCCAGGTCGAGCCGGGTCAATCTCCACAGCAGCACGGTCCAGATCAGGAAGCGCCAGATCCACATCAAGCCGACCAGGTGAAACAGCGGCAGTGATACCCACCAGGCCCACCACGCAGCCAGCGACGCACTGCCGTCGGCTTGGGCGTGCCAGCCGCTGATATGGGTAAGCTCGGTTACCACTGGTGGGCTGAGCACGGCCGGCGCCAGCGCCACCAGCAGGCACAGCCACTCCGGGATATGCGAGTCACGCAGGGCGCGGGCGCGCGCCACCAGCGTATCGAAGGCAGCATGCTGGTTGGCGGGCACCAATCCGGCACGGTTGAGTTGGCGTACCGCGCTGCGCAGCAGGCGGTCGGCCGGCGCGGCGGCCAATACCAGCAAGGGCAGGGCCAGTGCAAAGCGGGCATACACCGAGGCGTCGGCGATCAACGGCATTGTCACTCTGCCCGGTAGCAGGGTGCCTTCCCATGCACAGGCCAGTACCAAGGGCAGGCACGCCACGGTGACCAGTACGGCGGCTATCAGCGGCGGCAACGCCAGGCGACTGCGCAGCAGGCCGATCCAGTGCATGGTCCGGTAGATCAGGCCGCCACGCATCAGCGACAGGTCGTCGGATGTCATCGTATGCGAGCTCTTCGCGACCGTCTGGTGCGGGAGAACAAGCTTAGTGATCGTCCACTGCCGGGCCAGCAGTAAAAATACTGGGCCAGCATCAGTAGTAATCGCGATTGTGCGCGCTTTCCGTCGCCTCCATGCTGGCCACTCAGTCGAAGGAGTGCGGGCCGTGGATGGCTTTCTGGAGTATCTGCATCGATTCGCCAGCGATCTGTTCGGAAGAACCGATGGGCCGATGACATTCCGCTTCTTCCTGCAGCCGACCATGGCGTTTCTGGCGGCGCTGCATGACGGCATCAAAGACGCAAAACTCGGCCGCTCGCCGTATATGGCAGGGCTGTTGTCCGCACCGCACGATGAACGCAACAGGTCCTTCCGCGAGGGCGTGACCGCCGTCACCCGGGTGCTGCTGTTGGGCGTGGTGATGGATGTGATCTATCAGTTCAAGGTCTACGGCGCTTTCAAGTATCCGCTGGAGACCTTCGTGCTGGCGGTCTTGCTGGCATTCATTCCGTACCTGGTATTGCGCGGGCCGGTTGCGCGCGTAGCCAAATGGTGGAACGCCCGCAAAGAAGATGGAAGGAATCCATGAAACACCGGAAAAAAGCGACGCCACACGCCGAACAGCATGCGCGCCCGGACCGCAATGTGGCGCAGCCGATACCACCGGTGCCGGAGGTGGATCACGAAAACAGCGATCAGGCCTCGGTTGCGTATTCTGCCTACCGCACCGGGCTGTCCAATCACCGCACCGGGCTGTCTGAACACCGCACCGACCTGTCCGAGTACCGAACTGATCTGTCCGACGACCGCACCGAGATGTCGATGCGCCGCACCGGAATGTCGTTCCAGCGGACGCGCATGAGTGCCGACCGCACGCTGATGTCCATCATGCGGACGGCGTTGTCACTGATCAGCTTTGGCTTCACGATCTTCCAGGTATTCAGCAAGCTGGTACATGCGCCGGATGTGCGTATCGCGTCCGATGCGCCACGCACTTTCGGGGTGGCGATGGTTGGGCTGGGCATTCTGGCGCTGACGCTGGGCATCATCTATCAGCTGAATTTCATGAAGGCGCTGCGGCGGGAGCGCAAGACAATGGTGCAGCAGGGGCTGTTGCATGGCGAAAGCCCTTACCCGATCTCCGCCACGTTGATTACGGCCGGTTTGCTGTGGCTGCTGGGCATGTTCGCCATCGTCAGCATGGTGTTCAACGTGGCGCCGTTCGCCTGAGCGAAGCGTACGTTGGCCAGCTTGGCACGCGGTGCATGCAGCGTTTTGCGCGGGTTGGGTAGGCAGTCGCCGGATGTATTTGACAGACGCAAAGGCACGGTTCCGCACCATCAGCGGAACCATGGCAACGACCTACCGGGAGAATATGGATGTGCCAAGCCAATGAGGTGCCGGTATCGATTCCAGGCGGTCTGTTCGTCATGGGCTCGGACGATCACTATCCGGAGGAGCGGCCTGCACACAAAGTGCGGGTTGCGCCGTTCCGCATCGATGCCAGCCCGGTAACCAACTACCAGTTCCGGCAGTTCGTCGAGGCTACCGGGCATGTCACCTTGGCCGAACGTCCAGCCAATGCCGAGGACTACCCCGGCGCGGACCCGGCAATGCTGGTGCCCTCATCGGTGGTGTTCGTGCCGCCACCGGGGCCGGTGGATCATTCCAATCACTATCAATGGTGGCAGTACATCGCAGGCGCGGACTGGCGCCACCCGCGTGGCCCGGGCAGCTCGATCGATGGGATGGATCTGCATCCGGTTGTGCACGTCGCGCACGAAGACGCTGCCGCCTATGCCGCCTGGGCGGGAAAGCATCTGCCCAGCGAGGCGGAGTGGGAGTTCGCTGCGCGCGGGGGCCGGACGGAGGGTGAATTTGCCTGGGGCGATGAGCTGGTGCCGGCAGGGCGCTACATGGCCAATACCTTCCAGGGCGAGTTCCCGTGGCGCAATGACAAGAACGATGGATACGAGTGGACCTCGCCGGTGGGTGCCTTTCCTGCCAACGGCTACGGGCTGCTGGATATGATCGGCAATGTCTGGGAGTGGACCGACGACTGGTACACCGCCCAGCACCAACTGCAGGGCAAACCCTGCTGTGCCATCGACAACCCGCGCGGCGGGCAGCGCGAGCACAGCCATGATCCGCACAACCCCATCGTGGTGCCACGGCGGGTTACCAAGGGCGGCTCACATCTGTGCGCGCCCAGCTATTGCCGGCGCTACCGGCCCGCAGCGCGAATGGCGCAGTGCATCGACACAGCGACCTCGCATCTCGGTTTCCGCTGCGTGGTGCGTGGATAAGCGGCCATGCGAATGCATCCATCGCAAGCGCTGCAGTGCAGGGTACGGACATGATCCGGCAATGGCTGATGCTGATGTCCGAGCCGGCGGTGGACATCATCGACCTGATGGCGACGCTGATCATCTGCTTCGCCACGGTGGTTGCCTTCGTGCGGGTTGTCGTGCAGGTGTTCAAGCCGGATACGCATGAAAAGGCGCGTCAGGTGTGGCTGGACTACGGGCGCTGGCTGGTCGCGGGGCTCACCTTCCAGTTGGCCGCCGATGTCATCGAGTCATCAATCGTCCCCACCTGGGAGGCGATTGCGCAGCTGGGCGCGGTAGCCCTGATCCGCACCTTTCTCAACTACTTCCTGGAGCGCGACATCGCCGAGATCAGGGCGCGGAAGCGCCCTGGCCCGGCATTGGAGACGGAGTAGGGCCAGTGCGGGTGTGGCCTGCAAAGTGACACGCGCGCCGCCGCCAGCCGGCGTGTTCCATCGAGCCATGCAATCGGAGCAGAACAGATGAACACAATAAAGCGATATGGCTTCGTCGCCGGCAGTGCGCTGCTGCTTGCAGCGCTACCGCTGACCTCGCAGGCCGCCAAGCAGGCAGCGAGCGCTGCAGCGGCTGCACCTGCCGCAGTGGATGCCGGGGCGGTCGCTGCGCTGGAGCGAATGGGCGCAGCATTGCGAGCGCTCAAGCAGTTCACACTGGTATCGGACGCCACCACCGAAGTTGTGCTCGACAGCGGTCAGAAAATCGAGCTCGACAGCCGGGTCAACTATCAGGTGCAGCCACCCAGGCACCTGTTCGTGGACATGGACAGTGCCCGAACCCATCGTCAGCTGTTCTATGACGGAAAAACGATGACCTTGTATTCGCCGCGGCTGAAGTATTACGCCAGCGTCGATGATGTGGATGCGACACTGAGCGAACTGGCCGGGAAGCTATGGACGGAGTACGGCATCGACCTGCCGTTGGCCGATCTTTTCCAATGGGGCAGCGCCACGCCACCGCACAATGTGCTTACTTCGGCAGTGCATGTTGGCACCGCCAGCGTCGATGGCGCCGCTGTCGATCAATACGCCTTCCGTCAGCCCGACGTGGACTGGCAGCTGTGGATCGGACAGGACGATCACCTGCCACGCAGGATCGTCATCATCAGTCAGGATGACGCAGCACTGCCTGCGTATACCGCGCGGCTGAAGTGGGATGTCCGTGCTCCCATCAACCAAGCGTCATTCACCTTCACACCGCCGCAGGGCGCCGCCCGGATCGGCATTCTGGTGGTGGATGCAGTGGCCATGCAGCCGGGGGAGAAATGAACATGCACGCAATCATTGAACGGCGCTTCCTGCTGCCGGCGACGGCTTTGTTGCTTGCAATGGCGATGGGCACGGCGCTGGATGCGCAGGCCGCACGAGGTGGCGGACCGGGCGGGCATCAGGGTGGTGCCCGCGCCACGGCGCGGACCAGCATCAACCGTCCGGCCACCAGCCCGGTACACAACCGGCAGGCCAACGGCCCGGCAGTACGCCACGACATCAACCATAACGGCAATGCCAACATCAATCGCAATCGTGACGTCAACCGCAACATCAACCGCAACGTGAACGTTGATGTGAATGTGCATGACGACCACCACGACCACTGGAACGACTGGGATGACCACCCGTTCGCTACTGCTGCTGCAGTGACGGCCGGTGTTGCGGTTACCTCTGCGGTGATCGGTTCGATTGTCGATTCGCTGCAACCCAACTGCGTGACCACTGTCATCAATGGCGTTGCCTACCAGCAATGCGGCAGTACCTGGTACCAGCCGCAGTACTACGGCACCAGCGTGCAGTACATCGTCGTCAACCCTCCGCGCTGATCGCATTCCGCATGCCTGCCAGCGCAGGCAGCGGCAAAACCCCGACTGGAGAACAGCAATGAAGATCCTCGCCATGGCATTGGCCACACTCACGCTGGCAGCCTGCACGTCAACGCCTACGGTCAAGACCGACCAGGCCAGCAATGCAGACTTTTCGTCCTACCACTCGTATTACTGGGCGCAGAAGCCGTCCGGTGTCGCGCCGCTGGTGCAGCAACGGATTGTCGACGGCGTCGACGCGCGGCTGCGCGCGAAGGGTTGGAAGCAAGGCCAAAGCAGCGGCGATGTAGCGCTGGCAGCACATGTGGCCACCTCGCAGAAGCAGACCCTGGATACCTTCTACTCCGGCACCGGCATGGGCGGCTGGGGCTGGCGTGGTGGTTGGGGTGGAGGAATGGGAATGGGCTCGGCAACCACCACGGTCCATACCTATGACGTGGGCACACTGGTGCTGGACATGTTCGATGCGCGTACGCAGCAGGCGGTCTGGCGCGGTACGGCCAGTGGCACCGTTCCCAGTTCGCCGGAAAAGGTCAACGAAGCGGTTGAAGCCGGTTTGAACAAGATGTTTGCCGAGTTCCCACCGGGTTCGGCAACACCCTGAAGCACGGCAGGTTTGTGTTGGCGCGGGCCTGGCCCTCTCCCCACTGGCCCCTGGCCGGTTCTGGGCCCGCGCCGTTTTGCCTTTCAGCATCGGAACGTCCGTAAGGGGTGGCATATGCGCAGCGCATGGCTTGGTGGAAAAAACGCAGCAGGCTGCGTGCTGCTGGCCCTGCTGGCGGTCAGTGGTTTGGCCAACAGCGGCGGGCAGGCGTCGCCGACTTCGCGGCCTATCACCACCGACAATGTGGATGCGCGCCCGTTCCCGCGTGCTTATTCGGCTGAGGGCATCAGCTTCAAACTGCACCAGCCGCAGCTGCTGTCCTGGCAGGGCGATATCCTGCGCGGACGTATGGTGATGTCGGTAGACAGCGGCAACCACACCGGCAGCGATGGCAAGCCACAGCCAACGACTGACTACGGCACCGTTGACTTCAGCGCACACACCCAGGTGGACAAACAAGCGCGCGCCACCGTGCTGTCAAACATCGAGATCAGCAATGCCAACTTCCCGACTGCGACCGATCGCCAGGCGGCGTATCTGTCCGCAGCACGCAAACAACTGCTGACCACGCCAACCTTGACGGTGTCGCTGGATCAGCTGGAGTCAGCGCTTGCCATTGTGGGCGCCAGCGCGCCGACGCCCTCGCAACCGGTGCGCAACGATCCACCCGACATCATATTCAGCACCAAACCTGCAGTGCTGGTGCTGGTGGACGGCAAGCCGGTGTTGAAACCCACCGCTGAAAGCGGCGTGCAACGGGTGATCAACACCCGTTCACTGCTGTTGCAGCGGGCAGGGCGCTACTACCTGGGCCTGGGTGGGCAGTGGGCCAGTGATGCCGCGCTTGGCGGCCCCTGGAGCCCCGAAGCGGCGCCCGATCCCAGCCTGTTGCAGGCCGGCAAGGCGGCAGTGGACAGCCGTCAGGTAGATGCAATGGCCGAGCCGCCGGCAGCGTTGAAAAGCATGCTCGACGCAGGCCAATGGCCGGACGTCCATGTGCGTACGGGTCCCGCCGAACTGATTACGACACAGGGCGACCCCCAATTTGCCGCCATCGAAGGCACCCAGCTGAGCTATGTCACCAACACCGGCGCCGATGTATTCGTTGACGCGGCAGCCGGGCACCGCTGGTATGTGTTGGTGTCCGGGCGTTGGTTCAGTGCGCAGAGCAGTCACGGGCCGTGGTCCTATGTTGGTTCGCGGCAGTTGCCGGCCGGGTTTGCGAAGATCCCGCCCGACCACCCCAAGAGCGGCGTGCTGGCATCCATTGCCGGAACCCCGGAGGCACGTGAAGCACTCATTGCCAACAGCATTCCGCAGACGGCCAGTGTGCAGCGCGGTGGCGTCAGTCTTGACGTTGCCTACGACGGTGCGCCGATTTTTGCGCCAGTCGAGGGCACCAAGCTGCAGTACGCACGCAATACCGCCACGCCAGTCCTGCGCGTGGACGCCAGCCAGTACTACGCAGTGGACAAAGGCATCTGGTTCGCCGCCAGCAGCGCCACCGGGCCGTGGGCAGTGGCGACGTCGGTGCCGGCGGTGATCTACAGCATTCCCACCCGCTCGCCGCTGCATTACGTCACCTACGTGCGTATCTACGCGCATGACAATGATGAGGTCCAGGTCGGCTACACGCCGGGTTACTACGGCACCGTGGTGGCTGACAACGTGGTGGTGTACGGCACCGCTTATCCGTGCCGCCCGTGGGTGGGCAGCTATTGGTACGGTTGCCCGCTCACCTATGGCATGGGCGTGTACTTCGGCTGGAACGCCTGGGTAGGTTGGACCTTCGGCTGGGGTTGGGGCTGGTATGACGGTTGGTATGGTCCCTACAGCCCGTGGTGGGGGCCGTGGTACGGGCCAGCCACGCCATGGGGCTGGTGGGAGGGTGGTGCTGCAGCGTGGAATGTCTACGGGCACTGGGGCAATGCCGCCGTACGCGGCACCGCCGCGGCGTGGGCTGACCCCTGGACCGGCAATGTCGGCCGCGCGGCACGCGGCGGCTTCTACAACGAGGTGACCGGTGGCCGTGGCGTTGGCCGCGCCGGCATCAATACCAATGCCTATACCGGCACCACCACCGCCGCTGCACAAGGCATCCGCTACAACCCGCAGACCGGGCGGGTGGTGGCAGGTGGCGGTGCGGCGGCAGTGAATCCTTATACCGACCGCGCGGCGGCCGGCGGCGCGCGTACGGTCATCAATGATCGCAGCGGGCGGGTGACGCAGGAGGCTGGCGGCATCGCGGCGGGGCCGCATGGGGCCGCAGGTGGTGCTGCCTTCGATACCCACGATCGGGCTGGTGATGAGGCCAAGGGTGCGGGCGGTTTCCATTACAACGCCGACACCGGTGCGCTGCATCACGGCGGCGTGGTGGATGTAAACGACAACATCTACGCCGGTCGCGACGGTCATGTCTATCACTACAACGACGGTGATTGGAGCCAGGTAACCCGGCCTGACACCTCGAAGAACCTGAGCGGACAGACCCGGCAATCGCTGGAACGTGATCGCTTTGCGCGTGAGCGGGGCGACGAGCGCATCAACGCCCGCCAACCCACGCGGGTCAACATGCCGCGCAGCGGCGGTGGTGGCGCACGCCCGGTCGGTGGCTTCCGCCCGGCGCTGGGCGGCGGCCGTCTGCAGGGTGGGGGATTCCGTCACTGATGCGCGCAAACGGACCAACGTGCCACCTGCGGCTTGCTGCGCTGGTGCTTGCAGGTAGTTGCGCAGTGTCGGCGGCAGCCGCGGATCTGCAGCCCACGCCTGCAGCGGCAGACACAGCCGGCAACGCGGCTGCCGTGAGTGCTGAGAAGCCCGGCTTCTGGGAGTTGATGCATGACCCGAAGGACGGGCAGATAGATGCTTCGCGCTGGCTGTTGGAGCGCAAGGGCGGTTTTCTGCCGGTGCCGGTGATCATTACCGACCCGGCGGTGGGCAACGGTGGTGGTGTCGCGCTGGTCTTCTTCCGCCCCCATGCACACGCAGCAGCTACGCCGGGTGCTGGCGAAAAGCCGGCAATGATGGCACCGGATATCTATGGCGTCATGGCGATGCGCACCTCCAACGGGACCAAGGCGTTTGCCGCTGGCGCACAGCTGCATTTCGATGAGGACCGCTGGCGCTATCGCGGCGGGATCGGCCAGACATCGGTCAATCTGGACTTCCACAGCCCAGGCAATCGGCTGCTGCCGCCAACCCGGATCAGCTACAACACCGACGGCATCGCCTCGTTCCAGCAAGTGTTCCGGCGCCTTGGTCAACGCGATCTGTACCTGGGCCTGGCCTGGATCTACATGGACATGGATCTGTCCTTCAAGACCGACAGTGACCGGGATTTCTTCAGCGACAAGGAACTGGCCAGCAAGACCTCAGGGCTTGGCCTGTCCTTGGAATACGATAGCCGCGACAACACCTTCACACCTTCGCGCGGCTGGCTGGCGACGGTGGAAGGCAATGCCTATGCGCAGGCGCTGGGCAGTGACACCGACTTCCGGAGTTATCGGGGCCACTTATGGCTATCTGCCGCTGGGCAGCAGCACGGTGCTCGGCCTGCGTGCGGACCTGCGTTGGGCGGACGGCCATGTACCGTTCTACCGCCTGCCGTACATCGATATGCGTGGCATTGGCTCGGCACGCTACCAGGACCGCCGCGCGGCAACCGTGGAGACCGAGCTGCGCTGGAACCTGAGCCAGCGCTGGGCCTTGGTCGGCTTTGTGGGTGCCGGCCGTACCTGGGGCCGTCACAACACCTTCAGGGATGGCGCAAGCCAGGTGAGCAAAGGCGGCGGCTTCCGCTATCTGCTTGTGCGCCAACTGGGCATGTATGCCGGCCTCGACTATGCGTGGGGGCCGGAAGACGAAACCTTCTACATCCAGATGGGCAGCGCCTGGCGCTGAGGAACAGGAGAGCGTGATGAATGCAGTTCTGATGCGATGTGTCGCCGTGCTGGCGGCAATGCTGCTGCAGGCCAGCGCCTGGGCTGCAGAGCCCTTGCCATCCTGGCAGGATGGTCCGTCGCGCAAGGCGATCATTGCATTCGTAGAGTCCACCACACGTGCAGGTTCAGCCGACTTCGTGCCCGAGCCGCAGCGCATTGCCACCTTCGACAATGACGGCACGCTATGGGCCGAGCAGCCGGTGTACTTCCAGATGTTCTTCCTGATGGATCGGGTACGTGCGACAGCTGCACAGCGTCCGCAGCTGAAGGACACCGACCCGACCCGCTCGATAATGGCCGGTGACATCCAGGGCGCGCTGGCATCGGGCGAGAAAGGCCTGTTGGAACTGATGGCCGCCACCCATAGCGGCATGAGCGTGGATGAATTCCACGCCCAGGTGCTTGAGTGGAGCGAGCACGCCCGCCATCCAGGCACCCAGCGTCGCTTCACCGACATGACCTACCAGCCGATGCGCGAGCTGCTGGACTACCTGCGTGCGCATGGCTACACCACGTACATTGTCTCTGGCGGCGGCCAGGAGTTCATGCGGCCATGGGCCGCACAGACCTATGGCATTCCCCCGCAGCAGGTGATCGGCAGCTACGGCGAGCTTGCATACCGCTTGCGTGACGGCATACCAACATTGATCAAACTTGCGGAAGTGGGCCTGGTGGATGACCACGCCGGCAAGCCTGTCGCCATCCAGCGCTTCATCGGTCGCCGGCCGGTGTTTGCCTTCGGCAACTCCGACGGTGATCTGGAGATGCTGCAGTGGACCGCAGCAGGGCCGGGGCCGCGTTTTGTCGGCCTGGTTCATCACACCGATGGCAAGCGCGAGTGGGCCTACGACCGCGCGTCGAAGATTGGCACCCTGGACAAGGCGCTTGCTGCGGCGGCGGCCGGTAACTGGGTGGTGGTGGATATGAAAAGCGAGTGGAAGCAGGTTTATCCCGACAGGTAGATTTACTGCCCGGCACCGGGTAGAAACGCGCTGGCCCAGAACCACAGGAACCTGCGATAAACACAACGCTGCTGATCCAGGACCGACCATGAAGATCTGCTTTCCAGCACTGATACCGGCGCTGCTGATGCCCGCACTGGCCTCGGCGCAGGCGCCGGCCACACACTCCACCGACGACGTTGCACAGAAACTGGCCGACCCGGCTGCAGCGCTGGTCTCGGTGCCGTTCCAGTACAACTACCTCGGTGAGGTTGGCACGGGCCAGCACAACCAGCAGTTAAAGATCCAGCCGGTCATTCCGTTCGTTGGTGAGCATGGAAAGTTCCTGCTGCGGCCGATCCTGCCTTACCAGTGGAACGAATTTCCGCAGCACCAGCAGGGCCTGGGTGATCTGTTCGTGCAGGGCTATTACATACCCACCAAAGCCGGCGAGCACCGCCCGACCGAGTTGGGTTTCGGCTTCGCCGCGATGCTGGACACCGCCAACCATGACAGTCTTGGTACCGGCAAATATTCGCTGGGGCCCGCGTTCGTATTGGTGCATAAACGTGGCAAATGGACCATGGGCGGGCTGCTCAATCACGTCTGGTCGATTGGTGGACACGAAGCGCGGGAGGATGTGAGCAACACAGCCATGCAACCCTTCGTATCGCGTGCGCTCAGCAACGGCTGGTCGTTCACGCTTTCATCGGAGTCTTCGTATAACTGGGAGGCACGCAGTGGTGAGCACTGGACGGTACCGCTGGGCGGTGCGGTCGCCAAGGTGCTGCGGTTCGGCAAGCAGCCGGTCAGCATCGGCGGCGGCTATTACTGCAGCGTGGAACGGCCGGCGCTGGCCAGCCGCTGGACCGCGCGGGTGACCATCACCTTGGTGTTTCCCGAGTAATTACTCAAAGAGAGGTCCTTCATGCTATCCAATCCCCGTCGTTGGCTTCTGGGCCTGGCCTGCCCATTGGTGATCTCGGCCCAGGTTGCCAGTGCCGAGCCATCCAACAAATGGCGGATCGCAGTCGATCACACCGCCAATATTGCCGGTGAAATCGAGCTCTCGCTGACACCCGAGGGCGCTGAAGCGACGAGTCTGGTGGTGCCGATTCCTGCTGGCACGCACGAGAATCACGCAGCGCTTCTGATTCGCGATGCGCTCCGCCGCCAGTATGGGCGTTCGCTGTACAAGACCGAGATGGATGACGGTGAGGATGTATTGATCAAGGTCCGTGGACGCAACCCCGACATCGATCTCGTGCTGATGCGCAATACCGCCGAAGGTTTGAAGCTGCATCTGAGCCGCGAATAAGCCGCGCTCACAGGTGTCTTGCACCTGCAGCGAATGACTTGGCCTGCCCGCTAGAACGAGAGGGAGCCGCTGAGCATCAGCGGATCGCCCTCAAGCCGGCGCCGTACGTCGAATTCATGCAGCCAACGCAAGGACAGCGACAAGCTCATGTCCTCATGCTTGTGCTCGTAGGAGATGATCGCGCCGGCCGCCAAAGCATGCCCACGAAAGCCATCCAGACGGTCGGCCAGTGCACCGCTGTCGTCGCCGACCTGCTGCAGCCAGCCGCCTACGCCGCCCAGTCCCCATCCATTTTCCCAGCGTTTCATGACCTGTGAGTCGATGTGGAAAACCGCACCACTGCGGTAGTCGGTGGCGTCGTTGCGGGTCGAGAAGTCGACACCGGCGGCGGTACTCCATTCCACGGTACCGTGGCTGGCCAACTGGGTATAGGCAACGGTTGGCGTGTAGATCCAGGCGTTGAGGCTGGGGTTGGCCAATCTGTCGGGGTCGTAGCTGCCGGCCGGTGCGGAGATCGAGACCGAGAGCGCAAGATGGTGGGTTTCATCGAAATGGTAACCGGCGATGACCGGAGAGAAGCTGATGTCGTACAGATCCCCTTTGAAGCTGTCGCTGACCCTGCGGTTGAACGGGCCTGCCGACACGTCGGCACTGAGGTCGACGCTGGCGAAAGGGACCGTCACCAGCGATGCGAAATTCCAGCGCCCGGTCTTTGCTGGCCAGACGTACAAGCCGCTTAGCGAATACAGGTCAAACGTCGCGTCCATGCCAAGCGCGGCAACGCCACTGATGGGCAGCTCGCGGTCGGCATCGAACTTGCCGGAATAGTGGACGTAGCCCAACGCCAGGTTCAAACCCGGCGTGGGTGGGACAACGCCGGCGTAATCGGTGACCTGAAGGCCGGTGATCGCGCGGCCCAGGCCGCCTTCCACCGCAGCCGCATCGGGGCTGAATGCAAGCAGCGAAACGAGGCCAGCCAGCACACCGGCAACAACGGGGGAGGTTCGTGTGCTCATTTTCACCGTTCCGCGCGGAGGGAGGTGTCTGCAACGTTAACCCCAAGCATTCGGCATGCACCGGAGCAGAGCAATACGTAAACACTCGCAGGCGACGCCGGTAAAACTACGTTGTTGCCGGCGGCATTGGACAGGCGCTGCGATCAGCATGTGCTGCGACAGGATGGCCGCGGTCGGTATTTTTACCTAACCCACACCAGCAGATTTCCGGCTGGAAGCAATTCACCTCGTTCCACAGAATGCTTCGGTGATCGCCGCCAACGCCTTGACGGTGAATCCCTTCCGAGGAGCACGCTCATGCCTGGCAAATTCAGCGGTCGTATTGAACTCGATATCCGTGACTCCAAGGCGGATTGGGACGCGTTCCTGGATAAACGCGCGCCGGCCGGAGCGCCAAACGTGCTGGTGATCCTGTATGACGATACCGGCCAGGCGGCATGGTCGCCTTACGGCGGCCGCATTCAGATGCCAACGCTGGACAAGCTGGCAAAGAACGGCCTGATGTACTCGCAGTGGCACACAACGGCGGTGTGCTCGCCAACCCGCTCGTGCTTCCTCACCGGCCGCAATCACCACGCCAATGGGTTTGGTTGCATCTCCGAGGCAGCCACCGGCTTCCCGGGCTATGCGGGCCACATTCCGCTGGAGAACGGCACCATGGCGTCGATACTTCGCGACGCAGGATGGAGCACGTTCTGGGTTGGCAAGAACCACAACGTGCCGGTTGATGGTTTCGGCATGAGTGCCTCCAAGAAGCGCTGGCCGTTGGGACTTGGCTATGACCGCTTCTATGGCTTCATTGGTGGCGAAACCAACCAGTGGTACCCGGAGTTGATCGAAGACAACCATTTCGTCGATCAGCCCGCGCAGCCGGAGGAGGGCTATCACTTCTCCAAGGACATCGCCGACAAGGCGATATCGTTCATCCGCGACAGCGTTCAGTGTGATCCGGACAAGCCCTGGTACATGTGGTACTGCCCCGGCGCCAATCATGCGCCGCATCACGCACCGCAGGACTACATCGACAAATACCGTGGCCAGTTCGATGACGGCTACGAGGCCTACCGCGAGTGGGTGCTCAAGCGCATGATCGAGCGCGGTGTGCTGCCGGCAGATACCGAACTTACCCCGATCAATCCGTTGCCTGCAGATCGGACCCCGGCCGACGACAGGGTGCGCCCCTGGGACACGCTCAACGCCGATGAGAAGCGGCTTTTCAGCCGCATGGCCGAGGTGTTTGCTGCCATGTCCGAGTACACCGATGTGCAGATCGGCCGGATGATCGACTACCTGGAAGAATCCGGCCAGCTGGACAACACGCTGATCTTCTACTGCGCCGACAACGGCGCCTCCGGTGAAGGCTCACCCAGTGGTTCTGTCAACGAGAACCGCTTCTTCAATGGCTATCCTGACGACGTCGAATCGAATCTGGCGATGATCGACAAACTGGGTTCGCCTGATACCTACAACCATTATCCAACCGGGTGGGCGGTGGCGTTCTCCACCCCTTACCGCATGTTCAAGCGCTATGCCTCCTATGCTGGTGGCACCTGCGACCCGCTGGTGGTGCATTGGCCAAAAGGCATCCGCGCAAAGGGTGAGGTGCGCCACCAATACCATCACTGCACCGATATCGTGCCAACCATCCTTGAAGCCTGCGGCGTGCCGATGCCGGAGTTTGTCGATGGCGTGAAGCAGGCGCCATTGGCGGGCGTATCCATGCTGTACAGCTTCGACAATGCGCAGGCTGCTACCACCAAGAAAACCCAATACTACGAGATGGCCGGTACCCGCAGCATCTGGAGCGAGGGCTGGAAAGCAGCGACCGATCATGCGCCGATTCCCTCCGATCAAGGGCATTTCGACAAGGACAACTGGCAGCTGTTCCACACCGACACGGATCGTGCCGAGGCCCATGACCTGGCTGCCAAGCACCCCGACCGGCTGGAACAGCTGCAGAAGCTTTGGCTCAGTGAGGCAAGCCGCA
Organism: Stenotrophomonas terrae; assembly: GCF_039674165.1. GTDB lineage: Bacteria > Pseudomonadota > Gammaproteobacteria > Xanthomonadales > Xanthomonadaceae > Stenotrophomonas > Stenotrophomonas terrae_A. The sequence continues at coordinate 85,512 of NZ_JBDJMY010000001.1, forward strand.
ACAACGTGCTGCCACTGATCGATCTGGGCGTTCGCGCCATGCATGCCGCTGAATACCACGCGCCCCAGCGCGACCGCTATGTCTATTACCCGAATACCACCGAGGTTCCCGAGGCCGCCGCGGCACGGACTCTGGGTGTGTCGTTCAAGATGCTGGCCGAGGTTGATTTCACCCCCGGCAGCAAAGGCGTGATCATCGCCCAAGGCTCACGTTTTGGCGGCTACTCGCTGTTCGTCAAAGACGGCAAGCTGTTCTATGTCTACAACTTCCTCGGCATTGCACCGGAGCAGCAACTGGTCTGTGATGCGCCCAGGCAAGGCCGGCATGTGGTTGGCGTCGAGTTCGTCAAGCAGAGCGTCAGCAAACAAGGCGAGGCCTTCGGCACGATGACGCTGCATCTTGATGACACGGCAATGGCGAGTGGGCGGTTCCGCACGCAGACCGGGCGATACATTCTGTGCGGTGAGGGATTGTGCGTGGGCTATGACGGCGGCGACGCTGTAAGCAAGGAGTACAAACCGCAGTATCCGTTCAGCGGCGGCTCGGTGCTGAAAGTGGTGTTCGATCTGGCCGACGACGCCTACGAAGACATCGAACAGAGGTTTGCCGCGAAGCTGGCCAGGGACTGAGGCGCCAGGTTGATCGCGTTGATTGCAGTTGCGGCACGTGGGCTTATCGTCGCGTGCCGCAAACCGCGTGCGGTCGGGTTGGGACACCGTCTTGCTGATGACCGGAGTGCAGCTGGGCGGCAGACCTCTACTTACGGCGGAGTCTTGCTGACAGCTTGTTCGCAGCGACTGTCTGAAGTCATACACGCAATTCCACTGCGCAGTTGGGTTCGTATTTTTACTGGTTGCATGGCGGTGTATCTACGCTGGATCAGTGTTTCAGTGGCGATTTACATTCAGTGTCGACGGCCTGCAGTCGTGGGTTGGTCCATGCGCATTGAGTGCGTTGACTCGAAAGCTAGTCGGTAACTACTCGCCTGTATGGGTGCTTCGCTCGCTGCCGACAGCGGTGGGCGAGGCCGCGCCACCGGGCCAGCCAGGGAATAGTCCACGTGTGCAACCACTCCTACTTTCGGCTCCCCAACGCTGTGCGGGTCGTTGCTGTTGCGGCGCTGCTCGCCCTGTTTCCGTTGCAGGCCGCGGCCCAGGTGTCCAATACCGCGCGGATCGCAACGCCGCCCGGCGTCACCGATACCGATCCCAGCAACAACACCTCGACGGTCGTGACGCCGCTGGTTGGCACGTTGGACACCGTCAAACGCTCGGACATAGGCAGTGGCGTCTCGGTCAGCATCGGCCAGACCCTTACCTACACGCTGACCACCACGGTTGTGGGCGGCCCTTTGGGCAGCACGCTGACGCTGACTGATACCTTCAGCGCGGGGCTGGCCTTCGGTGCAGTGACCAATGCTGGCAGCTTCAGCTGCAACAATGCCGCGCCGGTGACATGTACGCTGCCGTCCGGTACTGCAGCGGGCAGCTACAGCGTCTCCTATACCGCAGTGGTCACGCAGGCCGCCGTCAGCCAGGTCACCAATACCGTTGTACCCAGCGATGGTACCTGCAGCGACTGCAGCACCACCAATCCGCTGGTGACGGTGGCCACCTCCAAGCGCTCCGATGTGGGCGCTGGCAACGCCGTCGAGCGCGGCCAGACCATCACCTACACCGTAACCACCGTGGTCAGTGGCAATGGCAGCTTGACCTCGCCGCTGCTGCTTACCGACACGCTGAGCAGCGGGTTGAGCTTTGGCAGCATCGTCTCGGCAGGCAGCTTCAACTGCGTGGCAGGCAATCCGATCCGTTGCACCTTGCCGACCGGCACTGCGGCTGGCAGTTATCCGGTCAGCTACAGCGCCGTCGTCAACGCCAGCGCGGTGACCGAGGTGAGCAATACCGTGGTGCCCAGCGGCGGCACCTGCACCGATTGCACCACGGTCAATCCACTGGTCGAGATCACCACGCGCAAAAGCTCCAATGTCGGCGATGGGGCCCAGGTCGCCATTGGCGATACCTTGGTGTACACCTTGACCACGACGGTAAGCGGCGGCGCATTGGTACAGCCCTTGACCCTGACCGACACCATCGGCGCCGGTTTGACCTTCAACCTGATCACCCGTGCCGGCGCTTTCAGCTGCAACGCAGCCAATCCGGTGGTCTGCACCCTGCCTGCGGGTACGCCGGCCGGCACCTATGATGTCAGCTACTCGGCAACAGTTGCACCCACGGCGACGGTGTCGGTGCGAAACGCGGTGGTTGCCAGCGCCGGCACCTGTGACCCCTGCACGACACTTGATCCGTTGGTCGACGTGCTCACCCGCAAGGCCTCCGACATAGGCGATGGCACCGGTGTGCAGGTTGGCGACACCATTACCTATACGCTGACCACGAACATCACCGGCGCCGGCAGCTTGCTCAGCGATCTGGTGTTGACCGATACGCTCAGTGCGGGACTGGCATTTGGTGCCATCACCAACGCCGGCAGCTTCAGCTGCACCGGCAGCAACCCGGTGATCTGCACATTGCCCACTGGAACCGGGCCCGGCGTCTACCCGGTCAGTTACACCGCGGTGGTGCAGGCCGGTGCAACGACGTCTGTCAACAACACGGTGGTGCCCAACCAGGGCGGCTGCGTCGACTGCTCAACCGACAATCCCTTGCTGCAGATCAGCAGCAGCAAGATCGTGGATGTTGGCAGCGGCACCGCCGTTCAGCGCGGGCAGCTGCTGACCTATACGGTTACCACGGTGATCAGCGGCAGCGGTGATCTGAGCCAGCCGTTCACCCTGACCGATACCCTGGGCGCAGGGCTTGCCTTCAATGCGATCACTTCCGCCGCTGCATTCTCGTGCAATACCAGCAATCCGGTGATCTGCACGTTGCCGGTGGGTACAGCGGCCGGCACGTATGCGCTCAGCTATACGGCGCTGGTGACTGATGATGCCACCACCTCGGTAGGCAACAGCGTGGTGCCCAGCGAGGGAACCTGCACCACGTGCACCACGATCAATCCACTGGTGGAAATCGCCACCAGCAAGACGGTCGACGTCGGTGCCGGAACCGCAGTCGCGCGCGGCCAGGCCTTGGTCTACACCGTCACCTCGGTGATCAGTGGCGGCGCGCTCAGCAAGGCGCTGGTGCTGACCGATACCTTTGGCCCCGGATTGGATTTCTCCGCCATCACCGCCGCCGGCAGCTTCAGCTGCAACGCCGCGACACCGGTCGTGTGCACGCTGCCGGCCGGCACTGCCGCTGGCAGTTACAGCGTCAGCTACAGCGCTGTGGTGAACACCGCTGCCACCACGGCGGTGCACAACAGCGTGGTGCCCAGTGACGGCAGCTGCAGTGTGTGCGAGATCGACAATCCCTTGTCCGAACCGGTAGTCACCTATGCCAAGAGCGTGCTGCTGCCAGCCGGGCAGACAGAAGTGCGGGCGGGTGACAGCCTGACGTTCACCCTGACCACGACGATCACCGTTGCGCCGACGACCGACGTGGTGACACTCACCGATACGCCGGGGCCAGGCTTGCAGTTCAGAGCCATCGGTGACGCCGGCAGCTACACGTGCAATGGCGGAACCCCGTTGATCTGCAGCCTGCCGGCGGGCACCGCCATCGGCACTTACGCCTTGACCTACACGGCGGTGGTGACAACCGACGCAAGTGGTTCGGTGCGCAATGCCGTGCTTGCCAGCGGCGGTGACAATCCAAGCTGCACTGTCAACTGCGGCACCGATACGCCGGTGTTGACGCCGGTGGTGGATGTCAGCAAATCGGCAGATCCCAGCAGCGGCACCCAGGTCGAACGCGGCCAGGTATTGCGTTACACCCTGACCGCCGTGGTCGGCAACGCGCCGACCACCCAGCCCCTGGTGCTGGTGGACACCGCCGATGCCGGACTGACCCTGTCCGCGCTGCCAGCGCAATGCAGCCAGAGCGGCAACACTGTGACCTGCACATTGCCGGTGGGTACCGCCGTAGGCGTGCACACCTTGAGCTATGACGCCACTGTCAATGAGCAAGCTGGCAGCGTGGTCAACAACACTGTTGTGCCCAGCGGCGGCGGGCCGGAGCCGCCGGGTTGCGACAACTGCACAACGCAGCACCCGGTCGATGATCCGCTGCTGCGCATCACCAAGACTGCCGGTGTGCGCGAGGTGAAGATTGGTGATCTGGTGCTGTACACGCTGCGGATCGAGAACGTCAGCGGTGTTGATCTGGTCAACGGCAGCGTGGTCGACAGCAGCCCGGCAGGTTTCAGCTTCGTCGCGGGTTCACTGCAGCAGAGCGGTGGCGATCCGTTGATTGTCAGCGGCGCCGGCCCGGTGCGGCTAGGTGGGCTCAATCTGCCGGCCGGTGGCGTGATAACCGTGGCCTACCTGATGCGCGTCGGCGCCGGCGTGCGCCAGGGTACCCACGTCAATCAAGCCCAGGCGCTGTCGCCAGCAGACACGCCCATTTCCAATATCGCCACCGCGGAGGTAATGCTCAGCCCGGATCCGTTACTGGATGAAAGCCTGATCATCGGCACGGTATTCGACGACCGCGATGGCGATGGTTGGCAGGACCGTGCTGATCTAAGCAAGGTGACGGTGCAGGGCGGCTTTGCAGCGGGCGATTATGTCGCCGGCTCGACGGTGTTGCTGCGCGACGGTGCCGAGGTTGCGCAGGCTGATGCCAGCGCGCCACTGCTGCATGGTCTGGCGCTTGGCGCGATACCCGCACGGCAATCCGATGCCGACCCGGCAGAGCGCCACCAGGTGGTCATCCGTCAGCGCCTGCGCGCGGCCAACTTCAGCGACGATTTCGTGCTGACCAGCGCCGAAGGCTTCAGCCTGCGCATGGACCAGGCCGGCCAGACCCGGATGGAGCTTTCCGGTGACGCACGCAAGGGCTTGAGCGGCGCCCGGCCGCAGGTGCAACGGCGGGTGTTCGAAGACGCTGGCGGCACGACGGTCGAGTATGTGGTCAGCAACGATGGTGTCGACGAACGCGGCATCCCCGGCGTACGTATCGCCTCGGTCGAGGGTCTGTTGATGGAAACCGATCAGTTCGGCCGCTATCACTTGGTGGGTATCAACGGTGGCGTGTGGGAGCGCGGGCGCAACTTCATTCTCAAGGTCGATCCAGCGACGTTGCCGGCGGGCGCGGAGTTCACCACCGACAATCCGCTGCTGCGGCGTATCACCCCCGGGTTGCCGGTACGCTTCGATTGGGGCGTGAAACTGCCGCCGGGCCGTATTGCCGGTGGCGAGGAGCGGGTTGAACTGGTGCTGGGCAAGGTGTTGTTCGCGCCAGGCAGTGCTGAGATACCAGCGCGCTTCGACGCAGTGGTGGAGCGCATTGCTGACCAGGTCCGCGGCCGCCGTGGCGAAGTCCTGGTGAGCGCGGATGGAGATCCGCCCGAGCTGGCGTTCGCCCGTGCCACCGCGCTGCGCGATGCACTGGCTTCGCGCCTGCAACCGCAGGATCTGCAGCAGGTACAGATCAACGTACGCACCGACCAGACTGCGGAGGCGCCGCTGATAGTGGGCTGGTCCAGCGGTGAGGCGCTGCTGGGAACCATCCTGTTCGACAACGACAAATCCACCATCCGCCCTGAATTCAGGACATTGATCACGCAGATGGCCGCTGCGCTCGAACGTGATGGCGGTGGCCAGGTGGGCATCGTCGGCCATACCGACGTGCACGGCAGCTACGACTACAACGTCAAGCTTGGTCTGCGCAGAGCCCGCGCAGTACAGGAGGCGATCACTGCGCAGTTGTCTCCAGCGCTGCGTGACAAGGTCAGGGTGCAGGCCGAGTCGGACCCCAAGGCACCGCTGGCCGCGCCGCTGCAGGAGGGAACGCCATGAAGCGCAGATTGCTCGATTGCACCCTGGCCGGTCTGCTGGCCAGTGGCGCTGCCGCTGCGCAGGCGCCGCCCACCGTTGCCTCGCCCGCCGCCGACGCGCAAGCGTTGGATTGCAGTGACAACGGCTGCAGCAATGATCAGGGACTGCTGTTCCAGTTGCGTACGCGCAGCTATGACCAGCCGGTGACCACGGGCACCGGCCCGCGCTCCTCGATAGAGGCGTTGCAGCCGGACCGGCGCGTCACCGTTGCCCGCGAACGTCCCGGGCAGGCCACCGCGGTTGGCCGCTTCTCGGTGCAGCTGGCCGATGGCGGCGTGGTCTGGGCAACAGAAGATCCCAATCTCGGGCAGCCGGAACTGGCGGTGTCGGCACCGTCGTTCGTGGCTTACGACGGCCAGCGCATCGTTGCACCGGTACGGTTTGCTATACGCAGCAACTACCCGGCGTTCATCCAGCGGATGGAGCTACGTTTGTACCGGGCGGCCGACCTGGACTTGATCGAGCCGCTCGCCACCGTTGCGGTTGCGCCTACCGGCGTGGCCCAGGCCGAATGGGATGGCGTGCTGCCAGACCGCTATCGCTACCGCGCTGGTGATGATCTGGTGTACGTGCTGCGCGCATATGCTGCCGATGGCGCCTGGGACGAGACCGCACCAAGCCGCATGCAGCTGGTGACACCGGAGGAAGCGGAACGCGGCAACCGGTCGTTGCGCGACACCACCGAAAAAGCCTTGGGCAGCGCGTTGAGTGTTGAGCAGGCGCAGCAGCAGCGGCTGGTCGATGACGTGTTTTCGCGCAATGGCCTGCGCCAGCAGAACATCGCGGTATATGGCTCGCGGGTGCGCATACAGGGCCGGAACCTTCCACAGGGCCGCAGCCTCAGCATCAATGGCGAGCCTTACCCGGTCGATCTGGAAGGCAAGTTCGTGGCTGAATTCCTGATGCCCGTTGGCCGCCATGGTTTTGATATCGCGGTACAGGCGCCGGGGCAGGGCAGTGCAGCTGCGGTTGCCCAGCATCAGCAGCTGGAGGTGGATGTCTCCGGCAGCTACTTCTTTGGCATTGGCATGGCCGATGTGACCATCGCGCAGAACGACATCGGCCGCTCGACCGCGGCACTGAGTGTGGATGGTCGCTACCGTGATGACATCATCAGTGACGGGCGGCTGGCCTTCTATCTGAAGGCCAAGGCCCGTGCCAAATACCTGATCACCGCGCAGGCGGATACCACCGAACAGGACCTGGGCCATCTGTTTGATGGCTTCACCAGTGCAACGCCGCAGGACATTTTCCGCCGGCTGGATCCCGATCTGTACTACCCGACCTATGGCGACGACTCCAGCACCTACCGCGATGTCGACACCATGGGCCGCTTCTACCTGCGCGTGGACTGGGACAAGAACCAGGCGCTGTGGGGAAATTACGCCACCGGCCTGACCGGCACCGAGTACGCGCAGTACGTGCGCTCGCTTTACGGTGCAGCGGTGAACTGGCGCTCGCGTGCGATCAATGCCTGGGGTGACCCACGTACGGAACTGCGCGGCTTCGGCTCGCAGGCCGAAACCGCGCCGGGCCACAATGAATTCGCAGGCACCGGCGGCAGCCTGTACTACCTGCGCAACACCGACATCCTGCCCGGCTCGGATATCGTGGTGCTGGAGATCCGTGACCCCGCAACCGGGCGCGTCGAACAACGCGTGCCACTGATGCGCGGCGTGGACTACCAGATCAACGAGCTGCAGGGACGCTTGCTGCTGACCAGGCCTTTGGCCCAGATCACCCGTGAGAACGTGCCTACTTTGACCCGCGACAGCCCGCTGGACGGCTACGAGCAGCGCCTGGTGGTGGACTACGAATGGGTGCCGAGCGACTTCGATGATGACAACATCACCGCCGGTGTACGTGCCAAGCAGTGGCTAGGTGATCATGTCGGCGTTGGCGTCACCTACGTCAAGGAAAACCGCAGCGGCGAAGACTACACACTCAGCGGCGCCGACCTCACCCTGCAGGCCGGCAAAGGCACTTACCTGAAGGCCGAGTACGCGCACACCGAATCATTTGGTGCGCCGGTGTTCTACTCGGACAACGGCGGCATGAGTTTCGTGCAGAGCAACCGTCTGCTGGGCCAGCGCAAGGGCGATGCGCGTTCGCTTGAAGCGCGCGCCAACCTCAAGGAGCTCGGCTGGACCACGCTGGACTGGAGCGCTGGCGCCTGGTGGCGCGACACCGATGCAGGCTATTCAACGGCACGTTACGACACCAACCGCGACGTCACCGAGTATGGTGCGGAAGTGCTGGGACAGCTGACCACCGATCTCAGCCTGTATGCACGGTACAGCCGCGCCGAGATCGGACGGCAGGCCTTGACCCAGGCGCAGGCCAGCATGGAATGGCGCATCGGTGACTACGATACCCTCAGCGGCGAGATCCGCCGGGTTGAAGAGCAGCGACTGTTGAGCAGCGCCACTGGCGTGTTGGGCGCAGTCAAGTACGCACATCAGTTTGGCACCAGCCTCAACCTGTATGGCTTGGCACAGGCCACGCTGGATGACGATGGCGGTCAGTACGAAGACAACAATGCCTTGGTGGCAGGCGGCAAATACCTGTTTGGCGATCAGTCCTCGGTCTCCGCCGAAGGTAGTGTTGGCGATCGCGGAAATTCAGCGATGGTGAGTGGTGAGTACCGGCTCACGCCCGAGCATTCGCTGTATACCGGCTACACGTATTCGACAGACAGTACCGACTATGAATCGCTGTTTGAGCCCAACCGCCAGAACGGCTGGACCATCGGCCAACGCTGGCGCCTGTCCGAACGCAGCAACATGTTCAACGAGAGCCAGTTCATCAAGGAGCCGCAGCAGTCCGGTATAGCTCATACCTACGGCATGGATTTCTATCCTGCGCAGGGCTGGAACATGGGTTTCACCCTGCAGACGGGCGATCTGGAAAAGCTGGGTGGGGCCAATGTGGATCGGCGCGCGGTCAGCGTCAGCGGCGGCCACACCTCACCTGCAGCCGATTGGCAGAGCAAAGTGGAGTGGCGACGTGATCAAGGTGGCGAGAACCGCACCCAGTGGGTCACCACCAACCGGTTGACCTGGAAAATCAACGAGAGCTGGCGCATCGCTGCACGCGTCAACTACTCCGATACCGATGATGACTATGATCGGCTGGCCAATGCGCGCTTCCTGGAGAGCAACCTGGGCTTTGCCTGGCGGCCATGGAACAGCACGCGCTGGGCGTTGTTCGGCCGCTACACCTATCTGTATGACCTGGCCACGCTCGGGCAGGTGGGGGGTGCCGAGTACGATCAGCGTACCCAGGTCTTGTCGCTGGAAGGTGTCTACAAGCAGGACCAACATTGGGAATACGCCTTGAAGCTGGCGCGTCGTGATGGTGACGTCCGCATGCAGCGCGGCTATGGGCCTTGGTTCGATTCGGCCACCAACTTCGCCGCCGCGCAGCTGCGTTACGAGCTGCGCACGCAATGGCACGCGTTGGCTGAGTACCGGTGGTTGGATGTGGCCGATGGTGGCAGCCGGCAAGGCTTCCTGGTTGGCGTGGACCGCGATATCAGCCGCAACTTCCGTTTGGGCGTGGGCTATAACTTCACCGAGTTCAGCGATGACCTGACCGACTTCGATTACGACCATCGCGGCTGGTTTCTCAACATGACCGGCATGTATTGACGGCGCGGCGCACTCCAGGACAGATGCCATGACCATGACCCGTATGCAGCAGCTTCCTATTCACAATGGTCGTCCAGCCGTGCCGACGCAGCATTGGCTTGCGGCAGCGTTGTGGATGCTGTTGGCCTTGGTTGCAGCGGTACCTGCAGGCGCACAGAGCAGCGCAGGTGGCGAGGCAAGCAGTGAAGGATTGCTGCTGACCCTCACCAACAGCCCTGCGCTCGGTGGCGTCGATCTACCCGATGACTACTATGTTCCCGGTGGCGAGGTCAGCTATCAGTTGCGCGCTGCAAACAAAGGTACGGCTACGTTCCGTGGCCACTTGCAGACCAAGCTGCCGGCGGGCATGACCCAGGCGCGCTGGACATGCCAAGCTGATGCTGGAGCGCGCTGCCCAGCCGTGCAGGGCAGCGGTGCCGTTGATGCGCTTGCGCATCTTCCGGCAGGCAGCAGCCTGACCTATCAGTTGACGATAACGGCTCCAGCCGATTACCCAGGCAGTCACCAAGCCCTGGAACTGGAGGCCGCACTGCAGCCAGTCGAAGGCAGCAGCGGGCCGCGTTTGAGCGTGCGTGACAGTGACCGCGCGCAAGCCGATGCGGGCCTGCCTGCGCCCATCGCTCCAACAACGTCAGCTACCGATAGCGCGGGCGCACGCACAACCGCTGATCGCGCCACTCCGCGCGCTAGTGCGGGCCTGCAATCTTCGCCCAGCGGCCTGCGTTCAGGGCTGGGTGCCCCTCGGGCGCTCGCACTGGGTGGCCCTTTTGCCCAATGCAGCCCGGACATGTTCATCAGCCAGGCTCCGACCGGGCAGGACAACACCACTCTGTCGCGTGTCGATACCAGCTCCGTGCCATTCACCCTCGTACCGTTGGGTACCGGCAGCGTGCCGTACAACGCGGTTGGCTACCGGCCAGCGGACAATTTCCTGTATGGCATACGCATCGGCACCACCAGTCTGGTGCGCATCCACTCGGACGGCTCCACCGAGGTACTTGGAGCAGTCAGTGGGTTGCCGGCGCCGACCAGCCCGCCGGTAAACAACAGCTACAACGCAGGCGAAATCGGCACGGATGGGTTTCTTTATGTCAAAACACAAAATGTGGTCAGTGCAATCTATCGCATTGATCTGACCACGGTGCCAGGCACGGCAACCCGCATCAACCTGATTGGCGGCACCGTCAGTGGTGCGGACATGGCGTGGATCAATGGTCGGCTGTACACGGTCAACCAGAACGGCACGGTGGCCTGGATCAATCCCAGCACCGGCCAGGTCACCACGCTTCCGGTTGCCAATGGCACGCTGGGAAACGTTGGCGCATTGTTCGGCACACCTACCGCCTTGTATGGTTCGCGCAATGATCCGGGTGGCTTCTACGAGTTCGACCTGGCCACCGGCGCGGGCACGCGCTTGTCCGGCTCGCCGGTGGTGGGCAGCAACGACGGCGCCCACTGCGCGTCGGCTGAAATCGTGCTCGGCGTGGATGTTGGCGTCACCAAGACCAATACCCCGGCACAAGGCCCCAACGATCTTCCCAACGATACTTACCTGCCGGGGACGAACGTCGTTTACAGCATCGTGGTCAGCAACCGTGGCCCGATCGGCGTGCAGAACCTGCGTGTGCAGGATGCACTGCCGCCGGGAATCTCCACCGCCAGCTGGACTTGCCAGATAACCCAGGGCGCTGGTGAGTGCGGACAAAGCAGTGGCAGCGGCGCAATCGATGACCAGCTGGATCTCGAATTCGATGAAACCAACCGCATCGTTTCCCAGGCCACCTATACCTTGACCATGGCGGTGCCACTGGCCTATCCGCAAAGCCAGCCCATGCTGACCAACACCGCGATAATCACCCCGCCGAGCAACTACAGCGACACGACGCCCAACGACAACACCGCGACCGATACCGATCCCGCGCCGCAGGCCGACCTGTCGGTGGTCAAGGCCACCCCCAGCGCCAGCGTGCGTGTTGGCGACACCATTAACTACAGCTTGACCGCCAGCAACCTGGGGCCGGCCGACGTCAGCAATGCCGTGCTAAGCGATACGCCCAATGGCCGGCTCGACTGCCTCAGCCCCAGCACGCCACCGTCATGCAGTGCCACAGGTGCAGCGACCTGTCCGGCCGCGCTGAGCCGAACCGCGCTGTTTGGTACCGGCGTGATCATTCCCAGCTTGCCGGCCAACAACGGCACCGTAGTTGTCACCGTCAGCTGCCTGGTCATTCCCTGAGCAGGGCGGAGGATCGCTAGTGGTTGATGAGCAGATGGGTAAGCGCAGGACAGTGGCGGTGTTACGTCAGCTTCGGCAGCAGAAGATCACCGGCAGTAGCTTTACCGCTTTTTTCCTATGGAATTGCGGACGCGTTGATCCTTGGGCAAGTCGTAATCAGGCAGGGCGCTGGCCCAGAGGTTGCCGTGGGACCGGCCAGAATGCCTGCAGTGTGGCAATCGGCACCTGTCAGTGCCTTATCGCAGCTGGAGACCTATCGTGGAAAAAATCGGCGTTGGTGAGCGTGGCACTGTGAGTAGCGCAGCAGATGCGATGCGGATTACCGAAAGCTATGTGCGCATGGCTGCGCCCTATGTCTATTTCTGGGCATGGCCGATGGTGAATGTTCATAACCGCCGGCTGGTCTTCGACAAGGCGCCACAGCCGGGCCTGATGAATGGCGTACTGCCGTTGGCGCCGCTGAATACCTTGTCGATGCTGCACGATTACGTAAAACCCGAACAGCGCTGGGTGGCCTGTCCCAATCAGGACGTGGTGTACGGCGCCGGTGTCATCGCCCTGGACAGGTCGCCGGTGATCGTGCAGGTGCCTGACTTCGGCCAGCGCTTCTGGGTCTATCAGATGGTGGATATCCGCACAGACAGCTTCGCTCATCTTGGGGCGATGTATGCCAGCAAGCCCGGGTTCTATCTATTGGTTGGGCCCGACTGGCAGGGCGAGACGCCGGCCGGCGTGAACGAGGTCTTTCGTGCCGGCAGCGATACCGGAATGGTGATTCCGCGTGTGTTCCAGGATGACACCGACGAGGACCGGCAGGCAGTTCAGGACGTCATCGCACAGATCGATCTCTACCCGCTTGCGCAGTTCGACGGGACGATGAAACGCCATGACTGGAAATCGATTCCGAGCTTCGCACCGGCCGGAAGCAATGATGCCGGCGGCGAGACGCAGTGGGTGATGCCGCAAACCTTCTTCGATCAACTACCTTCGGTGCTGGCCGACGCGCGTCCACTTGCCGGTGAGCAGGCGCTGTATGCGCAGGCCTTGGCGCTGGTTGCGGCAATCCAGCAGGATGCTTCGCTCAAGGCCGCGGCTATCGAAGCAATTACGCAGGCCGATGCCGATGTGATTGATCCCTTGCTGCAGTTCCGCAATTGGGGCGTGCCGCGCAGCGAGCACTGGTCGACGGTAGACAATGGCGCCGCGTTCGGCACCGACTACTTCGCCAGAACGGCAGTAGCCAAATCGAACATCATGGTGAACACCGCCGAGGAGACCAAATACATCTACCAGGACCTGGACGGCGAAGGGCAGCGATTGAACGGCACCCATCGCTACCAAGTGAAGTTTTCTCCGGGCCAGACGCCGCCAGTCGATGGCTTCTGGTCGCTAACGTTGTATGACGCCAACCATTTTTTTGTTCCCAATCCGATCCAACGCTACTCGCTGGGGACCAAGAACAAAACCTTGAAGCTGGCAAGCGATGGTGCGCTGATCTTGTACGTGCAGGCCACCTCGCCGGGCGCGGCGCTTGAAAGCAATTGGCTGCCTGCGCCGGCGAACGCCGATTTTTCGCTGTTCCTGCGGGCTTATTGGCCCAAGCCGGAGGTTCTGGATGGGCGCTGGGCACCGCCAGCAGTCACCCGCATAGGCTGAGCTGTCGAGCAGCAGCGGGTTGCACAGAAGAATCGAAACTTTGGTCGCAAACCTATTGCTTCGCCCTGGTCCTGGCGCTCATGTTCCTTGCGTTGTTTACGCGTGGGCTCGGGCGCGCCGCGGACTTCGAACGGCTCTGGCGGTCCTTGCGGTCTCTGATCATTGCCGTAATTCCTCGCGGTGGGCGGCTGAGCAGGCCGAGCGGTGGTCGGCGCATCGCTGGCTGAGCCACCGCCGCTGACGACGGATATCTGGGCTCGCACACTAGAGAAGCATGTCGAGATGGCAGGCCCTCATGTGAAGACCTGCAGTGCGCAATGCTTGCGGTGGGCTATTGGCAAACAGACGGTCGCGCTGGGCAACGCCCTAGTCGGTGACCATCACCCACAGCCAGAAAGGGGCGCGGTGCTCGGCGAGAAACTGCTCCAGCCCGCTCAATCGGGCTGGATTAGCGCAACGGTGATCTACGGACTCACCAATCGGTGGGCGCATAGTCCTTCAGGAACTGCCCCCAGACATGCTCGCCGGTATTGAAGCCGTGGATGATCGGGTCGACGATGCGTGCGGCGCCGTCGATGATGTCCAGCGGCGGGTGGAAGCGTTCTTCCTGCACCTTGCGGGCGGCCAGGCCTGCCGGATCCTCGTCGGTTACCCAGCCGGTATCCACGCTGTTCATATGGATGCCGTCGTTCTGGTAATCGGCTGCCGAGGTGCGCGTCATCATGTTCAGCGCGGCCTTGGCCATGTTGGTATGCGGGTGACGGGTGGTCTTGAAGTTGCGGTAGAACTGCCCCTCCATCGCCGACACGTTGACGATGTGCTTGTCGCGCTCGGGCGTGGCCAGCATCAGCGGCTTCAGCCGCGCATTGATGATGAACGGTGCGATGGCATTGACCAGCTGTGTCTCCAGCAGCTCCACCGACGGAACTTCGGCCATGCGCAGGCGCCAGGAATTGCTGTCGCGCAGATCGACCTGCTGCAGATCCTGGTCCAGGCGCCCATCGGGGAACAGATGACGCTGGCCCAGCAGTTCATCGGCCAACAGCGGTACCTGCGACAACTCGGCGGCGCGGGTCAGCCCGTCGGCGCCATTGCCCTGCGGCGAGGGCAACGCAGCGGCGGCTGCCACCGGCAGCAGATCGGCGCTGCGCAGGCCTTCGTAGTTGCCGATCAACTTGCGGATCGTATCCGGCAGGCTCTGCACGGCAGCGGTTTCGCCGGCCATCATGTGCGCGTAGAACTGCGGCGGCCGGCGTACGGTCTGGCAAGCGTTGTTGATGATGAAATCCAAGCGCGTGCGGGTGGCCAACAGCTCACTGCAGAAGGCTTCCACGCTGGGCGTATGGCGCAGGTCCAGCCCGTATACCTGCAGGCGGTGGCCCCACACTGCGAAGTCGGGTTCTTCGGCGTAACGTGCCGCAGAGTCGCGCGGGAAGCGTGTGGTGACGATCAGCTCGGCACCGGCACGCAGCAGCTTCAGGCCCGCCTGATAGCCGATCTTTACCCGGCCGCCGGTCAGCAAGGCGACGCGGCCCTGCAGGTCTGCAGTCTCGGTGCGCTTGATGTAGTTCAGATCGGCGCAGACCGGGCACATCTGGTCATAGAAGTGATGCAGCTGGGTGAACTTCTGCTTGCATACATAGCAATGGCGCTGCTCGGGCGAGTGCACCGGCTCTTCAACTACGGCTGCACCTTCACCGTTGTGCGCGTCGTGCAGACCAGCGGCATGCGGCGGAAAGTAGTTCGGGGTGCTGAACACCGGCTTGCGGCGCAGGGCGCGGATGCCGGTCTGTTCAAGCAGCGCCTCGGACTTGCGCACCTTCTCCTGGTGGCGCTCACGGGCCTGCTTCTTCAGCATCTGCCGGCGTGCCTTCGGCTCGGGGTGGAAAACCTTGGCAACCACCTGGTGCAGGCGCACGCGGTCGGCTTCGGACAAGGTGTCGAGCATGCTGCGATCAGCTTCGATCGCCTCCAGCAGATCCAGCGCTTCGCGCAGGCGGTCTGACAGGAGCAGGGCAGGGTCAACAGGTGTGGCGATGGTGTTCAAATGACAATCCGGAAAGAGCGGCGGCAAGCCGTGGATGGACAGCAGAGCGGTGACCGCCTCGATGCGGGTCCATGCTGTAGCAGGCCGGGAGGGCGTGGCCGGGGGCAATTGTCCCAGATATCAGGGGGTTGGCGCCAATCTGCGGCCGCCAGGGGCAGCGCAGGCTGGTTTTTCGCTCTCGTGCGCGGCAGCGGTTCAGGCTGGGCGCGCAGCGGGAGCCGCGAAGCCACGATGGGCGACACAGCTGCCATCGGCGTTTGGCCCTGACCCGCGCTGGCCAACCCGATTTGAAAGCGAATGCCCGCGCTGGCGCCGTGTGAGCGCGGCGGAGTGGCCACCGTCGTACGTAGATGAACGAGCGGGGGCTGGAGCAGGGCATCCCTTGGCCGCAGATGAGGTTCAGCGCAGGCCAGGCGCTCCCTGTCTGCCTGCGCGCGGAATCCAAACGCTGGCCCCGGCAGCGCAGCCTTGGCAGCGCCGGCAATGCTGCCCATGGCTTGGCAGGAAGCGCCGGTTGGCGCGCTAGTTCGAGGCGCGCTCGGATTGGGGTACGCGGCGTAGTTTGCTTACTTCATAGCCCATTGCCTGGATGCGCTGCACGGCACTTTGATAGTCGGCTTCGCTGACCTGCGGGGTGCGCGCCATATACCAGACGTAATCCCGCTTGCTGCGCGCAACGATGGTCTGCGCGTAGCTGTCGTCCAGCCAGGCGATCACATATTCCGCCTTGATCGGCCAGATGAACTGCATGCCCCAGATGGCACCGTTGCCGTGCGCCTCCACCGTGCCGATAGGATGCATTGTCTTCTGCGCCGCATCGAAGCTGCCGTTGCGGTAGGTGAAGGTGGTCTGGATGCGCCCATCCGGGCGCAGCGCATAACGCTCCACTGCATCGAAGGCCTTGCGCTCAGGCCGTGACGGGATGTGCGCGATCACATACCAGTCGCCCATGAAGCGGGGAACGTCGACCGAATCGGGGCGGGGTAGCGGCCGCGTTTCCGTGGCGCTGCAACCGCTGCCGAACAGGGCCACGGCCAATACCGAAAGCAGGGAGACAATGCGCATGCTGCACCTCAGTTGGGCCGAAAAAGATAGTGCGCCACCAGCCATTCCTGGCCATCCGCATAGCCAAACAGTTCCGCGCAGGCCATCCAGAACATCCGCCAGCGTTGCCACCAGATCTTTGCATCGGCCTGCCCATAGGTGGCCTCCAGCACGGCCATCACTTCCACCCGTGCCGCATCCTGGTTGGCCAGCCAGAGGTTGGCAGTGCGCTGGTAATGTCTGCCGTCCAGCAGCCAGCGCTTTTCCAGGTGCAGGTCACGCTGGAAATGCAGCAAGGTATCCACCGACGGCATCAGCCCGCCGGTGAAGAAGTGCCGGCCCATCCAGTTGTCGCCACCGTCGGTCTCGAACGGATACATCTGGGTCCGGTGGGCGAAGATGTGCACGAACAACGCGCCATCAGGCTTCAGCCATTGTGCGATGCGCGAGAGCAGGCGCTCGTAGTTGCGCACGTGTTCGAACATCTCCACCGACACGCAGCGGTCGAAATGCGCCGCAGGTAGCTCCAGCTGGTTCACATCGCAGGTCAGCACCTCCACGTTGTGCAGGCCACGGAACTCGCACTGGGCAAGGATGTGCTCACGCTGGCTGTGGGAGTTGGACACGGCGGTGATACGTGAATGCCGGTAGTGCTCGGCCATCCACAAGGTCAACGAGCCCCAGCCGCAGCCCAGCTCGAGAATATGCTGGCCATCGCTCAGGCCGGCGCGTTGCGCATAGAGCGTCAGCATTTCCTCTTCGGCCTGGTCCAGGCTCTCCTCGCCGGTGGGGAAGTAGCAGCTGCTGTACTTGAGCTGTTTGCCGAGGCAGGCCTGGAAGAAGCCGGCGGGCACTTCGTAGTGCTGGCGGTTGGCCGCATCCACATGCAATGCCAGCGGGCTGCTGGACAGCTCGGCGATGCGCCGGCTGAAACGTTCCGACTGCGCCTCGACACCACCTTCGGTTTCCTCCTGCAAACGCTGCGTGCACAAGCGGCGGATACCTGCACGCAGTACGGCATCGGGCACAAGCCCACGTTCGGCCCAGACCACCATGCCGGTCTCGGCATCCGTGGTGGGGTGCAGTGATGCGCTGTCGGTCATGGCGAGTGCTCCTTGGAAGGCTGCGGAAACCAGGGGAAAAACATTGGCGTACTGCGTTGGTAGGCGCGGTAGTCCTCGCCACGGCTGCGCAGTGCCTGCTTCTCGGTGAAGGGGATGCCGCTGAGATAGCGCAGGAACAGATACATCAGCACGGGGCCGATCCAGGCCAGCCACCACAGTGGCGAACCCACTGCCAGCAGCGGGTAGGTGAACCAGTGCAGCCATTCAAAGAAATAGTTCGGATGGCGCGAGTAGCGCCACAGTCCGTCGCGGCAGGTGCGGCCACGGTTGGCTGGATCGGCGCGGAAGCGCGCCAGTTGCCTGTCGGCCAGAGACTCACCGGCAACGCTCAGCAGCCACACCGCTGCCGCTGCGGCAAGCCAGCCGTACATATACGTTTTCCGGTTCACTGCCACCGCGATGAAGGGCAGCGCGAACAGCAGGATCAGCATCGCCTGGGCCATGAAAAACCCGAATATCTTGCCTTGATGCCCCTGCCAATGTTCGCGCAGGTAGCGGTAGCGCCCGTCTTCCTCCTCGCTGCGCACCCTGCGCCACAGATGTAACGCCAAGCGGCTGCCCCACAGCCCAGCCAGTACGCCCAGCGCGGTACGCGGCAGCGCTGCACCGTTGCCCAGCAGCGCCAACAACACTGCTGCCATGGCCAAGCCCAAGGCCCACAGCACATCGACTACGCCGATATTGCGGTGCCGGCGTTGCCACAGCCAACCCCATCCCATCAGCACGACGGCGCCGGCCAGTACCCAGATCAGATCTTTCATGGCGAAACTCCACTGGCAGGGCGGTAGGTTGCAGTACGCGACCAACGGCGCGCCGCGCCACACAACAACGACAGGGCGATTCCCCAGCACACGCCGAGCAGCAGCACGCCGTGCCATGCCGGCAGCGAAAACCGCACCGCGTCGAAACCGCGCGCGGCGGACAGGTAGGCAAGCGGGGCCAGCAGCAGGCCAAACACCGCCGGCAGCACAGCGTGGCGCTGCAGGAACGCCATCGAGCCGGTGATCGTCATCGCGAACGCTGCCCACAGCGACAATATCCAGGGCGGAGGTGCCCAGCCCAGCGGCGCGGCGGCGTAGCGTACGCTGCCGGTGGCTGCCGCAAGGCCGTCCACCCACCATGCGCAGACCAAGGCCAGTGCCAGCAGGCGCAGATCCACCCGTGGTTGTGCCGAGCTGGCCA
This sequence comes from Stenotrophomonas terrae, assembly GCF_039674165.1. Classification (GTDB taxonomy): domain Bacteria; phylum Pseudomonadota; class Gammaproteobacteria; order Xanthomonadales; family Xanthomonadaceae; genus Stenotrophomonas; species Stenotrophomonas terrae_A. Next base: position 104,353 of record NZ_JBDJMY010000001.1, read on the forward strand.
GCTGGCTGCCCACATAAAGCGTTGCCGCCAGCAGTGCCGGCCACTGCCAGCCGCGCCCGGCGCCGGCCACGGCGCATAGCCAGACAAGTTGGTTGCCGAGCAGGTTGGCCCACATGCGCATGTCAGCGCCGGTCCGTTGCAGTGTGTTCTGGCCGATGGCCAGGGCGCGCCAGCAGCAGGTGCGAGACGCCGATGGAGCGCTCCAGGAAGCCGCCTTCGCAGTACGCCAGGTAGAACTCCCACGAACGGCAGAAGCCGGCGCTGAATCCCTGCGCATGCACTGCGGGCAGCTGGGCCAGGAAGCGCCTGCGCCAGGCGCGCAGGGTCAGCGCATAGGAGTGGCCGAAGTCCTGCTGGGCAATCAGCTGCAGGTCGCTGGCGCGGGTCTTGGCGGCCATGATTGCGTTGATGGAGGGAATGAAACTGCCGGGGAATACATAGCGCTTGATGTAATCCACGCTGGACCGCGCCTGCTCATAGCGATGGTCCTCGATGGTGATGGCCTGCAGCAGCGCGACACCGGTGGGTTTCAGCAGGCGCTGCAAGGTGGCCATGTAGACGTCCAGGTATTCGGCGCCGATGGCCTCGATCATCTCGATGGAGACGAGCTTGTCGAACTGCCCCTGCAGGTCGCGGTAGTCCTGCATCAGCAGGGTGATGCGGTCTTGCAGCCCGGCGGCAGCGACGCGCTGGGATGCCAATGCATGCTGCTCTGCCGAGATGGTGGTGGTGGTGACATGGCAGCCATAGTGCTGGGCGGCGTGCAGTGCAAAGCCTCCCCAGCCGGTGCCGATCTCCACCACGCGGTCACCCGGCTGCAGGTTCAGCTGCTGGCAGATGCGGTCCAATTTGCGGGTGGACGCAGACTCCAGGGTGTCTTCTTCGTTGCTGAACAGCGCCGAGGAATACATCAGGTCCGGCGACAGGAACAACGCGAAGAAGTCGTTGCCCAGATCGTAATGGGCGGCGATGTTGCGCCTGCTGCCTTCGCGGCTGTTGCGGCGCAAACGGTTCCAGCCACGCAGCAGCCAGCCAGCAACGCGTGCCGGCCCGTGTTCCATCGCGTCCAGCAGGTCGCGGTTGCGCACCAGCAGGCGCACCAGCGCGACCAGGTCGTCGCAGTGCCAGTCACCGTGGATGTAGCTCTCGCCGGCGCCGACGCTGCCTTGTGCGGCAACCTTGCGATAGAACGCCGGGTTGTCGATGGTGACCGTGGCCTGCAGCGCGCCGGGCTCGCCCAACAGCACTTCGCCCATGCCATCGCGCACGCGCAGCTGGCCCGAGCGCAGCGGCGTCAGCTGCGCAAGCAGCCGTCGGCGCAGGAACAGATCGAGTGCGGTTGGGCGGGGCAGTGTGATCGAAGGGGTCATCTCGTTCATCGGGTTTTCTCGGCGGGGGACGGATGGTCGTAGACGGGGTTGCCCTTCAACCACAGTCGCAAGGCGTGCCAATGGATGGCGGCAGCCACCTGCATCGTCATCAGTGGATACAGCGCCAGTACCCGGGCCAGGCCGCGACCATCAAGCGGGCGGCGCTGCATGTGTTGGGTGGCGTCGAACTGGCGTATGCCGTCCTGCCAGACCTGCATATGCACATGCAGGAACTGCCCAGGCGCGCTGAAGCGCCAGTCATAGCGGCAGTTCATCGGCATGAAAGGTGAGACGTGGAAGCACTTGTCGAACTGCCAGCGCAGCGCATTGCCCTCGTGTGCGGCTGTGGCGACCGGCAGGACGTAGGCGTGGCGTTCCTTCCACGGCGTGTTGGTGATGTCGGCCACGATGCAGTCCAGCGTGGTGCCATCGGCCTGGTAGCAGTAGTAGAAGCTGACCGGATTGAAGACGTGCCCACCAAAACGCAGGTGCGTCAGCAGCCGCACGGGGCCCGCAGGGCGATGGCCGAGCTGCGGAGCAGCATGGTCGCGCACGGCGTCGGCCAGCGGCTGCGCCGGGTCACCGAAGTAGTCGCTGCGGCGGAACTGGGCCAGGTTGCGTCGGTTCACCGACCACAGCCAGCGCCGAGAGAACACCTCGTCCAGCTCATCCAGATCGAGCAGAAGCTGTGCCACCGGGTAGCGGAAGGCATGCGGCTGCGGCAGGTGGCGGCGGTGGATCACCTGCCCGAAGTAGAGCGCGCTGGCACTCATGCGAGCACCTCGGCGTGGCGCTGCGGGGCGCGAAGCGGCGTGTGGCAGCGCAGGGCATCCACCACGCGCCTGGCGCTGCGGATGCCGTCCTCATGGAAGCCCCAGCCCCAATACGCGCCGGCAAACCAGGTGTTGCGCCGCCCCTGCAGCTCAGCCCAGCGTTGCTGCGCGCGTACGGCGGAGCCATCGTGCACCGGATGGGCGTACTGCAGCCGGCGCAGCACCGTGGCCGGGTCGATGGCATCGCTGCGATTGAGGGTGACGATCAGCGGTGTGTCGCCGGGCAGGCCCTGCAGCAGGTTCATGCAATAGCTGACGGTGCACGGCGCGGTGCGGTCTTCGGGTACGTGCGCGTTCCAGGCCGCCCATGCCTTGCGGTTGCGCGGCAACAGCTTGGCGTCGGTATGCAGTACCACCTCGTTCTGCTGGTAGCGGATGGTGCCAAGCACGTCGCGTTCGGTGCGATCGGCATCGGCAAGCAAGGCCAACGCCTGATCACTGTGGCAGGCCAGGATCACCTGGTCGAAATCCTCGATGCCGGCGACGCTGTGCACGCGCACGCCGTCGGCAAGCCGCTCGACCTTGCTGACCGCACAGCGCAGGCGTTCTTCGACCTGCCAGCGCCGGCGCAGCGCCTCCACATAGCGTGCCGAGCCACCTTCCACCACGCGCCAGGGGGCGCGGCCGGTTGCCTGCAGCATCTGGTGGTTGGCCATGAACTGGACCAGGTAGCGCGCCGGGAAGTCCATGATTGTCGCGGTGGGCGAGGACCACAGAGCCGAGGCCATCGGCAGCAGGTGTTCCTCGACGAACGCTTCGCCATAGCGTTGCTGCCGCAGGTACTGGCCCAGCGAAGGGCCCTCCGGCTCGGACAACAGCGAAGGAGCTTCGCGGTAGAACCTGCGCAGATCGGCAAGCATGCCCCAGAACCGTGGCGACACCAGGTTGCGGCGCTGGCAGAACAAGCCATCCAGCGAGGTGGCGTTGTATTCCACGCCACTGCGCGCACTGTGCATTGAAAAGCTCATGGTGGTCGGCTTGGACGCCACCCCGAGTTCTTCGAACAATGCGCTCAGCAAGGGATAGTGCAGCTCGTTGAAGACGATGAAACCGGTATCCACGGCCATGCGGACCGATCCCACCTGGACGTCGTGGGTATGCGTATGGCCGCCGAAATAGTCATTGGCTTCGAACAGCGTTACCTGATGCTCGCCGTCCAGCCACCAGGCACTGGCCAGCCCGGCGATGCCCGAGCCGATTATCGCGATGCGCATGTCAGTGCTCCGCCTTTGCCAGCACCCAGGCCGGAATGGGTTTCAGGCCTTTCACCAGTCCCAGTGCGGCCATCACACGTAGCCCGTACCAGGTCATGTCCAGCTCCCACCAGCGGAAACCCTGGCGGACTGTGCCGGGGAAAAAATGATGGTTGTTGTGCCATCCCTCGCCAAAGGTCAGCAGCGCCAGCCAGAAATTGTTGCGGCTGTCGTCGCGCGTCTGGAAGCGGCGGCTGCCGAACCGGTGGGCGAGGGAGTTGATGGTGACCGTGGCGTGGAAGAGCAGCACGGTGGAAATGAAGAACCCCCATACCAGAAGCTGCATTCCCGATGTATGCAGGCCGGGAGCAACGCGCTCCAGCACGGCGCCCAGCCCATACAGGCCGCCGGCCAGCAGCAGCGGAACGACGGTGTCGAAGCGGTCCAGCCAGCGCAGTTCCGCGAACCGGGCCAGATCGGGGACGCGCTTCAGGTCGGTGGCAAAGGCGCCGCTGCTCAGGAACCAGCCCAGATGGCTGCGCCAGAAACCGCCCTGCAGCGGTGAATGCGGATCCTGCGGCTGGTCGGCGTGACGATGGTGGTGGCGGTGGTGTGCAGCCCACCACAAGGGGCCGCGCTGAACGCTGCTGGCGCCGATCACCGCAAAAACGAACTGCACGGCGCGTGGCGCCTCGAAAGTGCGATGCGAGAAATAGCGGTGGTAGAAGGCGGTTATCGCGAACATACGCACGGCGTACAGCGCGGCAGCCACGAGTACCGCCGTGGTGGATACGCCGACCCAGATCACCCCCAGGCAACCGACGTGCATCAGCACGAACGGGATCGCGCGCAGCCAGTCGATCCCAACTGCAGCGTCGGTCGTTGCGGGCTCGCCCGCGCCGGTATCGAACCAACGCTGCAGCGTGCGGATCAGGCGCGCTCGAGGGCGGGGCAGGGGCGCGGCGGCGTTCATGGCGGTGTCTCTTGGAGGTGCTTGCTGATCTGTACGTAGCAAGGCGCCCGTTGGATGCGCCCGCCGTGATCGATTTGCGACTTCACTCACGCGTAACGGAACAGCTGGCGACCAGCGGCTGGCTCCAGGCCTGCTGCCATTGCTCGAGCGAGCGTGGCGAGGCGGGCTCGCTGAAGCGCACCGTCACCGGGGGATAGTCGCCGCGTGCATCGCGCAGGTTGCTGGTGCCCTGGAACTGCAGCAGCCGGCGGTCGCTGTCCGCATAGATCAGCGCCAGGCGTGGTGCCATGCCGCCGTACCAGGCATCCAGCTTGACCTCGATGGAGTGGGCGGCGATGCCCTGCCAACGCACGGCCCCCCGGTGCAGAACTTTGATGGGATAGAAACGCTGGCGGCCGGGGACCAGGAACGGAAGACTGAGCGGCTCACCGCGCATCAGTGCCTGCCAGTGCTGGCGCACCGCCGCGTCGAACCCCGCATCGACGACAGCATCCGCTGGCAGCGCCACCGAACTGCTGCGGCGCGGCGCAGCGGCATCCTCCTGCCAGTCGATCCAGGCCCGGCCATCGGCGATGCGCACCAGCGCCGCCTGCCCGCTGCGCTGATCCTGCAATTGGTAGCCGCGCGCCGCCGGCAGTGCGCTGGCCGGCATCTGCTTTCTGGCGAACGGGCGCCCGTCCGGGCACAGGTATTGCACCCAGCGCTGCGCGCCCTCGCCACCGCTGCCCAGCCAATGCACCTCGCGGTAGCTCACCGTCCCCTGTGCGGTCGTGGCAACCCCCTCATTACGCAGCAAGGGGGCGGCAGCGGCCACGGGCGGGAGCCATAACAGCAACCAGAGCGTACGCATGGGCTTGCTTCCAGAAGGGCGGCAATCCCTGTACGTGTGGTGGCGGCAGACGGATGCAGGCCGTTGCTGCATCCAATCGCCGCCTCCGTCCGTAACGGATGACAGACCTTCACCGCCTGCCGCGAACGCTGATGTACCCTGACGCTGCCCACCTCACTTCCACCTTCCATACCGCACGCATCGTGTCCAGTTCCCAGCAGCCGAGCAGCGAGCCGACTAACTGGGCCAGCGACATGGACGGTGTGGCGCTGCGGCGTGACCGCGATTGCTTCATGCGCATCTACGATCACTTCATGCCGCGCTTGTGCGTCTACCTGCGTGGGCTGGGGTGCCCGGAATCGATTGCCGAAGAGCTGGCACAGGAATGCCTGCTGCGGCTCTGGCTGCGTGCGGCAGACTTCAATCCGGCCCAAGCTGCCTTGAGCACCTGGCTGTACCGGATTGGCCGCAACCTGCATATCGACCGTGTGCGTCGCGAGCGCAGCTGGATGCAGGTGCAGGCGGCGGTGGAGGAAGCCGCTGCCGACGACCCGCTCGAGCGCAGCAGTGCCGAGCAGTACGCCGACCAGGCGCGGCTGCGCCAGCGCATCAACGACCTGCCGGCGGTACAGGCAAGGCTGGTGCGCATGTCGTATTTCGAAGCCAAGAGCCACGCCGAGATCGCGCAGGCGCTGGGCATGCCGTTGGGCACGGTCAAATCCCATCTGCGGCGTGCGTTTCTGCAACTGCAGCTCAAGGTGGGGGGCGCACGATGAATCCGCATCACCATCTGCACGAATCCACCCTGATGAGCTACGCCGCAGGCGCGCTGCCATCGCCATTGAGCATCGTCGCCGGTGTCCATCTTGAGCAATGCCCGCACTGCCGGGCGCAACTGCGCCAGGCCGAAGCGATCGGCTCGGTACTGATGGAGCAGACGCAGCCAGCCCCGGCCACTGCAGAGCAGCGTCGCGCACAGCTGCGCGAGGCGATGCTCGCACAGTTGGCGGGCGAGGCCGGCCCCAGCGTGGAAACGGTGGGCCGGCAGCTGCCGAGGGAGCGCCCCGAGGCCGACCCGGACCACCTGCCGGTTGCGTTGCACCCGTATTTCGGCAGTTCGCTGCGCAACCTGCGCTGGCGCTGGATTGGCCCGGGCATGCATTGCATCCGTGCCGAGCAGATGCCATCGCTGATCATGCTGAAGATCGCACCCGGCAAATGCCTGCCGATGCACAGCCATGGGCGCAGCGAGTTGACGCAGATTCTGCGCGGCTCCTACAACGATGCGCTGGGCCTGTTTGCGCCAGGAGACATGGCGGACCTGGATGAGGATGTCGAGCACCAGCCGGTCACTGCGCCGGGGGTTCCCTGTATCTGTGTGTCAGCGCTGGATGCGCCGCTGGTATTCAGCGGCTGGCTGGCGCGCAAGCTGCAACGCTTCGTCAAACTCTGAAAGAGTGTCGCGCTGGTGGCAGGGCGATCTGAGGCTCTACTTGCGGCTTTTCTTGCTGTCCGTCCTGTCGGCAACCGACCAACGGGATATCAGCTGGTGCGGAAGAACATGGTTCACGATGACGCGCGCGGAGCCCTGCGTTCGGCGTATTTCGCGCAACAGGATATCGATGGCAGCGTCGGCCATTGCCGCTACCGGTTGGTGAATGGTGGTCAGTTCAGGCCATACCATGGTTGACGCTGACGTATCATCGAAGCCCACCACCGACAGGTCGCGCGGTACATCCAGGCCGCGTCGATGTGCCACCGACACCACCGCCGACGCCATGTCGTCGTTGCTTGCGAAGATGGCAGTGGGTGGGCTGCGCAGGGTGAGCAGGCGTTCGGCCGCTTCCAGGCCCGAGCGATAGGTGAAGTAGCCCGGCTGCACCAGCTTGTCATCGTAGGCGATGCCAGCTTCAGCCAGTGCATCCCGATAACCCTGCCAGCGATGCGCACTGGCGGTCTGGTTCGGGTCGCCCTTGATGTAGCCGATGCGCGTATGGCCGCGCTCGATCAGATGCGTGACCATGTCATGGCTGGCGCGGTGATCGTCGATGCGCACGCAGGAAATGCTGTCGCTGAAATGCCCCGATGCGATGGATACGACGGCAACGCCGGCCTGTGTGAACTCGGCGACGATGGCCTTTGACTCACACAGCGGCGGTGGCAGGATCACCCCGGCCACACTGTTGGAAAGCTGTCTTGCGGCGCCCCTGCGTGCCTTGGGGTCCAGCTCGTCCCAGGTGGCGATCACCAGCTGCGCCGCTGCTCGCGTCGATCCGCGCAATGCGCCGACCAGCAGTTCGCGCAGGTAGCTGGAGCTGGGGTTGGTATAGATCAACGCGATGCAGGTGTGCTGTGCCGCCGCCAGCGCACTGGCGGCCAGGTTCGGCCGGTAGCCGAGCTCGCGCACGCTGCGCATGACGCGCTCGCGGTTGCCATCGCGTACACCCGCATGACCGTTGATCACGCGCGATACCGTCATCGCCGATACGCCCGCATGCGCGGCGACTTCGTCGATCGTGATTGCGCCACCTTTTCGGCGCACCGATCTGCTGCTCTTCTTCATGCAATTGGTTCCATTTGATTCAATTACGGACCATCTGTAACGCCCGTTACCTGCGGGAAACCAAGCGCTGCAGTGCATTCCATGCCCCTGCCTATCGTTGTTCATCGCTTGGGAATAAGCCAGTGGACTCGCTTTGCTGCGCTGCACGGTGACAAGTGAGAACACAGGTGATTAGTCTGCGCTCCGACGCGATGGTAGCGCTACCACTGTACCGGGTGAGGCCGGTTGTCGGCTCGCCTTCTGCAACTCGCGGTCATACCAGCAAGCTTGGAACACGTTTCAGACGCAGTGCGCTTGGGGGGCATTGCGATGTTCGGTTTGGAAGACGGGCCTCGCCCGTGCGTGCCCCTGGGAGGGGGTGGTACATCCATTCGATCGTATGTCAGAGAGAGGACATTCATGAGCGCTTGCACTTTTCGTAGTACTCCAGACCCGAGGATCGGTTCATGAGCCGGAAGTTGACGAAGTTCAAATCCAGAGCCATGTTCACCTTCGTCGGGGGTGTGCTGGTCATCAATCCTGCGTTCGGACAGGAGGCGCCGACGCCGGCACCGGTTGCAGCGCAGGAACAGGCCCAGCAGAAAGCCACGCAGTTGGACGCCGTGCAGGTAACCGGCATCCGCAACAGCCTCAGCCAGGCGATGGACATCAAGCGCGACTCGGCGGGTGTCGTCGATGCGATCAGTGCCGAGGATATCGGCAAGTTTCCCGATACCAACCTGGCCGAATCACTGCAGCGCATCACTGGCATCTCGATTGAGCGCCGCGATGGTGAGGGTGCGCAGGTAACCGCACGCGGCTTTGGCCCGCAGTTCAACATGGTCACGCTCAACGGCCGCCAGATGCCGGGTGCCGATGCGTTCGGTGCATCGGGCCAGGTGGCCATCGGCGGCGTCGATGGCGGCACCCGCGCGTTCAACTTCGCCCAGTTGGCGGCCGAGGCCATCAACGGCATCGAGGTCTACAAGACCAGCCAGGCGCAGGTACCCAGCGGTGGCATCGGCGCCACCATCAACATCCTGACCGCGCGTCCGTTCGACCATGAAGGGTTCGTCGCCAACGCCGGCGCCAAGGTGGTCTCGGACCAGAGCCAGCCGTTCGACAACGACCTGACTCCGGAACTGTCCGGCATCTTCAGCTACAGCAACCCGGAAAAGACGTTCGGCGTCAGCCTCAGCGCGAGCCAGCAGAAGCGCAAGGGTGGCTCGGTGCAGGCCACCGACAACTATTGGAACGTGCAGCCGTGGACCGGCACGATGCCGGGCAATCCAACCGTGGTGAACGCGCCGGCGATCGGCCAGTTGTACGGGCGCCCGAATGATCTGCGCTATGCGTTCTCCGAGTTCGAGCGCGAGCGCGTCAACGGCCAGGCGGTGCTGCAGTTCGCACCGATGGATAGCCTGACCCTGACCCTGGATTACACCTATTCGACCAACGAAATCACCGAGAATCGTGGCGAGCAGGGCATGTGGCTGCAGAACAGCAACTACACCAATGTCGAGTTCGACACCAGCGGCGCGGTCGCCACGCCGATCTACATCCGTGAGATCGCCGGCACCAAGGACTTCGGCCTTGAGCAGCAGCGCAGCATGCAGAAGTACAAGTTGGGCTCGTTGGGCTTCAATGGCGTATGGGATGTCAGCGACCGGTTCAAGCTCAGCTTCGATGCGCACAACTCGAAGAACGAAAGCCGGCCCAACGATCCGCTCACCGGCGGTGGTTCCATCTTCATGAGCATCGCGGGCACCAACAACTGCACCAGCGGTCCACATTGCGGTGGTTCGTGGGTGCAGGAACTGAATTTCAACAACGGCCTGCCGGTGGGTACGCAGACCTGGTACCCCAGCACGGCCGATGCCGTCGCCGGCACCAACGGCGTGGTAAACCCGGGGTTTGCAGCAGGCGAGATCGGCTCACAGGTGCTGCGTGTCAACGCGCAGACCCAGATCAGCGAGATCAAGCAGGCGCGGGTGGACGGTGAGTGGAGTTTCGATCAGGGTCGCTTCCAGTTTGGCGTGGACAGCAACAAGTCATCGACTCATCGCATCCAGGCCGCCGAGGCCTATTCCACCCTGGGTGACTGGGGCGTGGCCAATGTCGACGGCGACACCGCCGGCGGGCTGATGGACCTGCTGCAGCCGGTCAGCATCGTCGGCTTGTTCGACGACTACAACGCCAACAGCTGGTCGGCGTGGCGCGGCAATGCCGGCACTCTCGCGCAATGGGCTGCCAGTCAATATGGCGTAGGCCTTGGGGTAAGCCCGCAGCGTGCCGCCGATAACCGCGTGGAAGAAAAGACCAGATCCGCGTACTTCCAGGTTGAACTGGATGGTCAGCTGGGTAGCATGCGCACCAATACCCGGCTGGGCGTGCGCTACGAAACCACGGATGTGGTATCGACGTCGGTCATCGCCATCCCGGAATCGATCGAGTGGCAGTCCAACAACGATTTCCGCGTGGTGCTGTCCGATGAGCAGCAGCCTTTCAGCGAGAAGGCCAAGTACAGCTACATCCTGCCAAACCTCGACTTCAGCATTGATATCACCGATGAGATCAAGGGCCGCGCTTCATTTGGCAAGAGCATTGCACGTGCACCTTATGGCAACCTCTATGCAGGGCCCGGCGCTCAGCAGCCCTTCGGCTCGGTGTTGATCGATCCATCGTCACGGGCCAGTGGCAACGCACAGAATCCGGCCTTGAAGCCGCTGGAATCGGACAATCTGGACCTGGGTGTTGAATGGTATTTCGCCGACGCCAGCTATGTGTCGTTGACGTACTGGAACAAGTCCGTAGACAACTTCATCGGTAACACCATCGTGCAGGAGAGCTTGTACGGACTGACCGATCCGACCTCCGGGCCGGATGCCCAGGCGGCATTGGCCTTCCTCACCAGCGCGGCCTGCGCTACGCAGGTTGGTGCAGCCAACGCAGCGGCATGCTCGGCCAACGACACGTCGCTGTTCACCGCGCTTGCGCTGCTGCGCAACAATCCAGCCGGGCTGGGTGCCTACAACGGTACCGATGCGCAGGTGCTGGCCACCGAAGCGGCGTATGACCTGCACGGGCAGGCCAATGATCCGTTGTACCTGTTCAACGTCAATCGGCCGATCAACCAGAATCAGTCCAAGCTGCATGGCTGGGAACTGGGTGGCCAGTACTTCTTCGGCGACACCGGTTTTGGCGTGCTTGCCAACTACACCATCGTGCGTGGCGACGTCGGCTACGACAACGGCGGTGACCCGAGCATCGACCAGTTCTCGCTTACCGGCCTGAGTGACACCGCCAACGCCATGCTGATGTACGAGAAGTATGGCTGGTCGGTGCGCCTGGCCTGGAACTGGCGTGACCAGTACCTGATCCTCGCCAACCAGGGTTCAAGCCGAAATCCCTACTATGTCGAGGAGTACGCGCAGTGGGACCTGAGCGTGAACTACGCGCTCAATGACCACTGGTCGTTCGGCCTGGAAGCGATCAACCTGACCGGTGAGGATGTGCGTTGGCGTTCACGCACCTCGCAGATGATCGTGAAGCTGGCTGACCAGAGCCCGCGCTACATGCTGGGTGTCCGTTACAAGTTCTGAGTCGGCTGACAGAAGGCCCCCCGCAGGGGCGTCACCGGTACCGCTGCGCGAGCAGCGGTACCTTTTCCAGGTGCGTCGAACCACGCGTGCCTGCACACGGTCCGCGCGCCGGCGGTAACATGCCAGCGCACGGCTCCCGACCTGATTGGAAGACAGCATGGCCCGCTACGAATTGCTCAACAACATCGCCCATCGCGAGCTGCGGGTAGCGACCGGCTTTGGGCCCGAGTTTGGCGACGAAGTGGGAATGGTGCCGGCTTACCCCAGTGAGTTCGCCGAACTGCAGCGGGAGTACCCGATCTTCCTGCGCAGGGACGCCGCAAGCGGAGCATGGCAATCGGTCGCCCTGCTGGGTTTCGAGCAGCACGAGAATCTGTTCCTGCAGGAAGGGCGCTGGAATGCCTCCTATCTGCCGGGGGCGGCGGCAAAAGGGCCGTTTCTGATCGGCTTCCAGGAGGACTGGGTGGATGGTGAACTTGTCCAGCAAGCGGTAATGCACGTGGACCTTGATCACCCCCGCGTGAATACCGACGCCGGTGAGCCGGTATTCCTGCCGCAAGGTGGCAACAGCGCGTACCTGGATCACATCGCAGGCGTGTTGCGGGGTATCCATGACGGCAATGCGTTTGGCACAGACATGTTTGCCGCGCTCGATGCCAAAGGTCTGATACAACCGATCAAGCTCGACGTGCAGATCGACCAGCAGCACCGCGTGGGCGTCAATGGCCTGCACGGCATCGATCGGGACAGACTGGCGTTGCTGGACGGCGCGGACCTGCGCGAGCTCAATGGCGCCGGCTATCTGGAGGGCGCCTACCTGATGCTTGCGTCGTTGCACAACATGCGGCGGCTCATCGCTGAAAAGCAGCGCCGCCTGCGCACGCAGGAATCCGCTGTTTCGACCACCAGGAATTGAACCGTGCTTCACGGCATGCCGATGCGAACGCTGGAAGGCCTTGATGCAGATGCGCTGCCGTTGGCGGCATTGGCAGCGCAGGGACAGCCGGTGGTGCTCAGGGGCATCGCGCGCAACTGGGGTTTGGTGCAGGCAGGACTGCGCTCCACCCAGCACGCGTTTGACTACCTGCGCGGTTTTGATGCCGGCGTGCCCCTGCAGTATTCGTTCGGTGGCCCCGAGATCGAAGGCCGCCCGTTCTACAACGCTGATTTCACGCAACTGAATTTCGAAGTCCGGCGCGGGCTGCTTGCGCAGGTACTCGATGAAATCTCACAGAACCTTCTGCTTCCGCGGCCGCCAACCTATTACGTCGCCTCGCTGCTGATCGAGCGGGCGCTGCCCGGGTTTGCACAGGCCAATGATGCGGGGCTGGCCGGGCAGGGAATCGATGCGTCGGCCAGCATCTGGATCGGCAATCGGGTAACCGCCTCCTGCCATTACGACACCCCGGACAACCTGGCGTGTTGTGCGGTGGGCCGGCGCCAGTTCACCTTGTTTCCGCCTGCACAGATCGACAATCTGTATCCGGGGCCGCTTGAACCGACGCCGGGCGGGCAGGTGGTCAGCGTGGTCGATTTCGATCGCCCGGATTTCGAGCGCCATCCACGCTTCCGCCAGGCACTGGCCACCGCGCAGAGCGCAGTGCTCGAGCCCGGTGACGCGATCTTCATTCCCAGCATGTGGTGGCATCACGTGCGCAGCCTGGAACCGTTCAACGTTCTGGTGAATTACTGGTGGCGCAGTTCGCCGGCGTTCCTGGGCGTGCCGCTGCCTGCGCTGCAGCATGCGATGTGGGCAATACGCGACCTGCCGGCGCAGCAGAAACAGGCGTGGGCAGCGATCTTCGACTACTACGTATTCGGTCCTGGCGGGCGGGCAGGGCAACACCTGCCCGAAGCTGCCAGGGGCGAGCTTGCACCTTTCGACGAGACGCAGGCGCGGCGTATGCGTGCCATGTTGCTGGGCCGACTCAACCGCTGACAGGAGCAAAGCTTTGGACGCTGCAACTACAACAGAAGGGCGTATCCGCAAGGTTGTCATCGCTGGCGGCGGCACGGCGGGATGGTTGGCCGGCTGTGCGCTGGCCCACCAGTTCCGCGACCAGCTGGACATCACCCTGGTGGAGTCCGAACAGATTGGCACCGTGGGCGTTGGTGAATCGACGGTGCCACCCATCCGCACCTTCCATCGCTTCCTGCAGATCGACGAGCAGGAGTTCATGCGTGCCGTCGCCGGGACGTTCAAGCTGTCCATCTCGTTCGAGAACTGGCGCCGGCCCGGGGAGCATTTTTTTCATCCATTCGGCACCATCGGCAAAGGTACCTGGGCAACGCCGTTCCATCACTTCTGGCTGGACAGCCTGCGCCGTGGCATGCCATCGGACCTGGGTGACTTCTGTCTGGAAAGCGTGGCCTCGCGCGACGACCGGTTTTCCCTGCAGACCCAGCCGCAGGCCAGTTATGCCTATCACTTCGATGCCGGGCTCTATGCAAAATTCCTGCGCCGCAAAGCCGAGGGCCACGGCCTGCGGCGGGTGGAAGGAAAGATCCGGGAAGTAAGGCAGCACGCGCATGACGGCTCGGTGCAGTCGCTGGTGCTGGAAGACGGGCAGGTGATAGAAGGCGATCTGTTCATCGATTGCACCGGCTTCCGTGGCTTGTTGACCGAACAGACCCTGCATACCGGCTATGAGGATTGGCACCAGTGGTTGCCCAGTGACAAGGCCGTGGCGGTGCAGACCGAAGCGGTGGGGCCGCCGGTGCCCTATACCCGCGCCATCGCGCATGAGGCTGGCTGGCGCTGGCATATTGCCCTGCAACACCGCGTGGGGTGTGGGTTGGTGTTCTCCAGTCGCCACATGTCCGATGACGAGGCGCATGCCAAGCTGCTGCGCGATGTAGCTGCGCCGCCGCTGCGCGATCCATGGCTGGTGCCGTTCCGCAGCGGGCGCCGGCTCAAGGCATGGAACAAGAACGTGGTCGCATTGGGTCTTGCCAGTGGCTTCATCGAGCCGTTGGAGTCGACCAGCATCCACCTGACCATCAGTGCGGTAGTGCGGCTTATCCAGCTGTTTCCGTTCGACGGAATCAGCCCATCGCTGGTCGATCTGTACAACGATGTAAGTCGCGCGGAGATGGAGCACGTGCGCGATTTCATCATCCTGCACTACCACGCGACGCAGCGCGACGAGCCGATGTGGAAGGCCTGCCGTGAGATGGAACTGCCCGCGTCGCTGCAGCTGCGGCTGCGTGCATGGCGCGAACGCGCGCATGCCTGGCAGGACCCCGGTGAATTGTTCCGGGTGGAGTCCTGGACCAGCGTGCTGCTGGGGCAGGGCATCCAACCAGGCAGTCCGCATCCGCTTGCCCGTTCCCTGGGTGATGCGGATCTGCGCACCTTGCTGGATGGGATCCGCCAGCCAGTGCGGCACGCTGCCGCGCAGATGCCGTCGCAGGCTGAATTCATCGAACGCTACTGCAAGGCAGCGGCGGAAGTGTGGCGGCCCAGCGTGGCAATGGCGTAGCGGGAAAGGCACTGGCAAACGACATGCGTTGCCAGTGCCACGGTTTTGCGTTGCAGCACGCTTTTTCTGCTGTGGCTGGTTACAGTGCGACAACACCGCAGGCGGCAACGCTGTGGTGGAAAAGAGGGAACAGGACTGCGTTCCCTTTTTTTACCGAAGCAAATGGTAGCGCTACCTTTCAACGAGTCGGAGGCGTTTTTGATGGATCTGGTTGCCGGAATTGATGCAGGTACGCAGAGCCTCAAGGTGGTGGTCTATGACCCTGCCGGGCGTATCGTGGTTGCCAGCACCAGCATGCCGCTGGACATGATCAGCGCTGCAGATGGCAGCCGCGAGCAACTACCGGCCGACTGGGTGGCCGCGCTGCACGCGTGCTTCCGGCAGATTGATCCTTCCGTGCGCTCACGCATTGTTGCGTTGGCGGTATCTGGCCAGCAGCACGGTTTTGTAGCGGTGGATGGCGCAGGCGATGTGCTGGCACCGGCCAAGCTGTGGTGTGACACCAGCACTGCGGCCGAGTGCACGCAGATCATGGACGCGTCAGGCGGCGTTGCGCGGACCATCGCGCTCGCCGGCAATCCCATCCTTGCCGGCTACACCGCATCCAAGCTGCCATGGACAAAGACGCACCGGCCTGCCGCCTACGCGCAGCTGGCCACCATTCTGTTGCCGCATGACTATCTCAACTTCGTCCTGACCGGCCAGCGTTTCTGCGAATACGGCGATGCTTCCGGCACAGGCTGGCTCGACGTGCGCAGCCGCAGCTGGTCAGCCGAGCTGCTGCGTGCGACCGATTCGCAGCGTGACCTTGGCGCCTGCTTGCCGCGCATCGCCAATCCGGATGAGCTGTTTGATATCGAGCCGGCTACCGCCAACGCACTGGGTTTGCAGGCAACGGTGAAGGTCGCGGTGGGTGGCGGCGACAACATGATGGCCGCCATCGGTACCGGTTGCGTCGAGCAGGGTCGGCTGGCGATGAGTCTGGGTACCTCCGGCACCTTGTTTGCCTATTCGGATACACCGGTGGTTGACCCCGACGGGGCATGGGCCGCGTTCTGTTCGTCCACCGGTGGCTGGCTGCCGCTGATCTGCACAATGAACTGCACCGTGGCAACCGAGCAGGTCGCCACTGCATTCGGTTTCAGCACACGCGATGGTGACGCACACCTGCGCGACACCGCGCCCGGCGCGGATGGACTGGTGATGCTCCCCTTCCTCAATGGTGAGCGCACCCCCGACCTGCCGCTCGGCAAAGGCGTGCTGGCGGGCCTGGACACCACCAATATGACGGCGGCACACATCTACCGCGCCGCGATGGAAGGGGCGACCTACAGCCTGAAATACGGCTACGACGCGTTTGTCGGCGCAGGCATGCAGTTCGAGCGCATCGTACTGACTGGCGGCGGCAGCAACAGCGCCGCGTGGCGTCAACTGGTGGCCGACGTATTCGGCTTGCCGGTGGACGTGCCCACCCAGCCCGAAGGCGCCGCGTTTGGTGCGGCATTGCAGGCGCTGTGGGCCATTGGCCTGGCACGCGGTGATACGGCATCGATCGCGGACATCACCCGCCTGCATGTCGCCGTCGACCCGGCGTTGTCCGCGCGGCCCGACCCGCAACGAAGCCAGGCTTACGCCACGGCATACACACGTTTCCTGCGACATCTCGACGCCATCACGCCGCTGCAGCGCGGCTGATGTCCCTCTCCGCGACACCCCGCACAACTACAGGAATACGCAGCATGAGCACGCAGCCCTTCATCGGCGCCAAGGAATACTTCCCCGGCATCGGCCGCATCCCGTTCGAGGGCCGCGGTTCGGACAACCCCCTCGCGTTCAAGGTCTACGACGCCAACAAGGTCATCGGTGGCAAGACCATGCAGGAACACCTGCGCTTTGCGGTCTGTTACTGGCATACCTTCTGCAATGCCGGCCACGATCCGTTCGGCCCAGGCACCCGCCATTTCCCGTGGGAAGCCGGTTCGCCGATGGCGACCGCCGAGGCCAAGGTGGATGCGGCGTTCGAGTTCTTCACCAAGCTGGGCGTGCCGTACTGGTGCTTCCACGATATCGATCTGGCACCGGATGCCGATGACATCGGGCAGTACGAGAAGAACCTCAAGCACATGGTCGGCCTGGCCAAGGCGCGGCAGGAAGCGACCGGCATGAAGCTGCTGTGGGGCACGGCCAATCTGTTCTCGCATCCGCGCTACATGAATGGCGCGTCGACCAACCCGGATTTCGCGGTGGTGGCGCGTGCAGCGGTGCAGGTGAAGGCGGCGCTCGAGGCCACGGTCGAACTGGGCGGCGAGCATTATGTGTTCTGGGGTGGCCGCGAAGGCTATGCCGCGCTGGTGAACACCCAGATGAAACGCGAGGTTGACCACTTTGCCCGCTTCCTGACCATGGCGCGCGACTACGGGCGCAGCATCGGGCTGAAGGGCAACTTCCTGATCGAGCCCAAGCCGATGGAGCCGATGAAGCACCAGTATGACTTCGACAGCGCCACCGTGGCGGGCTTCCTGCGGGAGCATGGCCTTGAAAAGGACTTCAAGCTCAACATCGAGGCGAACCACGCCACGCTGTCCGGCCATACCTTCGAGCACGACCTGCAGGTTGCCGCCGATCACGGCCTGCTCGGCAGTATCGATGCCAACCGTGGCAATGCGCAGAACGGCTGGGATACCGACCAGTTCCCCACCGACCTGTATGACACTGTCGGTGCGATGCTGGTGGTGCTGCGGCAGGGCGGGCTGGAAGGCGGCCTGAACTTCGACGCCAAGGTGCGCCGCGAGTCCACCGACATGGAGGACTTGTTCATTGCCCACGTAGGCGGTATGGATGCATTCGCGCGCGGGTTGGAAGTAGCCCACGCGCTATTGACCGACTCACCGCTGGAGCAGTGGCGCAGGCAGCGTTATGCCAGCTTCGACAGCGGTGCCGGCCGGGACTTCGAGAACGGTACGCTCAAGCTGACCGATCTGGTGGCCCTGGCCAGCAAGGCCGGTGAGCCCGCGCAGATCAGCGGCAAGCAGGAAAAGTACGAGAATCTGCTCAACCAGTACCTGCTGCGCTGAGCGCAGCAGGATCGCATCGACATTGCAGGAATGGGGAGGGGACGGTAATGAACCAGGCAACGACCGGGGGTGAGAACACCCGGCTGATCGTGTTGATCAGCGTAGTAGCGACGATTGGCGGGTTCCTGTTCGGGTTCGACAGCGGGGTCATCAATGGCACCCAGGACGGCCTGCATCAGGCCTTCAAATCCGGCGAGTGGATGCAGGGCTTCGAGATTGCCTCCATGCTGCTGGGCTGCGCGGTCGGTGCGTTCAGCGCCGGTCGCCTGTCCGACAATCTGGGCCGTCGCAATGTGCTGATCATCTCGGCGGTCATGTTCCTGTTGTCGGCCATTGGTGCCGGCGCAGCCAGCTCGTCGTCCTGGTTCATCGTGGCGCGTGTGGTGGGTGGCTTTGCGGTGGGTGCGGCCAGTGTGATCTCGCCGGCCTATATCGCCGAGGTGGCACCGGCACGCTACCGCGGCCGCCTGGCCACGGTGCAGCAGATCGCCATCATCAGCGGCCTCACTGCGGCGTTCCTGTCCAACTACCTGCTGGCGGCCACCGCAGGTTCGTCCACCGAGGCGTTGTGGGGTGGTCATGCCGCATGGCGCTGGATGTTCTGGATGCAGGCGGTGCCGTCGCTGCTGTTCCTGTTGCTGTTGCTGACCATTCCGGAAAGCCCGCGCTACCTGGTTGTGAAGCGCCGCAAGCAAGACGCGCTGCATGTGCTCACGCGGTTGTTCGGCGCTGCCGGTGCGCAGGCCAAGCTGGAGGAGATCGATGCCTCGCTGTCGGCCGACCATCATCGTCCGCAGTTGTCCGACCTGAAGAACAAAGCCACCGGCAGGATCCGCCCGATCGTCTGGGTAGGCATTGGCCTGGCCACGTTCCAGCAGCTGGTGGGCATCAACGTGGTGTTCTATTACGGCGCCGTGCTGTGGCAGGCCGTTGGATTCTCCGAGAACGATGCGCTGCTGATCAACGTGCTGTCGGGTGCACTCAGCATCGGCGCCTGCATCGTCACGGTGCTGTTGATTGATCGCATTGGCCGCAAGCCGCTGCTGTGGATCGGTTCGGCAGGCATGGCGGTGTCACTTGCATTCGTGGTGGTGGCCTTCGCCAGCGGCTCTCTGGTCGATGGCCATCTGCAGCTGCCTGGGCGCATGGGCACGCTGGCGCTGGTAGCCGCCAATGCCTACGTGGTGTTCTTCAACCTGTCGTGGGGCCCGGTGATGTGGGTGATGCTGGGCGAAATGTTCCCCAACCAGATCCGCGGCTCGGCCTTGGCCGTTGCCGGCGCGGCGCAATGGACGTCGAACTTCGCCGTGACGGTGACCTTCCCGATCCTGTTGGCGGCGACCGGCTTGGCGGCGACCTACAGCATCTATCTGGTGGCGGCAGTCATCTCGGTGTTCTTCGTACTCAAATACGTGCGCGAAACCAAGGGCAAGGAACTGGAGCAGATGGAAGGATGAACGCCATGACCCAACCTGATTCCCGCCGTGCCCGCACCGGCCTGCTGTTAGCTGCGCTGTTGCTGGCCCTGGCTGCCTGCAAGGGCGAGGAGCAACCCGCCGCATCCACCACCAGCGATGCCAGCGTCTGGCCGCAGGTTGCCTGGCCGCTGCCCGAAGATCCCGCGCTGGAAAAACGCATCAGCGAGTTGTTGGCCAGCATGACGGTCGAGGAAAAAGTTGGCCAGCTGGTGCAGGGCGACATCGGCAGCCTTACCCCCGATGACGTGCGCAAGTACCGGCTCGGGTCGATCCTGGCCGGGGGCAACTCCGACCCCGGTGGTCGCTACGATGCCTCGCCTGCGGAGTGGTTGGCACTGGCCGACGCGTTCTACGACGCATCGATGGACACCTCCCAGGGCGGCAAGGCAATCCCGGTGGTGTTCGGTATCGATGCCGTGCACGGGCAGAGCAACATCGTCGGCGCTACCTTGTTCCCGCATAACATCGGTTTGGGTGCAGCACGCAACCCGGAGCTGCTGCGCAGGATCGGTGAAATCACCGCATTGGAGACACGCGCAACCGGCATGGAGTGGACCTTTGCGCCAACCGTGGCGGTGCCGCAGGACGACCGTTGGGGCCGTACCTATGAAGGCTATTCCGAATCACCGGACGTGGTGGCCAGCTATGCCGGTGCGATGGTGGAAGGCCTGCAGGGCAAGGTGGGTGCGGCGGACTTTCTCGACGGCCGCCATGTGATTGCCTCGGTAAAGCACTTCCTTGGGGATGGCGGCACCACCGATGGCAAGGACCAGGGCGATACCCGGATCGGCGAGGCCGAACTGGTGCGCATCCATGCGGCCGGTTATCCGCCGGCGAGCGCCGCCGGTGCACAAACGGCGATGGCCTCGTTCAACAGCGTCAACGGCGAGAAGATGCACGGCCACAAGCCGTACCTGACCGATGTACTGAAGGGTCGCATGCACTTCGGTGGTTTCGTTGTCGGCGATTGGAACGGGCACGGGCAGGTCAAGGGCTGCACCACCACCGATTGCCCGGCCACCATCAACGCCGGGCTGGACATGGCCATGGCTTCGGATAGCTGGAAGGGCTTCTACGAGACCACGCTGGCCGCTGCCAAGGCCGGCACGATCAGCCAGGAACGGCTCGACGATGCCGTACGCAGGATCCTGCGGGTCAAATTGCGGCTGGGCCTGTTTGAAGCGGGCAAGCCGTCGTCGCGTGCGGTCGGCGGCCAGTTCGCGCTGATCGGTGCGCCGGAGCATCGCGCGGTCGCGCGCCAGGCCGTGCGTGAATCGCTGGTGCTGTTGAAGAACCAGGGCGGCGTGCTGCCACTGTCGGCGAAGCAGCGCATCCTGGTAGCCGGCGATGGCGCCAACGATGTCGGCAAGCAGGCCGGCGGCTGGACGCTCAACTGGCAGGGCACCGGTACCACCCGCAAGGATTTCCCGAACGCGGACAGCATCTACGAAGGCATTGCCCAGCAGGCCAAGGCGGCGGGCGGCGAGGCTGAGCTGGCCGTCGATGGCAAATACACGCACAAGCCCGATGTGGCGGTGGTGGTATTCGGTGAAAACCCATACGCCGAGTTCCAGGGTGATCTGCCGACGCTGGCTTACAAGCCCGGTGATGACACGGATCTGGAACTGATCAAGCGGCTCAAGGCCGACGGTATCCCGGTTGTGGCGATATTCCTTAGTGGGCGCCCGCTATGGGTCAACCGGGAGATCAATGCAGCTGACGCGTTCGTGGCGGCATGGTTGCCGGGCTCGGAAGGCGCCGGCATTGCCGATGTATTGCTGCGCACGCCTGCTGGCGGCGTGCAGCACGACTTCAAAGGCAAGTTGAGTTTCAGCTGGCCGCGCACGGCAATCCAGTACGCCAACAACGTCGGGCAGAAAGACTATGACCCTCTGTTCGCGTTCGGCTTCGGCTTGACCTATGCCGACAACGGCGACCTGGCAGCCTTGCCGGAAGTGTCGGGCGTAACCGGTGAGGAAGGCGCGGCCGGCGTGTTCTTCGCGCGTGGCGATACCGGCTCGGGCATCGCACTGCGACTGGAGGACAGGACCGGGCAGGGCGTGACCGTCACCAAGGTGCCGGAAGTGCTGGATGGTGAACTGTTGAAGGTAAGCGGCGTGGATCACCTGGCGCAGGAAGATGGCCGCCGCCTTGCATGGTCAGGCAAGGGCGATGCTGTTGTCGCATTGCAATCGCACACCGCATTGGATCTGCAGCGCGAGAGCAACGGTGACCTGATGCTGTTGACGACCCTGCGCGTGGATGCTGCCCCAAGCGCTGATTCCTGGCTGTCGGTTGGCTGCGGCACGGGCTGCAGTGCACGCATCGCGATGACGCCAACGCTGGCAAAGCTGCCGGTGGGCCAGTGGACGCGCGTTGGCGTACCGCTGAAGTGCCTGGCTGCGGCAGGAGCGGATGTCGGCAAGCTGGATCGTCCCTGGTCGTTGGCTACGGCAGGCGCAATGACGCTCTCGGTATCCCGCGTTGCCTTGGGCGCCTTGAACGAAGCGGAGACCACCGTCGCATGCGCCGGTGTGTAAGCACAGCTGCATTGTTGGCGACGGTGACGCATGTCAACGTCGTCTGCGTCCTCATCTGCGTGCCCAGCACGCGGGTGTTGTCCGCATGCTGATACGCCGCGTGCTAGCGGCGCTTGGGCGGCGTCGCCACCGAGTCGCGGGTGACCAGGCGGTGGGGCAGCACGTGGTCCATCAATACCGGCGTGCCGTCTGTTTTGCGACGGATGCTGCGCAACAAAATGTCGATGGCGGCGTTGGCCATCGCCGCGATCGGCTGATGGATGGTGGTGAGTTCTGGCCACACGGTTGTAGCAGCGGAACTATCATCGAAGCCGACCACCGACAGGTCGCGGGGTACATCCAGGCCACGCCGGTGTGCCACCGAGATGGCCGCCGCGCCCATGTCGTCGTTGCTGGCGAAAATGGCAGTCGGCGGCTTCCGCTGGGACAACAGCTTCTCGGCAGCCGTCAGCCCGGACCGGTAGGTGTAGTCACCTTGCTGGACCAGGCCGGGTTCCACCTCCAGCCCGGCCTCGTGCAAGGCGGTGACGAAACCGTCGTAGCGCCGCGCGCTTGCGCTGAGGTCCTTGCGCCCACGGATGAAGCCGATGCGGCTGTGGCCTTGTTGGATCAGATATTCGGCCATTTCCTTGCCGGCATGGAAGTCATCGATGCGGACGCAGGAAATGTCCTCGCTCAGATGACCCGAAGCGATGGCCACCACCGGGATGCCGGCCTTGACCAGTTCGGTCACGGCAGCCTGCGACTCGCACAGCGGTGGCGGCAGAATGACGCCATCCACCCGCCCGGCCAAGGCGCGGGCGGCGTTGCGTTCGGCCTCGGTATCCAATTCATCCCAGTAATCGACGACCAACTGGATCGCGGAGCTGGACGCGACACGCAACAGGCCCACCAGCAGCTCGCGCAGGTAAGCACCGCTGGGATTGGTGTAGATCAGCGCGATACGCGTGTGCTGCGCGGCGGCCAGCGAACTGGCGGCCAGATTGGGCGTATAGCCCAACGCATGCACCGCGCGCATGACGCGCTCGCGGGTAAGGTCGCGTACCTTGCCCTGGTTCATCACCCGCGACACGGTCATCGGCGATACCCCGGCAAGGGTGGCCACCTCGTCGATCGTCACGCCACTGGTTTTGCGGCGGACCGATTTCTTCGGCTTGTCCAATACGCGTTCCCTTCTTTCTGTGTGGCGCTGCGGCGCGGCTGCCAGGGGGGATGATGGAGTATCCGGGGCAGGGCCATAGCTTACAAAGTCGAATGTTAACGCCACTGCTCCGCGCCAGCGGGCGGCGCCTTTGGCTGTGCGGCGTGGCCTTGGTTTTTTTGGCGAGCATGGGCAGGTTGCATGCCGAAGACGGCTACGCCCTGTGGATGCGTTATGTTCCGCTCGAAGCCACGCTCGCCGAGGGTTACCGCACGCAACTGGGCGCTGTCGCCGCGCCCGATCAGACACCCACCCAGCACGCCGCACGCGAAGAACTGTCGCGCGGCCTGGCTGGCCTGCTGGGCAGCGCGCCGCAGCTGCATACCGATGCGGCCGCTGGACAAGGGCTGATCCTGGGTACGCCGCAGTCATCTGCCTTGGTGGCGCCATACCGCAGGGATCTTGAGTCACTGGGCGCGGAGGGCTACCTGCTGCGGCAGACACAGGTAGGCGGGCGCAACGTGTTACTGATTGCCGCGCGTGAGGATATCGGCGTGCTCTACGGGGTGTTCCATCTGCTGCGCCTGCTGCAGACCGGCGCACCGCTCGCCGGTCTTGAGGTGCGCGAGTCACCCCGGCTCACGCTGCGTTTGCTCAATCACTGGGACAACCTGGACCGGTATGTCGAACGCGGTTACGCCGGCAGCTCACTGTGGGATTGGCAGACGCTGCCGGACTGGCGGGACCCGCGCTACACCGACTATGCCCGCGCCAATGCCTCGCTCGGCATCAATGGCACGGTTCTGAACAATGTCAACGCCAATGCCTTGAGCCTGACCCGCCCGTATCTGCAGAAAGCAGCCGCCTTGGCGCAGGTATTCCGGCCTTACGGCATCCGTGTGTATCTGAGTGCGCGCTTCAGTGCGCCCATCGAATTGGGCGGGCTGAAAACCGCGGATCCGCTTGATCCGGCGGTGCAGCGCTGGTGGCGCGACAAGGCCAACGAGATCTACGCGCTGATCCCGGATTTTGGTGGCTTTCTGGTCAAGGCGAACTCGGAAGGTCAGCCGGGCCCACAGGATTACGGGCGCTCGCATGCCGATGGTGCCAACCTGCTGGGCGACGCGCTGGCAGCGCACGGCGGTGTGGTGATGTGGCGTGCCTTCGTCTACGCGCACGATGTATCCGAAGACCGCACCAGGCAGGCGTATAGCGAATTCTCCGGTCTGGACGGTGCTTTCCGCCCGAATGTGATCGTGCAGGTGAAGAACGGCCCGCTGGATTTCCAGCCGCGCGAACCCTTGCATCCGCTGTTTGGCGCCATGCCGCACACACCATTGATGATGGAGTTGCAGATCACCAAGGAATACCTTGGCTTCGCGACGCATCTCGTCTATCTGGGCCCACTTTACGAAGAAGTGTTGCGTACCGACACACACGCACGCGGCGCCGGCTCAACGGTAGCCCGGGTGATCGATGGTTCCCTGGAAGGTCACACACTCACCGGCATCGCCGGTGTTGCGAACACAGGCACTGACCGCAACTGGAGTGGCTCGCACTTCGACCAGGCCAACTGGTACGCCTTCGGCCGGCTGGCGTGGAACCCGCATCAGTCCGCGCGCGACATCGCCGCAGACTGGGCAGCAATGACGTTCTCAGCGGATCCTGCGGTGGTCCAGCCCATCGTCGAGATGATGATGGCATCACGCGAAGCAGCAGTGGACTACATGACACCGCTGGGCCTGCATCATTTGATGGCGCGCGGGCACCACTATGGGCCGGGCCCCTGGGTCGCTGGCGGACCACGCGCAGACTGGACTTCGGTGTACTACCACCGTGCTGACCGCAACGGCATCGGCTTCGACCGGACGGCGCGTGGCAGCAATGCCGTGGCCCAGTACGCCCCCGCGTTGGCTGAAGCATATGGCGATCTTGAGCAGGTTCCCGAGCCATTGTTGTTGTGGTTCCACCATGTTCCCTGGGATCACCGCATGCACTCCGGGCGCAGCTTGTGGGACGAGCTGGTGGGCCGCTATTCGCGGGGCGTGCGTCAGGTGCAGGCGATGCAGGCCAGCTGGGATGGCCTGCAGGGCAGGGTAGATGCACCACGCCACCAACAGGTTGCGGCCTTCCTGCGCATCCAGCACAACGAGGCGCAGTGGTGGCGTGACGCCAGCGTTGCGTATTTCCAGTCGTTGAGCGGAAGGCCGTTGCCGGCGGGCGAAGCAGCGCCACCGCAGCCGCTGGCCTATTACCAGTCGCTGCAGTTTCCTTTCGCGCCGGGGGATGGGCAATGAGCTGGAGCAAGCCATGGGGTGCTGCGCTGTTGGCGGCTGCACTCGCTTTCGGTGCCTCTCCCTTGCGGGCGCAGGATTCCATGCCGGCGTTGCTGCATCCGCTGTTCCAGGATCACGCCGTCCTTCAGCGGGATCAGCCAGTTCCTGTGTGGGGCCATGCCGATCCGGGGGAAACGGTATCGGTGGCGTTCGCACGGCAAACCGTCAGCACGCGTGCGGATGCGGAAGGGCGTTGGCGCACGACACTGCAGCCGATATCCGTTGGCGGTCCCTATGAATTGACGGTCCACGTCGGGCATGCGACCCAGACCGTGCGTGACCTGTGGATGGGCGATGTATGGCTGTGTTCCGGGCAGTCAAACATGGAACTGCCAGTGTGGCGCGCGCTCAACGCCGGTAGTGAGATCGCCTCGGCCACGCAGCCGACTATCCGCTTGTTCACCGTGCCGCAGGCAGCGGCCTTCAGTGCGCAGCATACTTTCAGCAGTACAGCTGCCTGGGTATCTGCGACCCCGGAGACGGTGCGCGAATTCTCTGCGGCGTGTTTCTACTTTGCGCGTGAGCTGCAGAAGACAGTCGATGTACCGATGGGGCTGATCCAGGCCGCATGGGGCGGCTCGCGAATCGGGGCCTGGACCAGCGCCAAGGCCCTGCGCGCGCACGGCGGCATGGATGAGGCGTTGGATGTGCTCGCGCTGTATGCCCGCGACCCCGCCGGCGCGCGCCTGCAATGGGGCCAGCGTTGGCAAAAATGGTGGCTTGCGCGCGAAGACGCTGTAGCCGGCGACGCGCCGTGGGGGCTGGATTCGGGCAGCAGCGGTTGGCAAGAGGCACCTGAGATGCTTGGCGCGTGGGAACACTGGGGCGTGGCAGCGCTGGCCGACTACAACGGCATGGGGTGGTACCGCAGCCAGCTCACCCTTACCGCAGCGCAGGCCGCACAGGGCGCAACACTGGAGCTGGGGCCCGTTGATGAGACCGACATGACCTGGGTCAATGGCGTGGCCGTGGGCAGCCAGTACGGCGCAGGCGAGGCACGTCGGTATCCGTTGCCGAACGGCTTGCTGCAAGCCGGCAGCAACACGGTGGTTATCAACGTGCTGGACACCTATGGCGATGGCGGACTTTCCGGTCCCGCGAGCGCTCATGGCCTGCGTTTCGACGATGGCACGCGTGTCGGGCTCGATTCGCCGTGGCAGTACCGCATCGCGCCGGGCGCACAATCACCGCCGCTCGCGCCTTGGCATGCTGCGACCGGTCTGTCGACGCTGTACAACGGCATGATCGCACCGCTGGGCGGCTATGGCTTGCGCGGCATGCTCTGGTACCAGGGCGAATCAAACACGGCTGATGGCGCTGCCTATGCAGCGCTGCTGCGCACATTGCGTGATGGCTGGCGCAGCCAGTTCGGCAAGCAGATGCCGCTGCTGGTGGTGCAGTTGGCCGGTTATGGCCTGCCACCTGTGGTACCGGTTGAAAGCAGGTGGGCGCAGGTGCGTGAAGCACAGCGGCGTGTCGTTGCGGAAGATCCCCGCTCCGCGCTTGCGGTGGCTATCGACATCGGTGATGCCTACGACATCCATCCGCCCAACAAGCAGGAGTTGGGGCGACGCCTGGCACGTGCGGCGCGCCATCTGGTCTATGCGGAGGAAGGGCTTTCGCCATCCGGTCCGCAGGCACTGGCGGCAGCACACACGGCGGAGGGCGTGCGCATCATGTTTGGCGAAATCACCGGCAAGCTGGTGACAACCGGCGCGAACGGGCCCATCGGCTTTGAACTCTGCGATGCCGACGCGCGGCAATGCAGTTATGCCGACGCCAGAATGGATGAGCGTCATGTCGTGCTTCGCAGCCCGCAGGCCAATGCGGCCGCGCTAGTCCGCTACTGCTGGGCAGATGGCCCGGTCTGCACGCTACGCGACAGCGCCGGCATGCCAGCGGGCCCATTCGAGCTACCTATCACTGATGCCGAGGTACCACGATGAGCCTGCTCTCCACGCGGTACAGCACGGACACTGGTCGGGACACCTCCGCAAGCGCGCTGGGGCGCATTTCAATGCGCCAGCTGCTTGCTGCGGCACTGCTGTTGATGGCCACGACCGCTCACGCGCAGGACGTAACTGTTGCACCGCCTGCGTACTTCGACTGGTTCGAGTATTCCGGTAGCGACACTGCCTTTGAAGCCCCGCTGCCGGCCGGCCACTACCGCAACCCGATCCTGGCCGGCTTCCACGCGGACCCAAGCATTGTTGGTGCCAACGGCAAGTTCTATCTGGTCAACTCCAGCTTTACCTACTATCCCGGCATTCCGGTGTTCGAGAGCAGCGATCTGGTGCACTGGAAGCAGATCGGCAATGTCATTGACCGGCCCACGCAGTTGGACTTCGATGGTCTGAGCGTTTCGCGCGGCATCTTTGCACCCAGCATCGAATACCACGACGGCACGTTCTACGTGGTCACCACGGCAACCGACAGCGGCGGCAATTTCATCGCCACCGCGCGCGATCCTGCGGGGCCATGGTCCGACCCGCACTGGTTGCCAAGCGTCGGCGGTATCGATCCGTCGCTGTTCTTCGATGAGGACGGTACGGTCTACCTGCTCAACAACGACGAACCGCCGGGGCCGGCACGCTATGACGGCCATCGCGCCATCTGGATGCAACAGATTGATCTGGGCGCTTTCAAGCCGATCGGTCCGCGCAAAGTGCTGATCGACGGCGGGGTGGAGCCGGAGAAGAATCCAATCTGGATCGAAGGCCCGCACCTCTACAAACGCGATGGCTGGTACTACCTGTCCGACGCCGAGGGTGGCACCGGGCCACAGCATTCGCAGGTGGTGTTGCGCAGCCGCGAGGTGTGGGGGCCGTATGTTGCCTATGCGGGCAACCCAATTCTGACCCAGCGGGATCTGCCGGTTGATCGTCCTTTACCGATCACCAATGCCGGCCACGCGGATCTGGTTGAAGGCCCGGATGGTTCGTGGTGGGCCGTGTTCCTGGCCAGCCGCAACTACCAGCAGCGCCACTACAACACCGGCCGCGAAACCTACCTGCTGCCGGTCGAATGGCGTAACGGTTGGCCGCAGATCCTGCCGGCCGGGCAGAACATTCCCTATGTGGCAGCTGCGCCGTCGTGGATGCGCGGCGAAGCCAGGCAAACGCCATCTACCGGTAATTTCAGCGTTCGTGATGAGTTCAATGGTCCGGAGCTCAGCTCGGACTGGTTGCGCGTACGGGTGCCCAAGGTGGCATGGGCCGACCTGCACGAGCGGCCGGGTGCGCTGACCGTGCATCCGCTGCCTGAGGACCTGGATACGCTGCATAACCCGGCTTTTCTGGGGCGTCGCCAGCAGCATCTGCGCTTCGAGGCGAGCACCGGGATGACCCGGCCCGCTGTTGGTATTGCCGCCGGTCTGGCGGCATTCCAGAGCGAAGCCTATTGGTACTTTCTTGGCGTGCGCAGCCTGGCCGGTGATCGGCTGCTGATCTTCCTCGAGGGCAGTGACGGCAGCGGGGTAACGCGCACGCTGGCCTCGCAGGAGATCGCTGCGCCCGCTGCGTTGGAGCTGAAGATCAAGGGTGATGAAGGCAGTTATGCATTCGCCTTCGACCTCGGCGACGGGCGTGGTTGGCAAACCCTGGCCAGCGACGTGGACGGCACCGTATTGAGTACTGATCGGGCCGGCGGCTTCGTCGGCACCTTGCTGGGACCATTCGCGCGCGATGAGCGCGCCTCGAGGAGCAAATGATGACGCGGACGCCTTGCATCGCCACCGGCCGTCGCCGCCCGTGCTTCTACACGTTTGCGTTGTGCATGGCCTTCTGGGCGGCACCGTTGGCATTGGCGGCCGAGAACAAACCCTGGCTCGATACTTCCGCCAGCTTCCAGACACGTGCCGCAGCGCTGGTCGAGCAGATGAGCCTGGAGGAAAAGGCCGCACAGATGCAGAACGCGGCACCGGCCATCGAGCGCCTGGGCGTTCCTGCCTATGACTGGTGGAATGAAGCACTGCATGGTGTGGCACGCGCGGGGCAGGCTACGGTGTTCCCGCAGGCCATTGCCTTGGCGGCGACCTTTGATGTGCCGTTGATGGGGGAGGTTGCCACCGTCATCAGCGACGAGGCACGTGCCAAACACCATCAGTTCCTTCGCGAAGGCGCGCATGGTCGTTACCAGGGGCTGACCTTCTGGTCGCCGAACGTCAACATCTTCCGCGACCCGCGCTGGGGTCGGGGCCAGGAGACCTACGGCGAGGATCCCTACCTTACGGCCCGCATGGGCGTTGCCTTCGTGCACGGTCTGCAGGGTGACGATCCCGTTTACCGCAAGCTGGACGCCACTGCCAAGCACCTGGCGGTGCACAGCGGCCCCGAAGCGGACCGTCATCACTTCGATGCGCGGCCGAGCAAGCGCGACCTGTACGACACCTACCTGCCGGCCTTCGAGGCCTTGGTGAAGGAGGCCGATGTGGATGCGGTGATGGGCGCCTACAACCGGGTATATGGCGAATCCGCGAGCGCAAGCAATTTCCTGTTGCGCGACCTGCTGCGGCGCGACTGGGGCTTCAAGGGCTATGTGGTTTCGGATTGCTGGGCCATCGTCGATATCTGGAAGCACCACAAGATCGTCGCCAGCCGCGAAGAGGCGGCGGTGCTGGCGGTCAAGAAGGGCACCGAACTGGAATGCGGTCAGGAATACGCGACTCTGCCCGCAGCAGTGCGCCAGGGATTGATCAGCGAAGCGGAGATTGACGATGCGGTCACCCGCCTGTTCACCGCGCGCATGCGGCTGGGCATGTTCGACCCACCGGAGCGTGTGCGCTGGGCACAGATTCCGGCGTCGGTGAACCAGGCCACGGAACACGATGCGCTGGCATTGAAGGCAGCGCAGGAATCTCTGGTACTACTCAAGAACGATGGCGTGCTGCCGTTGTCGCGCACGCTCAAGCGCATCGCCGTGGTTGGCCCCACCGCTGATGACACCATGGCGCTGCTCGGCAATTACTTCGGCACCCCGGCCGCGCCGGTGACCGTATTGCAGGGCATACGCGACGCGGCCAAAGGCATCGAGGTGCGCTACGCACGCGGTGTGGATCTTGTCGAAGGCCGCGATGACCCCAGCGCGACGCCGCTGATCGAAGCCGCCTTCCTGCGGCCGTCGGCCGATTCGCCTGAGCGCGGCCTGCGCGGTGAGTATTTCCGCACTGCAGATCTTTCGGGTACGCCGGCGCTGGTACGCACCGACGCACAGATCGGTTTTCGTTGGGACCGTGGCTCCCCCACCGACAACCTGCTGGCGCGCGGTGAAGCCGCACCGGGGCAGGGTATTCCCAGCGATGGTTTCAGCATCCGCTGGAGTGGCCAGCTGTTGCCGCCCACGTCGGGCCGCTACCGGATCGAGGCAGCGGCAGATGATGGTTTCCGCCTGTACATCGACGGAAAGCCGGTTCTGGACCATTGGACCGATAGCGATCGCCTGCATGCCGATGGCGTCGAGCTCGACCTGCGGGCAGGCCGCGCCTATGACCTGAAGCTGGAGTACTACGACGCCGAGCGCGATGCCGGCGTGCGGCTGGGCTGGCGTATGCCCGGCGCCAAGCCGCCATTCGAGGAGGCGCTTGATGCCGCCCGCAATGCGGACGTGGTGGTGTTCGTCGGCGGCCTGACTGGCGATGTCGAAGGCGAGGAAATGACGGTCAACTATCCCGGCTTTGCCGGCGGCGATCGCACCGATCTTCGCCTGCCTGCCACGCAGCGCGCTTTGCTGGAGGCGCTGCATGCCACCGGCAAGCCGGTGGTGGTGG
Organism: Stenotrophomonas terrae; assembly: GCF_039674165.1. GTDB lineage: Bacteria > Pseudomonadota > Gammaproteobacteria > Xanthomonadales > Xanthomonadaceae > Stenotrophomonas > Stenotrophomonas terrae_A. The sequence goes on from NZ_JBDJMY010000001.1 coordinate 135,510, forward strand.
TACTGACGGGCGGCTCGGCCTTGGCGGTGGACTGGGCCCAGGAAAATCTGTCGGCGATCCTGATGAGCTGGTACCCGGGCCAGCGCGGTGGCACCGCGGTAGGCCAGGCGCTGTTTGGCGGGGTGAACCCGGCCGGCCGCCTGCCGGTGACCTTCTACAAGGCCGACCAGGCGATGCCGGCGTTCGACGATTACACGATGGAAGGCCGCACCTACCGCTATTTTCGCGGCACGCCGCTGTATCCGTTCGGGCACGGGCTGTCCTATACCCGGTTTGACTACCGCAACCTGCGCGCCGACGCCAAGCTTGCCGACAATGGACGCTTGCAGGTCCGGGTGGACGTTGCCAACGCAGGCAAGCGTGCCGGCGACGAAGTGGTGCAGTTGTATGTGCGCCGGTTGCAGGCAGGGCAGGGCGATGCGCAGCAGGAGCTGCGCGGTTTCCAACGCATCCATCTGGCTGCCGGCGAAAGCCGCACCGTTGCCTTCGAGCTGGACGCACAGCAGGCATTGCGTCATTACGACGAAGCGCGAGCCGCCTATGTGGTGCCGCCAGGGCGTTACGAAGTGCGGATTGGCGGTTCCAGCGCGGATGCCCGCGTCCATGCGCAGTTCGAGGTGGAAGCGCGCCGTGACTGATCGACGCCAGCACCGTCAGCCTCATCCCGTTCAACCCTCCCGTCCAGGACACACGCTGCATGGCAAGTACTGAGCACACGCTATCCATCCGGGAGAAACTGGGCTACAGCCTGGGCGACCTGGCGGCAAACCTGATCTTCCAGACGCTGATCACCTACCTGGCGTTCTTCTATACCGATGTCTACAGGCTGCCGGCCGCAACGGCCGCGACGATCATCTTCGTTGTCGGTCTGCTCGGCGCATTCGTGTTCACGCCCTTGATCGGTATCGCCGCCGATCGCACCACCACACGCTGGGGCAGGTTCCGGCCTTGGATCCTGTGGACGGCGGTTCCGTTCGGTGTGTTGTCGCTGCTGGCGTTCAGCACGCCGGACCTGGGAGAGCGCGGCAAGGTGATCTATGCACTGACCACCTACAGCCTGCTGATGTGCGTCTACGCAGCCAACAACCTGCCGTATTCGGCGCTGAGCGGCGTGCTGACCGGGAGCATGGCACAGCGCAACAGCTTGTCGGCGTACCGATTCGTCGCGGTGATGGTTGCGCAGTTCATCATCCAGGTACTGCTGATGCCGCTGGTGCTGATCCTTGGCGATGGCGACCGCGTGCAGGGTTTCGAACGGGTGATGACGGTATTTGCGGTGATTGGAACGGTGTTCTTCCTGATCACCTTTGCCACCACCCGCGAGCGCATCGTGCCCAGCAAGGAACAGACCGGCGGCGTGCTGCAGGATCTGTCGGATCTGCTGCGCAACCGTCCCTGGCAGGTGATGCTGGCCCTCACCGTGCTTGTCTTCATCAACCTGGCGCTGAAGGGCGGCACCTACATCTACTATTTCCAGTACTACATGAGCGCCCCCGCACTGGCGGGTTTCCTCGACAATTCGGGCTTCAATGGGTTCATCAGCGCGTTGAACGCGGCGCTCAATGGTGCGGGGCTATCCGGCTTTACCTGGCCGGAAGATCCTGCGACCTCGGCCTTCAGCCTGTTCAATGCCTGCGGCATCATCTGCATGATTCTGGGGATCGGCGTATCGCGCCGGTTGGCCGACCGTTTCGGCAAGCGTGACGTTTTTGGCGGCGCCTTGTTTGTGTCCACGCTGTTCCTGCTGGTGTTCTACCTGTTCCCGCCGACAGCGGTTGCAGTGGCATTCGGCTCGTTCATGCTGCACGGCTTCTGCTATGGCATCACCATTCCGCTGCTGTGGGCAATGATCGCCGACGTTGCCGACTATTCCGAGTGGAAGAACCATCGCCGCGCCACCGCCATTATTTTCTCGGCAATGCTGTGTGGCCTGAAGATCGGGCTCAGCGTAGGCGGTGCGCTGGTCGCCGGCATTCTTGCCCATTACGGTTATCAGGCGGGCGCGGCCCAGCAGAGCGATGCCGTGGTCGACGGCATACGCATGACCGTGAGCATCTACTGCTCCATTCCCTTCCTCGTCGCGGTGGCGCTGTTGTTCATCTACAAGATCGACAAGGGCATGGAAACACGCATCGAACATGACCTCCAACTGCGCCGTAGCGGCGCCGACGCAGCGGCGTGACACCAAGACCATGACCATGAACGATATGCCCATCGACGAAACAAGCCAGGCCCACGAGGCCGAGCTGCAGCGGCTGGCGCAACACGCCATCTCCAAGCCGCTGGTTACCCAAATCTACACCGCTGACCCGTCGGCACATGTGTTCGAAGGGCGCCTTTACATCTATCCCTCGCATGATATCGACGGCGGCAAGCCGTTCGATGATGAGGGCGGGCACTTCGGCATGCAGGACTACCACGTGCTGCGGATGGATACGCCGGAAGGCACAGCCACCGACTGCGGCATGGTGTTGCATGTACGCGATGTGCCCTGGGCCAGGCAACAGATGTGGGCGCCGGACGCGGCCTGCCGCGATGGCCGCTACTACCTCTATTTTCCAGCCAAGGACGCGCAGGGCATATTCCGCATCGGCGTTGCGGTAGCGGAGGGTCCAGAGGGGCCGTTCACCGCCGAACCGGAGCCGATGGAGGGAACGTACTCCATCGACCCGGCCGTGTACGAGGACGACGACGCTACGCACTATCTCTATTTTGGCGGCATCTGGGGTGGCCAGATGCAGAAGTACCGCGACAACCGCTACGACGCGGCGCATGAGGAACCGGTGGGTGACGCGCCCGCGCTGGGACCGCGTGTCGGCCGCTTGGATGCCAGCATGACCCGGCTTGCCGAGCCGACGCGCGAGGTGTTGATCCTGGACGAACACGGACAGCCCCTGCGCGCCGATGATCATGAGCGGCGATTCTTCGAGGGGCCGTGGCTGCACAAGCACCAGGGCCGCTACTACCTTTCTTATTCCACTGGTGACACGCACCTGTTGTGCTACGCGGTTGGCGATAACCCGTATGGGCCGTTCACCTATGCAGGCGTGATCCTCAAGCCGGTAGTCGGCTGGACCACGCATCACTCGATCTGCATGTTCGAGGGCCAGTGGTACCTGTTCTATCACGATGCCCTGATGTCGGGCGGCGTCACCCATCTGCGCTCTGCCAAGTGCACTCCTTTGCATATGGAAGCCGACGGCAGCATCCGGACCATTGATCCTTATGGCGGCTGACCATTGCTTGCCGATCGACGATGCGCTGGCACCCTTGCCAGCCGGGCGCCTGCACTGGTTGCGGGTGGGCGAGCTGGAGGTCGCGCTTGCGCCCGAGGCAGGCGGGCGTATTGCCCAGATTCGCTACGCTGGCGTCGACTGGCTGGTCGGTGAGGACGATGCCGGGCCTGCGGCCATCGGCTGGGGTTGCTACCCGATGGTTCCATGGGCCGGGCGTATCCGTCGTGGCGGTTTCATTTTCGACGGCAGGTCTTTTACGTTGCCAGCCAACTTCGGTGCGCACGCGATTCACGGTGTGGGATTCTCGCAGCCTTGGCATGTCGACAGTTTTCATCCGCAAAGCGCAACGCTGTCCTTGGCCCTTCCCAACGATGCATATTGGCCGTTCGGTGGGGTTGCCACCCAGTCCGTGCACGTGGGGGCCAGCAGCCTGCAACTCCAACTCATGGTGGAGGCTGGCGATCAGGCAATGCCTGCGGAGCTCGGTTGGCACCCGTGGTTCCGCAAGCCTGACCATTTGCTGTTCACTCCCGATGCCATGTATCCGCGGGATGAGGAAGGGATTGCAACGTTGCCCCTCTGCAAACCGCCGCCCGGGCCCTGGGATGACTGCTTTGTCGCCAATGGCGAAACGGTACTGTTGCTTGCCGGACAGCGGCTGCGACTGCGGTCCAATGCGGATCATTGGGTGGTCTACGATGGCGCCGCGCATGCGACATGCGTGGAACCGCAGACGGGTCCGCCCGATGCATTCACGCTGGCGCCGCGCCGGTTGGCAGCCGGCCAGCGACTGGCTCTGACCTTTGAGTTGGCATGGGAGATCGCCGATTCCTGAGCTGGGCTATCGGCGAGAGCATCCACCGAAAGCGCTGATGGCCCGCCGCCGGCAACTGATTTTTCTCGGCGTTCATCATGTACAGCGTTGCGTCCACGACGTGGTCAAACGTGCAACCAGCAGCCATCAGTTGCTTGATGCCACGCTGCCACGCCAGCCTGATCAACACATCCTTCGTGGAAACGGACCTTGGTGTGCGGCGTGCTCGCGCGTCGGAGGTTGTTCTCATCATTCCGCTGCCAGTAGCCGCTCCATTCGCGCATGACGATGGGGCAGTTTTCGTCGATGAAGCGAGATGGGCGGGTACGAAGTGAAAGCCGGGGCAACAGAAACGTCTTGTCAGGCCTAGTTGTAGAGGATCGCGAAAGCAATGTGGTGCCCATGTGATTGGCTGGAAACCGGGCGTCATGAGGCCTTACGACCTGTGTGGCACAGTGGGCCCAGCTCAATCGTAGGAACGCGCGTGACCAACGGCGATCTCATCGTACTGAGGCCGGAAGGCATGTATTGCCCGGCAGGCGACTTCTACATCGATCCTTCCAGGCCGGTGGCGTGCGCGGTAATCACGCATGGTCATGGCGATCACATGCGCGCGGGCATGGGCTGTTATCACCTGAGCGAAACCACCATGCCAATCCTGGAATGGCGGCTGGGCACGCAGCCTTGCGTCTGCCACGCCTATGGTGAGCCTTTCAGGCTGGGCGCTGCCACGGTGTCATTGCATCCGGCCGGGCATGTGCTGGGCTCGGCACAGGTACGGATCGAGGTGGACGGGCAGGTGTGGGTGGCGTCGGGTGACTACAAACGCCAGCCGGATCCTACCTGTGTGCCATTTGAACCGGTGCGCTGCGACACGTTCATCACCGAATGCACCTTCGGCCTGCCGGTCTATCGCTGGCCCGACACCCCGTCGGTGGTGGCCGAGATTGCCGCCTGGCGGGATGAGTGTGGCGCGCAGGGAGAAGCCGCGATTCTGTATTGCTACGCACTGGGCAAGGCGCAGCGGGTGCTTGCCGAACTATTGGCCTTGGGTGAAACCGCGCCGGTATGGCTGCACGGCGCGGTGGACAACGGAGTGCAGGTCTACCGCGGAGCCGGTATCCCCATGATTGAAACGCAACGCGTCGCCGATGAAGCGCGGGGCGCGGACTTTGCCGGGCGCCTGATCATCGCGCCACCGTCGGCTGCTGGCAGTAGTTGGCTGCGGCGCTTCCGGCGCGCCCAGCAGGGCTTCGCCTCGGGCTGGATGCAACTGCGCGGCAACCGCCGCCGTGGCAATTACGATCGCGGCTTTGTGCTGTCCGATCATGCCGACTGGCCTGCGCTGCTGCAGACCGTCCGGCAATCCGGCGCGCAACGCGTGATTGCCACCCATGGCAACACCGATGCACTGGTACGCACGCTCAACGAGGATGGGCTGAACGCCACCACTTTTGCCCTGCTGCGGGGCGAGGAGGACTGATGCGTGCGTTCGCTGCCCTGTACCAGCGGCTGGACCGCAGCACTTCCCTGCTTGAAAAGCGGGCTGCCTTGGTCGACTACTTCCGCCACGCTCCTGCCGAAGACGCGGCCTGGGCGCTATGGCTGCTCATCGGCGGAAAGGTGGGCGGTGCCAAGGCACGCATCGCAAGCAGCGGCGAGCTGCGCCAATGGGTCGCACAGGAGAGCGGATTGCCGGACTGGCTTGTGGAGGCCAGCTACGACCAGGTAGGTGACCTGGCCGAAACACTGGCCCTGCTGTTGGATGACCCGTCGGCTGCAGCAGCGGACATGGGGCTTGGGCAATGGATCCAGCAGCGTTTGTTGCCCGTGGCCAATGCCGCGCCCGAGCAGCGTCGCGCGGTGATCATCGATGCCTGGCGGCAACTGCCGATGCACGAGCGTTTTGTGTTCAACAAATTGTTGACCGGGGCGCTGCGCGTAGGCGTATCGCAGGGCCTGGTGCAGCAGGCCTTGGCTGAGTTGTCAGGGCTGGACCTGTCGCTGCTTGCGCAGCGCATGCTCGGCTTCAAATCGCCCACGCCCGGCTTCATGCAGACACTGCTGGCACAGGGGCCGCAGCCGGGGGATACCGCCTTGCCGTATCCCTTCTTCCTGGCATCAGCGTTGGAAGGCGAGCCTGCCGCGTTGGGCGTGATCGACGACTGGCTGCTGGAATGGAAGTGGGACGGCATCCGTGTGCAGCTGATCCGCCGTGGCGATGAGATCGCGCTGTGGTCGCGCGGTGAGGAACGCATGGACGGGCGCTTCCCCGAAATCGAGGCCGAGCTGGCCCGGCTCGGCCATGATGCCGTCATTGACGGCGAACTGCTGGCCTGGCGTGGCGACGAGGACAAACCGCTGCCGTTCACCGCCTTGCAGACGCGCATACAGCGGCGCAAGCCCGGGCCGAAGGTGTTGGCGCAGACGCCGGTGCGGGTGCTGGCCTACGACCTGCTGGAGCTGGATGGCCAGGATCTGCGCGAACTGGACCTGCATCAGCGCCGCCAGCGCCTGACCACGCTGCTGGACGCCCACGACTCGCCACTGCTGCGGCTGTCAACGCAGATCCAGGTGCAGGATTGGGCGACTGCCGCACAGCTGCGCAGTGAGGCGCGTGAGCGCGGCGTCGAAGGCTTCATGCTCAAACGGCAGCACTCCCCGTATCGGCACGGTCGCAAGCGTGGCGACTGGTGGAAATGGAAAGTCGATCCGCTCACCATCGATGCGGTAATGCTCTACGCGCAGAGTGGTCACGGCCGGCGCAGCACCTTGTATACCGACTACACGTTTGGCGTCTGGGACGGCGACAAGCTGGTGCCTGTCGCCAAGGCCTATTCCGGGTTGGACGACAAAGAAATCGCCGAGCTCGATCGCTGGATCCGCGCCCACACCACCGAGCGCTTCGGCCCGGTGCGGGCAGTGGAACCGCTGCAGGTGTTCGAGTTGGGTTTCGAGGCGGTCAACCTCTCGGCGCGGCACAAGTCAGGGGTGGCGGTGCGCTTTCCGCGCATCCTGCGCTGGCGCCGCGACAAAAGCGCCAGTGAAGCCGATGTGCTGGAAACCCTGCGCAAGGTGGCGCAGTGAGTGCCGGCCGTATTGTCGGGCATACGCGTTTTGAACAACCACTGACGCAGTGGTTTGCGGCGCGTGGATGGAAGCCTGCCCCGTTCCAGCGGGAAGTCTGGCGGCGTTACCGCGATGGACAGTCCGGGCTGCTGGTGACGCCCACTGGCAGTGGCAAGACCCTGGCGATGATCGGTGGGCCGCTGCTGCAGGCATTGGCGGAGCTGCCGGCTGGGGACAAGGAGAGCAGGCCCAGCAAACGCCGCAGTTCGGCGACCGCGCACGTGCGGGTGTTGTGGATCACGCCCTTGCGCGCGCTTGCCAGCGACACCGTGCGCGCCCTGCGCGAGCCCATCGAAGGACTGGGCCTGCCATGGACGGTAGCGATGCGTACCGGCGACGCCAGCGCCCGCGACAAACGCCTGGCCCGTCAAGGCAAGGCGGACTTGTTGGTGATCACTCCCGAGTCACTGGCGCTGCTGTTGAGCTACCCCGACACGCAGGCACAATTGGCGTGGCTGCAGGCCATCGTCGTCGACGAATGGCATGCATTGCTGGACAACAAGCGCGGCGTCCTGCTGCAGTTGTGCCTGGCGCGGCTGCGCGGATGGCAACCTGCCGCGCGTATCTGGGGGTTGTCGGCGACGCTGGGAAACCTGGAGCAGGCGCGGCAGGTATTGCTCCCGCATCTGGACGATGCCGCGCTGATCCGAGCGGCCGCACCACGCAGTCTGCACATGAAGACCCTGCTGCCCCGCGACGGCGAGCGTTTCCCTTGGGCCGGCCACCTTGGTCTGTCACAGATGCAGGCGGTGGTCGAACAGATCGCGCAGGCGCGCACGACCCTGCTGTTCACCAATACCCGCGCCCAGGCCGAGCTGTGGTACGAAGCGCTGCAAGCGGTATGGCTGGACGACGCGGAGGCGCTGGCTTTGCATCACGGCTCGCTGGATCCAACCCTGCGACGGCAGGTGGAACAAGGCCTGCGGGAAGAACGCATCCGCTGCGTGGTGGCCACCTCCAGCCTGGACCTTGGTGTTGATTTTCCAAGTGTGGATCAGGTCATCCAGCTGGGTAGCCCGAAGGGCATGGCGCGCTTGCTGCAACGTGCGGGGCGGTCCCGGCACCGCCCGGGCGAGGCCGGGCACATCATCTGCGTACCTACGCATGCGTTGGAACTGGCCGAGTTCGCGGCAGCGCGGCAGGCGCTGCGCGCAGGCCAGGTGGAATCCCGGCGGCCACTGCGCTTGTCACTGGATGTGCTTGCCCAGCATTGCGTGACCCTGGCTCTGGCCGGCGGTTTCGAACCGGATCAGCTGCTGGCGGAGGTGCGCCTCACGCATGCGTTTGCCGAGCTCTCATTGCATGACTGGACGCAGGTGCTGCAGTTCATCACCCAGGGCGGCAATGCCTTGCAGCATTACCCTGAATTCTGCCGCGTCACCCGCGATGCGGCCGGCATCCTTGCAGTCAGCGACCGTCGCGTGGCGTTTCGTCATCGGCTGTCGATCGGCACCATCACCAGCGACGGTGCGGTGCTGGTACGCATGGCGCGGGGTGGGGCGCTGGGCAGCGTCGAGGAAAGCTTTGTGTCGCGTCTGCGGCCGGGCGATGTATTCCAGTTCGCCGGACGCAGCCTGCGCCTGCTGCGCTTGCAGGACATGACGGCCTACGTGCGGCCAGCCAAACAGGGCAGCGGCGTGGTGCCGCGATGGCAGGGCGGGCGGATGCCGATGTCGACGGATCTGGCCGCGCATGTGGCCGAGGTACTTGCCAATCCTCCGGCTACTCCCGAACTTCGAGCGCTGCGCCCGCTGCTGGCATTGCAGTCCAAGCTGTCCGCCGTGCCGGGCCAGGATCAATTGCTGGCGGAGTGGGTCAAGACACGGGACGGCTGGCATCTGTTCCTGTATCCGTTTGCCGGCCGCGCCGTGCACGAAGGCCTGGCAGCGGTGCTTTCGCTGCGCTGGAGCCGGCACGTCGCCACCAGTTTCGCTTTCTCGGTGAACGACTACGGGTTGGCGGTAACGGCAACATCGGCCTTGCAACTGGACGAGCAGAGCCTTGCCGCCATGTTGTCCCCGGATGCGCTGCTGCAGGACCTGCAGGCGGCGGTCAACATGAGCGAACTGGCACGGCGACAGTTCCGCGAGATCGCGCGGGTGGCCGGGTTGCTGCCGCCGTCGCTGCCCGGCCGCGCATTGCGCAGCCTCCGCCAACTGCAGGCATCAAGCAGCCTGTTCTATGACGTGCTGCGCCAATACGATCCCGGGCATATGCTGCTGCATCAGGCCGAACGCGAGGTGCTGGAGCAACGCTTGGACGTGGCCACTCTGCAGCGTGTTCTGCACGATTGCGCCGGCCGCCAGTTGCTGCTCACACGGCCGCGTACGCTGACGCCGCTGTCGTTTCCCCTCTGGGCCGAGTCCAGGCGGGGCAGCTTGAGCAGCGAGGACTGGAAACAGCGGGTGCAACGGGCGGCACAACAGCTGGAGCAACGCCATGGCTGAAAGCCTGCAGATGCTGCTTGCCGGTGAGCCGATTACGCTGCTGGCGGACCGGGCGCTCTATTGGCCAGCCCGGCGCAGGCTGATCATCGCCGATCTGCATCTGGGCAAGGGCGCGGTGATGCGTCGTGCAGGAATCGCGGTGCCCAGTGGTGGCACGCGCAGCGACCTGGCGCGTCTGGCTGCGTTGCTGGACATGACCGGGGCCGCTTCCCTGTGGATTCTGGGTGACTTCCTGCACGGTGCGCGCTCAACCGCCAGCGATGCCGCGTGGCAGGCGTTCCGCCAGGCGCATGGGCAGGTTGCCGTGGGGGTGGTTCCCGGCAACCACGATCGGGCGCTGGATGCCGACGCGGCCGGGGCGCAGTTGATCGCAGACGGCACGCTTGAGGGTCCTTTTGAATTTCGCCACGCGCCGGAGGATGCCGAGGGCAGCTCAACGCATGTGCTTTGCGGGCATCTGCACCCGGTATTGAAGTTGCCTGGGCTGCCGGCGCACCCGCTGTTCTGGAGCGGCGAGCGGCGCATGGTGCTGCCGGCGTTCTCCGCGTTCACCGGTGGTCTGCGGGTGGACTACCGCCAGGCGCGCGGCAGTGTGCTTTGCAACGGGCGGGATCTGCTGCGGCTTGCGTGACGGTGCACATCCTCGGCGACGCGGCCTGCTCCAATGCCACTCACGGCTTCAAGCCGTGATCGCTCGGCTGAATTGGGCAGGACGCCGTCGCCGGAACTTCGGCCGTCATCACAAAATAAGCGTTTTCCTATCGGTTTTTGCCTGATCTTCACATCGTCGATCCTATATACGTTCAGCCGGAAGGCGGGGGGCAATATCAGGAGACTAGGCTGTGAAAAGCATGAAACTCTATCTGGAAGGGCCCGGGCGAGAGAGACGTCCAGTGAAGGTCGTTTCGACAGAGCAAAAAAGCTTCAGAACCGTGTTGGAAATACCGGGAAGACGCCTGGCAGGTACCGGGACTGACCGCATGGTCGAGGTAAATACCTTGATGGATGAAGAGGGAAACCTTGCACAGCAGATCGATTGCGAGGGCTTCAGATACAGGTTCCACGGATCTGAATTGCCTTGGTCGTTGATCGTCGGTTGATTGGGGCGGGCCCCGCACGGGGGCCCGCTTTTCCTGGCCAGGAGAATGCAGCTGCAGCTGCCGCCCACAAGGCTTGGAGATGTGTCAGCCAAGCGTGAAGGATTCGGCCAGGGTTCTGCCCGCGTTTTTATTCCGGGTTAGCAGGTGCACCGGTAAGGTTGCCCGATAGTCGAACAGAGGATGCCCCGATGGCCAGGACAGCACCGCGCGTTCATACCGCCCAGGCGGAGATAGAACATCTCAAGGCTCTGCAACTGGCACTGGATGCCGAGCTTATCGTCGAGCTGCGCATGAAGGATGGGCGGGTGTTGAAGGGCACCGTGGCCGAGCGGCCTGCCGTGCAGCAGTTCCGTGGCCCTGACGAGCAGGAAGGCACCAACGGCCAGGTTCCTCTCGATGTGCCAGGTGAGGGCGTGCAGTTGCTGTGGCTGGATGAAATTGCCGACTTCACCCGTTTGGGTAGCAATTGACGCAGCTCGGTGAATCAGCCGCTTGAGGCGTGTTGGGAGAGGCGCTGCTTACCTTGAAGGTAAACGGGTGTATCGGCATTCGTAAGAACAATTGCTGTAATCGTCGCAGATGCTTGCCTGCGCCAACGCTGCGACCGCTGCCGGAAGCCGTGCTGCCGTAGCGTGTGCAGTGCATGTGCGGCCGAATCCGACCTTGCTGGAGAGTATTCCAGCGCCAGCCCGATCAGAGGGCCTGGATGAGGGTTGCCAACGCCGCGCCAAGCGCAAAGCACAACAGGGCGGTCGTTCGTGGCAGGTTCCGGGCGGCGATCATGGCGTGGGCTCCGTTCGGGTCTAGGGTCATCTTGCTGGGCTCGGCGTTAAGCGCCCGTCCCCGTTGGCATGCAGGTTGCCGATGAACCTTCACACTCCCCGCGTTGCGCTCCAAGAAGCAGCGCAGTGAAAGCCAATCAAGGCACGCGCTGACGTCTCGCCGACACCGGAGCCTTCGATACACAGGGATTGCCTGCGACGCTCCAACGCCACGGTGTATCGACCGCCTTGCTTATTCCGACCCTGGGGCCAACCAGCGGGCTGTCGGGTGGCGAAGTGCCATCGCATGCAATGACGATGCCCCGGTCGCCCAGCACCAGGTCCGCGCCATCGAAATCCCGATTCAAACCGAAAGCCTGCGACAACTTGCCGGGGCCGCTGGCCAGATCGATTGGCCGCTTTGCGGCGCTGCGTGCCGCATACATCAGCTGCAGATTCTGCAGCGGCTCGGCGGCCCGAAGCAGCACGCCGACACCTTCGCCAACCTCACCGCAGACGGCGTTGCTGCCCCAATGCATGCCGTAGGTGAAATAGACATACAGGTGCCCAGGTGGGCCGAACATGCTTGCGTTGCGCGCGGTCTTTCCGCGAAACGAGTGGGCGGCCGGATCTTCGCTGCCGGCATAGGCCTCAACTTCCACAATCCGGGCACAACGGCCGTCGCCGCGCAGCAGAAGCTTGTTGAGCAGCTCCGGCGCGACCAGGGCAGGGTGGCGGCGGTAGAAATCACGCGGCAATACCTGCAGGTCCTTGTTCACGAACTCCACGTTGACGCACCTTCTGCCGCCGGCTGTCTGCCAAGCTTACGACAGGGTGCGTGACGCAGAGAGGACATGGGGTGTGTTGCTGCCTGCGCGGCGGTGCACACGATGCAGATCCAAGCCGTCAGCGTTGGAACTGCACCCGCTCCGGGCGATGCAGGCCGAAGCCCTGCGCGTAGTCCACGCCCAACGAACGCGCGGCTTCGCATAGATGGTCGGTGCTGACACCTTCGGCAACTACCTTTAGACCGCGCTGATGACCGATCTTGGCAATGGCGCTGATGATGGTGTGGCTGATCGGGTCGGTATCGAGGTCAACGATGAAACTGCGGTCGATCTTGATCAGGTCCAGCGGTAGATTCTTGAGATAGCCGAAAGACGACATGCCGGCACCGAAATCATCCAGAGCGATGCTGCAGCCGGCAGAGCGCAGGCGTTCGACTATGCTCACCACCTTGAGCAGGTTGCGGACCGCGACGGTTTCGGTGATCTCAAAACACAGCATCTGCGGCGGTACGCCGTGCTCCTTCATGCAGGCAAGGATGAAGTCGGCCAGGCCATCGTCTTCGATGCTGGCGCCTGACAGGTTGATCGCACAGGTACCGAGCGTCTGCGCAGTGGGGTGCAGACGGGTGAAGTTCGACAACGCTTTGTGGATCACCCAACGGTCGATGGCCGGCATCAGCCCATAGCGCTCGGCTGCAGGCAGGAAAGCACCCGGCAGTACGATGCTGCCGTCTTCATCGCGCAGACGCAGCAGCAGTTCGATATTGGTGGCGGTATCTTCGCCCGTAAGCGAAACGATCTCCTGGTAGTCAAGCAGCAGGCGATCCTGTTCCATGGCCCAGCGCAACCGGTTGACCCACTCCATCTCGCCCTGGCGACGGCTGGTTTCGTCGTCCAGACGATAGACATGCACGCGGTTGCGCCCGTTCTCCTTGGCCATGTAACAGGCGGTGTCGGCCCAGGCCAACAGGTCCTTGAGGGTGGGCACCTGCTGGTCAATCGCTACCATGCCGATGCTGCAACTCACTTTGTAGCTGCGTCCCTGCCAGGAAAACATCAGCGATTCGATGCCCCGGCGCAGACGCTCGGCCAGTTCCAAGGCCCCATCCGCGTTGCCATGGAACGTAAGCAGGCCAAACTCGTCGCCGCCCAGACGTGCCAGCACATCACCGCTGCGCAGCTGCTGGTGCATGGTCAGTGCGAGCTGCTCCAGGAGCTGGTCACCGGCCATATGCCCGGAGACATCGTTGATCAGCTTGAACTGGTCGAGGTCGATGTACAGCAACGCCCAGAAACCGCTGGCTGCCCAACTGGACCAATCCCTCAGCACCTCCTGTACACGGCGCTCGAACTCGCGGCGGTTGTACAGCCCGGTCAGCGCATCGTGCGCGGCCTGGTAGCTCAGGCGGTCGGTCAGCTCGCGCTGTTCGGAGTTGTCGGTTGCCACCATCAACAGGTGCGGCGCGCCATCCACGTCGACCTCGGCAATGGATGCGTTCGCCCAGAAGCTGGCGCCATCAGCACCGCGCAGCTCGGCCTCAAGCTGGTTCCAGCCACTGCGGATGTCCGCCGCATCGCGGGTGCGCGCCTGCAAGTGCTGGTCAAGGAACAGTGCAGACAGCTGCACGCCGGTGGGGTCGCCCAGACGGAGCCGCGCAGCCTGGTTGGCGTAGACGATCTTCCAGTCGCGCGCGTCGGCCAGCAGCACCAGCGCTGGCAGGAGTTCGTTCAGGGCGCGGAAACGCAGCTCGCTCTCGCGGTAGCGGGCGCTCATCTGCGCCCCCAGGGCCAGCGCCTTGCGACGGGTCATCGCCAATGACCACAGCAGTGCCGACAGCAGCAGGCTGATGATGGTCCCGGCGATGACGATGGTGTACAGCCGGCTGAGGTCCATGGGCTGTGGGCGGGGCTGCATCTCAAGCAGCCAGCGCCTGCCGCCGAAGTCCAGCTGGCGCTGCTGCGCGGGCAGACTGACGGCGGCCTCGGTGCCGGAGTCATAGAACGGGGTGGCCAGTGCATCGGTATCGCGGATACGCACCCGGAAGCCCTCCAGCACTGGCGGTTCCAACGCGCTTTCGATCAGTGGCTGCAGGCGGATGCCGATGGCCAATGCCCCGATCTCGCGTGCCCGCCGGTCGCTGGCTGAGCCAGGGGTTGCACCGTTGGAGTACACCGGCAGGCGCAGCGTGACGCCCAGCGGGCTTTGCCCTGCCGCCGTGCTCTGGCGCAGGGCGAATGGCGCTGAAACGGTGACGGTGTCCGTGTCCCGTGCGCGTACCAGCGCCGCAAGATTGGCCGGTTGAGTGACCATGTCGAAGCCCAGCAGGCTGGTGTTGCTCTGGTAGGGCGCTACCAGCTCATAGCGATAGGCAGCATTGCCTGTCTGCGGTCGGTCCACCGCTGTGCGTCGTGCAAAGGCCATGGAGGTATAGGCCCCGCTGCCATCGTACAAACGCGAGTAGTACTGGCTGAAGCCTGCCTGGTCCATTTTGTCGTTGGCCAGGAACAGCGTCTGCATCGCACGCAGGATGGAGGCCGCGCGTTCCAGCGGTACCTGTAGTTGCGCAATGCCGGTGTCGGCCAGCGTTCTGCGCGCTTGCGCCGCCTCATGCCGCAGGTCCGACCATTCGCGATGGGCGATGACCGCCGTGCAGGCCAGGCCAAGCAACAGGCCAGCCACGGCCCACGCAAGCGGCGACAGGCCACTACGGCGGGCAGGGCGCCCCGGCGCGGTTTCTTCGAAATCTGGCTGGATGAAATTCACTTGCCCGTTCGGTTCCTGCGCAATGGATGGGCGGTGGGATGTGATGCCGGGGGAACATGCAGCCTGCCTTGCAAGGGCAGGCCAGAGAACCTGGTCGAACGACGCAGCAACTACCGTGATGGAGCTCCCCGCCCCTTGCAAGCCGAGTAGAGGTATCGGCATGCCGTGGCTGTTCTTGATGGAGAGTTGATCATGGCTTGCCAGCCGTGACGCGGACGAAATGGTTGGATGGCGGGAATACGGTAGCGGAATTTCCGTTGGCCCACAGCCCACAGCCCACAGGCGCGGCAGCGCTTGTATTGGGCAACAGCGCAGAGCAGTGGGCGGTGCGCACAAGATCGGCCGGACAACCTGTCACCGGTGGGCAATGCTCCGCCCCTTGGGCACTTACCGTCTTCTGGCCGAACCGCAGGCCGCTTTACAGCCTTGGCCACCGCTGCGTGACTCTCCCAAACGGGCCGGGCGAGACACGGATTTCACGCCGCCATAGCCAGTCCTAGACCTTGCGATGACATTCAATGCGTAGATTGGCCGTTGAAGCAGCCATGCGCCGGCCTGGATCCGATGCCGTCAGGAGCACCCCATGAGTGAGGACAAGAACAAACCGGGCGTACCCGAGCGTGTCCGCATCAACCGCGAGCAATCCTGCCAGCGCCGGACCAACGCACCAGACGACGTTGCGCCCCAGCAACAAGCCGCCGCGCGGGCCTTGGGATTCGCGCTGCCGCGTTGCAGCGCCGCCTGCATGGACAGGACACTGGCATGAGCCTGGTCGACTACCGCCGCAAACGCAGCTTCGAGAAAACGCGTGAACCCGAACCCGGCAAGCCGGTCGCCCAGGGACAGCGTGCGATCTTCGTCGTGCAGCTGCATCACGCCAGCCGCCGGCACTATGACTTCCGCCTGCAGGTCGGCGACACGCTGAAGAGCTGGGCGGTGCCGAAGGGGCCAAGTTATGACCCTGCGGTAAAGCGCATGGCGGTGGAGGTGGAAGATCACCCGGTGGATTACGCGGACTTTGAAGGCGACATTCCCAAAGGTCAGTACGGCGGCGGGCACGTTGCACAGTTCGATCACGGCGTCTGGGCAACCGAGGGCGACCCGCGGGCTCAACTCGCCAAAGGACATCTGCGTTTCGAGTTGTTCGGCAAGAAATTGAAAGGGGGTTGGCATCTGGTGCGATCGGGCAAGCCTGCGCGGCAGCCACAATGGCTGTTGTTCAAGGACCGGGATGCCTTCGCCGGTTCCCTGGAGGCCGATGATCTGCTGGCGGATGTGGCTTCTGCACCAGAAAGCGACAAGCGACGCGCGGGCAGTGGCAAGAGCGGCAAGAAGCGATTGGCGACCGTGCCTTCGAAGCCGGGTCGCCGCAAGGACTGGGCCGAACAGGCGCTGGCGTTGAGCGGGGCTCGCAAGGGCAGGGTGCCGACGGGGGCATTTCAACCGCAGTTGGCAAAACTGGGCCAGGCCCCGCCCGAGGGCGAGCAGTGGCTGCACGAAATCAAATGGGACGGTTATCGCATCCTGGTCACGGTTGCCGACGGCAGCGTACGCCTATGGTCGCGCAATGCGCTGGAATGGACAGCCAAACTCCCCGACATCGCTGAGGCCGTGGAAACACTGCAGCTGAAATCGGCTGCGCTCGATGGTGAACTCATTGCGGGCAACGGTACCAAGGAGGACTTCAACCTGCTGCAAGCCACGCTCTCCGGCGAGCGGCAGGGGCGGCTTTCACTGGTGCTGTTTGATGTGCTGCACCTGGATGGAATCGACGTCGCCAACGCACCGCTGCATGAGCGCAAGACGCTGTTGCAGAAGCTGCTGAACGGCGCCCCGCCACAACTTGCCTTCAGCTCGCACGTGCAAGCCGATGGTGAGGCGGCATTCCGGGTTGCGGCAGAACAGCACTTTGAAGGTGTGATCTCCAAGCGGCTGGACCGTCCGTACCATGCAGGCCGCAGCGATGACTGGCGCAAGACCAAGCAACTGGCGTCGGACGAATTCGCGGTTGTGGGCTATACCGCTCCCAAGGGCGCGCGCACCGGCTTCGGCTCGCTGCTGTTGGCAACCCCCGACGCGCAGCATGGCTGGCGCTATGCCGGCAGGGTTGGCACCGGTTTCGATGAGGCAATGCTGCGGCAACTGACGCGCAGGCTCCGCGGCGGCAGCAATACGCCTACCGCCCATGTTGGCACCACCGAGACCGACCTGCGCACGGCGAAATGGTTTGCTCCCCGTTTCGTGGTCGAGGTGTTCTACCGCGGCAAAGGCGGCCAGACCCTGCTGCGGCAACCTTCACTCAAATCCTTGAGGCTGGACAAGAACGTGGACGATCTTCGCGACAGCGACAGCGCTGCAACGCCTAAAAAGAAAGCTGCTGCAGCAAAGCGCGGCAAGCCTGCATCAAAAAAAACGAGCGAAGCACTGCCGGTGCTTTCCAGCCCAAGTAAGCTGCTGTTTCCCGCCGACCGCATCAGCAAACAGGACGTATGGAACTACTACCTGGCCGTCGCCGATCATCTGTTGCCGGAAATTGTTGGCCGTCCTCTATCGGTGATCCGCTGTCCGGCGGGCATCGAGCGCCCTTGTTTCTTCCAGAAGCACATGACCGCTGGCCTGGAGCGGGTATCCACCGTAAAGCTCAAGGAGGAGTCAGGCGCGCAAGCTGATTACCTGGTGGTCGACGATCTCGCAGCGTTGATGGAACTTGTGCAGTTCAACGCTCTGGAGTTCCATCCATGGGGGGCGAAGGCTGACACGCCCGATATCGCTGACCGGGTGGTGTTCGATCTGGACCCCGGGCCCGATGTACCGTTCGCGGAAGTCAAACGTGCAGCGACGGATATCCGCAAGCTGTTGGCAAAGCTGGAGCTCGAGTCTTTCCTGCGCGTGTCCGGCGGCAAGGGCCTGCATGTTGTGGTGCCGCTGTCGCCCGGCTGCGACTGGGATCTGACCAAACGCTTCGCCCGTGGCTTCGCCGATGCGCTGGCGCAGTCCGAACCAGATCGCTTCCTCGCCACGGCGACAAAAAGCCGCCGCAACCGCCGCATCTTTGTCGATTACCTGCGCAACGGGCGCGGCGCCACCGCCGTTGCGTCCTACTCGATGCGCGGGCGCCCCGGTGCGCCGGTGGCATTGCCGCTGGCGTGGAGCGAGCTTGCAAAGCTGCACAGGGCCGATGCATTCACCATCAAGGACGTCCCTGCAAAACTCAAGCGGCGCAGGAAGGATCCCTGGGCGGGCATGGACGCGCTCAAGCAGAATCTTTCACGTTGGGCCAAGGATGCGTAGACCGTCAGCCGTTGATGCACTCGGCTGCAGCCAAGCCCTTCCGTTAACCGTAAGCAGCAGAATCAACCGCTTTCAATCGAGGATCCCACGATGACCAACCATAAACCCACCGCCACCCCGAGCAAGGAAAAATCCCGCGCCGACGGAACGCCCGGCACGGATGCGGCTCGCGAGCAGGACCTGAAGGAACAGCGCGACCAGCAAAAGCAGGAAGAGAAGCTGCGGCAATCCGATCAGATCGACAAGGGACCTTCGGCGTGCAATCCGGACGGCCTCCGGTAAGCGATTCCGCGGGTTTCGATGTGCGAGCCGCAGGTGGGCCTGATAAATGCGCCGCTTGAGCTGGAGAGCAGCCCGGGTTGGCTGGCCGCGTGTAGGCCAGTCAAGCACAGCCTATGATCCCGCGAATGAGGCACTCCGGCGCCTGCGCGGCGCGGGTAGATGTCCTGATGAAATGTCCAAAGAATGAGGCCGACCTGCTTCATTGACGGAAGCCGGTCAGCTTCATTGGTTCGGTGCTGGCTGAAACCGCGCACTTTCAGTTCACCACTTCCAAAGCGGAAACAGGTTATGCGCTGGTACCAGACATCAGCTCGCGCCGGACTATCTCCGCTCCAGCGTTGAGAGCCTGCAGCTTGCCTCTGGCAACCGAACGCGCCAGCGGTGCCATGCCGCAGTTGGTGGAAGGGTAGAGCTTGTCCGCATCGACAAACCGCAGCGCCTTGCGCAGCGTGTCGGCCACTTGCTCCGGGGTTTCGATGATGTCACTTGCCACATCAATCGCGCCTACCATCACCTTCTTGCCACGCACCAGTTCGATCAGATCTATGGGCACATGTGAGTTCTGGCATTCCAGCGAGATGATATCGATATTGGACTGCTGCAATTTCGGGAATGACTCTTCGTACTGGCGCCATTCCGAACCCAGCGTCTTCTTCCAATCGGTATTGGCCTTGATGCCATAGCCGTAGCAGATATGCACTGCGGTTTCGCACTTGAGCCCTTCAATCGCGCGTTCCAGGGCGGCAACACCCCAATCATTCACTTCATCGAAGAAGACATTGAAGGCAGGCTCGTCGAACTGGATGATGTCCACGCCGACGGCCTCCAGTTCCCTGGCCTCCTGGTTGAGGATTTTGGCGAACTCCCAGGCCAGGTTTTCCCGGCTCTTGTAGTGCGCGTCATGCAGCGTGTCGATCATCGTCATTGGGCCGGGCAGGGCCCATTTGATCGGCTGTGTGGTCTGCTGCCGCAGGAACCTGGCGTCCTCGACGAATACCGGCTTCTGTCGGCTGACTGCGCCGACGACGGTTGGCACGCTGGCGTCATAGCGGTTGCGGATACGCACCGTCTCGCGTTTTTCGAAATCAACGCCATCAAGATGCTCGATGAAGGTTGTGACGAAATGCTGGCGGGTCTGCTCGCCATCGCTGACGATGTCGATGCCTGCCTGCAGCTGTTCGTGCAACGAAAGCCGCAGCGCGTCCTGCTTGCCTTCAATCAACTCCTCGTCCTGCAGCTTCCAGGGTGACCAGAGTTTCTCGGGTTGGGCGAGCCAGGACGGCTTGGGCAAGCTGCCGGCGGTTGAGGTGGGCAACAGTTTTTTCATGATGGGTGGGTTCTTGTTCCGGGTGGTGATCAGAGCGCGCAGTTCGCGGCCCACTGCTCAAGCGTCTGGCGGTAGGGCTTGATGAAGTTTTCCTCCGTGAACCTGCCTTGCTTGACGGCCAGTTGACTGCGTTCCTCGCGGTCATAGACGATCTTGGTCAGGGAGTAATCGTGGTGCTTCAGGCTGGGCTGATACACGCGCCCGGCAGGCGAATTGGCGTTGTAGATCTCGGGGCGGTAGATCTTCTGGAAGGTCTCCATCGTGCTGACGGTGCCGATCAGTTCCAGGTCCGTATAGTCGCCGAGCAGGTCACTGAAGAAGTAGAACGCCAGCGGCGCAACCCCGTTCGGCGGCAGGAAGAAGCGCACCTGCATGCCCATCTTCGCGAAGTAGTGATCGGTCGAGGAGAGCTCGTTCTGCAGGTATTCAACGCCGAGTGCCGGGTGCTGGTTTGCGGTGCGCTGGTAGACCTTGCTGCTGGATGCGCTGATGCAGATCACCGGCGGCTTGCCGAAGTTCGCCTTGTAAGCATCGGAGCCCACGAAGTATTTGAACAGCTTGCCGTGCAGGTCGCCGAAGTCCTCCGGCGTGCCGAACACCGCCCGGCTGTTGTTGTACGCCGGCAACAGCACGCTGAAATCGTAATCACGTACGTAGGAGGAGAAATTGTTCCCGGCAATGCCGTCGATGCGCGCGCCGGTCCTGCTGTCGATGATGCTTGTCTTCAGTATCTCGATCAGCGGGAAGACCGCTGCCGCATCATCTACGCCCATCTCCACCTCGACGGAGATGATCTCCAGCGCGACGGCATAGCGATCCCCGCTCGGGTTGTCCCAGTCGGCCAGGCTGTTGAAGCGATTGTCGATCATCTTCAACGTGTTGCGCAGGTTTTCCTGCCGGCTACTGCCTCTGGCCAGGTTGGCAAAGTTTGTGGTGAGGCGTGTGCTGTCCGATGGCTGGTAGTTTTCATCGAAGCTGATGCGCTTGATGCTGAATTCAAGGTTCTCGTTCATTGCGGCCCGTTGGCGTAGGTTCTGCGGATGGAGTTCGGCACGGCGTCGTGCTGTTTCGGCGCGGTGGGGATGTGGTTTCTCAGGCGGCGGCTACTTTCCCGGCTGTGCTCATGCCCGCATGGCGGGACAGCTGAAGTACCGGCAGGGCCCGTTCAACTGCCAACTTGGCGCGCTGGATCAGTTCAACGTTGTGCAGGCCCTGGCCCGCGAAGTCGCGGTCGGTTGCGTAGACGCCCAGCGGCAAGGTGCGGGCCTGGAAGAAACTGAACAGTGGCCGCAGTTGATGGTCGATCATCAAAGCGTGCCGATCGCTGCCGCCGGTGGCCGCCAACAGCACCGGCGTGTCGACCAAGGCGTCCTGGTCGACGAAATCAAAGAAGTGCTTGAACAGCCCCGTGTACGAGCCGCGGTAGACCGGTGTGGCTACCACCAGCACGTCAGCCAGCTCGACTGCAGACAGGGCTGCTTCCACGGGGCCGGGCAGTTGGGAACGCCTGACCGCGCCGGCGAGGTGGGGAGCGAGTTGGCCGAGCTCGAGCAGATGCTGTTCGCATGGCACCTCGGCGGCGATCAGGTCAGACAGATACTCAGCCAGCACCGCAGCCTTGGATGGCTGCTGCAGCCCGCCGGAGACCGCGATGACGCGTAGTGGAAGTGGATGGGTCATGTTCGCCTTCGTGGGAGCGGGTGCACCGGTAGACCGACCAGAGCCGATGCCGAAGGTCGATCCTAGTCAGCGCATTCGATGAGGTAAAATGGTATTAATTCACGAATCAATGAGTGGAATTCATACATATGCTTGAGCGCATCCACCTCAGCATCGTCCAGCAGGTCGAAAGGCAAGGCTCCCTGACGGCCGCTGCCGGCGTGTTGAACCTGACCCAGTCGGCGTTGAGTCACAGCATCCGGAAGCTGGAGCAACAGCTGGGCACGGATATCTGGTTGCGCGAAGGTCGGAGCCTGCGCCTCACCCAGGCCGGCCAATACCTGCTGGCGGTGGCAAACCGGGTGTTGCCGCAGCTGGATCTGGCCGAGGAGCGCCTGGGCCAGTTCGCGCAGGGCGAGCGCGGCGCGCTGCGCATCGGCATGGAATGCCACCCCTGCTATCAGTGGCTGCTCAAGGTGGTGTCGCCTTATCTGACCGCATGGCCGGACGTGGATGTGGACGTCAGGCAGAAGTTCCAGTTCGGCGGGATAGGGGCACTATTCGGCTACGAGATCGACCTGCTGGTCACGCCCGATCCCCTGTTCAAGCCAGGCCTGAAGTTCGAGCCCGTGTTCGACTACGAGCAGGTGCTGGTGGTGGCCAAGGATCATCCGCTCGCATCGGCCGCTTATGTGAAGCCACAGCAGCTGACCCGCGAGACCCTGATCAGCTACCCCGTGGACATCGAGCGCCTGGACATCTACAGCCAGTTCCTGCTGCCTGCAGGTGTCACGCCAAGGCGGCACAAGGCCATTGAGACCACCGACATCATGGTGCAGATGGTGGCCAGTGGCCGTGGTGTGGCCGCGCTGCCGCGTTGGTTGGTTGAGGAGTACGCAAGCCGGATGGCGGTGGTGCCGGTGCGGCTGGGTGCGCGCGGCATCGCCAAGCAGATCTTTCTGGGCGCGCGCGAAGCGGATACCGGCATCGACTATGTGCGGGCATTTTTCGAACTTGCCCGCAACTCGAGCGCCGTGGCGGCAGCCGGTGCCGGGAAGGCAGCCAAGTGATGCGTCATTGCGTTGAATGCCGCTTGTTTGCACCGCAAGGATTGCAAGCCGCCCAACGGAACTTGGATCTACAAAGTGACGAGAAAATCCCACAACTGACCGGCTTACGAAGCACGCAAAACAGCTAACGCCTGCTGCACCATGTTCAATGGCCCCGGCCCACCGATTACGGGGGAGGGCGGGGCGCTCAACTCGTCGTCAAATCACGGTAAGACCCTTGACCCTTTTCGATATGTCCAGCTCCGCCAGTCCGCTCACCGATGCCTACTCACTGGAAGTGAGCGCAAAAGCCATTCCAGCGTTGATCACCGCAGCGCCGCTGATAGCGCCCGGTACAAGCATTTTCATTCCCTATCTTGCGGGGGAAGACGACGCTGCACGGTTGAGCGCTGCCGCAACGGTTCGCGCACTCGGCTTCGAGCCTGTGCCGCATGTTCCGGCGCGCCGGATCGCCTCGCTTGCAGCGCTGGAATCATTCGTGACGCGGGCAGTCATTGAGGCGGGAGTCGAGCGTTGCTTCGTGATTGCCGGCGATTCGTCCAGCCCCAAGGGCAGGTTCCCAGATAGCGCCGCGCTGATTGAAACCGGCGTATTCGAACGTGCCGGTATCAAGCTGATTGGAGTGGGCGGGCATCCGGAAGGCCATCCGGTGATGAGCGAAGCTGCTCGCTGGCAGGTGCTTGCACACAAGTGCCAAAGCATCGAGAGCCGTGGCATGTCGCCCCTGATCGCCACCCAGTTCGGTTTTGATGCCGACGTCGTGTTGACGTGGCTGGAAGCGCTGCGTAAGCGTGGAATCCAGCACCCGGTGCGCGTAGGCGTTCCTGGCCCTGCGAGTGTGGCCGCGCTCGCGCGCTACGCGGCAATGTGCGGCGTCAGCGCAAGCGCATCGGTGTGGTCCAAATACGGCGTTTCGATCGGCAAGCTGCTTGGTGCTGCGGGGCCGGATCTGTTTGTCGATCGCCTCGCCAGCGGCCTGACGGAGGCGCACGGGGAGGTGAGTCTGCATTTCTTCCCGTTCGGAGGCATTGGGCAGACGCTGGAATGGGTGGAGCGTTACCGCGCTCGCAGCCATTTCAGGCAGGCATAAAGCCGACTCGGAGGGGATAGCAGGATGTGTGATCGGATGCCGTCCTCCGGCAGGATGCCGATATGTCCCCTCAAGAATCCGGCTGGGCGCTCCGGTCCGCTACATGGCGCCGGCCACCACGCTATGATTCCGACCAGCGTTCGGCATGGAGCACGGAATGTACCGGGGGATTCTGGGGATTATTCTTTTTCTGCTGGCGGGTTATAGCCACGCACAGCAGGTTTTCAAATGTGTGGACGGCAAAGACGTTTCCTATCAGTCGGATCCGTGTCCAGGCGCTGCCGTGAAATCGTGGGACGCGGCGCCTGTATCCGAGCCATCGAATGCCGAGCAATGGCGAATCTATCGTATGCGGCGGCAGTTGGACCAACGGTACGCGAATGATCGCGGCGCAGCGGCCTCTGCCTCCGGAGGCATGGGCAGCCCCAATCGCTCAAGCGCTTGTGAATCAGCGCGGCGCGGGCGTGCAGCTGCTTATGAAGTCGCAGGGGTTAAACGCGATTTTGCAATGTCCAGCTATTGGGACAACGTGGTTCACAACGCCTGCAAATGAGGGGCAACGGCGAAGCATCCAGCGGATGCGCTTCGTCTTTTCCACTTCCGGATGAAAGCTGGGAAGTGGTGACCTAGTCCACTCTGCAAGAATATTCCTACACTCATAAATGCCGTAATCCCAGCTTGACGGAATGCTGCGCGCAGTACGAAATAGGAACGTCAATCAGAAGCCTGCGTAAGTCAACGAAATATATAAATGACCATCGCCATGCGGCGTAATCATGGCTATATAAATTTCACGTTCTTTATGTCTTGATCCTGTTGCCGGTTCTCTCTTTGCAAGCAGAATGAGTTTGTGCGATATGAAACACAAGAAAGTGAAGCTACTCAATTATTCACTGATGTTGTTGGTCGCGGGTGCAGTAGCCGTTACGATGATAAAAAAGGCTGGAAACTCAGGGGATTCCGCCTCTGAAACAGCTATTGATAGCAATGTTGTGCGGCAGGCTACTGAGTCGACCGGCACGGGAAACGGAGGGGTGGCGCGAATCGAGTCATCAGCTGGAACGACTACGTCGCCAAATTCCAGGGGCCCGGGCTCGTCCAATCCATTTCCTAATATTCCGAGATCACGGGCAGGCTTGAGCCTGGCTGATGATCCCTTTGGTCCTCAGAGTATTGAGGAGCAACAGTGGCTGGACAGACGTGGCTATCCCAATGCCCGGCAATGGGAAATCTACTCCCAGCTCCCCGATGGGTTGCTTCAGGTTGCTGCGGACTCTGGTGATTCAGTAGCGAAAACAATGCTCGATGCTCGCGGGCTTCCTTCAAGAAATGCGACCGACAAGCTTCTCCTATCCGCAGCCAACGGTGATGACTTCGCTCTGTCCTTGCTTTCCGCACGTCTGGCCAGTTTGCCAGGGGAGCAAAACTTGATCGATGCCTATGCGGTCGCCCGTGTATCGGAGATCAGGGGCAACACGTCGGCGGCCATTGGTAGGGAAGCAATGTTCGCTCAATCCTTGACGCCGGATCAGCGAATGAAGGCCGAGGAAAACGCGATGATGCTCGTTTCAAAGTTGAATGCGTTGTACGAGAAGAAGTACGGAGTGAGATATCAGGTCGATGCACGGCCTTTCTCTATAGGGAATAAAGGGATTTGATGATGAAAAAACGGACTTTATTGGCAATTTTAACTCTTTCGGCTGGCGGCCTGCTGGCGGCGGAATGTATCACTCACTCGCTACCACCATTCAAAATCACTGTCACGTTGAATGACGTTGCCAAGGCAGGTAGTCCACTTACAGCATTCTTGCGCAATCTGGATTCTGCAGGCGAGAAACTTGTCGGCAAGTCAACGTGGCGTGAGAGGGCGTTCGTCGGTTATGTAACCGTGGTCCATAAGCGGGTGACGATGACTGGAACCAACATCCAGTACGTCGAGAAGCCTTGCGGCGAAAGCGCTGAGGAGTCCGGCGGAACCGGCGCCATCGCGCAGGCCCCCCCGAGTGGTGGTGGTGGCGGTGGTGGCGCTCCGGGAGGTGGCATCGGAGGTTGGAATCCGCCTGGCGGATGCGTCGGCAATTGCCAGCCTCCCTACGGGGAAGTTGGTGAAATTCAGCAGATGTAAAAGAGTCTGTCGGCCCAATGGATAAAGAGGTTCTCGGAAGCACATAGCGACGGCCGCTGAAGCAGGCGGCCGGACGCCAGTATCCGACCGTGGTAACCCGAGCGTGTCCATGGAGATCACGGCAGGGGCCGTCGGTGATCTCATTGCAGAGGACAATGAGGCAGGAGTGCATCACACCCGGCGACGGACGACCATGGTCACGCGTTTCGATCCGTGCAAGCCGTGCGGTTGTCGACGTTGCAGGCGGTCATTGCTTGGCTCCGCGCAGGCAATGGCATAGCCGCTTTTTTACGTTGCGTACGTAAGCCCAGCCGTATGTTGCTTGCGCTAGCCGCTTACATCATTGAAAAATCCGCGCACGAGTTGCTCCAGCTGCTCCATTGCGGAGACTACGTCAGATCTTCGAGCGCTGACGCTGAGATCGTCCCGATGGAGGTTTTCGCTACCGGTCGGCCGCAGCGTGTCGAGCCCACCCTCGATTCTGTGCAGCAACCGGCGTTGTGCGGCTACGTCTGCCGTCTGGATGAGGAAGTCAAGCTCTGACAGGTCCGCTCGGCAGTTGGACAGTAAGTCCCGGAGGTAAACCGCCAGATTGTTCCGGTCGCGGAAGATCTGCTGCAGATGTGGCAGTGGCGTCGCCTTGGAGGCTCCGTCCATAGCCAGACCGCCAGACGACGGTGCCGCGTGCTCGACGTCGAGATGGCGCGAAAGCATGACAGCCAGGTCGTCCAGCCTTACCGGCTTTGACAGGAAGTCGTCCATGCCTGCTTGCCTGCAGTATTCAAGCTGCTCCGGTTGCGCACTGGCGGAGACGCCCAGGATGACAAGACGTCGCTGGTTGCCTTCATGCTCGCGAATCCGACGCGCCAGATCGTAGCCGTCGAGGCCGGGCATGTGGCAATCGGTGATCAGCACGTCGAAGTGCTGCCTGGACCATAGATCCAGCGCCTCAAGACCGTTCTCGACTATGGAATACGGGTAACCCAGAGCCTCAAGCTGGCGCGCCATGACCACACGATTGTTGGCATGGTCTTCGGCAACCAGGACATGAGCGCGGTGCTGCACGCGCTCTGCGGCTTTGGTGGGGGCAACAACAGGTAGTGGAATGCCGAGCGCTTCCAGGCAGCCCAGCTCCAGGCTGTGATACAGCAGCGGGCCGGTGGGAACCACGACGCCTGCCGAGCTTCTGTAAGGCATCCGATGCGGCGCCCTGTCGTCCACGAACAGGCATGGCGTCGCAGAAGGATGA
Organism: Stenotrophomonas terrae; assembly: GCF_039674165.1. GTDB lineage: Bacteria > Pseudomonadota > Gammaproteobacteria > Xanthomonadales > Xanthomonadaceae > Stenotrophomonas > Stenotrophomonas terrae_A. The sequence continues at coordinate 162,642 of NZ_JBDJMY010000001.1, forward strand.
AGACGCGCAGGCAGGGCAGTGTCGGCAACAAAAAGATCGACACCAGTGATTGGTTCCGCGAAATCTTCCTCATCGATCTGCATCACACGGAAGCCAAGCGCCGATAGCGCATTGGATAGTTCGTCGCTGCGTGCCTCATCGGTACAGGCGAGTGCGACCGTCTTGCCCGCAAGCTGCGACTGGGTGACGCAGTGCTCGGCGACTTCGAGCGCCACCTCGAATGTCGCGTGCGTGCCGCTTCCCGGTGTGCTTTGCAGGCGTATCTCGCCATCCATCATCGAGGCGAGACGGCGGCTGATGCTGAGGCCAAGACCAGTGCCGCCGAAGCGGCGTGCGGTGGAGTCTTCGGCCTGCGTGAATGGCTGGAACAACCGGGCCAGGTTATCTGGCTTGATGCCAATACCAGTGTCGGTGACGTTGAACCGCAACAACTGGCCGCTCGGGGTGGGGCGCCCGATTTCAACATGCAACACTATCGCGCCTTGTTCGGTGAACTTCACCGCATTGCTCATGAGGTTGGACAGGATCTGCCTGATGCGGAACGGGTCGCCATAGAATTCGGCCGCAAGCCGCCAATCCATGATCGAGCGCAGCATGATCCCTTTCGCAGCAGCACGTGCGGCGAACACGCCGACGATACCGTCGAGCAGGTTGCGGACATCGAAGCGAGTGTGCTCGATCTGCATGCGCCCGGCTTCCAGGCGCGAATGATCGAGTATGTCGTCGAGCACTTGCATGAGGGACCGTGCCGATTCCTGGATCATCGCCAGCATGGTGGTCTGGTCGGAGTTGAGGTGGCTGCGCCCAAGAAGTTCGATCAGGGCGAGCACGTCGGCCATTGGAGTTCGTATCTCGTGGCTCATCGCCGCCAGGAACGCGCCCTTGGCTGCAGTCGCCGCTTCGGCCTCGGCCTTGGCCCGGTGCAACGCCTCGGCCTGCTCGTGCAGCGTTGTGGTATCAATCCAGTAGCCCGTCCACTCAGCGCTTCCGTTGCCAATCGGGCGTGGGTGACCGCCTTCCGTACGGAGCCAGCGCCAGCCGTCACTGACGCGCAGGCGGAAGTCGAAGGCAGGCATGGGCTGCAGCGTGCGCCGGGAGATTTCCACATTGTCGGTGACAACCGGCTTATCGTCTGGATGCAACCGTGACAACAGCAGCGGTTCATCGTCAAGCAGACTCTGTACCGGCATGTCGAGCAGCTCCTCGACGGCGCCGCCAGCGTAGGTAAACCTGCGCCTGCCATCGGGGTAGGCGATGATGCGGAAAACCACTGATGGCATGGTCTGCGTAATGTCTGACAGTTGTTGCTCTGACGCGCGAGCGCGCGCTTCGGCGGCGCGGACTTCGGAGATGTCCACGGCGGTACCGAGCAAGGACTTCGTGCCGGTAGGTTCGTCGGAGAATGGCCGCAGCCAGATGATGATGCTGCGCTCACCACCATCGTGCGCGTCGATATACTTCAGCTCACGGCGGGTGCTTCCGCTTTCGCTGACCATCAGGTCCTGATCGGCTTGCATCAGCGCCTTCGCGCTGACGCCATGCAGGTGTTGCGTTTCCTCGATGGTGTGGCCGAGGAGGTCCTGCCTGGAGCAGTGCAGAGTGTCTTCGTACGCGCGGTTGACCGCTAGATACCGCCCGTTCTTGTCCTTCACGAAGACCGGGTAGGGAATGGTTTCCATGAGCTCCTGCTGGAACCGCAGCTGTGCCGCATGGGCACGCTCAGCCGACTGCAGTGCTTTCGACGTACGCCGCAACCGTGCATAGGCGCCCACGATGGAGGCCAGTACCAGAGCGGCTATGACAACGCCTATCAGCACCCACTTCCACGGTGCACCGTAGCGGTACTCTGCGGCGATCCAGCGGCTGCGCATTGCCTGCTTGTCGCCACTGTCCATGTTTCCCAGGACATGGTCGATCAACGGAAGCAACTGCGCGAACTCCGAGCGAACGCCAATGGAGAACTCCTGATCCATGCCCGCCGGACCAATGACGTGCAGATTGCCGACGTAGCGGTTGCGGATCAGTGCATCTATCGCCGGCAAGGTGCCAATGAAAGCGTCCGCAGTGCGCGTGTCAACCGCAGCCAGGCCGGCTTCGTTGCTGGTGGTGGGGTACAGCATGTTCTCGCCGTAGCGCGCACGCAGCCGTGAGTACAGTCCAGACTCCATGCGGAACGCGATCTTTTTCGAATCCAGATCCTTTGGGCCGGCGATGGGTGGGCCGTCAAGCCGGGCAACAATCACTTCGGGGAAGTATTCGTAAGGCTGGGAGAAACCCATCTCGCTGTTCGGGAAATCGTTTGTGGTGCCGGCCGCGATCAGGTCGACTTCATGAGCGCGCACCATTCGCTGCAAGGTATTCCAGTCGGTCGCAGGTATCAGTTGAATGCGCACGCCCAGTTCTTTCTGCAAGAGACGTACGTAGTCCGCAGCAAGTCCGGAGAAGTCGCCTTTGCCGTCAACGAAACTGTAGGGGTAGCGATCTACCTCATATCCAAGGCGCAGCACAGGCAGTTTGCTCAGCCAATCGCGCTCCTGTTGAGACAGCGTGCCGTCCGGCCCGCGCGCTTCGGTTTGCCCAGCAGCCCCCCAACGCGCGCGCAACGTTTCGATTTCCTGCTCGTCAATGGTGGCCTCCGCCTTGCGCAGGATCCCCACGAGGATCGGCTTGGATTGGTTTACTGCTGGCGCGACATCCAGAGCTTCGAGAGGAGCGGAGCTGACAATTGCCAGATCATCGGCAGGGCGCCGGCTCAGAAGGACTTGGGCACGGGGTATGCTCATGCCGATATACGCGTCAGCATGCTGCTGTGCTACCAGGTCCAAAGCCTCGCGGCCGGTATTGGCGTAGACCAGCGTGGCCCCGGGAAATTGGCGCGCAATATTGGCGTTGCCGGTGCGAAAACGCCGCTCCACGGCGATACGTGCATGGGCGAGGTCGGCAGCACTGCGGATTCTGAGGTCACCCTTTGGCGCGACGAGGGCTGGCGCTCCGGACAGGAACGGATGCAGCAGGTCGTAGCGCGACCGCCGATCAGGAGTGACCGGCTGAGCGGGCAACAGGTCATAGGGAAGTGGGGTTATGTCAAAGGCGACCCCGGCCCAGTCCGTGTAGGGATGAAACTCCAGCTGCAGTCCAGCGCGTTCGGCAAGCAGGCGTGCGTAGTCGATGCCCAGCCCTTGGGGTTTTCCACCTTCCCACGCCTCCAGCGGCATCTGGTCGCCGACGAATACCCCGACTGTGACGACCGGATGCGCCTGCCGCCAGGCTATCTCTTCGGACGTGAGTTGGAGTCGACTTTGCCCTTGCGTAGTGGCCGTCGCGCAGACGACCAGAAGCAGCGTGAGCAGGAAAATCCGCAATCTGGCGATGGAGTGCGAACGCTTCATGGCGACGGGTCCGGATCTAGGGGTGACGCCAAGCCTATGGCCGATGCTTGGCGATGCGCATGGCGAGTATCACAAACGCAGGGAATCAACTGCGAAAATTTGTGGATGCGCGTTCATCGAAAATGGGCCAGATCCCATTGCTATCTCCAGGGCTTGGAGTAGAGCGGCGCGGGCAATTGCTTCAGCGCCCAATCCCATTGGAAAGCAGCAACGCAAGTGTGAAGATGCGGGTGGCGCGGGGTCGGGCTTTGTCATCACGCCCCTTGTGGTCGGCAGCAGGAGCCCAGCGGATGCATGGTATGAGCCGGATCTGTCGCCAGGCTTGTAGCAGCGCCTTCAGTGTCGCAACGGCTGCAACTGAAGCCGGCTGTCATCCACGCCGACGCACAGGATCCAGGCAGGCGGCAATGCTGTGTCAAAGACAGAAGTGTGAGGTGCGATATGGGCACGCCGATGCCTGTGCCTAGGTGATAAGGCCATGCTTGGACGCGTAGGCGTAGACCTCCACATCCGTCTTTATGCCCAACTTATCCATGGCAGCAAGCTTCTGGTTGCTGATGGTTTTGGCGCTACGGTTGAGCAGGCGTGCGATCTCCTTGATGCTCATTCCCGAAACGAAAACCCGCAGGACCTCGGCTTCACGCGGGGACAATGCTGCGAGGGACGATGTCTCCAGATCGACGCTTGCGTTCTCGAGCAGCTTCTTTGCACTCTTTCCCATGTACCTGCGTCCGTGAGCAACGGATCGCACCGCGTGTTGGATTTCGGTAAGTGCATCGGATTTGCTGATCAGGCCGTTGACACCGGCGTCGCGAATCGCGCGGAGGATGGCCGGATTCGCAATCCGCGAGAGTACGATGATCGGCAGCCGGGGCCAGCGTCGCTGTATCAGGCCGATCAGCGCCAACCCGTCAGGGACGTTCTCGCCGGGCATGACGAAGTCGGTGATGACCAGATCGCAAGGCGTCTGCTCAAGTGCGCTGACAAGTTCGTCTGTCGAACCTGCGGTAGCCACTACCCGCACAGTTGCGTCCAGTTCGAGAATCTGTTGTACGCCACTTGTCACGATCGGATGGTCGTCGGCGAGAATGATGTGAAGGGTCATGTGGGCTTCGCCACGAAACTTAGCGTCTAATGCGGATTAGATCACGGTTTCGGTCGCTAAATTCAGTGATTGGGCTTGCAATCGTTCAGAAAACAACGTCGGTGATCCGTTTTGCCTGAAACCCCGGGTCTCATCAGGCCGGAGTGGGGGACTCCCTTCCAGCTGACCGCATTCAGGAAGCGCCAGCGCAGATGTCTGCGCTGCCCAACGCTGATGCAAAGCCCGGCCATGAGCCCCTGGCAGAAAAAACCGGGTCAGTCCTGTGCGCAGTTCGATCTGCATTCCGCACCGCAAAGACTTGGCGAAATGCCAACCAAAAGAGACTGGGGAAGCGACAGGTTGCGGGGAGAGTTCTGCGTGCACCAGCATCGCTGTCAAGGCAGACGGAGACACACAGACTGAGTTCGTTAACACGATAATTGCGTCGCGGGAATGGGATATTTCCCAAACAAACTGCAAGCGATTCGCAATGGATCAATGCGGTTTTCCCAAGCAGTCACTGAGTCAGCCGACAGCGCTCATGAACGCCACGCCGATGGAAGCGACGGCAATTCTCAGGCCGCTAAGGAAAGTCCTAAAGTTTGGGAAAAGTCCCATTCAATGGACTCAAGCAACGCCGTAGCCTCCCTGTCCAATCTAAAGGGTGGGTGCTACAGCAGTGAATACAGTCGACAAGAAATGGGCGTCGCGTGGCGCCCCTTGCGACAGGATGTCGATACGCAGGAGCCGGCTTGCCATTGCATTGACCATTGCCATCGGTTCATCGGCGTTCAACGCCACGTCAACGGAACTTGGGAGTGTTGATTCAACTGCGTACCAAGCGCGCTCGATCAATCTTGTGGATCGGGCTGCTGGCTATGCAGGCCTGAGGCGGGAAGCAGGCAATGTCCATCGCATTGCGGTCGAGGTTGATCGCGATGGCGTCCCTGCCGATGGGCAGACGCCAGTGAAAATGGTGGTGCGCCTCAGTGACGCGACCGGTGCGAGTATTTCGGGCAGGCAGCTCGTGACAGTGGAGGCCGATGGAGGTCGGCTGCAGCTTCCCGGCGCGGCGAGCGACATGTTCGGCATGGACGCGCACGACCTGGATCCGGTGACGCCTGGTTTTCAGATCGAGGCTGTCGACGGGCTGGCGGAGATTTGGCTGCTGGCGCCGATCATGGCGCAGAGCGTGAATATTGTCGTATCTGCCGGCGGCCAGCGGGCGAGTGGAACCATCAATTTCATTCCGGAGATGCGCGAGCTGGTCGGCGCCGGTGTGGCCGAAGGCATCATCAGCCTGGACAAACGAGCTGGATTGTTTGGCAACACGGCTGGGGATGGATTCGAGCGACAGATCCGAAATTTCTCGCACAGCACGGGAGATGGGCGGCGCAAGGAAGCACTACGCACGTCATTTTTCCTGAAAGGGGCGGTGACAGACGACGCCCTGCTGACCATGGCCTACGACAGCGACAAGCCGGATCGCCAGGCGTTGTTCCGCGATCTCGATCCCGAGCACTGGTATCCGGTCAGCGGCGATGCCTCGATCGTGGGCTTCGACGCCCAGAGCACCAGTCGCCTGTATCTGAGATTGGACAAGGGGCGCGACTATCTGCTGTGGGGCGACATCGCGACGGGCACCGGCTTCAGCCAAGCATTTGGGCAGGGGTTTGTCGCAGCGGCGCAGGTCCGCGATCTGGGCCAGTACAACCGCACGATGACTGGACTCCGAGCGCACAGCGAGAACGATCGCGGTGGCATGAACGTGTTCGCCGCCTACCAAGACCAGAAACAGGTTGTTGAAGAATTTCCAGGACGTGGTCTGTCCGGACCGTTCACGGTGAGCAACTCAGGCGGCGCAATCCTGGGCAGCGAGCGTGTGGAATTGGTGGTGCGTGACCGCAATGCGCCGTCGCATATCCTGAGCGTCCAGCAGATGCGGCGATTCGAGGACTATACGTTCGAGCCGTTCAGCGGTCGCATCCTTTTCGTCAAAGCTGTCCCGACGGTAGATCCAGCGCTCAATCCGATGTCTGTGCGCATTACCTATGAAGTGGATCAAGGGGGCGACAAGAGTTGGGTATACGGCGCTGATGGCCAGTACGCACTTGGCAAAGTGCTTTCCATCGGTGGCAGCTACGTCAAGGATGAAAATTCCCTGGCGCCATACGAGCTTGGCAGTGCCAACGCGACAGTACGCATGGGCGCTGGCACCCGCCTTGTCGGTGAATACGCCCGCAGCCAAAGCCAGGTCAGCTCGCTGCCTGGTTCGATGTACAGCCTGCAGCCAGGCGGCACGCTGGGCAGCCCGTTCAATCCGCTGCATACACCAGTCGAAACCGGTGATGACGCCACTGGCGCCGCATGGCGACTGGCGTTCACGCATCAAGGCGAGCGCTTGGGTTTAAGGGCCTATTACGGTCAAAGCGATGCGGCATTCAACAATCCGGCCTCCTCGTTCAACGGTGGACGCAAGGAGGGTGGAGCAAGCGCGGAGTTCGCGCTTACCGAGCGCGTGTCGCTGCTGGCGCAGGGCACCCATACCGAAGACACCATCAGCGGCGCCAAGCGCGAAAGCGCCAATGCGGGGCTGCGCTTCACCACGGGCACCTTCAGTTTTGATGGCGGCGTGAACCATGTAGCCGAGCGCGCAGGCGACTTCTACGGAAATGGTCTGTCGGTGCCGGCGCCGATCAGCGCTCCGTTTGGCGTTGGTGTGGTGTCGCCCGGTATCGGGGGTGGATTCTACGGTGGCGGTAACACGGCGTTGAATCCTGCGACCCGACAGACGCTCTACAACACCGGCTACGGCTGGGCCGGCAACTACGGCAGCTGGGTTGGTAATGGACTGGCGGGCGTACCGGTGGAGTACACGGCAGTTCGACTGGCGGCGGATTGGAGGCCAACGGAAGCTTTCAATATTGCAACCGAGCTGGAGCAGGACCTGCACTTCAACGAGCATCGACGGGCTTCGCTGGGCGCTGGCTACCGCATTGCGGAGAACACCCGGGCGTACGGCCGGTATGAGTGGAACACGGGCCTGAGCAGTGTCGCAACGAGCGATGGTGTGACCAGCCAGAACGGAGTCAGCCCCTATGAGTCCAACGCCTTTGTATGGGGTTTGACGTCGGACTATGGCAATGGCGCTCGCTTGTTCAGTGAGTACCGCATGTACGACTCCTTCTCGGGCCGGCAGTTGCAGTGGGCCAATGGTCTGAGCCGCTCCTGGCGTGTGGGTGATGCGCTGTCCCTTCAGGCCGGCGGCGAGAAACTGTCGCTGCTTGACGGTAGTGGCGAGGAAGCGACCGCAGCCAATATCGGGGCGGAATGGCGACCTAGCGAACTGTGGTCAATTGCGGGTCGTATCGAGTGGCGCGGTACTGAGGGCAGGAACGTCTCGTCTGCTGCGCCCCAAAGTGAGGGTCAGCCACTGGCAGAACCCACGCTGCAGCCAGGAATGGACAGCTGGCTTTCAACTCTGGCCGTGGCGCGGAAGCTCAATCGCAACTGGACCGTACTGGCACGCAACTACTACCTGATGAACGACTACGACGGCCAGGATGCGAAGGCCTATGAAGACCGTGCACAGGTAGGCGTGGCCTACCGCGATACCGATACGAACCGTCTCAACGTGCTGGCCCGCGTTGACTACTGGACCCGGCGCGATGCCTACGCTTCGGACGTGTGGTCTCAGCTCGCCGGCAATGGCAGCGATCAGTTCAGTGATGGCTACGACAAGTACATCGCTTCGGTACACGCCGACTACCATCCTGCGCGCCCGTGGTGGCTGACAGGGCACTTTGCCGGCAAGCGCCAGACCGATTACTTCGACGGCCGCAAGGATGCCTACACCGCGTACCTGGCCAGCGTAAGGCTGACCTATGACGTATCAGAGCGCTGGGACGTAAGCGGCATGGCTTCAACCAAGTGGTCGCCCGGTGGTGCTCGGCAGAACGCCTTCGGTGCGGAGGTGGGTTACCTCATCAAGGACAACCTGTGGTTGTCAGCTGGCTACAACTGGCGCGGCTTCACAGACAGCGACCTGACCGGCGGCGAATACACCAATCAGGGCGTCTACCTGCGCCTGCGGTTCAAGTTCGACGAAACCTTGTTCTCGGGCAAGAACCCCGAGGTCAATCGCGCTCTGCCGCGTTGAATTCATTCATTCTGAGAAACGCGACATGACTCCAAACAAAATCACGCGGCTTTCCAGCGTCGTCCTGATCACGCTGTTGGCCGGACAGGTACTGGCGCAGAACACTGGCGACGCGCTGCGGCCGCAGCAGCAGCGCATCAGTCACGAGGCGATCCATGCCGACCACAATGCCTTTGTCAAAGCGCAAGGGCGCATCAAGACACTGAATGATCAAGGCATTGAAGTGGACAGCTACCATCTGTCCAAGGCGCAATGCTGGCTGGACACCAGTTTTCACGAGTACACACGCAATGACCGTGGCGGCTACCCGCGAGCGGCCCTGGCCGAGTCGCTGAAGATCGTCGGCGCTCTGGAAGCGGGCAAGGACCCGGGCTGGGAGACACCCTTGGTCAACCAGGCCGAGAAGTTGCGCCCCGATCTGTGGGCGCGCTACGAAGCGCTGCGCCAGAGTGCGGGATTCCACTGTGCCGCGCAGGCCACTGCATGTGGCGAAGTCGAGCTGGTTCATGCGGGCAATGAGATACACGACGGCGGTTGGCGTCATGCCAAACCATACATCCAGATCGCCGAGGATTTGATCAGCCAGGCGGAACAGATGGCTGCCGAGTGCGGCCAGCCCAAACCCGCTGCCACCACTGAAGCCTTCGATATCGCTGCAGACGCGCTGTTTGCGTTTGATAGAAGCGACATCGCCGGCATGAAGCCCGAAGGCAAGTCCAGACTGGATGAACTGGCCGCGCGCCTGCGCGATATCTACACCAACTTGGATCACATCACCCTGGTCGGCCATGCCGATCGTCTGGGCAATGCCGCCCACAATCAGGAGCTTTCCGAACGTCGCGCCTGGACGGTGAAGGCCTACTTGCTGGACCAGGGCGTTACGGGGCCGATTCAGGCCAGCGGCATGGGTGAAAGCCAGCCTAGTGGAATGACCGCGCACTGCGTGGGTGAGCGCGCGACGCCTGCGCTGATGCAGTGCCTGCAACCGGATCGCCGCGTCGCAGTACAGATCGTCGGAATCAAGGCTACGCCTTAGCCTGAAAGGATGCTGGCAATGCCGACCGCGATATCGATGACATCACTATCTACAAGCTTTGGGATTAGTTTCATGCACAAGATGAAGAAGGCAGCAGGTTGCCACGACGATGGCGATGGCTGGCGCGCGGATCGCTTGCGCGACGATATGCCAGGCGGATCGGGCCAATGCGCGAAGATGCAAGCCAGCAAGCGTGGACGCTGGGCCCTATGGATGCTCGGAGCGCTGCTCTCGATAGTTTCGCTCAGCGTGTTCGCTGCACCGCTTCCGCTTGGGGCATGCCCGGCAGAACCGCTGCTCTATCGGGATGGCGAACTGCACAGCATGAATCTGTTGACGGGTGCGACGAACCCCATTGGCCGACTCACCAGCGCCCAGGAGTTCAACGCTATCGGTTTCCGCAAACAGGACGGTTACGTCTACATGTGGGCGGTGACGCTGAACGGTGGTGGGACCAAGAACAGAAGGCTGGTTCGTGTCGGCCAGGGTGCGGTTTCCGACCTTCCGTTCGCGACAGCACCCACCGGCTGGCCGAAGGAACCCAACGGCGATTCGATGAGCACCGTCGTTGCGGATATAGCGCCAGATGGCCTGTATGTTGCGCTTCCGTTCAACCTCAATACCCTCTACTTCGTCGACGTCGTCACCAACAGGGTGGACCACTCCGTGCCGCTGAAGGGCGTGAGTGAAACGCTGATGGTGCGCGACTTTGCATTCAGTCCAACCGACGGAATGCTATATGCCGTCAACGGCGGCACGGGCCACCCCTGGCGGATCAATCCGGTGACGGGCCAGGTGACGGTGCTTACCGGTATCTCCCTGCCGGTTGGAACGAGCAACGTCGGCGCCGTCTTCTTCGATGGTGCGGGCACGATGTACGCTTACGACAACAGCGGCATCATCTATCGCGTTTTCAATGTTGATGGCTCGGGTACGTTGGCCTATGACGTACTTACATCGAATGCTGCAAAGACCAATAACGTCGATGGTGCAGCATGCCCAAATCTGGCCCCGGTCGGACCTCCTGCCATCAAGGTCAGCAAGACCACCATTGGCGGGGTAGGTGGGCCGTTCACCTTCGACCTGACGGGAACCACTACCGTTGGCGCTTCGGTCAGCACGGTCACGGCAGGCGTGCCGGTGATGCTGGATGCGGATTCAAAAACCCCGGGTACGCAACTTTTCAAGGCGGTAGCCATCGGCGAGCCGATCACCATCACCGAGGGCACCATGCCGAAGGGTTGGTCCTTGGCCAGCGCAGTCTGCACAAGCGATGGTGTCGTTGTGGGAACGTTCGATAACGACGTGTATTCCATCCCCGGCGCCGACGCGAAGGCCGGCGGGCTGATCGAGTGCGACTTCGTGAACACCCCAACGTCACTGATTACGGTGGCAAAGACAGGTGCCCAGCCAACGGACAACGGCAACGGTACCTATGATGTCGTTTACACAGTGACCGCGACCAACAGCGGTACGATAGCTGGAACGTTCACCGCGACCGATACCGTAACAGTGTCTGGTGCAGTAACCAGCGTGGTTGTTGTGAATGGTCCCGTGCGCAGCGGCGGTACGGACACCACCAATACCGGAACGTTGGGCACGCTGACGGCATCCGGCGGAGCGATTGTTACCAATGAACCCATCGGCGCCGGCGCGACCGATATCTACACCTACACCGTTCGATATACGCTGTCGGGCGGCTTGGTCGATGCAATCTGTCCGGCGACGGGTAGCACCGCCATCGCCAACACGGTAACGCTGGACAATGGCAGCACCGCAAGGGAGTGCAAGGATCTTCCGAGCATCTCCGTATCGAAGTCGCTGACACAGATCAATGGTGCTGCGGTGGCGCCCGGAGCGACGACCAGCGCGGGCGACACCCTGACTTACACGATCACAGTCAACAACGCCGGCACCGCAGCGGCGACCAACCACGCGTTCTACGAGTCGATCCCGGCTTATACGCTGTTCCAGTCGGCAACTGGAGCGGCGGTAAGTCAGTGTGCACCAAACGATGCTGGCCGCAGAAGTTGCACGCTGAGCGTGCCCAGTGTCCCCGCCAAGAGCTCGGCAACGGTGACGCTGACAGTGAAAGTGGCCGATGAACTTCCCAACGGTCTGACTGCGCTCTACAACCTGGTAACCGACAGTGCATGTGCGGCTGGTGATGCAACGTGTGCACCGCCGCCTGCCTGCGACCCTGCTACTGACGCGAACCAATGCAGACTCCCGCCGCCGAACTGCGATGCGGCGGCAGACCCCATGCACTGCAACAAGACCCCTGTAGCAATCCTGACGACGGCGAAGACATCGATCCCAGCCAACGGTGCATCGGTGAGCGTGGGCGACACCATCACCTATACATTGACGGTGACCGTGGCAGGCGATTCCAGCGCCAGAACACCGGTGGCTGCGGAACTGGTGGACACGATGACCGGACTGACGCTGGAGCCCGGTTCCATCGTTGTCCCGCCCAACGGCACCTGCGATACCAGCGCGGGCCTGACGTGCACGCTGGCAAGCGGCGCCGGCGTTGGTACCTACGAGTTCAAGTACCAAGCGAAGGTAAACGCGGGGGTGACGTCTGTGAGAAACGCGGTGGTGGGCGGCGGTTGCGCAACCGGCGATCCGGATTGCACCACCGAGAACCCGATTCCAGCGGTGACAGTGAAGAAGACATCGGATATTGGCACCGGCACAGCGGTAAGGCGCGGTGACGTGATTGCTTACACGCTTGCGGTCAACGTGACCGACGCGCAGACGGTGACCCCGGTGGTGTTGAGCGACACGCTGGGCGCTGGACTGACGCTTACCGGCCCGCTGCCTGCTGGCTGCACGGCAACGGCCAACGGCCTGAGCTGCACCCTGGCGACCGGCACCGCGATCGGCCAGTACACGTTCCAGTACCGGGCGACAGTGGCGAACGATGCGACGATAAAGGTCGTCAACACGGTGACGCCGAGTGGTGCAAGCTGCCCGGTGGCGGAGGACTGCACCACCGAGAACCCGATTCCCGCGGTGACAGTGAAGAAGACATCGGATGTTGGCACCGGCGCGGCTGTGAAGCGCGGTGACGTGATTGCTTACACGCTGACGGTCAACGTGACCGACGCGCAGACGGTGACCCCGGTGGTGTTAGGCGACACGCTGGGCGCTGGACTGACGCTGACCGGTCCGCTGCCAGCCGGCTGCACGGCAACGGCCAGCGGCCTGAGCTGCACCCTGGCGACCGGCACCGCGATTGGCCAGTACACGTTCCAGTACCGGGCGACAGTGGCCAACGATGCGACGGTAAAGGTCGTCAACACGGTGATGCCGAGTGGTGCGAGCTGCCCGGTGGCGGCGGACTGCACGACCGATAACCCGATGGCGAACGTAATGGTTGCCAAGTCGCTGACACAGATTGACGGTGTGAATGTGGCCGCCGATGCACAGGTGAAGGCGGGTGACGAGCTGACCTACACCATCACTGTCACAAACTCCGGTGCCGCAGCGGCGAACAATCACCAGTTCTACGAATCCATCCCCGCCTACACGACGTTCCAGTCTGCGACCGGCGCCAGCGTGGTGGGCTGCAACCCGGGCGATAGCGGTCGCCGTACCTGCACGCTGACCGTGGCAAACGTCCCAGCCAATGGCAACGCGATGGTGATGGTCAGGTTGAAGGTTGCCGATGTGGTCCCGCTCGGCCTGACAACGCTGTACAACGTGGTCACCGACAATGTATGTGCCGCCAATGATGCTGCATGTACACCGCCACCGGCGTGCGATCCGGCGACGGATACGAACCGGTGCGTATCGCCGCCACTGGGTTGCAATCCCGTGACCGACCCGCAGCACTGTGTCCCTTCGAAGACCTTGCACCCTGAGCTGACCGTGACCAAGTCGATGGTCGGCCAACCGACCGTGGTGGCGGGCGCCCTGGACCAATTCGATCTTGTCTACGCGATCAAGGTGGAGAATACGGGCAATGCGCCCGGCGTATACGAACTGCGCGATACCTTCGGCTTCGACCAGAGCGTGAAGGTCGAATCGGTGGCGCTCGTGACGCATGAGGGACCGGACCCCTTGTTCAGCACCATCAATGCCGGTTTCAACGGCGTCGGCGACACGCTGGTGACGCAAAGCGAGACGATTGCAGCCAACAGTAGTGAGATCTACACGGTGAAGCTGCGCGTCAGCATCGGTATGCAGCAGGGCGGTAGCAGCAATGCCACATGCGACGCCGGTGCGGGTGCCGGCCATGGCCTGTTCAACGAGGCAGTGGTGCAGTATGACGGCAAACGTACGGCCAAGGATGACGCGTGCGGTGACACGCCGCAGCCTCGGGTCGTGGGCGATCTTGTAATCGAAAAGGTCGGATCTGTGCGTGAGGCAGAGCTGGGTGACATGGTGACCTACACGTTGCGCGTGAAGGCCAATGGAAACTATGCCGTTGACCAACCAGTAGTAGTGGACAGTCTGCCGCGGGGCTTTCGTCTGATCGACGGAACAGTGCGCGTACGCACCGGCACGTTGGTGGAACTCACGGGTGCGCCGGGCCCGGTACTACGGATGACGTTGGGTCGAATCGAGCCGGCACAGGAGATCACAATCAGTTATCGCGTGCGTCTGGGCGTGGGGTCGCAGGAAGGCAGCGGCATCAATCGTGCTCTGGTGACGTGCCCAGCCTATGGCGACCGCGGCGCGGGACAGTGCTCGAACGAGGCAACGTGGAAGGTAGAGGTGCGGGGCGGCGTCTTCTCGGAAATGGGCGGGGTGATAGGTAAAGTTTTCGTGGACTGCAACCTCAACTCGGTACAGGACAAGGAAGAGCTGGGTATCCCGGGGGTGCGCCTGTACTTCGACAATGGCACGTTCCTGGTGAGCGATGTGGAAGGGAAGTACAGCTTCTTCGGACTGACACCGCAAACGCATATGCTGAAAGTCGATGCCCGGACCTTGCCGATGGGTAGCCGACTGATGACCAGCAGTAGCCGAAATGCTGGCGACGCCAATAGCCTTTTCATTGACATCAAAGCTGGCGAGATGCAGCGTGCCGATTTCATTGAAGGCTCGTGCAGCAACCGTGTATTGGAGCAGGTGAAGGCGCGGCGTGCGAGCGGCGAGGTGCGCAGCATCGAGACCGAGACGGGCCAGCCGGGGCTGCGCTTCGAGAGCAAGCCGCTAACCGCTCCACAGCAGGCCACTGACTCAGCGAACCAAACGATTGAAATGTCGCGCTATGGAAAGGGTGGAATGCGTAGTGATGGAAACTGAGCGGGAAAGGTGAGCGAACGCATGGTGCTCGCCTGCGCGTTAAGTGCTGAATTGCTGGGTCGGACGTATGCAACGACCCAGCAGTTTCTGCTCGGTTTGCACAGGTGATGCTGCGAGGCGAAGTAGGTTTTTCGTACTTTTGAATGGCACAGCCTGGGCGAGGCGCACGCCGCGTAAGGCGAGACCATCAAGGCGGCGGCCAATGCCATGTCGCGACGTGTTGCACAGCGAACCAGGAATTGATGATGTCTGTCGGGATGATAAGTTCCGGCGAACCGCCCCAAAATCAATGGTTCGCCGAGCCCCTGACCGCATACCCGGAGTGACGGTTTGGGTTGCCATAAGTGGCAGAAGGGACTGGCGTTGCCAACCTCCACTTTTGGCTAAGGTCGAGTAGGGGATTAGGAACATTTAACCCGGCGGGCACACCCAATGCGGGCAATGGTCCAAACGCAGCTCCAAACGTGTAGCTACCGAAGCGCGGAATCAAACAGCGACCTGGCCTGCTGGATCGCTGCCTGATGCGTAGCCGGCTTATCGGTCTTCACCTCGCACAGCTTTCCTACCCGCTCACGGCCCAGCTCCGTGCAGTCCGCAAGGAAGTCGTAGTGACCTACCAAGGGGAGTACCTGAAGTCGCGCGTCGTCATTCGCCTCGGCAATAACCTTGCTGTTGCTGGCCGGTGCGGCAATGGTATCGGCCTCACCCACAACCACCGACAGCGGAACCTCCAACTGTGCGAGCTCACCCGGTTCGAACGCCTGAACAATTGCCGGTGCCATCAGGAACACAGCGCGAACGTTGGGAATGCGGCGATCCTCCGCCGACCTGGCTACCCAAGGTGCCAGCTCCGGCGTAGCGGCCGCCGCCATCCGTCGCTCAAGGGTAATTTCCGGATTCTCGGCCTGCGGCATGCATACCCCATCCTTCGGCGATGCCTTGCAGAAAGCGGCCAACCGGGACATGTCCGGCCGCGCGCCGGCAGCCACCAACGCCGTGAAGCCGCCGGCCGAATACCCCACCAGCCCCAGCCGGCCCGCATCGACATGCGGAGCCAGCACAGGGTTGGTCTGCACCGCAGCCAATGCCACAGCGAGGTCATCGGCCCGGTTCCACACCAGAATGCTTCCGGCCTCGGTCATCGCGTCCACACCGTTATTGCCGGGGTGGTCCACCGCGACCACTACATACCCCGAGTGCGCCAGGGCTGTGCCGAACCAGCCCATCATTCGGGCGCTACCGCCGTTGCCGTGTGACAGCAACAGTATTGGCCAGAGGCCCGGCGCAACGGGGGCATCGACGGCAGAAGATCCCGCCACGAACAGCGGCGCACCCGGCGGCCCGATCGCCAGCGGCTGCTGTTGTACACCTGGCTGCGCCGGATACCACACGGTATACCGCACGTGGTCGCTGTGCCCGGCATCGCGGATTGCTGCGCTGGGCGCGTGCGCCACGCCACGGGTTTCGCCAACAGCGGGGTAGGGCGCAGCCGCGCACGCCAACGGCGCGAACAGACAGGTCAGCAGGATGAATGTGTAGGGCACTACTCGCACGGATGGGTCTCCTTGGATCAACTCAGGTCGGACAGCGGCAGCCAGATTTCCACGCCGCCGTTTCCGGTGCGGTCGTCGAAGCGGGCGTCATAGCGTTCGAAGTCGGGGGCGTCAGCGAGGCTGAGGCCGGAGCGGGGCAGGTAGTCGTTCAATAGCCAGTACCAGGTGGAGCGGATGGTCGAGATGTGGCCCGCATGCCACGCCATCAAATAGTCCCCGGCCGGAATGGAAACGGCATGCCACGCCGAAGGCACAGCGGCGGTGGAACCGATCTCCATACCGGCGATGTAGTCGAAGGCACCCTCGCCATCGCGGTTGCAGCAGACCCCGAAGGCGATGTCCTTGCCAAGCTCCCGGGTCAGCGCCAACTGCTGCCATTGCGAGGGAATGGACGCCACCGTAGCGGCGGTGTGGCGGACGCGGATGCCCGCCACACGCAGCGGGCCCTGCCGGCGACGTACCGGCTCCACCTCGCAGCGAAGGGATGGGGCGTCGAGCTTGATGGCCTCCAACAGCGCGAGGCTGTGCAGACCCTTCCGGCGAACCTGTTCCGGAGGTAGCTTGAACTGCTCGGTGAAGGCGTGGGTAAAGGCTGCATGCGAGGCATAGCCTGCGGCCAGAGCGACATTCAGGATGGGCTCGCTGCCTGCAGCCAGAGTCCGTGCCGCCTGGGTCAGTCGACGCACACGAAGGTAGCGCGCCATCGAGGTCCCGGTACTGACCTGGAACAAGCGGGAGAGGTGGAACGGCGAGAGTTCGACCGCCTCGGCGATCTGGGCCAACGAGGGGTTCTCGGCAAAGTGGCTTTCGATGTACCACAAGGCCTTGCGTGCCGCTCCCATGACGCCTGTTCCGTACCAGTGACTTGGTGGGAGCGTAACGCAGCGCGGGGCAGGGCGTTTGCGGAATCTTGCTGTTGGTGCGCGGTGTGGGTGAGCAGCGCGAATCGAGGTCAGCGAGGCGCTGCGCCTTCCTTTGGCTGTCGGCGGCGACGGCTGGATGCCAGGTAGTGTGGCTCAATCAATGCAAGGGGCGTCTGCGCAAGTGATAAGGGACGTTTATCGGAGGTAGGGCGCATGTCCGCTTCTGGGCGGAAGCAGTCGTCAGTGATTCCAGCCGCTGCTGCTGTCCGTTAGGCCACGGACTGAGCTGGCGCTGTGTCGCCAGGGTACGCAGGCTTATAAACGAACTAGGTAGGAGTAGACACAGAGGAACCACCTTGTGTCACGGTTTAGGTTCTGTTCGCTTGGGAGCAGCTGCACCATCTGTTGTTGCGCGGTGGGGCATACGGCCATTAGTCGTAGCCTTATTAACAGGAGGCTTCCACCGGAATGGTGTGTTGCCGAGCACTTCAACTTTTCCTCCCGATGTTTGAAATTCTGCAACATCTTTGGCGATGCGGTCGTGACTTAGATCATTGGTATGGACCTTCGGGGCGTAGACCGAATCCGATTTTGTAGCTGGGTATTGGCCTTTAGTGCGCTTTGTTGCCGTCATGACTTGTTTCTCCTATGAGCTTCATTGCGATGAGGCGAGCACTCTGCTTGGCATGTTCGTCGCGTTCGGCGCGGCAGTAGGGGCCGCCCATGGCAAAGGATCTGCAGACGATAGGTCTGCTGGCATAAATGCGACACTTCATCTTTTTCCCATCTAGTGCTGCGCACCACCCATCTTGGTCCTTGGCCATGACATGCAAACCTCCGACCTGATGGGTTGTTAGATGGGCAGGCACTGAATCTTCTTTACTCAAAATCACTGTGAGTCTGCAGCACAGTGAATCACAAGTAGTGCAGGCGATCTTAGCGTTGCCTTCGCGCTCAGCATGGTTCATGTCGTAGCAATCATCATGTTGCGCGAGTAGTGCAATAGCTGACCACGATATGGGTCCGGGTCGGAGTCATGCATTCGACATCTTGTCGATTTGAGGACGAAGCTTTGCTTGACCAACATCCGGCTGAATTCTTCGCTGCTACTCAAGCCCGGATCTGTTATCACGACCTCGGCTCTAGGTTTGGCATGGTGTAGCACGACATCCGCTATGAACTCGGCTTGTGATCGATCATGTAGAACGTCACTGGCTATGATCAAGTCAAAGGCGCCCAGCGCGCTTGGGTCCCGCCCGTGACGAAGTTGATGGAATTGTACGGGTGGCAATCCGTTCAGGGCAGCGTTGTGAGCTAGAAAAGGTTCGGCCAATGGATGCTCGTCGCAGGCAATTACCTCGACGCCGTGCCGCATCAGCACAATGCTAGCGAGCCCAATTCCACAAGAAAGCTGAAGTACTCGCTTGCCCGAAATTTCGAAGCGGCACATGGCCTGGGCAAGTAATTGACCCGATGGCCACAGCTGACCGAACAAGCCCCATTGCGCCGAGGAAATATGAAGACGCTTCCTGTGCCCCTCCAAGTCGCTGACCTGCTGCTTATCGCTGAGGATGCGTAGCAAGTAGGAGTCGCCACCGATGGTGACTTTCACGTTGCGTGTCTTAAAGCCGGGCATTGCGCACTCCCGTCGAGCGACCACCCATGGATCTGGGCAGGTAACGCATGAGAAGGAGCGATATGCGCAACTGTCGAAACAGCTGCAACGAGCGCGAAGCAGGCTAGGCCTGTGATTTGATGCTAGCACGTCTCAGGACTGATCCGCTTTGGCCCCACGTGTGGCAAGCCGAATCAGCACCCGTG
Organism: Stenotrophomonas terrae; assembly: GCF_039674165.1. GTDB lineage: Bacteria > Pseudomonadota > Gammaproteobacteria > Xanthomonadales > Xanthomonadaceae > Stenotrophomonas > Stenotrophomonas terrae_A. The sequence continues at coordinate 181,806 of NZ_JBDJMY010000001.1, forward strand.
TGCGGGAGATGGCTCATTGTTCTTCGTAGCGATCACCCAGCTGCGGCATGAATGATGTGGGTAGTTCGGGTACGCAAAGGCCGCGGCTGCCTCAAGCGAGATGAAGCAAGTTGAGAGATACGCCTATGTCCCACTTTTTTTGGCGAAAAAGAGCTTTGGCTGCTGAATACGCTTCAGCAGCCCATGAATGCAGTGAATTCTGCCTTCGAACCAGATTGATAGCTCAATGCCGATAGTTGCTTCTCAGCAACTCGAGCTGCTCAGTGGCTGCCAGCATGCTTTTGATCCTATCCAGCACTGCTTCAATGCCATTTCGGCACCCAGCTTCATTGGGTAGCCCTACTATCGAGCGCAGTGCCTTCTTTGAGAGGATTTCCAGAGAGCGCAAGGTGTCCAGCCGTTTGGAATAGTTCCAAGAATGGGTAGACGCCATCATATCGGCCGCGAAATCATCTAAGTCGGCCCGTGCATCGTCATGGTTCATAGCTGATCCGTGCGCGAAGTGCGCGTTTGAGCAACCACCATAGGCCCATTCTAACGTTCGTGTATGGCGAAGTTGGGTAGCGCCAGGCAGTGAGGTTGCCCATAGGCGACCGGAATGAGGCTACCTGGTAATCAAAGTGGCCGTTGGCGTGGTCTCCGCGTTGGTTCCCAGCTTTTCGTACTTGAGCGGCCTCCCCGTTTCACAGTGGACGTTCCGTTCAGAGTCAAGTGTTGATGCGATCAAACTCCGATGCCGATGCCGATGCCGATGCCGATGCCGATGCCGCGATTGTGATCGTGACGAGAGAAACGTCAGCTGGCCGACGCGTAGAAATGGACGCTTAAGGCTCCACAGTCTGCGGCTGCGGCTCAAGCGGTGCCATACGGGGCAGGGGTGCAGGCAGGGGCTATCGATGCACGGCCTGTTGCTCTCGGCGGCTCTGGGTCGGTTTTGCAGCACACGCCAGGACAGCGGGCGGATCAGTTCCCGCGGAATCCGGCCCAAACCATCGGTGGCTACACGGCGCCGACAAGCACGCTTTGAATCAACATGGTTCGTTCGGGACGTCTTTCCAGCCGCCTTCGGTGCGCTCCAATCGCTTTCCTTGCATGCAGCGCTGTCCTGGACGAAGTGCTCGCCGCTCCATTTCAATACGGCGTTCTTCTGCTGCGCGCGCTTCGAAACCGAACGGGTCCGGATCATTTGCTGTGCGCAGGAACTCATCTATTGCAGCCTTACGCGCTTGATCTTCTTGTTCTGCGACAACTGCGGCACCTATGCCAACTAGCGAGCACGTGGCTATTAGGCAGATCGACATGCCTACAAAAACTCCGATTGCGATTTTCCAAATGAGGCCGTTGCCGGAATCGCTTTTCCGCTGCCGAGCTGGCTCACGGAATCGAATTTCGTCCATGTCGGGTTTGCTGAAAGTCGGCTCTTTTCGTTCCATGATTTACCCCTTGTCGCGTCCGCTGCGATTGTAGCTGGGGTGTAGGGGCAAGGCCCCTACGAATGCGCCCTTATCCAGCGCGGGTTCCGAAGTGGCATTCCCGCCATTCGCCCAGGTCTACGACAACCACCTTGACCATCGACTGCGGACGGGCTTTTCGCGCAGCGTTACTTTTACGTGTCGCGTCACGTAAATCAAAGGCATCGGCGCGCCAGAGCAGGCCACGCAGCCGGCGCTCTGGGATTCTTTCGACCGACGGTGCCACCGGGTCACGGCCAGCCAGTCGCCATCCAGCCCAAGGGCCGTGAAGCTCGACGTGGTTTTCGATGACGTGCCGGTGATGGGCAGATGCACACGCATTCGGGCATTGTTCGCCGGGCAGCCAGCATGGCGGCCTGCGGTCAATGTTGTAGCTGTCACTCATGCCTCAATTTCCCCTGATCCTTAGGAGGTGTTCATCGCATAGGATCGGATGGCGGACAAGTACTTGAAATCGTTAACTTCAACGCCGCTTAGCAATCTCAATTCTGCCAGAGCACTCGCAGACAGTATGGCTCTACTGGCAACAGAAGCAGACTTTTCTACCAGAATCACAACCATTGCAGAAATTATCATCGAATAAGGAACATCTGATTCATTTGGCAGGTGGATCTCCAAGCCAAAGCAACACCAACCGACTGACCTTCTTTCGTCTGCGTACCATCACTACGGGCTTCCATGCCACCGCTTTGGGTCTGATAACGGGCTCCTCTATTTTGGCTAGAGCATGATGAGCCGCAGTAGCGTAGCCTCGGTACAGGACTCGCTCGTATGCTCTGACATATCCGTCAGTACGCCGCTTATCGCGCACGTGATGAGCAATTGACAGGCATATTTGTTGAAGTATGGTCTGCACAGGCCTTGAAAGAATACGTCCATCAAAGAAGAGCTTTTCCTGAACGTAGTACGCTGTCAGCAGAATGACAGAGGCACGTGGCTGCCATTCCTCGTACTCGGATGCTCCATCGATACCTAGGCAGATGCGTTCTCTTTCAGAGAAACTATTCGGCGAAAATTTGGTGGCGACGCAGCTGGAAACATGCCTCATAGGAAGCTCAAAAGAAACCGGCAGTTCTAGAAAAAGATCCCGCGACCTCCCAGTGTCATTTGCGATTCGTAGCAAGTTGTTTTGTTCTGACTCGCAAGGCAGGTCTGGCTCATGCCTGACGATCGAAACCCTACTCAAGTTCGAATCTTTCGGTGTGCCGTGCCTGGACCAAGCAAGCTTGTTCTTGAAAACCAGCGGGATTGTGTCTTCCCAGAGATCAGAATCCTGTTCCAATCCGAATAGGTCGCGTCTATCACGGCTTTCCTGCGCCCATCTCAAGTATCGCTTTAGGCTTTTGATTCTAGCCTCTATCAGAGTCTTTGGTTCATGAACTAATTGCATGGCATCAACGAGGTCCGAGCCGCAAGCGCAAACAAGAGCTGATAAGTCGCGACTAATGCTCTTACATAGAGGGCTGGCACAGACAGGACATTGGGAAATCAGCGGCAGATCGTGCCAAGGGCAGCGATTCGTCCACGGCATTTGGAACAACATAGAGTGATAACCCGTTTTTAGACACTCTGGGCAAGCTGTTAGGGAGGCCCGCGAGTATGTGAGGCCATCACCAAATGCTTGCCATTGCCCCAGGTCCCATAGCGGGAAAAGTGGATATGCGGATGGTGCGGCCTTCAGAATGGATTCTTTAAGTTTCTGTGAGCGACAAAGGCGCTTACTCCAGTCTTCTCCATATGTTAATCGCAGTCCCATAGTGGCAAATGCATCTGAAGGAAGTAGACAGTTTATTCGAAGGCTCTGGACGACAAATCCAAAGGGAGATATGCCGAATATTTCGTCGATGTTGCGATGAGCAACTGGCGCTAACGCGCTCGCGTTATTGATCATCGCTGAATATCACTTCGCCCGATTCTCCGTTATATGCTGCAAGATCGGAGAAGCGGATCGCTTGGGTGATGTGATCGTTCGTGAGCTCGGTAAAACCTATCGAGCAAATAACACGAGTAGCAAGAAAGTACGCAATCAGACTGGTTGCCTTCATGGGCCACTCATCATGGAGCAATCGGCCGGCTGCTACCTTGAGGATACGCCCCTGTTCCCAAATCTGCTCACTTGAGTTGCACAGGCGAAATCCGTTCTCATACAAGCTAGGGCAAAGGTGCCTGGGTAGCGAGACGTCTGCTCCGGACTCCATATACACTTGGTCCTCGAATCTCTGTAGGAATATGTAAAGATCTTCCGGGCCACGGATCCCATGCATGCGGTGGTATCGCGTGAGATAGCGGCTTCTAACCTGAGGTGGCACGATCAGTCTATTTATTTTCTCAGTTCTTCCCGAAGTGTGATTGTCTTGGAAGAGGAAAACTGCGAAAAGGCGTATGCCTCGACTGTAGAGTGCTTTGTCGATTGTCACGATGTGCTGATATGCATCGGCATCAAGCAAGTTGGCGTCATCAAATATCGCAAGAAAGAGATTGGAGTCGGCTGCTTGTAGTTGCAAATGGATTGTATTCGCTATTCTCTCGAGCTTCGCGTCAGCCCCTTGTCTTGCGACGCTTCGGATACCAATTTGATTGAGAAACCAATCGAATATTGCGGATTCACCGCCTCCGATTGTCCGAACATCGAGCTGTTTAGCTAGATATTTTGTACGAATCCAAGCATGGAAGGCGCAGATAAATTCGGCAAGGGTGCTCTTGCCGAATCGCGTGAGCGAATGGAACCCACAACCATGATAGTCCGCCTCGATAGCTGATGATATTTGTGTGAGCTGATCCTCCATCCCCGCCGTAGGCACAATGGGACGGCCCCTTTTGTCGAAGAATGTGGTCATTTTGAACCACCTTCTTTTTCAAGACTCACGCGCCCGGTAAGCGGCACGTAGATTTCCGATATACCCTTAGATGGGCGTATAGATTGGGAGTCGGGCTTGGCATCTTCTACTTCCGCCCTCAAGGCATGCGAAGAATCAAGTGCAGCGTCGAGCGCTGCTCCATGCTGCGCGGTTAAAGTTGCAGCGTTCTTATGCGCAGCAAATTGCTCTTGCAAATACTGCTTGTACGCGCTTATCGCACAAGGGGCGCCCTCAATTTCGAACTTTCCTTTGTAAGAATTTCCGTGGATTATTTTGCGCAATGCAAGACTGTGCGAAGTCTGCCCCCACGGTCGAAGGGCTCGGAGTACAACAAATAACTCACCATCATCGTTGTATAAATTGAGAAATCTACCGTCCAAAATATCAATTGTGGCTGAGAACTTCTTTCCAACAAGGTCCCATCTGTTTTTTAATGAGACCGAGCGATAACGCGCGTTTGAGTAGCGCGCGTATGGCTGTCTCCTTTTTCCCTTTGAACCTGATATTCTGGCAGAGCACTGGAGGGTGGACATAGCACCGGCGCGCGCTTCATTATCTCGTGTGGCGAATACCCAGCCCCCCGTCCCGACAAAAGTCTGCAGGACTTGTAGAGGTGAGCGGCCTTGGAAGGCCTGCAGTCCAGTTACATTGGAGCCACTAATAGTCACATCCATTAGATCTTCGAGCGCTGTTGTTTCGATCGGAAAATTTTTAGGGTCGTCCTTGTTTGTCCGTACTGCCTTATCGCTATTCTTGCCGGCAGGGCGATATGCGCCTGGAAGATGCCGAATCGCTGCTTCTTCAATTTTCTTGTTCCATGCCTCTAAATGTCCACGAGCCTCAGGGACGTGAGCTCTCCCTAGATTTACAACACCAAGCATTTCACTAGCCATTCTTTGCCGATTGACTTCTAGCCGGTGAGCCATCGCGTTATCCACACTGGTGATCGCGGGCAGCGCCACTATGCCGATGGCCGGCGCGGTTCCTATGCCGCTACCGGGAACGTACGACATCGTTGGTACAACGAGGTCGCGCGGCATCCAATGCCTTAAACTCTTGGTGCAGGCCTCATTGAAATCGGTTCCGTTGTAGTTCAATCCAAAAGATAGCTTCCAACTTGAACACAAGCGTAGCAGCGCAAAATAGCCAACTAGCAACCAAGTCCGGATGATTTTTTGTAGATAGGGGTGGCCATCACCGTCTTCACCCGCGACATAAAATGGGCAGTCCAGGGAGTGTCCGTCGTATTGCACCCAATCTCCCAACTGCAAGGCGAAGACTTCTGACAATTGCCCGGCGGCGTTGGCGTCCTCAATTTCAAAATTCTCATCGACGTATGGCTGCCCCTCCCTCTGCTTACGAATGAATTCCATAATGCTGCGACGAGCAAAATTATCGTTGTTCGCTGGATAGCGATCCTTAGGGACGTTCTTTTTAATCCACTTGCGTAGAGTTGCAAAGAAATCGTTGAAACGTGAACTAGGAGAGTTTCGCCCGGATAGGGGTCCTGTATAATCGGTCAGTAGTTTTACAAACTCTGGCGCTTTTTTTAGAAATGCATTGAAGGCGCCAGGGCCAGCGAGCTTCGGAAACTCATCTGCGATTGAACTGCTGCTTATTCTCACTCGATACGGTATGCATGCACGCCAACCCCAGGGCCGGCCATCCGACGCTAGTGATCTGGCATTCCCAATTGTTTTAGTGAGGGTTTTGACGTTAACCACGTAACGTTTGGCAGCGGATGTCACTGATGATCCTGCTGCCACGGCACGCATTGCATCTTTTCGCGCCAAAAATACCTTTTGTTGATCAAGTGTCAGTCTGGTGGGCGTAAACTGATCCCATTGCCCAATCTCGTAAAGGCTGAGCTCATTCATTGACGGCCTCTGTCAAAGACAAGCTAGAAGAGATTCTTAGGCGCTCGTTGAAGTTTAATGCTGAGGATGCCACGATGGATCAGTAGGCAGGTCGCGCTTCGAGCATCACGCCAGTCAAAAGGGCCGCACAAGCTTCTTTCTATAGCATGGAAAGAACTGATGGGATATGCTCGCATGTGAGCTAGAACTGCGTCGATGAGAACCTCAAGACCATTGAGGACACCTGCTGCTTGGACATAAGGCAATAGTTCCAAGCGTGTGGCGTTGGCCACCTTGGCCTGGATCAACGACTGAGGTTTCCGTACGTAGAGTTCCACTCCGACATTGCGGGCAGCGTCTAGAAGCTTATCGCAGAAGCGTTCTTCTGCACGCACAGCTTGAATACTGGGCTTGGTTTGGCGGCGAAATACTACGAAACTCTCTGATCCACCTCTTCGACTTATCCAAAAGCAAAGCTCAATTTCGCGATTCTCCACCGAGAGTGTTCTCGGCCTTTCGACGTAGCTAATAACGTCAGAATCGAACTCGTACTCCAGGCCGATGGCTAGCCTGCAAGGTTCAACCAGAGAAACAATTCGCTTCTTGTTCTTCGGGGATAGGTAGTAATAAACGTCCAACTTTCGAGCTTCTTGGTTTGTCAGCTCGCGAGAGGTGAAGGGGGTGGTCGGACCAGCCGTGTTCAAGGGAACCTCTATTGCGGGTATTGGCGGTCTGATCATGACTTGCCCTCAGGTAGCGCAGATTTGCCAGATAGCCCGGGCCGCGTTCCTATGAGAGAGCTTTTGGTTGAGAAGACTGGGATGTCATCTATGGAAGCCGGGGGGGGAAGTGACCACTCAACAATCATATGTTCCGGCTCCAGGAACACGAGTAGCCGAACCAGCCTGCACTTGGCGACGTCATACACCGCAAAGCCTTCGTATCGAAGGGGGCCACTAGTCGGAGGATGCGATGTTTCGTCGTGAATGACTTCCACCCGGTGGACGTTCAAGCCAGGCAGGAAAGATGAGCGGGCTTCGGATCGGGAATAAACGAGATACCGGATTTCGACCTTTGACTGAACAGGGCTCATTGCACTACTCCAAGCAATTCTTTCCCGCACCCGTACTTCCGAAAAGGAAGGGGTGTACCTGTGGGCGAAAAGGGGGTAGATTCTGGCCAGAAGTAGCAGTCCGCATCACCCCGCGCCCGGTTGCCGCCGGGCGCTTTCTTTTCTTATGTTGGGTCTGGTCCAGCGTCTATAGAGTGCCTGGAGGAAGGTGGCACCGTTCCTTATTGCTCGTACCCAGAATGACCCTGATCCGGATGAGCCCAAATGCTTTGCATTGTCGACAATGATTCCAGCTCCTACTGTTACCGCACCTCATTTTTTATTTCAAGTCGATTCTTCGAGAGTAAAATGACATCACATCATGTGATTTGAAATCACATGATTCGAATGTCATGACTCAATCAATATAGGAGTTAAGCATGGCGAGCATTCGCCACATGCTCACTACATAGCGCCGTGCCGCAATGACATTGCTTGCAAGACTATCTAACGGCACTAGCTCGTACGGTCTATGTTGACTCGCCTACCACAACGAATGCGTGCAAAAAGTTTATTTGAAAACTTCAGCCCTTTCACCCGCGTACTAGAATCAACCGTGGCCCTCATCGCACTGTCTTCTCACCTGAGGAGGATGGTGGGGAGCATCTAGGATGTCGTACGAACCATCACCAAAGCGCACATAGACGCAGATCTATACTGCTCCGGGGGAGAGGCAGTCAGAGAATTTTGGTTGAACATGATGCAGACCTAGCTGCGTTTCTGGGGTCACGATAGGCGCGCGCGGCGTCATTTGATTACGTAGAAGGCGTGATGACCTATGGTCAGAACAAGCCATACGCAGGCTACTTTTCCGGACAGAACGGGCAATGGATCGACTGCTCTATCGGCAGAACAACAGCAGCTTGATCAGTGGGGAACGGTATGAAGACGATTCCCTGCGCATGATTAGGGGGCGTTATCAGGGGTAGGGTAGAGGTCCGGTTCTGGCCGATAACAGAGAGCGTAATCGGCCTTGCACAGGGGTTATTCAAGCGATTACCGCATCTGTGCGTGCCATGCCCTACCACTGCCAACGCATGCCCAGCTTTCCGTTCCATGATGATTCTTCGCCATCGAAGCTCCACGTGTAGTCAGCATCCGCGAAGAGATAGCCGAGGGCACTCACCTGCCAAGTGCCGCCGACGCCAACTTCACCCCAACTGTCGCCGAGGTCGGCGGTGAAAGGTACGTAGCCGCGTGCACTGGAAAATTCAGTGGTTGGCGAGCCGCTGAACTGGTGCCAGGCATTGGCGCGGATCCACCAACTTGTCGTTCGATCACCTGAGTCTGCCGCTCGCTGGCCGAGCCGGTTCAGCCGTATTCCCAATCTGCCAACGCTAGCGTCGTCATCCCTGTATCGTACCCGCGCTGTCGAGTCGACAAGGTCGTCCAGCGCGGTCTTCTGCCAGATGACCTGGGCTTGCGGCTCCATGCGCCAACCTGGCTTCGACATGTCGCCGATTCGTTCCGCGCCCAGCAACCAGGGCCAGCCCACTTCCACGGACGCCAACACGCCGGTCCCGTTGGTGAATATGTCCGGTAGCCGGGTGGATTTGGCTCGCATGTCATACCAGGTGTACTGCGCCACCGAGTCCACATAAGCGCCACGGGGCGAGAATGCTGTCCAGTACGCGCCGACGGTGTGCGCGTCAAACTCGTCAGTACCGGCATGGAAATGGTAGTCGAGCAGATTGTGCCGCACCCTCCCGCGCGCCTTGCCGTAGGCCAGGTAACCACCGGCATGCTGATGGCTGCCGTCCTCGCTGATGGAACGGTAGATGTCTACGCCCACTTGCAGCACATCAAACGCGTAGTCGAACCCAGGCCCTCTGCTTCCATAGATGCCCTGGTTGCCTCCGTCGCGTTCGCCGTCGTGGTGCAGCGCCCTGACCCACGCGCCGCCAATGCCAGCATCGGGTGAGGAGGCTCCGCGCTGGCTCAGCAAGTGCTCATCGCCCACCCGCTCATGCAGCGTGTCAACAACTGCGCGCGCGTAGATGGCCGCCATGGAGGGAAGGGCAGCAGCCAAGGACACTTCTTGCCGATATGCCGGCGGCACGGGGGGGGCGGGCGGTGGCAGCGGCGGATCCGGTGGTGGCACCGGTGGTGGCACCGGCGGCGGCGGAGGAGGCGGCGGTGACGGGCAGGGGGGCGACGACGCGCCCGCGGCCCCGCAGTCCAAGGTGGAGCGTAGGTACCAGTTTTCGGCCGAGCTGCCGTCAGCGCTGCCCCGACGCAGTCCATACTCGTATGGCCCGGCCACTACCGGTGTCGTGAGCGCGAACGCGGTGCCGCTGGTTAAGCCGCCATTGACCGCATCCACCACGAGAATGCCGTTGCCGACGGTGACGTCGCCCAGCCCACCTGCATTACGCGCCACGAGGATCGAGCTACCGGACGCGGCGCCACCGTCTATCACCAGCCGGTCGGACGATGACCCGTCACCGCCCAGAAGCGTGTTTATCTCCAGTGTGCCGCCGACGCCGGAGTAATCTCGCGTGGTCAGCGTGATGCCGGGCAGTGCGTCTGCACCGAAGATGATCCGCCCGGCATTGGCGACGCCAGCGACGGTCTGTGAAAAACCGTTGAGATTAAGCATCGCGGCAGCTGCGACGGTCACATCCGTGTTGGGGCTGAAGGTACCTGCCCCACCGGCCTGTAGTACCCCCGCATTGACGCGGGTATCCCCACTGTAGGAGTTGGCCGTGCTGCTCAGCAGGGTAGTGCCGTTGCCGATCTGGTCGACCCCACCGGTACCCGATATCGCGCCCGCGAATGTGCTCACGTTGGACCGGTTGAAGACAAGCAGCCCATTGTTGGTGATATCGCCCACAAGCGCGCCCGATGTGCCGCCATTGCCGAGCTGCAACGTGCCGGCCGAGATCGTGGTGCCCCCGCTGTATGTACTTCCAGCGGTCAGAACCGTGGTTCCGGTCCCGGCTTGATTGACTTTTCCCGTGCCGGAGATGGCGCCGGTGAATGTATGAGTGTCGCTCCGGTTGAATGCCAGCGTACCGCTATCGGTGACGTCGCCCACGATGGAGCCAGCCGCACCGCCATTGCCAAGCTGCAATGTGCCCGACGCGATTGTGGTCCCGCCCGTGTAGGTGTTATCGGCAGTCAGGATGGTGGTACCGGCCCCCAAGTGGTTCACCACACCGGTGCCTGAAATCACGCCGTCAAACGTGTAGACGTCACCGCGGTTGAACGCAAGCGTCCCGTTATCGGTAATGTTGCCGACGACCGATCCACCAGCACCGCCGTTACCCAGCTGCAAGGTGCCAACGGAGATAGTGGTACCGCCGGTGTAAGCCTTGTCGTTGGCGAAGATGGTCGTCCCGGAAAGAACGCTTACCGCGCCAGGGCCGTTGATGGCGGGGACAAACGTATGGTCGGCTGCGGTGTGGTTGTACACAAGTAGGCCGATGCCAGGGCCAAACTCGACGGAGGTGGCAGCCAAAGTCCCTGGCGCGGCGGCGGCTGCGCCGGCCTGTGCACCAATGTTGACAGTGCCCCGACTTCCGGTGCGTGCAGCCACGTTGATGGAGCTGGCGCTGGCAGTTGCACCGTCAGCAACGTTGAGCGCACCTGTACCGAACAGGCCGACATAGACGCCGCCGCTGTTGTTCCAGTTGGTTTGAGCACCAATCAGTGTGACCACGCCAGAGCCGTACGCGCCATTGCCAATGAACACGTTCCCATTGTTGTTGACCGTCCCGCCGTTCTCAATCGCAAGCGTGCCCGAACCGGCGGTTCCTACGCGCATGCCGGTTGTCTGCACTACCGAGCCAGAGCCATTCACAGTGACCGCGCCCGACCCGTCCGCGTTGCCACCAACGTCCAGGAAGCTGGTGGAGACACTTGCGCCGTTCAGGACCGCGAGCGTGCCCCTTCCTGCACTGCCTACCGTGATGCTGGCAGTGTTGGTCCGCCAGAGTGAGCCCGGCCCATCAATTGTCACTGTGCCTGAACCCGTGGCGCTATTGCCAACGAGCCCGCCAGCCGTGCTTACGACTTGGGCACCGCCCTGAATATTGAGTGTGCCCGTTCCAGCATTGCCGACGATGAGGGCATTGCCTGATGAGTTCCACGCGGAGTTGAGGCCGCTTACGGTCACTGCGCCTTCCGCGGTCGCCAAGTCTCCAATTGTGTTTCCAATTCCGTTAAAGGAGAAACCACTAACGACTGTAGCGCCTCCCTGGATGTCCAAGGCTCCGTTGCTGGAGTAGCCAATAGTCAGCCCTCCAGCGGAGTCGTTGCCAATTGGCGCTGTAGCTGGAGAATTGCCGAACAGGACCTGGTCGATTCTGCAGCCGCCTGTCTGCCCTGCGCAGGTTGAAACCTGCGCTTGAGCCATATCCGAATTGAAGAATATGGATAGCGCGATGAGTGCTGCAGTAGTGTCCGACCGCCGCAACAAGCTACGTCGTGAGGCGCAGCCGAAACCGATACCAACTCCAACAATGTTGGAGATCGAGGAGGATGCACCGCTATTTTTCATTATTGCTCTCTCCGATCGCTGGCATCTGGCCGGGGGCAATGGCCGACAGTGGCTGCCGAACCCTCTCTCCGTCTTGCGTCGCAGGTATCAAACGGTGGCGCGATCGTTTGCTCGGTCGGAAAAGTCGCTGGCAAGGGAGTGGGCGAGGTGTGAGGAGTGGGCGAGGTGCAACGTCCCTATTTGGGAGACCAAGCTTTGGGGCTGTCATTGCGAATAGCCATGCAGCCTCTCCAATGAAGAGCAGCGACAGACCGCCACTGGCAGTATTCCAACTGCGTGCAGGCTGTCACCAGTAATGCGAGTCTGGCGACGCACCTTTCGCTACTCAACCGCAATACTTGCGAGCAGCCGCCAGTAAAACTACTGCGCCGCTGAGCAGGACGCACTGCCTGAACCGCTCAGACAATGGCCGGCGGCACGGGACGTCCGGTATTGGCCGAAAGCGGCCTCCAGATGTGCCTTGTGGAGGCCGCGGGTCCTTTAAGCTTCTTCCTCTCAGGCCTCGGTCTGCTCCGCCATCTCTAAAGCGTCCTCCACCTCGATGCCCAAGTACCTCACTGTGCTCTCAAGTTTAGTGTGGCCAAGCAGGATCTAAACTGCGCGCAGGTTCTTGGTCCGGCGGTATATCAGTGATGCCTTGGTCCGACGCATGCTGTGAGTTCCGTAGCTGTGACGGTCGAGTCCAACGGCTGTGACCCATGACGCGACGATGCGCGCATACTGGCGGGTGGAAAGGTGGCCATCACCCTGTCCAAAGAACAAGTAGGATGCTGGTCGTAGCTGAGCTTGACGGGACCATTCGGCGATTGCGGACCTTGTCAACTCCGTCAGCTCAAACTGAACTGGCCTACCTGTCTTGCGCTGCAGTACGGTAGCCCTCCTGGCAATGGCTGAGCCATGAGATACGTCTCGCAGTCGTAGGCTGACCAGATCGCACCCTCTTAGCTTTGAGTCGATCGCTAGGTTGAATAGCGCCAGATCACGAGCACGCCCGGCAAGCTGTAGGCGCACCCTAATCGACCATATGTCGCTGAGTCTGAGCGGTGCCTTTTGACCGACCAACTTTCCCTTGTTCCACGGTGTGAATTGAGATGGAAAAGGATTTTCCAAGTTAGGAGCGTCAACCGTGCCTGCATGAAATGATCTGCGCTTCCGTCGATCCTTCGCCGGAAACGAATATCGGAAATCGAGTGGACAGGGAAGTGAACTGGGAAATCTCATTGGGGTTGGGAAGCAATCCTTCCGACCACGGCGCGCCTCGCGACGCTTGCTGGCGAGATTAGCGACGGTTCACGAACCCATCTGTGCCCGGCAATTCCTTGTCTTGGTGGCCGGGACTCATCGCGCATCAGCTGCATTGAGCGTAAGTGTGAAGTGAAGGATGACAGAACCCTGGTGCCAAGCCAGATTCACCCTGATGCCACCGTAGTTTTACTGGAAAAACCTGCGTAGAACCGCAGAGGCGCTGATCGGGCGCAACGCGCAGACTCCGTCCGTCGACCTGCCTCAATCACGTGCAACACCGCCCTTCGGGGTCCCCGGTATTCACGAACCGGACGCGTTCATTGCGGATCAGGCCATCGAGAGGCTCAAGGATGCAGTCGATGGAATTTCGCCGTCGTGGTGCGGTCCACAGCGCGCCTGTGCTCCGAATGGTGGGCGGTTGCCCGCGAGCGGTGGTCATTCCCTGCGTGCTGCTGCTTGGCGTGGTCGCACTGGCGCCTACGACCGTGCGCGCGCAGGATGTCAACGCCGCCATCTGCAGCACCGTATCCGGCACGGTTCCTGCCGGACAGGTGCGTGCCAATGGCACCACCGTCGCGGTGCCCAGTGGCACCTACGCCCCCACGACAGCCGGTGCGCCGGCCTTCTTCGCCGTCAACAGCGGCGTGATCAACGCCACCGGCGCGGTCGCCCTGATCACCAGCACGGCCAGTACAGCGACTGCCTGCGCCAGCAGCGGCGGCGCCATCAACTTCCTTGCCACTGGCGCCACCGTCAGCCGGCTGGGCGCGGGTGGCCCGGCCGCCCGCGCCGAAGCCGGCAGCGTGCTCACCTCCACTGGAACGCGTTTCTACACATCACAGGCCAACAGCGAAAGCGTGCAGGTGGTCGGCGGTAGCTTCACCGGCCGCGGCGATCTGATCGCAACGGGCATCGTGCTCGGCACCCAGGCCGGCAATCCGGCCACCTATGGCTTGCCGGTCGATGCCAGTGGCAACCTCGTGACCATTCCGGACGCCTATGTGGGCAAAGCGGCTACTGCCGCACACGGAATCAGCGCCTCCGGTGGGACGGTCCAGTTGAACGACGCCGCCATTTACGTGATGGGAACCGGGGCAGGGACCAGCAACGGCAGCCACGGTCTCAACGCATCAGGCGGTGCCCGGTTCGACATCAATAACGTCAACATCGTCAGTCGTGGCAACAACAACGTCGGCACCCGCTTCGCATCGGGCGCGTTCCTGCAGGCGTCGCAACTGTCCATCGATACCACCGGAACCGGCGCGTGGGGCCTGGGCTTCATCGACGCGAACGGGGTCCTGGACGGCGTCAACGTCACTACCTCCGGAACCACCGCGCACGGTCTTTCGGCCAGCGGAACCGCCCAGGTCGAGGTACAGAACGCGGACATCCGCGTGGCCGGCCAGAACGCGTATGCGGTATTCGCCAGTGGCGGGGGTGACGTCACCCTCAGTGGCACCGGCGGCGGCATCGTGATCGCAGGCGGGCAATCCGGCAACGGCCTGCGGGCCGATGGCGCCGGCAGCAGCGTGGTGGCGGACGGCCTGCGCATCTCCACCCTGCAGCGAAACGCGCCCATTGGCGCCTATGCCCTGGCGGGCGGCAGCGTCACGCTTTCCAACAGTACCGTCTATACGTCCGGCATCAGTGGCGGCAATGCCGCCGTGGGGTTGCAGGTCGCCACCGGCGGCACCCTGCTCAGCCAGGGCAACCGCATCGTTACCGGCGTGGTGCTCGGCAGCGACCCTGCCAGTGCCGACTACGGATTGCCGCTGGATGCCGGCGGCAACCCCACCACGGACCCGGCCGCCTACGTGGCGGTGAGTAACACCGGCGCCAACGGCGCACAGGTCTCGGCCACCGGTGGCAGCCTGCAGGTGGATGTCGCCGCCGACGGCACGCCACTTGGCACCACCACGTGGATCGACACGTTCGGCAACAACAGTTCCGGCATTGTCGTGGCGCAGTCGGCGACGGCCACCTCGCGCCTGCAGGCGTCCAACGCGGTCATCACCACCCGCGGTTTCAGTTCGAACGGGGTGCTGGTGCAGGGCACGACCGGCAGCCCCGGCCCGCAGGCCACGCTGTCCCGGCTGACCGTGCGCACGCTGGACATCAATTCCAATGCGATCTACGCGCAGGCCGGCGCGCAGTTGTCGGTGGAAGATTCCACACTGCTTACGTCGGGAAGCGGCGGCGGGATCCGTTCCGACGGCGCGGCCACGCGGGTGACCGCGCGCGATCTGTACATCGGCGCCGGCGGTCCCGGCAGCAGCGGCCTCAATGCGACCGGCGGCACCATCGACAGCGCGGGCGTCACCATCATCAATTCCGGCCGCCCAGGCATGACCCTCAACGCAGGCGGCGGTACACCCGGCACGCTGATCTCCGGCGGCGACACCATTTACACCGGCGTGCTGCTCGGCACCGATCCCGGCCTGGCCACCTTCGGCCGGCCGGTGGATGCGGCCGGCAACCCGGTCAGTGACCCGGCCAGCTTCGTCGCCTCGGGGATCAGCGGCCACGGCGTTTACGCGGGTGCAGCCGGGGGCCGGGTCTGGATGAATGTCGATCCGCTCAGCGGCGCGCCCACCGGCGCCCGCAACACGATCACCACGCTGGGCGACTTCAGCGAGGGCTTCAACATCCAGGGCGTGGACGGGCGCGCCACGATCGCCAACGTCACGGTCTCTACGCGCGGCACCGATTCGATCGGCGCACGCGCGGCCGGGGCAGGGCGCATCGACGCCACGGGCGTCACCATCAACACCAGCGGCTGGCATGGATACGGCCTGGCCGGGTATGCCGACAGCCTGCTCAACGCCACTGCCAGCACGGTCGGTACCACCGGCATCCAGGCCCATGGACTGATCTCGTGGGCGGGCAACAGCCGCTTGACCCTCGCCGGCGGCAGCCGCGTGGATACCACCGGTGAGCTCGCCCACGGGGCCATTGCCTGGAATGGCGGGCGCGTGGAGGTCGATGGCTCGACCATCGCCACCCACGGCCCGGGTGCCGTCGCGCTGTTCGTGCGCGGCGATCCGGCAGCCGCGTCGGCGGCAGTGACCGGCACCGGGCTGAGCAGTGACGCAGGGCCGGCCGTGGCGGCCATTGGCGCGGCCGACATCGCGCTGGATACGGTCACGGCCACCGGCGACGGGCTGTGGCTGCATGTGGGCAATATCGAAAACTTCGAGCTGCTCGACGCCGTGGTGCCCGACCTGCCACCGGACCTGCCGCCGGATGACCCGTCCACGCCGCTGCCAACGGCCACGGCCTCGGCCGTGTTCGCGCTGCCGGCCGCGCAGACGCCGACCGTTGCCGACATCACGGCCACCCGGAGCGCGCTCAATGGCGCAGCGCTGACCGATCCGGGCGCGGCAGCCAATCTCCTCCTGCAGGACTCGCTGTGGAACATGAGCGGCAGCTCCAACCTCACCACGGTGCAGAACACGCGCAGCCGGATCCTGTTCGCGCCGCCCGCGGGCGACCCGAGCGTGGCCTCCGGATACAAAACGCTCACCGTGTCCGGTTATGGCGGCGATGGGACGCTGGTGCTCAACACCTGGCTGGCTGCCGATGATTCGCCTTCCGATCAGTTGGTGGTGTCCGGCGGCGCCAGCAGTGGGCCGGGGCAGCTGGAGATACACGCCAGCGGTGGCCTGGGCGATCTGACGCGGGCGGACGGCATCCGCGTGGTGCAGGCGCTTGCCGCGACAAGCGCGCCGGACAATTTCCGCCTGGCAGCGCCGGTGGTTGCCGGACCCTACGAATACTTCCTGTACCGTGGTGGCGCTGCGGCCGACGGAGGCGCGGACGTGGAGAACAGCTGGTTCCTGCGCACTGCCATCGACTGCGCCGCACCGGGCGCGCCCATCCCGCCATGCCCGCCCAATCTGCCGCCCGAGCCGCCGGCGCCGCCCGCGCCGGACCCGGACCCGGACCCGGAACCCCGGCTGCCTCCCGCCTACCGGCAGGAAGTCTCCCTGATCGCCGCTGCGCCGGCCATGGCGCAGGTGTATGGGCGCACGCTGATCGATACCCTTCACGAGCGGGTCGGCGACGAGCAACTGCTGCGCCAGCGCGACGATCTCGATACGCGACGCAGCGGATTCAACGGCGCCTGGCTGCGGTACGTTGGCCACGATGGTGAGCACGACGGTGGCCGGCGCGGCATCTACGGCGACCGCGGCCCGGATTTCGACTACCGCTTCGACGCCCTGCAGATCGGTGCCGACCTGTACCGCCACATCGATGCCGGCGACCTCAGCCGCCGCCATGCGGGGTTCTATCTGGCATATGGCAAGGGCGAGGGCAACGTCCGCCACAACTACCTGGACTACCGCATCCACGCCGGCAATGACCGGTTCAAGGCGGGCTCGGTCGGGTTGTACTGGACCGCGTTCAGTGCCGAAGGCGCGTACCTCGATGCCGTGGGTCAGTACACCTGGTACGACATGCGGGTGAAGTCGCCGCGCAGCACCGAGAGCTTACTGGACGCGACCGGAATGGCGCTGTCGCTCGAGGGCGGATGGCCCTTCGTGCTCAATGACGGCGACGGCCTGACCATTGAAGACGGGCGCTGGCGGCTGGAGCCGCAGGCCCAGGTGATCTGGCAGCAGATCGACGTCGACGACCTGCGCGAGGACACCCTGCAAGTGAGCTTCGAGGACGGCGATTCACTGGTAGGCCGGTTCGGCGCGCGCTTGAACCGCAACGGCCAGCGTGAGAACCGCGCCGGCATGGTGCGCACCAGCAACGCATGGCTGCGTGCGAACCTCTGGCACGAGTTCCGTGGCGCACCCAGCGCCCGCTTCGCGACCAACAGCGGCTACGTGCCGTTCGCGGTGGATCTGGGGGGCAGCTGGGGTGAGGTTGGCCTGGGCGGCACGTGGCAGGTCAGCGACACGGGCTATCTGTACGCCGACATCGACTACAACTGGAGCCTGGACGGTGACGAGACGGCGTGGAACGGAAAGCTCGGGATGCGCTTGAACTGGTAGGGCTGCATATATATCCCCATGCGTTAGTAATATGCCGCTCATGCCCTTTTTTCCATCAATTCCCCGCGCGTAGATTCTCCTCACGATCCGTCACGGAGTGGTCTACGCAGACCGGCACGCTCCGCCGCACTGGAGTGCACGGCTTGAGGTGCACCTTGTAGCACGGCAAAGCCGCACGAGGCTCGTCGATTCAGAGTTCATATCCGTAGCCGACGATCTGATGGTGGACGTCTTTCACTCAGAGCTAGTTGGTGAGATTCGTTCATTCGAGTCGGCACGTCTGGATCTCATCAACCCGACGTCGGAACCGGCATAGTGCAAGTCTTGGAAGCGTCCGCTACTGGCCGAGGCTGTGTGAAAACCCAGGCATCGCTGGCAAGATCAAGACACTCTTCGATTGGTGCTGATCATGAAGCGATTCGTCGATGGCGTGGATCGGACCCAGGCGCTTCTCCTGCCTGATCGGCTCGAGGATTACGTCCACCAGGACAATCCCGTTCGCCTCGTCGACGCCTTCGTGGATGCGCTGGATCTCGGGTCACTGGGCTTCGATGCCGCCAGCCGTGCCGCCGGTGGCCGACCCGCTTATCACCCGGCTGCGCTGCTCAAGATCTATATCTATGGCTACCTCAACCGAGTGCAGTCCAGCCGCCGCTTGGAGCGTGAGGCGCAGCGCAACCTAGAGGCAATTTGGCTGACGGGGCGTCTGGCGCCCGATTTCAAGACGATCGCCGACTTCCGCAAGGACAACGGCGCCGCCATCGTGGCGGTGTGCAGTCGCTTCACTGCGTTGTGCCGGAGGATGAAGGTGTTCTCGCATGCCGTGGTCGCGATCGATGGCAGCAAGTTCAAGGCGGTCAACAGCCGCGATCGTAACTTCACAGTCGGCAAGATCAGGGCACGGCGCAGCCAGCTCGACGAGAGCGTGGCCCGCTATCTCGCCGAATTGGATCGGGCCGATCGCGATCCGGCACTGCTGACCGAGGCGCGCGTCCCGCAGCTGCGTGGCAAGCTGGCCAAGGTGCGCGAACAGATGGCAGCGCTGGATCGTATTGAACAGCAGTTGCAGGAAGCGCCCGATCACCAGATCTCGCTGACCGATCCCGATGCTAGGTCGATGACCTCGACGGGGCGCGCCACCGGCACGGTGGGCTACAACCTGCAGGCCGCGGTCGACGCCGAGCATCACCTGATCGTGGCCCACGAGGTCACCAACATCGGACATGATCGGACGCAGCTTGCTCCCATGGCGCTCAAGGCCAAAGCCGCGTTGGGCAGCGACCACCTGACCGCATTGGCCGATCGTGGTTACTACAACGCCCCACAGATCCTGGCCTGCGAGCAAAACAGCATTATCCCGCTCGTGCTCAAGCCGCTGACCTCGAACAGCAAAGCCGAAGGGCGCTTCGACAAGCGGGACTTCGTTTACGAGCCGGCGCTGGATGCCTATCGTTGCCCGGCCGGCGAGCAGGCCACGCATCGCTTCACCAGCGAAGAAAACGGCCTGACGCTGCGCAAGTATTGGTCATCCGCCTGTCCTGCCTGCCCGATGCGCGAACAGTGCAGCACAGCGCGCCACAGGCGGATCAGCCGCTGGGAGCACGAACACGTGCTTGAGGCGATGCAATTGCGGCTCGACGCCAGACCACAGGTCGCCGTTGCGCGGCGTCAGACGGTCGAGCATGTCTTCGGCACCCTCAAGGCGTGGTTGGGCACTACGCCGCTACTAACCAAGACGTTGCCGAAGGTCAGAACCGAGATCAGCTTGGCCGTGCTGGCCTACAACATGAAGCGGATGATCAAGATCATCGGCATGCCTGGCATGTTGAAGGCAATCGCGGCTTGAAAATTGCGATGCCATCGTCCGCATGGACATGGCGTATGCATGGGCAACTCGCCCGCGCTCGGTGGTCAGGCGTTTTTACACAGCCTCGGCCGAGAGCGGTCTTCGGTTATAAGCGGGAATCTGACCGCAGTGCCGGCGCCCACCTTTTACCAAAAGCAGATCCATACGTCATCCGGCTTACGATGCCCACGAGACTGAACTAGCATTTAGCCAACAAAATACTAGTTGACCCTAATGTCAAACAGCGACGCGACTCTCTTTCACGCAACTACCAGCGATTTGGCCGTCGGTAACGTAATCACTGCAAGTTCGCCAACTTGCTATTACTTGAACGTCGTTGCAGAACTCGAACGGATGCGACCATCTGGACTTCCCACGCGTTCAACTTGCGTCTTTGCCGCTGATAGCGCCGAAGCTGCAGCGCGATTCTTGATGAGCCAACCCGGATTAGCTCAGTGTGACATCAAGGTCTATCGAGTCGAGATGAGTGTTTTCCACAAGGCGCCGTTTCGGCTGATACATGAGCTGCACAATCGGCTTCGAGACGATAAAAGCATCACCAGTTTGATCACTGAGTACTGGGAACCAAAGGGGAAGTGGGTGTTTTGGGAGTACTTCGGTCCTTCGTTCAGGGTGCTCGAGACCGACATCAAGTGGGACTTGGCCAAGACATATGCGCTCGGCCTGAATTACGATCGAGATGTTGAACATAGCAAGACATTGTGACTTGTAGATTCTCTTCATCAGTACTCTCGGCGTCGTGACCTGACTCCGAGCTTGAGCGCAAAATAATTCTGCCCCCTGATGTCCGCTTCCAGCGGTAAGCGGTCATCGAAGGTCAACACCTACCCTCGTCCGAGCACCACGTTGGAGGCCGCTCAGGGAATGGATGTTGGACCTGTTTGATCCAACTTCTGCAACGAGTGGGCGGGTGCGTCGGCGTTGACCTGGTGCAGCGCGCATTGTCATCACATCTAAGGCACTGATTCGTCCTATGCGCGAGCGCAGCCGGGTTAGCCAGTGCCGGCCTAGGTGCAGCGTCTGTGCGCGTGTCGCACAGGCCACTTGGTCATCGCGATTGATCGTTCCAGTTGACGGGACCGTGGCAGAGGTCGCGGGATTGATGCTGGCTACTCTGGGAAAACAAGCGTGACCGAGAAGCGCCCTGTCCATCGGCTGGCGAACTGCGGCCGGTCCACGTTGTAGAACCCGCCCAGGCCCAGGCTCACCGGGGTGTGCCCGAAGCGCAGCACTTTGGAGACAGTGGCGCCTATCGGAACAGTCCAGGCATCGCGCCTAGCCGCCTTCCAGTTGTAGTTAGTCTCCGAGGTGAAGCTCAGTGACCAGCCGTCAGGCAGGTTGCGGGTGACGAAGGGCTGCACGCTGGTGCTGCTGACATCCTCCCGATCGCTATCGCCGCCGATCGACCAAACATGATTGGCCAGCGCGCCCACGGTCCACGATTTGGTCTTGTTCACCAGGATGAACGCTGGACCCAGCGAGTACTTTCCGGTGCCGAGACTGTCGTGCGAAGCGGTATCGAGCAATACGGCGGCACCGAACCCAATCTCGGTACCGCGCGCCTCGGCGGCGGTCTTGGGGATGTAGTAGCCCTGCACGAACAGATCGCCGGTGCCGTGTTTGTCCTCGGGGAACTGGTTCCAGCTCAGCGGCAGGATGGGCCGCAGGATGAGCTTGCCGTTCTCACCCACGAAGGGGATCACTGGCTGAATCTTCAATTGCTGGGTGTGAAAGTCGCCGCCCGGACCGACCGAGCCCTGGTAATTGTACTGGAACGGCACTGAGATCAATGCCGCGCCGGGATCCGCCAGCTTGCGCGCGATATCTTCGCTGGACGCTGCGGCGTCCGTGCCGGCGCTCTGCGCGGCAGCGTCGGTGGCGAAGAGCACACAGCCCAGGACCAACAGTTTTGCTGCAACCGTCATGGGGGCGTCTCCTGATTGGGTGAAGGCACCAGAGCGCTTGAACTTCATTGCGTGCACTGAATGTCGTCGGGCCTCCACGTCTTGGTGAAGAAGGGCTGCAACGGGCCATAGAACCGAAGGATCGGGAACCAGCCCTTTCCTGGCACGGTGCGGATCCAGTTCTGCTCCCGGCCTTGCGGCGCGTCGGGGCCGAAGTGGATGTCGATCGAGCCACCGGCATTGAAGTGGGGATCGGTGTACTGGCTGACGCTGGGGAAGCGCGTGCCGTTGCGGAGCATTGAGCGGCTGCCAGCGACATAGACCGTAACGGACCAGAAGTCTTTCACGGGAATGTCGGGGGCAGGTGGAGGCTGTAGTGTTGGCCACCGTCCAGGTAGGCCCCAGAGCCGTCGAAGGGCGTCCAAGTAGTACTGGCAACCGGCGCCGCCAACCTGCGACGTCATGGCGGGTGTGTTACCCGTGGCGGCATACGCGAAAGCAGAGCGGCGATCCGGATTGGCGTACCCCTGGGCATCGAACGTATGGCTGCCGCCCAGGAAGGCCCACCGCCAATGACGATCCGGGTATACAGCAGCGGCCGGATCGGTGGAGGCGAAAGAGCTCATCCGGACCAAGGCCTGGCCGATGGCTGCCGCCTCGGCGAGCAACGCCGCCATCTTCTGATCCGGGGCGAAAATGACGCCGGATCCCATGCCCAGCTCGGCCAGGTAGAAGTGCTCCAGCGAGGTCAACGCCCCTGCTGAATCGGCCTGCACGACAAGCCCCAATTGCTCGAAGTACCGGTAGTCGTCGGGCGCTATGGTATCGATCTGCTTGCCCGAGCCATCAACGAATCGCATCGCAGGCGGGTGGTTCTGCATATCCAGCGGGTTAATTCGCAGTTGCTTCAAGCGGGCCGTCGCATCGGCGGGCTCAGAGTCGATAGCCCGCAGCAGCATCCATACCCCGTGCGTCGCAGACTGTGAGACAAAATAGCCTTCGGGAACCGGACCGTCATGGCCGGGAGGAAGAATCAGATACTTTCCGCCCTGGCCCTTATCCGGGCCGGCCATGCCGATATCGGTCACGTAGCGCATCCACATGTCATCGAGAAGGCCAAGCATGCCGGCGGCGCCTGGATCACCGTGGGGCCGTCGCGGCGAAGGTCGAGGAATCCGATCATGTAAACGGTATCGGTTTTGGCCGTCAGCAACAGCGTTTTGGAGTCCATCAGGGACTCCCAGATGACCACCTCGTTCGCCTGGCTGATACCCCAGTCGGCCAGGCCCTTGCGGAACTAGAACATCGAGACTGCGGGCACATGCGTCGTGTACACCTCGACGGCGCGGTTCAGCAGCTGCCAGTCGCACAACCGCTGCGCGCTGTCAGCCTCGGGATAGCGACTGCGGAACTGGAACTCCCCGTAGCGGGTGTTGATGGTCTCCGTCCCCAGCCAACCATGGCAGTCTGGCAACGCTGTGGGATAGTGCTGTGCCATGCGCGTCTCCGTGCAGAAGATTGTGCAGTTAATTGCCGGCGACGTCAGGCGTCTTGACCACGTCGGGGGTGGTCCAGCGGTTCTCCAGCAATGCAGGCTTGGGGCGGTAGTAGCGCATGAACATGACGAATGGCCCGTTGGGTGCCGGCAACCAGTTGGCCTGCTTCTCTTTACCGGGCGATTCCGCCTGGACGTAGATCGTCAGCCCACCGTCGGGGTCCTTCTTCAATTCGGGCAGCATCGGCGAGTTGATCAGATAGCGGTCGATCGGATTCTTGACCAGCAACTGCTGCGGCAGTCCGTACATGGTGACCGACCAGAAGGCGTCGACGGGCGGCAGTTGATCCTTTGCAAAGTGCAGCGTGTACGCTCCTTTGCTGCCGTCCAACGGCTGGCCATTGGCATCCTTGTCCAGGATGGGATACATCGCCTCTTCGCGGGAGTTCGCACCGATACCGACCTGCGTACCGGTGGCACGGGCGACATAGTCGTTCTTCAGGAAGTCCCGGCTGCCGAACAGGGCATCGGTCTTGCCGCCCAGCGACGCGCGCTTGTTATCGATCTGCTTCTGCCCTTCGGCCATGCCCTCCTTGAGCGCGGCCTGCATCGGCGGCGATAGTTGGTTGGCATCGAACGGCTTGCCCGGCTCGATACCCAGCGTGGCAAAGCGTTCGCGCAGGGCAGCCTCACTCGGGTGCGGCGGCTGCGCGAACTGCAGCAGAAACGCCAGCTGATTGAAGAACTCCAGCGACGTACGGTCCTGCGCGGGCGGTGTTGGTTTGATCCATGCGATGGCTGGCGCGGGCGGCGGCGCCGGCGTACCCGCGAACGCTGACAACGGCTGCACCTTGTAACCGGCCTGGATCTTCTTCACGTTCTCGAGGTCGGCGGCGTTGAACAGTTGTGTGCGTCCAACCACGCTGACCAGGTCGGTCTCAGACCGGATCACCTTGCTGATGCCATTGGGGGCCTCGCCCTTCCAGCCCGGCCCTGCAATCAGGAAGCTGCCGCCGTCATTGCCGGTGGTGCGACTGCCGATGTAGTCGAAATTGAAGGTGTAGAGATCCATCAACTGGAAAACGAAGTAGCGATCTTTCTCCATCTTCGGCACGGCAATGACGACCGGCTCCGCCCGCAGATCCAGCATGGCGAAGGAATAGGGCGTATCCGAATTCGGCGTGACGAAAGCGGTGTCGTCCGGGGTGAACACCCGGGCGATGTTCAGGATGGAATTGAACGGCCCCTTGTACTGCGGGTTGGCGGTGTCGACGTTGAACGCATAGACGGTCTTGTAGGTGTCCACCATCGGGACACCGTAGACATAAGCGTCCCTTGCGGTCGTCCGGGCTTCGTCCAACGCTGAAGCATCTACCGGCGCTTGCGCGGGCGGAGTCGGTTGGCTTGCGGTGGCGGCCGCGTCCTTCTCCTTACCGGACGATGCCCGCTCGCTACAGGCGCTGAGTGTGATGCAGCCGGCCAGGGCAAGGAGCATCCCGATCCCTGGAGCGGACGGAATTCGATGATCGTGCATGCGGTATCTCCTCGGTGGTCTGGTTCGCCGACATAGTCCTGCGCGAATCAAGGCGTGAGTGTCTGAACCGGCTGCAGGGGAGGCAGGTTCCACTTGCCTTCGATGGCGGCGGGGCTTGGGCCGTAAACACGCCCCACTGCGCTGTAGGGCCCGGCCGGCGCCGGCAGCCAGTTGCTCTGCTTATCCTTGCCCGGGGAGACGTGGCTGACATACAGGGTCAGTCCGCCGTCAGGGTCGTACTTGAGTTCCGGGGTGCGATCACCAATGGAGTAGCGTTTCAGGTCATTGGCGTACAGGAATCGGTCCGGCAGTGTGTACAACGTGACCGACCAGAAGAACTTCGCCGGCGGCAGGGTGTCCTTGCTGAAGTGGATCGTCGAGGGCTTGTTGCCGTTGCCTACATAGCCGCCGTACCAGGCTTCCTCGATCGAGTTTCCGTACAGACCTTTCTCGGCGGCGATGGCGCGGGTGAGGTAGTCGTTCTTCAGGAACGCGCGCGAGCCGAACAGGCCATTGGAGGAGAGCGTCGCCTTGGCCTTCTCGGCCATGGCCGCTTTGGCATCGGCGATGCCGGCATCAATCGCGGCCAGGCGCGCCGGGCTAAGGGTCGTAGCGTCGAACGGGCGCCCAGGGCCGATACCGATCTTCTCGAAACGCTGCATCAGATCGACCTCTTCCGGATTCGTCGGCTGAGTGAACTGCAGCAGGAAATTGAGATAGCCGATAAAATCGCGTGAATGCACCTTGCCGGCGTCATACGCAGGGAACTCGATCTGCGGTGCGGCCGGGGGCGCTTGGGTCTTCAGGTAACTGCTCAGTGGCTGCAGCGTCATCCCCGCCTGCACCTTTTTGACGTTGGCGATGTCGTTGGGGCCGTTCAGCGCGGTGCGGGTGAGCGTCAGCACCAGTGCCGTCTCGGAGGGAAACACGGCCTTGATGCCGTCCGGCTTGTCGCCTCGCCAGCCGGGGCCGGCGATGAGGTAGCTGCCCGCTTCGTTGCCGGTGGCGCGCGAACCGATATAGGCAAAGTTGTAGGTGAAAAGATCCACCCACTGCTGAACGTAGTAGCGTCCTTCGGCCACCTCGGGCACGGTGACTACCCACGGTTCCGCACGAAGGTCCAGCCACGCCCATGAATATGGCGTGTCGTTGTTGGGTGTCACGACGTCGTGGTTGTCCGGCGTGTACAGCTGGGAGTAGTGCCGGAATTTTCCGAAGCCGCCGACATACTCTGGGGCCTTGGGATCGGCAACCTGCTTGTAGAGCGTGTTGTAGTTTTCAAGCATCGCAAAGGCATAGATGTAGGCATCCTTGGAGATGGCGCGCGCCTCTGACTCTTCTTGGCTGGCGGTCGGGGCGGGTTGGGCCGCCGCCGGCGCTGCTTCTGCAGAATCGGGATGGCCTTGCTGACGCTGGCACGCCGGAAGCACCAGGACCGAGATCATCAGGGAGAACACGACGCAGGGCACTAAGCGCATGGCATGGGCTCGACTTTGGCTGGATGTACTGGGAGACGCTCCAGCTCAGGTCGAACACTCGACTCGAACCAGTGGACTGAAACGACTCAGCTTGCGCGCCGACATTAAAGATCCAGGCACACTCTGGTTTGCCCCAGGTACGGTGGCAAGAGGATTTCCACCGTGCTCCGCTCAGTAATTTTACGTAGATCGCCTTATGACATCACAAGCCCTCCTGATCTAGGTGGGCACTTGCGTCAGCCCGGCTAAGCCGTGCAGAAGGTCAGGTCTCGGTCGAACGAAAGCACAGTCGTCTCAAGCCGTACGCATCTCGAGATGGCAGGAAGCCGCTTCTAATGTAGCACTGCGTCCCGCAACATTCTCCATGTGTTTCAACTACCTAGGCCGCTTTTGGCCAAGTTCGTAATGTTCCCCTGCCGATGCTCTACATGCGCAGGGTGATGGCCGTGCAGGCGGCAAGCGAAGCCAGGTAGAGATCGAAGGGAGCCATGCCTGCCGCCTTGGCCACCCAGACTCACTGGTTCGTCGGCCACCAGCGCGTGCTCGCCGCTGCGGATGTGGTGGCGGTAATTGACGCCATCGGAAACGATCTGGACCTGTGCCATCTGCTGCGCCTTCGGGGTGGAGATCGGCGCAGGTTGGCACGGGTCGGCGGGTCACGCACGGTCGTGCGCTAGAGGACCCCGGGAATCGGGATGGCCAGCGCTGCTTTCTCCGCCTCGCAGTTGCTGGGCTGCACACTGTTGCTGCGCAGCGACTGGATCTCCGCCCGCGCGAGCGCCATGTCGCGGTTGAAATCAGCGTTGGCATGCAGGGCGGCCACCGCGCCGGCAGCCACCGCACGCCCTTCGAGCACGTCGCTCTGCCAGTGCGCGTTGCAGATCAGGCGGTTTTCACCGAACGCCCGGCCACGTGCGAGCAGGGCGTCAGCGCGGTCCGGGCTCAGCTCGGTCAGCAGCAGGGCCCAGCTCCAGCTGATGGCGGTATGCCCGGACGGATAGGAGCCGTCGGTCCTCAGGGAGGCCTCATCGGCGGGCGCACAGGTGCCTTCCTTGTAGAACACGAAGGGGCGCGTGCGCTTGTAATGGTCCTTGGCGGCATAGGTGGCGAGCCCGGCATCGACCAGCGTGCGCTGCAGCAGCAGGTACAGCGCCGGCGATGTCTGCTGGCTGATCGGCACCCCTAGCGCGCAGGAGAACGAGTTGGCCACCTGCGGGAAGTGCAGGTCCGAATCCGTGGCCGCCAGCGCGTATCGGGGCGTGCCTCGCAGCTGCTGCGCCACGCGGTGGATGGCCTGGTCGTTGGCGAATGCCGCCGAGCCCTTGGCCGGGGGCATCGGCAGCAGGGCCAGGCTGTCCGGCAGTGCGCGCCCGAGGTAGCCGGCCGGAACGCCGGGGCGCAGCTCCGGCACCGGGGCGGGGGCAGGCACGGCGGCGGGTACAGCGGTCGGCGGTGCCGCGGTCGACAGGGGCGGAGACGACGTGCACGCCGTGAACGCGCAGGTAAGCGCGAGCAGGGCCGCGCCATGCCGGCAGCCGGAGGGCAGGGTATTCCAGTGCATGGGGCGTTCCACGGGCAAGTGTCGGTTTACTGTGTCCGGCCGATGCGGCCCGTACAACCGCCTTTCTACGCGTCCGGCCTCAGTATCTTTACGGGGGCGGGACCACGCGCAGCGGCGACAGCTTGGTCGCGGCATCACCCAACGGAAAGCGCACTTCGACACGGGTGCCGCCCAGCGGGCTGGAACCGATCTGCAGGCTGCCACCCAGCAGCCGCGCGCGCTCTTCCATGCTGATCATGCCCAGGCCCGGCGCCGCCGGCATGCTGCCCGCTACCGGCATGCCGATGCCATCGTCGTCGACCCGCAGCAGCAGCTGCTCGCCGCGCACCGTCACCAGGACGTGGGCGGTACTGGCATGTGCGTGTTTGTCCACGTTGTTCACCGCTTCCTGCACGATCCGGAACAGGCTCAGCTCGCGGTCGTCACCGAGCCGGGGCGGGCTTTCGATCCGGCATCGCACGCGCAGCGCGCCACGTGCATTGCGCTTGATGCAGAACGCATCGAGCGCACTGGCCAGGCCGGTGAAACGCAGGATGCTCGGATGCAGTTCGTGGGAGATGGACCGGATGTCATTGGACACAGTCAGCAACTGCTCCTGGAGTTCGACCACGCTGTGGCGTTCGGCGTCGGGAATCTGGTTGCGCAGGCTACTCAGGCAGATCGAGATCGCCGCCAGCGACTGGTTGACGTCGTCATGCAGGTCGCGCGCGATGCGTGTGCGCTCTTCTTCCTGCACCACCAGCATCCGCCCGGTCACCTCACCCAGCCGACGATAGGCCTGCTGCAGTTTCAGGTGATTGGACAGCTTCTGTTCGGACAGCGCGCCAAGGAACAGCAGGGCGCAGCTGGTGCCCAGGGTCCACACCTGGGCGGTGATCAGGTTGCGCTCGGGTGTCCAGAAGGCAAACGGTCCTACACCGGCCATGCTCAACTGCATCGCCAGCACCGCCACCAACAGCATGCAAACCGACGCGCCGCTGACCCCGAACACGATCAACGCCCAGATCAGCAGCGGGATGGGGGCCAGCACCAGCAGCGGCGTCATCACCCCATCGGCCCAGTCCATGCCCCAGATCACGCCGAGCGCCCCCAACAGAAGCATGGCGATGGCGACGGTACGCCAACGCCAGCCGGCGCGACGTTCCGGTGACTGCAGCACCCGCGCGATGTTGACCACCACCGGCACGATTAGCAGGTAGCTGACGCTGCTGCAGAGCAGCCGTGTGAGCAGCACGCCCGGTGCCAGCCCGCGGGGCGCATCGGGAAAGACGAGCATCTGCCACCACGCCACGCACACGGGAAGCGCGATGCCCCCGAGCACGACGAACAACGCGATATCGCGATATCCCTCCAGCGGCGGACCCGTGCCGCGCCAGCGCAGCAGCAGCCAGGCCGCGGCGGCCACGAGGACGATTTCACCGGCACCGGCCATCAGGCCATTCAGGGCGACGAACGGCACCAGCGCGGACGCCAGCACGGCACCGGCCGCGGCCGCCAGCAGGCAGGTCCGCCATTGCGGACGCGGCGTGAACAGCAACCAGCCCATCAACAGCGGCCCTGGAATCCACAACACGTGCAGGCGAAACCCCGGCATCTGCGCCAGCGTCGGCAACAGCTGGCCTAACAGGCATCCGATCAACAGGGGCAGGACGAGCGTAAATGCGACGCGAAGCGCAGGTGATGGGCGTGTGGAGGTCGCTGGATTGACCGGGTCATCCGGCGATGGCGCGCGGGGGCCGTTTACCGGAGCGATGTGCGTAACAGTCGCGTTGACGCGCACGTGGACCTCGGTGGGTGCGTGAGGAAGCTTCGAATCGAGGCCTGTCCCCGAGGCGTGCAACGCCTCCCCCGGACAGATCTCAATGTGATGCGTTTCACGCTTGCGGGGCAGCGTGTCACCGCTTGTAGCGATGTCGTTTCCGCCCCAAAATCGCACCGATGTAAACAGCTTGTCCCCCGTCGCGCTATCCGATTTCCGACCTGTTCGAGGAACTGGCATGGACGAACCGATGGCCCCGTACAGCCGCTTCGTCGTCGATGGTTTCGACGCCGATGCGTTGCTGGGGGTAGTGCGCGACACCCGGTTCGAACAGCGCCTGCTCGCCGCCGGACATTTCCGCGCGTGCCTGCAGCGGCTGGTCTTTCCGGAGTTCAGCCTGGACAGCGGCGCCTATACGCTGCCGATTTTCGCCAGCGGCAGTTTCGGCGAAGGAATGATCGCACTGGCGATGGCGGTGTCCTGCCAGCAGCCGATGTGGGCCAACGGACGCTGGGTTCCGGCGGGCCAGGTGATGGTGTTCGCCGAAGACAGCGAGCTCAATGTGCGGCCGCAGCCCGGGGGCTGGCAGTGGGCCGTGCTGCTGATTCCGCGCGAGGTCCTGCAGCGCGAGGCCGTGGCGCGGGTAGGCCGCGAACTGCGCCTCCCACGCCGTGGATGGTGCAGCCGACCGGCCGCCCCCGCGCACGCGCAGGCACTGCGTTACGGCGTGTTCTCCGCACTGGACACTGCCGCCCGCTGGGAGGGCCTGATCACGCCGGAGCAGCTGGCGGCGCAGTCGGCGCTGCTGCTGGGCGCCTTCGTGGACGCCGTCAGTGCCGCCGATGCCGGACCGCAGCGACGTGCCGATGGCAGCTGGATCGAACGTCACCGCGATGCCGTCGTGCGGCGGGCCGAAGACTATCTGAAAGCCCATCTGGACCGGCCCTTCGACAGTGCCGCCCTGTCGCTCGCGCTGGGCGTGGGCGAACGCCAGCTCGAACGTCTGTTTCGTGATGCCTACGGACATGGGCCCTGCCACTGGCACCAGCTGGCCCGCTTGAACCGCGCGCGCACGGCATTGCTGCAGGCGGACACGCACGACAGCGTGACCGACATCGCCCTGCGGCTGGGCTTCGGGCACCTCGGACGCTTCTCGGTGACCTACCGGAATGTCTTCGGGGAATGTCCACGAGACACGCTGAGACGCTGAATGCCGGCCTGAACACGCTGCGGGTCGAGCGCAGTGGTGGCACGCATCGCATCACGATCCCATCACGGCGGGGCTCGCATGTTCGGCTGGCTGCAGATGCACCGGGACGACAGAAAGGGATGCCATCACGCCCGCTGCTGTGGGCGATGACGGCCGCACCTGCAGGTCAATCAGGGGATGATTGAAGCCAATGGAGATAATGCAAATGGGCGTTTCGTGCGCGCAGTCGATGTCCGTACCGTTCCGCAAAGTGGTCGTCGCCGATGACCACATGCTGGTGGCGCAGGGTATCGAAAGATTGCTGATGGACTGTTTCGAATCGATCGTGCTGGTGGCCTCCGGCGAGGAACTGCTGGACTCGCTGCATCGTGAGTCACCGGATGTGGTGGTCTCGGATATCAGCATGCCCGGGATCAGCGGCATCGACGTGATGCGCCAGGTCCGCAGCGAGGGCTGCATGACGCCGTTCGTGTTCCTTACGATGCACGACGAATCCAGCATGGCGGCCGAGGCCATCCGGGCCGGAGCGCGGGGCTACATCCTCAAAAGCGCGGCCGGCGATGAACTGGTCCGCGCGATCAATGGGGTGATGGACGGCCAGACGTATGTGACCCCGACCCTGGCAGCCAATGCGATCGTGTCCTCGGGTCGCTGCCAGTACGTACTGACCGAAAAGCAGCTGCGCATCCTGGAATACGTGGCGCGCGGCCTGCGCTCCAAGCAGATCGCCTACGAGCTCGGGGTATCGGTGCGTACGGTTGAATCGCACAAGTACGCGATCATGCAGGAGCTGGGCGTGCACGGCACGCTGGAGCTGGTGCGCAAGGCCGAACTGGAAGGTCTGATCCGTCACTAGGCGGCAGGCACCAGGCGGCATGCGTGCAGAGCGGGCAAGTAGATTTACTTGCCCGCCACCGGTTGTTTTTCCCTTGTTACCGAACCGTGTCCGGCCACACCATCGTGGCAGGCATCGAACGGGCGAGTGCGATGAATGCTGTCCGTGTGCTGCTGGCAGAAGATGGATGTGCGATGGGCCGCCAGCTGCGCGGCCTGTTGGCCCAGCAGTTCCAGGTGATCGGACTGGTCCAGGACGGTGCCTCGCTGGTGCAGGCGGCGCAGGCGATGCTGCCCGACGTGGTGGTCACCGACATCGGCATGCCGGAATTGAACGGGCTGGAGGCCGCGCGTCGGTTGCGCCTGCAACGCCCCGTACTGGGCGTGGTGTTCATCACGGTGCATGCCGAGCCGCAGATGGTGTCGCAGGCGATGGCGCTGGATGCGTGCAGCTATGTGCTCAAATCCGATGCGGGCGATGACCTCCTGCAGGCCGTGCTCGCCGCGGTGAAGGGGGAGTCGTTCGTCTCGCGGTCCCTGCACGGCACGTACCGGGGCTGATCCGCGGGCGGGCTAGACCAGGATGTCCAGCAGCTTGCGGGCCAGCTCGTCCACCGACATCGCCAGCAGCACCAGCGGCAGCAGGGGCAGCACCGCGTGGAGCGCGATCCACAGCAGGTTCCAGCGGTTCAACGGCAGTACCGACATGCCGGCCAGGCCTTTGTACACCCCACTGAAGTCGGCCAGCGCGGAAGCATCACCGTGATCGAGCAGGGAGTCCGCCGCGGGCGTCTGCTGCTGGGCGGATTGCCAGCGCGCGTCGAACAGATCGGCAGCGCGGTTGCCCAGTGCATCGAAGCGGTACAGCGCATGGCGCTTGGCCCGCATCAGGATCGGCATCAGCAGGAGCAGGGGCGCGACCAGCAGCAGCGTCGCCGCGACCACATAGCCGACCAGCAGGTGGCGCAGGGTGTAGAGGCTGTCGCCGAGATACTGCACATGGTTGACGCACGCGCCGGCCAGCAGCAGGCCACCGGCCAGCGCCAGCACGGCGAAGCGTTCCTGGGCGACCCCGAGAAAGGCCAGGCCCCCGGCGCCATCGGGATGTTCGGCATGCAGGACCAGGCCGCTGCGGGGCAGGCGCCACAGCACGCAGGTCCACAGCAGGAAACGCCACAGCCACAGCAATGCCACCAGGCGGAACAGCGGCACGGCGACCCACTCGTACCAGCGGCCCGCCGCGGTCAGCACGCCGTGGTCCAGGCGCCAATCCGCCACGCCCGGCAACAGGCTTGCGTGGTCGCCGCCGAACAACAGCGGCGCCCAGGCGATGACGACGCAGAGGGTTTCGGGGAACCACCCGTCACGCCAGCGGCGGACCCTGCCCAGCAGCGCGTCCATGCGGCCCTGGCGTTGGGGCGGAACCAGGCTGGCATGGGTGAGCTGGCGGAAGGCATTGCGCAGCAGCGCATCCGAGCGCGGTGCCGCGATCACCAGCAACGGCAATGCCAGCAGTACGCGGGCCAGGGTGGCGTAGTCGCCCAGCAGGTGCATGCGCGGCGGCTGCGGCCACAGGCTGCCGTCGCGCGCCGCCAGTACCAGCAGGGGGCCGAAGGACACCACGAGCAGGATCCCGGCCAGCCACAGTGCCACGCTGGCCCGACTGTGCAGCACGCCGGTGGCCTGCAGCAGGCGATGGATGAGCCCGCCGTGCATCAGGGAGTAGCGGTGCTGACTTGATCGCATCGGCGGCGCGCCTGCGGCAGCGAAGGGGAGGGCGGCCATGCATCGCAGGGCCGCAGGCAGCGAGCATAGCGCTGCTGTTCCACCTGTTGGACGCAGTAAAAATACTGGGGATGTTGCAGTAACAACTCGATTGTGCGGCTCTCGGGCAAACCCCAAGCTGGAGCCCTGTCGCAAGGACCCAGCCATGCTCTCGGTGATCGACATTCTCACGCGGTTCTGGACGGACATGATCGAACGCGCGGACGGTCCGATGACCTTCCGCTTCTTCCTGCAGCCCACCATGGCGCTGATCACCGCGCTGATCGACGGCATCAAGGATGCCAAGGTCGGCAGGACGCCCTATGCCTGGCTGCTGACGCATAGCCACGCCGGCGACCGGATCGTGGTCTGGCGCGAAGGCATCACCGCCACGGCGCGCATCCTGCTGCTGGGCGTCGGCATGGATGTCATCTACCAGTTCCGCATGTTCGGTGGATTCAAATATCCGGTGGAGGCCTTCGTCATCGCGGTCGTACTGGGCTTCCTGCCGTACCTGATCCTGCGCGGCCCGATCACCCGCATCGCCAGCTACGTGCTGCGCCGCAAATGACACACTCACGAGACGACGACCCGATGAGCGCCCAGGACCCCAGCCAGCATCTCGCCGCGCGCGCGCTCACCATCGAACAGGCCAAAAACCTGCTCGGCGGTGCCGACGCCACCTCGATGGAGCTCTCCTCACGGCGCACCGGCATGTCCTTCCAGCGGACCCGGATGAGTGCGGACCGCACCTTGATGTCGATCATCCGCACCGCGCTGTCGCTGATCGGGTTCGGCTTCACCATCTATCAGTTCTTCGGCCACATGCTGGAGGTGCCCGGGGTAGGGCTGCGTCCGCATGCGCCGCGCAACTTCGGCATCGCCCTGGTCGGGCTGGGGATGGTCCTGCTGACGCTTGGCATCATCTATCACGTCCGCTACATGCAGGGCCTGCGCGCCGAGCGGGCGGAGATGATCCGCGAAGGCCTGATCCACGGCGAGAGCCACTACCCGATCTCGCTGACGCTGATCACCGCCGGCCTGTTGTGGCTGCTCGGGCTGCTGGCGATCGTCAGCATGACCTTCAACGTGGCGCCCTTCGCATGAGCGTCGTCGCCGAGACCATGATCGCGCTGGACGGTGGGCTCTTCAGCATGGGCTCCAACGCGCACTATCCCGAAGAGCGGCCGGCCCACAAGGCGCGGGTCGGCCCGTTCCGGATCGATCGCTATCCGGTGACCAACCGGGAGTTCGCACGCTTCATCCGCGATACCGGCCACGTCACCGCTGCCGAGCAGGCAGCAGACCCGCGCGACTATCCGGGCGCGGATCCGGCGCTGCTGCAACCCGCGTCGGTGGTGTTCGTGCAGCCCGCGCATCCCGTCGATCTGGGCAATACACACAACTGGTGGCACTACGTTCCCGGTGCCGACTGGCGGCATCCGCGCGGTCCGGCGTCGAGCCTGCAGGGTCTGGAGGATCATCCCGTGGTCCACGTGGCCTTCGCCGATGCCCTGGCCTATGCCCGCTGGATGGACAAGGACCTGCCGACCGAAGCCGAATGGGAGTTCGCCGCGCGCGGCGGCCAGGACAGCGGTGAGTTCGCGTGGGGGGACACCCTGGTCCCCGGCGGCCGTCACCAGGCCAATACCTGGCAGGGCGAGTTTCCCTGGCAGAGCCTGGACGAGGACGGCCATCGCTGGACCTCGCCGGTCGGCAGCTATCCGCCCAACGGGTATGGGCTGTACGACATGATCGGCAATGTATGGGAGTGGACCAGCGACTGGTACCAGCAGCACGACCAGCTGCAGAGCAAGCCGTGCTGCGCGATCGTCAACCCGCGCGGCGGTCTCCGCGAGCGCAGCCATGATCCGCGCGACCGCAGCGCGATCCCGCGCCGGGTGATGAAGGGCGGCTCGCACCTGTGCGCCCCCAACTACTGCAGGCGCTATCGGCCCGCGGCGCGGATGGCCCAGCCGATCGATACCTCGACCTGCCATCTCGGCTTCCGCTGCGTGGACCGCCGATGAAGCCGACCGCCGCGCACTGCGATGCCTACCGGAGCCCCGACGATGCTTCCTCTCAAGGCGTGGCTGGTCGCCGTCACCGAGCCGGTGGTGGTGATCATCGATGCGATGGCGCTGGTGCTGATCGCACTGGCGACCGTGGTGGTGTTCGTGCAGGCCTTGCGGCTGACGCTGCGCGGCCATCTCACCAACGTCGAACGCCGCGATCTGTGGCTGGGCTACGGGCGCTGGCTGGTAGCCGGGCTGACGATGCAGCTCTCGGCGGACATCATCGAATCCTCGATCTACACCAGCTGGGATGCCATCGGCCAGCTGGCCGCGATCGCGGTGATCCGCACGTTCCTGAACTACTTCCTGGAGCGCGACATCGCCGATGTCCGCGAACGCCAGCACGCCACCCGGCCGGCGCCGCCGCTGTGAGGCCCACGTCCATGAACCTGCATCCGTGCTGGAGGCCCATCGCATGACCACGACCTTTTCCCACCTGCCGCGCCGCGCGCTGTTGGCCCTCGCATTGGCTTCGTTGAGTGCGCTGTGGGCGTCGCCGGCCCTGGCCACCGAGGGCGCGCTGGGGCGTTCGATCACCGGCATGCAGATCACTTCCTACGCCGGCGTGATTCCCCCCGAGCCGGGCATGCAGTGGTCGCTGAGCTACATCCGGTACAACGGCAAGATCAGCGGCGACCGGCCCGCGCCGATCGCCGGGCAGATATCGCTGGGCCTGGAGGCCGATGTCAACCTGACCGCCGCCACCGGCGTGTACGTGTGGCCGACCCAGGCCGGCCGCTGGAATTTCGCCTCGATGCTGACCGTGCCGTACATCGATGCCGAAGTCACCGCGAGCCTGGCCGGGCCGCTGGGCAACCGCTTCCAAGCCAGAGACCACGCCTCCAACCTGTTCGACGTGTATTTCGCGCCGGTGATTGCCGGGTTCCACATCAGCGAAGTGCAGCATCTGTCTTTCGGCGTGTATGTGTACGCGCCCACGGCCAAGTACGACCCGAACCGGCTGGCCAATCCGGGCATGAACATCTGGACGTTCTCGCCCAGCGTGGGCTACACGCACCTGTTCCAGAAAGGCACGCTGGAGTTCAGCGTACTGGGCGCCACCGACTGGTACACCCGCAACGACGATACCGATTACAAGAACGGCGTGGTCGCGCGGGCCGACGTGCTGCTGGTCAAGCGGACCGCCAGTGGCTGGGGCTTCGGCGCGGCCGGCGGCTGGATCCAGCAGCTGCAGGACGACAAGGGCAACACCGCGGACCGCCTGGATGGCTTCAAGGGCCGCTCGTTCGGCGTGGGCCCGGTGCTGACCTACGGCAGGAAGTGGTCCGGCGGCGAGCACCTGGATGTGTCGTTCCGCTATGTCGGCGAATTCAGCGTGAAGAACCGTTTCGAAGGCGACCCGTGGAGCCTCTCGATCAGCGGCGGTTTCTGATCCCCGGCCGCCTCGCTGCGGCTGCCCGTATCCCGTTTCATGGAGCAACGATCATGACCTCTGTCATTCCCGCGGTTGCCTGGTCGTGCCTGCTGCTGGCCGCGATGGTGCCTGCCGCACACGGCGCGACCCGCGTCGCCGCGCCGGCGCCGCCGCCCGCTGCATCGCCCGACGCCCCCGAGCGCGATCCGGAGGCGTTGGCCGCGCTGGATCGGATGGGCGCTGCCCTGCGCGCGCTCAAACAGTTCTCGCTGACCTCCGATGCCAGCACCGAGATCGTGCTGGACGACGGCCAGAAGGTGGAGCTCGACGGCGTGGTGACCTACAAGGTGCGCGCGCCGAACCAGCTGTTCCTGGAACTGCGCAGCGATCGCCAGCTGCGCCAGCTGTTCTACGATGGCAAGGCGCTGTCGCTGTATTCGCCGCGGCTGAAGTACTACGCGCAGGTGGATGGCCTGAGCAGCACGCTGGGCGAGCTGGTCGAAGATGCCGCCAGCCGTTATGGCATCGACATGCCGCTCGCCGACATGTTCCTGTGGGGGACCGACAAGGCGCCCAAGACCGCCATCCGCAGCGCATTGCACATCGGCGGTGGCACGGTCGACGGTGAGCAGACCGAGCAGTACGCGTTCAAGCAGGACGGCGTCGATTGGCAGTTGTGGGTGAGCAAAGCCACGTCGTTGCCGAAGAAGCTGGTGATCACCTCGCTGGATGACCCGGCGTTGCCGCAGTACCGCGCGCAGTTGCGCTGGGATATCCGCACTGCGGTACCGGCCACGGCCTTCCACTTCACGCCGCCGGCCGATGCCACGCGGATCAAGCTGGTGCCGGTGGCGGTGGTCCTCAGCGATGACGGTCAGGAGAACTGAGATGCGTATCGTGATCAACCGCTTCTTCGTCGCGTCCTCCCTGGCCGCAGGCCTGCTCCTGGTGGTCCTGCTGGCGGTGTCAGCGCCGGCCAGCGCACAGCGCGCCGGCTTCCACGGCGGCGGTGCGCGGGCGAGTGCCCATACCAGCGTCAACCGAGCGGTGCAGCGCCCGCAGGGAGGCAATGTGAACCGCGGGGGCAACATCGACGGCAACCGCAACGTGAACCGTAACGTCAGCCGCAACGTCAACGTGGACGTGGACTACCACGACGACCACTGGAACCACTGGGACGATCATCCCTTCGCCACCGCAGCGGCGGTGACCGCCGGCGTGGCCGTGACCTCGGCGGTGATCGGCTCGATCGTCAATTCCGTGCCCCCCAGCTGCGTTACCACGGTGATCAACGGCATGGCTTACCAGCAGTGCGGCAACGTCTGGTACGAGCCGCGCTATGTGGGCACCACCGTGCAGTACGTGGTGATCAATCCGCCGCGATGACGCGGTAGTTTTCCCCGTCGTCCTTCCCATCCCGCCTTTGGAGACTCGCGTCATGAAAGCCTTTGCCATCGCCGTCCTGGCGACTTCTCTGGTCGCCTGTGCATCCACCCCGACCGTCAAGACCGACTTCGATCCGTCGGCCAGCTTCGCCTCGTACAAGACCTACACCTGGGCAATGAAACCCCAGGCGGGCTCACCGCTGGTGCAGCAACGCATCATCGATGGCATCAACGCGCGGCTGCAGGCCAAGGGGCTGCGCGAAGCGCCCAACGGCGATATCGCCCTGGCCGCGCATATCGTCACCGGCCAGAAGCAGACCCTGGACACGTTCTACTCCGGTACGGGCATGGGTGGCTGGGGCTGGCGGGGCGGTGGCTGGGGAGGCGGCATGGCCATGGGCAATGCCACGACCACGGTGCACACCTATGACGTCGGCACCCTGGTCGTGGACATGTTCGACGCCAAGACCAAGCAGGCGGTCTGGCGCGGCGCCGCCAGCGGCACCGTGCCGACCTCGCCGGACAAGGTCAACGCGGCGGTGGAAGCCGGGCTCGACAAGCTGTTTGCTGCGTTCCCGCCGGGCACGACCGCCGCACGCTGATCGCTGCGGACGGTCCGCGACGCGTTCAACCGCGTAGGCCCGTGCCGGGCTGTTCCCCTCCCACCGGCACGGACCCTCGCACTTCGCCGCGCACGCCGACTGCACGGCCGGTTACCCATCCCCCGAGGTGCCCTGTGTCGATCGGCCATGCCGTACGCCTGCTGTCGCTGTTCAGCGTGCTCACGCCCTGCGCCGCGCTCGCCCAGCAGTCCGCCGCCCCATCGTCCGCGCCCGCGGCCGCCGCGGCGCCGCGGGCGTCGCTGTTCCGTGACGCCGAGGACGGCCGCTTCGACATGTCGCGCTGGCTGCTCGAGCACCGCGGATTCCTGCCGGTGCCGATCATCGTCACCGATCCGGCCGTAGGCAACGGCGGTGGCGTTGCGCTGGCGTTCTTCCACCGCCCGACGTCCTCGGGGGCGACGGGCGAGGACGGTTCCCCGAATATGGTCACGCCGGACATCTACGGCGGTGGGGCCATGCGCACCTCCAATGGCAGTGAAGCCTACGGTGTCGGCGCCTCGCTGCACTTCGACGAGGACCGCTGGCGCTATCGCGGTGGCATGGCCAAGGCCTCGTTCAACCTGGGCTTCTACACGCCCGGGACGCTGCTGCCCACGCAGAAGATCGAGTACAACATGGACGGCCTGATGTCCTTCCAGCAGGGGTTCCGGCGTCTGGGCGAGCGCGACCTGTACCTCGGCCTGGCCTGGGTCTACATGGACCTGGACATCGGCTTCGACGTTGCCTCGGACCGCGATCGCTTCCAGCCCCATGAGCTGTCCAAGCGCAGCTCGGGCCTGGGGCTGTCGTTGGAATACGATTCGCGCGACAACCCGTTCACGCCCTCCAGCGGGTGGCTGGGCATGGTCGAAGGCAATTTCTATCTCCCCGGGATCGGCAGCGACGCCAGCTTCCAGAGCTATCGCGGGCATGCCTACGGCTACTGGCCGCTGGGCAGGCACTTCGTCCTCGGCGGGCGCGCGGATGCGCGCTGGGCGAACGGCGATATTCCGTTCTATCGGTTGCCTTACATCGACCTGCGCGGCATTGGTTCGGCGCGCTACCAGGACACGCGGGCCGCGGTGCTGGAGAGCGAGCTGCGCTGGAACATGACCCAGCGCTGGGCCCTGATCGGCTTCGTCGGCGCGGGTCGCACCTGGGGACGGCACAACAGTTTCGGCGACGGTGCCAGCCAGGTCTCCAAAGGCGCGGGCGTGCGCTATCTGATCGCCCGGCAGCTGGGCATGCATGTCGGCCTCGACTATGCCTGGGGGCCGGAGGACGACACGTTCTACATCCAGGTGGGCAGCGCGTGGCGCTGACCCGCCCCGGGCAGCGCCTGCCATGGATGGCAGCCGTCGCCTGCGCGTGGCTGTGCGGCGGTGGCGCGCTGTCGCCGCTGCACGCGGCCGAACCCGTTGCGGTCGACGCCCCGGCCGCCCGGGGCGGTCATTGTGGCGTGCGCGGCCCGGGTGACACCCGGCCCCGGATCGGGCTGGCGCTGGGCGGTGGCGGCGCACGGGGCATCGCGCATGTCCGCATCCTCAAACAACTCGAGGCGCTGCACATTCCGGTGGACTGCATCGCCGGTACCAGTGCTGGCGCGCTGGTCGGTGCCTTGTACGCGTCCGGCGCGACGCCCGATCAGATCGAGCAGCTGGTGCTGAGCACCGAATGGCTGAGCCTGTTCACCGATACCTTGCCGCGCCGCGAGCGCTCGCTGCGACGCAAGGCCGACGACTATGCCCAGCTGGCCCCGATCGGCATCGGGCTGGGCGGCGAGGGCAAGGCGGTCGCGCTGGCCGGGGGTGTCTCCGAAGGCGAGAAGCTGATCGCCCTGTTCGAGCGCGCGACCGGGGGCGGCCGGGTCAATGGCCGTTTCGACGACTTGCCGATTCCGTTCCGGGCGGTCGCCACCGACATCAATACCGGCAAACCGGTGGTGCTGTCCGAGGGCAGCCTGCCGATGGCGATGCGGGCCAGCATGTCATTGCCGGGCATCTTCCGTCCGGTGGTGATCCATGACCAGGTCCTGCTCGACGGTGGCCTCTCCAACCAGGTGCCGATCGACGTGGTGCGGGCGATGGGCGCCGACCGGGTGATCGCGGTGGACGTGGGCACGCCGTTGAGCGCGCTGGACCGCAACGCCAGCCTGGTGGATGTGATCAGCCAGCTCAGCGGGTTCCTGACCACGCGCAGTGCGCAGGCGCAGCTGGACAGTCTGGGCACGCAGGATCTGCTGATCTCGCCGGACCTGACCGGCAAGGTCGCCACCGGTGATTTCGACAAGGCGCCCGAGGCGTTGCGGATCGGCCAGCTCGCCGCCGACCAGGCTGCGCCGGCGCTGCAGACGTTCGCGCAGACGCCGCAGACCTACACCCGGCTGGCCGCGCAGCGGGCCGGGCGGGCTCAGTCCTCGGTGCCGGCCATGATCGACTTCGTCGAGGTCGACAACCACACCGGGTATGCCGACGCGCTGCTGCTGTCCTATCTCCCGGTCCACATCGGCCAACCGCTGGATGTGGAGGCGATGCAGGCCGGCGTACTGCGCGCCTATGGCATGGGAACGCTGGCCAGCATCAACTACGAGATCCAGGCGCGCGACGGCAGGACCGGTGTCGTGGTGTCGGCTTATCCCAAGCCCAACGGACCGGTGTACCTGGAGGCCGGGTTGAGCCTGAGCAACGACCTCGAAGGGAATCACGAAAGCAACCTGCGCGCCGGCCTGCTGTTCTCGCCGCTGTCGCCTTACGGCGCCGAAGCGCGCATCGCGCTGCAGATCGGCAGCGAACCCGGCCTGACCGGCCAGTACTACCACCCCTTCGACCTGCACAATCGATACGCCTTCCAGGCCGGTGGTGGTTTCCAGACCCGCAGCTTCAATCTCTACGACGATGCCGGCGACAAGATCGCGCGCTATCGCGTGCGCCGGACCGGCGCCACGGTGGCGCTGTTCCGCAATGTGTCCAACGTGCTCGCGTTGTCCGTGGGGGTGGAGCGCTACACCGGCAACGCCGAAGTGGAAGTCGGCGACCCGACCATCCCCCGCGTGAACTTCGAAGAGGGGGCGTGGATCGCCCAGGCCACGCTGGACGACATCGACAGCGTCTACTTCCCCCGCAACGGCTATCTGGTCACCGCCGGCACCTACCAGTCCAGCCCCGGCTTGGGCGCGGACGCGCGGTTCGGCCAGATCGATCTGGATGCCGTGGCCGCCCGATCGTCCGGCAAGCATGCCCTGCAGCTGGGGCTGCGCTACCACGCCACCTCCTCCGGCACCGCGCCGGTGCAGAACCTCTACCGGCTGGGCGGGCGCTGGCGGCTCGCCGGATTCCAGCAGAACCAGCTGACCGGCCAGGACTATGCACTGGGCTTTGCCGGGTATACCTACGAGCTCGGCACGCTGCTGGGGCGCTCGGCGCAGGTCGGTGGCACGGTCGAATATGGCAATGCCTGGCAGCGGCGCAGCGACATGTCGTTGAGCGACGGCATCTGGAACGGCAGCCTGTTCCTCGGCTTCGACTCGTGGGTCGGCCCGTTGATCTTCGGCATGGGATTCCGCGAAGGCGGCGAGAACGTGCTCTTCATCGAGCTGGGACAATCGCTGTGATGCCGGCCAGCGGCCGGCACTACCAAGGCGAACAAGCAACGGACAGGTAGTGCCGGCCGCTGGCCGGCAGCGCGGGTCACCACACCTGCGACAGAATCACTCCGAGCGCGCCGCACCAGCACACGATCACGAACCACGCCAGCACCGCATTCGCGCTGATGCCGCGATGGCGGACGAACAGGCTCAGCACCAGCGCCGCCACCAGGGGCAGCACGAACAGGCTGACGATCCAGACCAGCGGGTGACCGTGCATGGGACCTCCTTGGGCGTGGCTCAGTTCAACGTCTTGTCGGGGTAGTAGCGGGTGCCTTTGACTGTCAGTTCCGCCGCCAGGCCGCTTTCGGTCATCTGGTACACCCAGACGTTGTCGGAGACCTGCACTGCGCCGGTGAGTCCGCCGCCGGCCTTGTCCACCTTCGCCGCCAGCGTGGCCTGGCCGCCGATCTCGATGCCGCGGGTGATGAAGTGCTGGTATGCCTCGGGCGTCTTGAACACCCAGACCAGGTCGAAGGTCTTGGCGCCAAAACCCAGCCCCGCCTGGATCTCCACCATGCGCATGAAGGTCTCGCGTCCACTGCGGTTGTCGATCGCCACGCCATGCCCACCGCCGCCGCCGGCAATCAATACCTTGACCCCGAAGCTGCGGAAGACCGCGTAACCCGCAGAGTGCTCCACGGCCTGGCGTGCACCCGGCTGCGCGGCATACAACCGCGAGAGCACCGCGGCCGTGGCGGTC
This sequence comes from Stenotrophomonas terrae, assembly GCF_039674165.1. Lineage (GTDB taxonomy): Bacteria > Pseudomonadota > Gammaproteobacteria > Xanthomonadales > Xanthomonadaceae > Stenotrophomonas > Stenotrophomonas terrae_A. The sequence goes on from NZ_JBDJMY010000001.1 coordinate 225,041, forward strand.
CGCGCCTGGTTCTGTGCCTCGATCTTTTCGGTGGAGGGCGGCGCGTCGCTGCGCGCGGGGCTGGAGGTGCTGCAGCCGAGGGGGGCCACGCCCAGCAGGATCAGTGCCGAGCCAACAAGGAGCGAACGGTTCATGGGAAGCTGCCTCATTCGGGAAAGACCAGGGTCACGATCAACCGCCCGGTCCAGCGACTGGCGTAGTGCGGCCGGTCCACGTTGTAGAAGCCGCCGACACCGATGCTGATCGGGGTATGCCCGAGCCTGAGCACTTTGGAGACGGTGGCGCCCAAGGGCACCGTCCAGGCATCGCCGCTGGCCGCCTTCCAGTTGTAGTTGGTTTCCGAGGTGAAGCTGAGTGACCAGCCATCGGGCAGGTTGCGGGTCACGAACGGCTGCACGCTGGTGCTGCTGACATCCTCACGGTCGCCATCGCCGCCGACCGACCAGACGTGGTTGGCCAGTGCGCCGACGGTCCACGCCTTGGTCTTGTGGACCAGGATGAAGGCCGGGCCGAGCGAGTACTTGCCCGTGCCGAGACTGTCGTGCGAAGCGGTGTCCAGCAGCGCGGCGAAGCCGTAACCGAATTCGGTGCCATGCGCTTCAGCCGCGGTCTTGGGGATGTAATACCCCTGCACGAACAGATCCCCGGTGCCGTGCTTGTCCTGCGGGAACTGATTCCAGCTCAGCGGCAGGATCGGGCGCAGGATGAACTTGCCGTTCTCGCCGACGAACGGAATCACCGGCTGGATCTTCAGCTGCTGGTTGTGGAACGCATCTCCGGGGCCGACCGCGCCCTGGTAGTTGTATTGGAACGGCACCGAGATCAGCGCCGCACCGGGATCGGCGAGCTTGCGCGCGATATCGTCGGAGGACGCCGATCCCGCCGGCGCCTCCTGCGCGGCCAGCGGCGCAGTGCAGGCGCTGGCGAGCAGCAGCCAACGGGCCCGTCCGCGCGTGCCGTTCATCGCGGCGCATCCACGACGATGTACTGCACGGTGGTCCCCGCATAGCGCGGCTGGTACCAGGCGTTGTCGCACTGCTGGTAGCCGATGCCGTTGACGACGACCGTGGTGCAGTCCACCGGCAGCGAGTACACCACCGAGCCGATCACCGCAGAGGTGACCGCGACGCCGGCGGTGAAGGCGGCGGCGTCCCAGAACGGGTGGTCCCAGTAGGGCGGCGGGGGCGGCGGGGGCCCCGGCGGATGCGGCCCGGGACCTGGACCAGGACCTGGTCCAGGACCAGGCCCAGGCCCAGGCGGATGGGGTCCAGGCCCAGGTCCCGGCCCCGGAGCAGGGTGGGGACCGGGACCTGGGCCAGGATGCGGGCCGGGATGCGGGGCGGGGCCAGGCCCCGGTGGCTGTGGCGCGAACCCGCCGCCGTGAGGCAGACCGCCGCCGCCGAAGCCGCCGGCATGGGCGATCGAGGGATGGGCGAAGCCGCGCAGCCCGGGCCGTGCACCGGCATCGGCGGGCAGCAGCGAAGCGCCCAGCAGCACGGTGAACAGGGCCGGGGACAATGCAGCACGCAGGCAAGCGGAACGGTCCATGCTCAGTTCTCCCCGTCAGTGGTCTGTGCGGCCAGCGCGACCGGCACGAACACGATCTTGGTCGCGCCCTTGGGATCGAACGCCAACTCCCTGGCGGTCACCGCGCGCCGTGTATCCCAGTTCAACGTGGCCTGGTAGGCGGGCAACGCCGGGTCGCTGTGGCTGGTGATCGCCAGCTGTCGGGGCAGGTGGGTGGCATCGGAAATCCAGACCTGCCAATCCACGCCCGGTTGCCGGAACGCGTAGTGCTGTGTCGCTTCGCCGCCGATCCGCGCGCTGCCGACGCGCAGCGCGGACTGCAGCTGATCGGTCGAAAATGCCGGCGTGCCCCAGAGGAACAAATCCGCCAGCGGCAACTCGATGCCATACGTCGTTGCCGATTCGGTCAACAGCGCCTGGCTGCTTTTGTTCAGACCATCCAACCTGGCGTAGTACTTCAGCCGCGGCGAGTAGATCGTCAGCGCCTTGCCGTCGTAGAACAGCTGGCGGTGCTGGTCCTCGCTCTGTATCTCCACGAAGAAGTGGTCCGGTCCCAGCACGCGATACGCGACGGTGCCCGGCAGGGCGATCTTCTGCCCATCGTCGAGCACGTACTCGGTGCTGGTGGTGGCGTTGAGTGTGAAGTGCGGCAGCGCGCGCAGGGCTGCGCCCATGCGGGTGAGTGCCTGTACGGCCTGGGCATCAACGCTGGCCGCCGCGGGCTGCGCCGCCAGCGGAGGAGGAAGCAGCAGGGGGCCGGCCAGGACCAGCGCCAACAGCAGGCTCGATGAGGTGCGCGGCATGACAGTCTCCAGAGTGTCGTCAGTGGGGCGCGCGACGGGCCGACCCTGCTGACACTCTGCGCACCGCCCACGCGGCGGACAACCGGAGTTACACGGTAAGACGCTAGGTATTTATACGCAGGCACCGGCCAGCGGCCGGCACCTGTGCAGGGGCGTCATGGTGTCCGGGTGGAGGCCGGTCCGCCGGCGGCGATCCAGGCGTCCACGGCCTGGCTGACCACCGTCATCGGCATGGCGCCGTTGCCCAGGATCAGGTCGTGGAACGCACGGATGTCGAAGCGGTCGCCCAGCTCCCGTCGTGCCTGCTCGCGCAGTTCCAGCAGCCGCAGTTGGCCCATCTTGTAGGAGGCGGCCTGACCGGGCTGCACCAGGTAGCGGTAGACCTCGATGCGCACATCCGCCGGGGTCATGCCGGTCTTGTCCTGCATGTAGGCGATGGCCTGCTCGGGGGTCCATCGTTTGCGATGCAGGCCGGTGTCGACCACCAGCCGCACCGAGCGGAACATCTCGGCCTGCAGGCGGCCTAGATCACCGGCGGGGTCGTCGCGGTACACGCCGGTCTCGGCCATCAGCTGTTCGGCATACAGTGCCCAGCCTTCGCTGAAGGCGCTGGGATTGAGACTGCGGCGGAGCATCGGCAGCGCGGCCAGGGTCTGGCCGATCGAGATCTGGAAATGATGCCCCGGTGAGCCCTCGTGATAGGTGAGGGTGGGAATGCTCCAGCGCGTATTGGAGGTGATATCGCCCAGGTTGATGAAGAAGGTGCCCGGCCGCGAGCCGTCCATCGCCGGTGGGTAGTAGTAGCCGCCGGGCGAAGTGGCCTGCATGTGCGCGGGTACCGGTTGAACCTGCAGCTCCTGCGTCGGCAGATGGCCGAAGTAGGTCGGCAGGATCGGATCAAGATCACGCAGGCGCTGTTCGATGTCGCCGATCAGCTGCCTGCGGCCAGCGTCGCTGTCCTCATACAGGTAGCGCGGGTCCTTGCGTAGCTGTTCGATGCGGGCGGCCACGCTGCCCTCGCGCAGGCCCAGCTGCTTCAGGCGGTCATCCATCGCCGTGTCCAGCCGCGCCACTTCGCGCAGGCCGGTCTGGTGGATCGCATCGGCATCCAGGTCGGTGCTGGTATACCAGCGCAGCGCGGCATCGTAGTAGGCCTTGCCCTCGGGCAGTGCCCACACACCGTTGTTGCCGGGATGGGTCGCCAGCGTGGCCTGCACGTTGTCGAGCAGGCGTTGATACCCCGGGTTCACCGCGTCTCGCACCGCAGCGGTGGCGTGCGCGATCAGTTCAGCGCGCCGGGCCGCCGGGATGGACGGGACCTTGTCCAGCTTGCGCTGCAACGACTGCACCCACAGGCTGTCCTGCGGCGCCGGTTTCAGCAGGGCACGGTACTGGTTGGCCGCCCCTTCCAGCGCAACCGCCGGCGGCACCACGCCCTGTTGGGCCTGCATGTCGACGTTGGCGCGGACCTGGTCCAGCTTGGTGCCCATCGCCTGGAGCCGTTCAATGTAGCGGCGGGCGCTGGTGTCGTCGGTCACCGCATGCTGGTTGTCCATGAACTGCGGCAGGTTGACCGGCAGACTGAACAACTGGTCGATCGCGTAGGTGCTGCCGCCGACCGGCAACCAGGCCGCGGCCCATGGCACGGCCATCAGATCGATCTGGGTCTGGTAGAACCAGCGCGCCAGGCCGTCGCTGAGCCGTTGCTGCGGATCCAGCGGTGCACCTTTCCAGGCACGGATCTGCGCCAGGTTGTCGACAAGAAAGCGGCGGTTGATCTCGCGCCGGGCCAGCGAGACGTCGGTCAGCTGGCCGGACAGATCACCGGCGGCATCGCCACTGATGCCGAGCATCGTGCGCAGTTCCGGATCGGCGTTGATCGCGGCCATCGTCTGCGCATCGAGCAGGGCGTTGAACGAGGTGGCGGCCGGGGCGCTGGCGGGGGGCGGTGCCTGCGCCTGCGCCCGGTTCGAGGGAAGCGTCAAGGCGGCTGCGATCGCGAGGGCGAGCACGGCGGGGAAACGGCGGGCGGGCGTGGTCGGAATCACAGGGCGATCTCCGTTTACGGGCGGGCTGCGCGCAGGCTACGCCAGCGCAGGGGTGGCCGCACCTGCGGATCGTCACGGCTGCGCAGGCGGCAGTCTCCGGGGCGTTGTCATGGCAGACGGCCGAACACGGTTGGCTATGTGGATATGCTCGAAAGTAAGGGCATTCACGCGTGTCCGGCGGCATGCGTTGAATGAAATCAGTCACTTGAGCCGCGCTCTGGACAGGAGGATGCAACGCGCGGTCATTGCACGCGTCCGGGTCGATTGACGCTCTGCAACAAGTTTGCAAGATGTGCCGCAGGGTCATCCGGGGAACCTGTCTTGCCAGCTTCGTATCTGCCACGGCGATGTCGCCGCTGACGTGCCGCCTGCGCCGCTCCATCGTCTCTTTCGGGCGTGATGCCCGACCTCTGCGGAAAACACCATGAATCCTCGCGCCACCGTGCCTCGACGTCGTCGCCTGGCCGGTGCACGGCTCGCGCGTGCGGCCGGTGCGCCGCGCCGGTGCCGTGGTGGTGATCGGCGGTGGACGGCCGCTGATGTACCTGGCCCAGGGGGGCGTCAGCTGCTGACGTTCTTTGACGCGGACGATGTGTCCCTGACAGGCACCACGGCTGCCGCGGCGCAGGCGCTGGCCAGCGCACTGCGGCGGGGCCGGCGCAGCTCGTTCACCGTGGAGCTGATCGACGATGCGCCAGCCCGACGCGACGGCCTGATGGACGCGCTGCGGGCCGCCGGTTTCTCCAGTGCGCCAAAAGGCATCAGCTGGGAGGGATGAGCAGGAGGAGGCGAAGACTTACTGACGCCGTCTAAGTAGAAACACGCTGGCCGCGACGATGACCGACGCGGACTATTGAGCACCACCGTCGTCGGAGAAGTGCATGGCCAGCTCATCCGCAAAGAAGAAGCCCGGTTCATCCGCAAAGAAGCCCAACATCCTCGTCATCTGGGGAGACGACATCGGCATCTCCAACCTCAGCTGCTACTCGCGCGGCTTGATGGGATACCGGACGCCGAACATCGACCGCCTGGCCAACGAGGGCATGCTGTTCACCGACTCCTACGGCGAACAGTCCTGTACGGCAGGGCGTTCGTCCTTCATCACCGGCCAGAGCGTCCTGCGGACCGGCCTGTCGAAGGTCGGCATTCCGGGCGCGCCGGTCGGCATGAACGAGAAGATCGTGACCATCGCCGCGCTGCTGAAGAACGAGGGCTATACGACCGGGCAGTTCGGCAAGAACCACCTCGGCGACCTCAACCACATGCTGCCCACCAACCATGGGTTCGATGAGTTCTACGGCAATCTGTACCACCTCAATGCCGAAGAAGAGCCGGAGATGTACGACTACTTCCCGAAGGACGAGTTCGGGGATTTCATCGAGACCATCAAGCCGCGCGGGGTGATCCACAGTTTCGCCACCGATAAGGATGACAGCACCGACCAGAAGCGCTGGGGCAAGGTAGGCAAGCAGAAGATCGAGGATACCGGCCCGCTGGACCGCAAGCGCATGCTGACATGCGATGACGACTTCGCCGACCGCGCCAAGGGCTTCATCAAGAAGGCGAACGACGACGACACGCCGTTCTTCGTCTGGGTCAACTTCACCCACATGCACCTGATCACGCATACCAAGAAGGAAAGCCTGGGGCAGGCCGGGCGCTGGCAGTCGCCGTATCACGACACGATGATCGACCACGACAAGAATGTGGGCTCGTTGCTCGATTACCTCGACGAACTGGGCATCGCCGAAGACACCCTGGTGGTGTACTCCACCGACAACGGGCCGCACCGCAATTCGTGGCCGGATGGCGGCATGACGCCGTTCCGTAGCGAGAAGGACACCAACTGGGAAGGCGCGTTCCGGATTCCGCTCGTGGTGCGCTACCCGGGCAAGATCAAGGCCGGCTCGGTCTCCAACGAGATCGTCCAGCACCATGACTGGCTGCCCACTTTCCTGGAACTGGCCGGCAACAAGGGCGTGGTCGACGACCTCAAGAAGGGCGTCAAGGCGATCGGGCGCACGTACAAGAACCACATCGACGGCGTCAGCCTGCTGCCGTACCTCACCGGCAAGGAAGAGAAATCGCCGCGCAAGCTGTTCGTCTACATCTCCGACGATGGCGACATGCTTGGGATCCGCTATGACAACTGGAAGGTGACCTTCATCGAGCAGCGCTGCAAAGGCACGATGCAGATCTGGGGCGAACCGTTCACCCCCATGCGGATTCCCAAGATCTACAACCTGCGGACCGATCCGTACGAGTTCGCGGACGTGACCTCCAATACCTACTGGGATTGGTACATCAACCACGTCTACATCATCTACGGTGCGATTGCGCTGCTGACCAAGTTCAACGAGACATTCGTGGACTTCCCGAAGATCCAAAAGCCGAACACGTTCACGGCCGACCAGGCGGTGGAGAAGCTGCAGGACGCGGTGACCGGCAAATAGCGGCAGGGTGTGCGTCCGCGCCAGCGTGACCCGTCCTGCCATAGGTTGACACCTGTGGCGGATGGAGTGGCCGTCAGGCGGCCAAAGACGCTCGATGCACTGCATCGGGCGTCTGCATTTTAAAGGACAGGTGTGGCCGCTCGGCGTTATAGATCTCTACCGGCTCGGCCACCATCTGGCGTGCCTGCGCCAGGTCCCGAGGCCGATGCAGCAGGAATTCGCCTTTTAATATCCCATTTTACCCGCTCTGCCAGCGTGTTCTGCAGGCCGACACGGACGCCAGGAGCCTTCTCACCGGCTATCGGGCCGAAGGCAAGGTCACAAGGGCTCCATCTTTGGCCTGTACGCCACTTGGTACCAGAGTGCGGCAGCCCCGACCGGGCTCTATCTCGATGGTTGGATCCAGTACGGCGACTTCCGCAACCGCGTGCAGGGTGAGGCGCTGCCACTGGAGCGTTACGACAGCACCGCATGGGCTGCCTCCATCGGGGTAGGCCACGCCTTCGAGGCGGGCAGTGCTGCTAACCACACTTACTTCGTTGAGCCCCAGGCGCAGGTCATCCACAACGACTACGCCGACGACGGGCACAAAGAGGCCAATGGCACCGTCGTTCAATCCAAGGATGCTGGAAGCTGGGTCACCCGCCTGGGTGCACGAGCGTATGCTAGGCCTCAAGAGACATACTTCAATCGCGTGCAGCCTTTCATCGAGGCCAACTGGTGGCACAGCGAGGGGCACGAGGCGGTAGCCTTCAATCAGCACGTCGAACGGCTTGAGCGCTCCACCGACATTTATGAACTCAAGGTTGGGGCACAGGCCGAGCTCGGTTCGGGTTGGACAGGCTGGATGCACTTCGGCTATCGCGCCGGCAACGGTGACTTCAACGAATTTGCAGGGCTGGTCGGCATGAAGTACCGCTGGTAATACGTCGCTCTGCAGCGCTGAGGTCCCGCTGCCGGCGGGCCGCGGAGTCGCGGCGGTAATTCCTGCCTCATCATTCGGTCTGTGCCACTCCATTCGCCAGTACTTTTCTTGCCGTAGCGGTTGAGGGTGGGTTGGGGCGATCAATTACCGGCCTTCAAGTTACGGATTACGCCGGTGTCGTGGTGGCTGAAACGGGCTGGGGATTATCGATAGGGTACGTTTACTACGCCGGCAGCTTTTCCGCCGGTCGCGAGCTTTCACTTAGCGGCCGGGCCTTCCTCGGTATGGACGCCAGCGGCCACCCAGCTCACCAGCGCCGCCAGCGTGTCCTCTGCGCCCCTTGACCCAACGGGTAGGGTAGGGGAGCTACTACCAAATTTAGGATTAGGGAGATTTATCGGGGGTAGAGTCAGCGGAGCGCAGCACCATGGGATAGTGTGCAGCAGCGTCCAATACCTTGCGCTGCAGGTTCGGCACGCCCGTGAGAATAGAGGCCTGCATGGCTGCTAGGACGAACATCCCATTGACGTTCATTAGTGCGTCCACGACTAGCTGCATCGGATAGCCGTCCTGGTGTCGGCGCAAGGGATGGATGCCCGCATGGGTGTACGAGTTCAGGGCCTTCCAGTTGTAAGCCATGAATTCCCTCAGCGGCGTCACCGCGTTGGGCGGAGCTTTCTTGCCCAGTTCCTCAACCATCACGGAGACGTTGGGCAGGTTCTTGGCCGCCCGTTCAGTGTCCAGCGTCAGTTCCGTGACCAGCTTAGCCAGTTGACCATCGGTGGCGGCATAGAGCGTCCAGATGGCCCGCACCACGGCCTCAAATTGAGCCCGGTGGATCACTAAGGCGGAGGGCAACAAGCCGGTATGCAGGAGTGCACGGGCACTGTCGCCATGCTCCATGGACAGGGAACACAGAAGGTCACTTACATGGATGCGCTGGCTGTCATCGAAGAGCGGCCTATCGATCACCTTGACCATGTCGTGGGTCAAGGCATTGGATTGCTCAAACAGGTTGTCGAAGTCCATGGATCCCCCGGTTGGCTGCATGATGCCGGGCTGGAAGCCATGGGGTCAAACCGACTCACAGAAGGTAATGGCGAGGGCGCCAGCACCCAGAGTCAATCTCAGGCTGGCGATGACAGCCAAGGCGATGGAGAAGCGAGCCCAGCGAGCTTTGACGGTGAAGTTGTTTCGGTTGAAGCAGTTGGTGCACTGGAATAGGGTGACGCTCGTTGTTCGGTTGCTCATATCGGTGCCCTGTTGAATTCGATACGAGTATTTAGCGTCGGCATAATTCTGTGAGCGGAGCCTGTTGCGGTCGTCATCTCATTTGGAGCGACGATGCCAATGCGAAGCCTGTGAATGTTTCGCCGATGTAGCAAGTCCAGCATGGCCATTTCAGTCGCAAATGCGACCACAGATCCTTCGCCTATGGCATTACTACCAGCTATCGAGACGGCTCCTGCAGCTGCCGCCCCAACTACTTTCGCCTGCGGGGCTAGGAATAGGGTGGGGACTTTGGCCCGAAGCAGACACGAGCGGGCAGGGATTAGGAAGACTTATCGAGGGTAGCAAGCATGTCTAATATCGGCCGTAAGCCAGTATCTCAGGCTAATCCAATCAAGGCCATTGCTCGGTCAATTTAACACTCTGCTATGCCACACGTATTCTGATGCGAACCGGATCCGGCTTATGCCTTCCCAGCTTTAGGGCCCAAGGTGTGGCCGACTCTGAGTACATGAAGCGACGGGCGTTGCAAGCGGTGCGGCGATTGAGCTGGACTACAGTGCTCGCTCTCACCTCTCGAAATTGCTTACGTTGTTCCCCCTGCCTATGAGCCAGAAGGGTGATGGTGCTGGACAAGGGGATGCTCAACTCCGCAGCGGGACCGGATATACCTGTACGAGTAAAGAAGAATAGTGGATCGTCGCAAGTCAGAAAGAGATCGCTATCGCTGACAAGGAACGTCCAAGTCATATCCAGCAGCGCTCCCATCATCCTGGGCGTACTCTCCTCCCGAACAGAGTGATGCCAGAAGTGATCAGGTGGATGCGCTATGTAGCGATCCAATATCTCGTCGGTTAGCTGCTTGGCTGCCTCTGCTTCTGCACGAAGTTCAGGAGTGAATGTAGCAGCAAGGTCGAATCGCGCATGCAATCTGGCTCTGGTGCCTTTTGCGACTATGGGTATATTCTTTGCTACCCGCTCCTTGCCCGCGGGCACACGTTTCCACATCGTCAAGAGGTAGGTCGCAAGCACTTTCTTTTCAGAGTAGGCCACCGGCTGGCGATGCCGGATTCGATCGATAATGTCTTGCGCTGGCCCCTCAATCTGTTCGGCGAGATGTCGTTCCAGCTCACTAGGCCACAGCCCATTGACGTTAGCCTCTGACTTAGGCTGACCTGGCCGGCTTTTCCGCATTTCAAGATCGTGGACCCACAGCCGATCATTGACGGCGAAGCCTTTGAGGTAGTGTTGCGGAAGATAGTGGTCGCCCATAGGTTCGAATCACCTTGCGTCGAGAACGTTGCGGACAAGGTAGAGCAGTACGGTTGCACCTAGCTCATTAGCAACTTAAGCGGTACCAGCAAAAATAATCTCTTGGCTCGAACCAAGACGCCGAGCCAACATCCTCTCGTTCGTGTCCTGAGAGACCCATGGATGAACTTAGCATGTTGCGTCGTGCGAATAGGTTTGCACGGTTAGTGGGCAAAGATGCCGGCGCGGATGAGCACTTCGGTCATCACGTCCGCTACCGGACAGGTTAGCGGCAGGAATGGCTCGGAGGCTGGATGGCCCCGCCCGCTATCGCGGCGGCGAACGGGTCGCGGGGCTCATAGGACGGCAAGGTCGGTAGGAGCGCTTTCAAGCGGACCTCGAGATCGACCTCGGCGGAGGTCTCGGTCGCATACGCATGCGCCGCGTCGAACAGCGTGGCGTACGGGTCTTCGACGAGGACAACAACAGAACTCACCGGCAACTCGCGCGCGGCACATGCGGCCAGTCCTTGGCGCCACTGGTACTAGGTGCGACGCACTCTGCGTCGAGCTGCACGCGCGGCCTACCGTTTGTGCCGGCGCGTGTTGCAGAGCCAGCAGGCCGCCGCGATGTTGCCGGCCACATTCTTGCCGCCATCTTGCTGCGACACCAAATGCTCGGCGGTGCAACGGAGCGGCGTGGTCGTTCTGGCACGAAGGCCGAACGGCTTCAGTTCATCGGGCGAGGTATTCCACATTGGCAGGCTGCAATAGCAGCCTCGGCCTTTTTGGGCGTGGAAAGCGTCGGTTCTCAAGCGTTGGAGTTACGCCGGGGGTGTTTGCCCTCGCGGCAAGGGAGGTATCGCGCCGGAACTGGCTTGAAGTCAAACCCCTGTCAGAAACGTGACCAATAGCGTTGCTCCTTCCGTAAAGGACGAGCGGCTCGCATCTCGGCGAGCATTCGGACGGCAGTGGGATGCTTGTTCTTAAACGAGTTGCACCGCACGAACTCGATGTCCTGCCAGAACCACAGCACAGCCTGCATCATTTGTTCGAGCAGCTCGCTTGGTAACGTGATTCGATCGAAGCTCGGGTGGCGCGGGGCGTCGGCTGGGATAAGAATTTCGTGCTCTCCAACTTGGAGCGTCGCTCCAGGAGGTAGCCAGTTCCACCAAAGAGACGGGCAAAGGCCATGCAATTCCTCTGCCGAGCGGCCATCACCGTGACGCAGGGCGTTGCCCAGCTTTTGAAGGATGAGTAGGTCGTCGTCACAGCCGAACAGGTCCAGGGGCGCAGCCATAAGCGCTTGGAAATGCGCTTGAATGCTCTTGCTCTGCCCTGCGTCCCAAGGCGCTTTCTTGACCTTGTCGACAAGGCTTGGGGACGTTCTTTCGGCAACCTTGACGAGCATCCCGCGAAGCCCGCGCTCAAACATTGACTGAGTGGTCAGTAGGTAGCCTTCGATTGTGGCGTGGTGAAGAGCGGCAAAGTCGTCGTGAGCGAACTGATCTTCTATGGCCTCGCTCCGCTCGAGTTGATTCAGGCGTTCGTCCAGCGCCTGCAGCGATGGTCGGACCAACTCGTCTCGATACATCTCCAGCGCCACCATTTGATTGGTCGCATGGACCGCGTAATCCATCTCAGTCCAGCGCAGTTCTTCCAGCAGGTTGATCATTGGCTCCACTAGGTGAGTCGAAGCGAGAGTGATATAAATACTCGAGGTGCTAATCAAGGGTGCTCGTAGTCCTTACAACGTTGCAGTCGATCAACGCCGAAGTCAAACAGCTCTAAGCCCAGAAGAAGCTGGTGTAGAAGCGCGACGGCGAGCGATGCCCCCCGATCTGAGTAGTGGCCAGATTTAGAGTACGGTTTTGATTGACCCGGAGTCTATTGGCTGTGCGGGCACAACACCGACGGCTTTGCTACCGGCATGAGGTTTATTACGACGTGTCAGAGGCCGGAGCAAGAGGCCGCCACTCACAAGTGGCCGTAGTCTCGGTTAGAACAACCCCGCTGAATCCAGGTGGTGATGTTGGCCTGGCAGAGGTCGTAGTCCTCCCCATCCATTTTTTGGTCATTCCCGACTGCGGCGCCGACCACATCTTCTGCAGCACGTAACGCGGCTCGATACCCATGCGGGTATCAACCATCCACTCTTCCTCCCTGGCTTGGGTGTATTCCCACGGGCGTGCCGGGCGCTCCAAGGTTTCCTGGTGCAGATGGTGGTCCAGGTCGGACAAGGCGGTAGTGCGCTTCTAGGTGGGTAGCTCGATCTGGCGCGCAGCGAGCAGAACTTGCTTGGCCATCTTGTGCACGGCCGTTTCGTAGCAGTGCTCATCGCCCCCGCCCTGGTAGTGGGCGAAGTGCCAACGCTGGGTTTCGCCCTTCTTGGCCATCAGCTGCCGGCCGCACCCTGGGCAGTGGCAGCCGCAGGCCAGCCCACCACTCACGGCTGAAGGCGGGTAAGGATCGCGTCGCGCTCCCCGAAGGGTACTTGCAATCCCGCCGTACTCGCATCGCGCTTGGTTTGCCCAGCCATCGGATCTCCCTCTCCCTCGGCTGATTCTAAAGGGGAGGAGGGGCGTCGCTTGCATGGTTGGACCGGTGCTACGGAGCTGGCCGGTCTATTGCACTGAGGTAGGCCAAGGCACTGGCCGCACCGCGAACCTAGCGGTGCGCGTCCAGCGCAGGGGCCCGGTGTCGTATCATGTAGTGACCGCAGGATGCGGAGGGCAGAGGGGCCTACATGTCGGACGCAGTGAACACGCAAGCAGACGCCGAGATCCAGGACGGCGCCGACGCTTTCATCACCCGCTGGCAGGGGGTTGCAGCCTCCGAGCTGTCCACTTCCCAGTCCTTTCTGATCGAGCTGAGCCAACTGCTCGGCGTCGATACCCCGCACCCCACGCCCGAGCAGGACTACATGTTCGAGCGCCCGATCACCTTCGCCCACGGCGACGGCAGCAGCAGCGCCGGGCGCATCGACCTGTATCGCCGCGGCGCCTTCGTCCTCGAGTCCAAGAAGCTCAAGCAGGGCGCGCACACCAAGGGCTTCGACGACGCCATGCTGCGCGCCCGCAGCCAGGCCGAGGCCTATGCCCGTGCCTTGCCCGCCGCCGAAGGTCGCCCGCCGTTCGTGGTGGTGGTGGATGTCGGCCACCGCATTGAGCTGTACTCCGAGTTCAGCCGCTCCGGCGCCACCTACACTCCGTTCCCGGATCCGCGCAGCCACCGCATCGCGCTGGCCGACCTGCGCAAGCCCGAGATCCGCGACCGCCTGCGCCGTATCTGGCTCGACCCGCTCGGCCTCGACCCCAGCCGCGAATCCGCCCGCGTCACCCGCGAGATCGCCACCCGCCTGGCCAAGCTCGCCCGCAGCCTGGAGCAGACCGGGCACGATGCCGAAGCCGTCGCCCAGTTCCTGATGCGCTGCCTGTTCACCATGTTTGCCGAGGACGTGAAGCTGCTGCCGCACGACAGCTTCCGCGAACTGCTGACGCGCCATGCCGAGCAACCCGACATCGCCATGCGCATGCTCGCCCAGCTCTGGCGCGACATGGACAGCGGCGGCTTCTCCGCGGTGATCGCCGTCAACGTGCTGCGCTTCAACGGCAAGCTGTTCAAGCAGCCCGACACCCTGCCGCTGGACACCGCCCAACTCATCCTGCTGATCGAGGCCGCTCGCGCTGACTGGAAGCACGTCGAACCGGCCATCTTCGGCACCCTGCTGGAGCGGGCCCTCAGCCCCGGCGAGCGCCACAAACTCGGCGCCCACTACACCCCGCGCGCCTACGTCGAGCGGCTCGTGCTGCCGACCGTGATCGAACCGCTGCGCAAGGAGTGGGGCGAAGCCCAGGCCGCCGCGATGACCCTTGCCGCCGAGGACAAACCCGACGACGCGGTGAAGGAACTGCGGCGCTTCCACCACCGCCTGTGCACCGTGCGCGTGCTCGACCCCGCCTGCGGCAGCGGCAACTTTTTGTACGTCACCCTGGAACACCTCAAGCGACTGGAAGGCGAAGTGCTGCTGGCCCTGGACGAACTCGGCTACCGCCAGACCGGCCTCGCCCTGGACGGCGAACGCGCAGACGCCGCCGCCGGCGAGACCGTCGACCCTCACAACCTGCTCGGCATCGAACTCAACCCCCGCGCCGCCGCCATCGCCGAGGTCGTGCTGTGGATCGGCTACCTGCAATGGCACTTCCGCACCCGCGGCGACGTGCATCCCCCGCAACCGGTGATCCGCGACTTCCGCAACATCGAGAGCCGCGACGCCGTGCTGGCGTATGACAGCGTGGAGTTAGTGCTGGACGTGCACGGCACCCCGGTGACGCGCTGGGATGGCGAGACGATGAAGGTCTCCCCGGTGACCGGCGAGAAGGTGCCCGATGATACCGCCCGCAAGCCGGTGGAGCGTTACGTCAGCCCAAGGAAGGCGACGTGGCCAGAGGCGGATTTCGTGGTGGGGAATCCGCCATTTATTGGCTCGAAACGAATGCGGGACGTACTCGGCGATGGTTACGTCGATGCACTTCAAGAGGCGTGGCCCGAGGTGCCACAGTCCACTGACTTCGTTATGCGCTGGTGGCACTACGCCGCATTGCTCGCACGTAGCGGTGCCATCCGGAAATTTGGCTTTATTACGACCAACAGCCTGCGGCAAGCGTATGTCCGTCGCGCTGTTGAACCGCATCTCGATGGGGAGCCGCCGCTTTCGCTCGTTTTTGCGATTCCGGACCACCCGTGGGTGGATAGCGCCGACGGCGCTGCTGTCCGAATCGCAATGACGGTGGGTGAGGGCGGGCGCAGGAATGGCCGCCTCGTCACTGTCACGGACGAGCGAAACGAGGCAGTGGACGGCAGCGATGACCTTGTCGTGTCTCTCGCTCGCCAGCGCGGGCGGATCAATGCCGACCTCACGGTAGGCGTCGACGTGACACAGGCGCTGCCGCTGATGGCCAACACCGCCCTGTGTTCGGTAGGCATGAAGACGATTGGTTCCGCGTTCCAGATTGACCACGGCAGGGCTATTGAGCTTGGACTCGGAACGGTTGTTGGACTTGATGAACACATCCGTCCGTACATCAATGGCCGCGACCTCTCGCAAGTTCCACGCAACCTTTATGTCATCGACTTCTACGGTCTGGAAATGGAAGACGTGCGAGATCGGTTTCCTGCTGCATACCAATATTTATTGGAACGCGCGAAGCCGGAACGCGACCTCAATCGAAACGCAATCTTCCGCCAAAAATGGTGGGTGATCGGACATCCGCGTCAACAGTTCCGGACGGCAACAAAGGGGCTTTCTCGCTTCATCGCCACCCTGGAAACATCCAAACATCGGTTCTTCAGCTTTCTTTCGGTCGACATGACGCCGGACAGTTCGCTGGTAACTGTTGCGGATCAACGCGGCGAGACTCTTGGGGTGCTGGCAAGCCAAGTGCATGTTGTGTGGTCGCTCGCAACGGGTGGTCGCCTCGGAGTCGGCAATGACCCGCGCTACAACAAGTCGCGTTGCTTTGAGACCTACCCCTTCCCCAACCTCCACGTCGCCGACAAGCTCGGCGGCCCGATCGGCGTCGCCCTCGTCAACGAAAACGGCCGAGCAGGGAAATCGCAGACCTACGGCGAATACCCCTCAGACCGCATCCGTCACCTCGCCGAACAACTCGACGCCCACCGCAAGCGCCAGCAGGAGCAGCATTCCGGCCTGACCCTGACCGGCATGTACAACGTCCTCGAAAAACTGCGCAGCGGCGACGTCCTGACCACCAGAGAACGCACCATCCACGAACAAGGCCTCGTCTCCATCCTGCGCCAACTCCACGACGAACTCGACGAAGCCGTCCTAAGCGCCTACGGCTGGGGCGACCTGCTGCCTCTGCTGCGCACCGCCCACGCCAACGCCACACCCAGTGAGGACCAGACCCGCGACGACGCCAAACGCGCCTTCGACGAAACCGTCCTCGAACGCCTCGTTGCCCTCAACGCCCAACGCGCCGCCGACGAAGCGCGCGGCCAGATCCGCTGGCTCCGCCCCAAGTTCCAGAGCCCCGACCTCGCCCGCGAGCACGAACCAGAACAGGTCAGCCTTACCGCTGACACCGAACAGCGCGACCGATCCGACGACGATGAAGCCGCCGCCATCACCTTCCCGCCCGGCGTCAAACCCCAGCCGTGGCCGAAAGACGCCATCGAGCAAGTCCGCGCCGTCGCCGATGTCCTCGCCGGCAGCGCGGTACCGCTCTCAACTGATGAGATCGCTGCGAGGTTCACTGCGCGCGGCCCTTGGAAAAGACGTTTGCCGAAGCTACTGGAAATGCTGGTAGCGCTGGGGCGGGCCCAGGAGAGCGATGGGCGGTTTGCAGCCTGACCAGAAAAATAGAAACGGCATGGCACCTATCTCGGTGCTGCGAATATCTCGGCGTCACCGTGAGCCACCTGTTCTAGTTGAATATCGAAGCCAGGCCTCTACCGCCACCCGTATTGGCGAGCGAGGTCACCGGGAAGCCCTGTATATGTGAGATTCCTGAAGGAGTAGGACGTTCTGATAACCATGGTTGAGATCGGGAACTATCGGAAGCTCTTGGCTGCACGCATCGCTTTCGCGCCCGACAAAACAGTGCTCGTTGGCGCCAACAACAGCGGCAAGACCTCTGCGATGACTGCGCTGCATCGCTTCCTGGTCGATACTCGCGGGTTCTCCATCAATGACTTGTCGTTAGCACATTGGCAAGCCCTGAATGCGGAAGGGGAAGCTTGGGAGGCTGCCATAGCTGCGGACCTAGAGCTGCCTCGTCCCGGCATCTTGGACTTCCTTCCCCAGTTGGACGTGTGGCTCCAAGTCAAGAAAGGTGAGATGCACTACGTACAAAAGCTGCTACCAGCGCTAGATTGGAAAACAGCCCCCCTTGGTGTGCGGTTCCGCTTTGAACCCGAAAACGCGGTCAAGTTTCAGCAGGAATACATCGCGGCTCGAAGGAGGGCCGCTGACATCACCGTCGCGGCAGCCCAAGCCGTGGAAGGGAAAGAGCCCCCTCCGCAACTGGAGCTCTGGCCACTCAATCTCATTGATTTCTTGGAGCGGCGCCTTCGGACCTTCTTTAAAGTGAAGGCCTACTTGCTGGACCCTGAGAGAGTCGAAGAACCCAGTGACGGCGTTGCCCGCATGCAGGCTCTCGCCGATGACGCAGAGCCCGTTGAAGGAAACCCCTTGGATGGCCTGATTCAGATCGACGAGATCAGCGCCCAACGAGGCTTTGGGTCCACCAGCGGTCGTACGTCGCGCGAAGAAGTGGGTTCCGATGCACGAAATGCAGGCCGACTCTCGACCCAGCTCCGTTCCTACTACGACAGGCACCTGGACTGGCGTGACACGCCGGAGCTGACCGACATCAAGGCAATGGAAGCACTCGATAAGGCACGCAAGGCCTTCGATGAAAGGTTATCGGTAGCTTTTGACAAGGCGTTGATCGAACTCCAGAAGCTAGGATACCCAGGCATCTCCGACCCGAAGCTGAAGATTGCAACCAAGCTCAAACTACAGGATGGCTTGAGCCACGAGTCCTCCATTCAGTATGAGATACCCGCCGCGGCTGGGGAACACGTGCACCGCTTGCCCGAAGACTCGAATGGATTGGGCTACCAGAACTTGGTCTCCATGGTCTTCAACCTGATGAGCTATCGCGATGCGTGGATGCGCGTAGGCAAAGCCGGAACCGGCCACGATGTAAAACCAATTCCGCCGCTGCACCTAATGTTGGTTGAGGAGCCCGAGGCATATCTCCACGCTCAGGTACAGCAGGTATTCATCAGGCACGCCTATGGGGTGTTACGCAATGACCCAGCTTTGGGGAACTCAACTGATTTAAGTACGCAACTGGTAGTGAGTACCCACTCCAGCCACATCGCGCATGCCTGCGATTTTGCGGCGCTGCGTTACTTCAGACGGCTGCCTCCTACAAAGAATCGCAAAACGCCAGTCGCCTGCGTCATCAACCTCTCATCAGTATTCGGCAAGCCCGATCAAACGGAAAAATTCGTAGCACGCTACCTCAAAGCAACGCACTGTGATTTGTTCTTTGCCGATGCCGCTATATTCATAGAAGGAAGTGCTGAGCGCATTCTCGTACCCCACTTCGTAGAGCAAACTGATGTGTTCGAAGACTTGCGAACGCGCTACATCACGTGGCTTGAAGTGGGTGGCAGCCATGCACATCGGTTTAAGAGCCTGGTGGACACTCTTGGCTTGACTACCTTGATCATCACCGACTTGGACGCCAAGGATCCGGTGACCAACCTGGCCAGGACGCCGGAACTTGGCAAGGGACTGGAAGCACGCAATGAAACGCTGCGGTCCTGGGCACCCAAGCAGACCGATCTTGATACATTAATGAGGCTACAAGAGAAGGACAAAGCCTTCGTACAGCCCAATGGCTACGCTGTCCGGTCCGCGTATCAGACGGCAGAGAAGCTGAAAGTGGGGGCGACTGAGGTTGAGATCCATGCCAACACATTTGAAGACGCTTTGCTCTATAAGAATTTTGAGTTCTTCAAGGGTCGCAAGGCCGACGGCTTGGCCGGCAAGTTCCAGGCCATCGCCGATGCGGCCCAAAACGCCGATCAACTGACAACCTGTGTTGCAAAGGCTATCAAAGACGGGGACAAGGCAGAGTTTTCACTTGAGCTGTTATTCAGTGATGACATCGAGAAGCTTCGTGTACCTGCCTACATTGAGCATGGATTGTTATGGCTGGCTGATCAGCTCAAGCGCAAGGAAGCCGATCTGGCTCCGAAGGCGAACGGCGCATGACCAGCGAGGCCGCAGTATCGAACGATGAGCTCGATCTTCACGTTGACGAGGAGATCAAGCAGCACCTCGATCCAAAGGCTCCGAGAAGCTTCTTTCTTTTCGCGGGAGCTGGCTCAGGCAAGACACGCTCACTTGTTGGCGCCCTCGACTACCTCCGAGAGAAAGCGGGCGCACGCCTGAGAACGCGCGGACAAAAGGTTGCGGTCGTCACTTACACCAAGGCCGCGCGCGACGAGATCATCCGCCGGACGCAATTTGATCCGGTCATTGCCGTTTCTACGATCCACAGTTTCGCCTGGACATTGATTGCAGGATTCAATCACGATATCCGGGAATGGCTTCGCGCATCACTCAATGCGGACATTCTGGAACTTCAAGCCAAAGAGAACAAAGGACGTGCGGGTACGAAGGCATCCGCAGAACGAATCGCTGACATTGCTTCGAAGAGACGGCGATTGACAAGGCTCGATACCACGAAGACGTTCGTTTACAGCCCGGATAGTGACAATCAAGGAAGGGATTCCCTGAATCATGCGGAAGTGCTTCATCTTGCGGGCGACTTTTTAAAGTCAAAGCCCGTGCTTAGGGAAATTCTTCGCGATGGCTATCCCTACATACTGGTTGATGAGAGCCAGGATACAAACCGGCACATCATTGAGGCATTGTTCGTCTTTCAGGCGGCGCACAAGGACGAAGTCGTGGTGGGTCTTTTTGGTGACATGATGCAGCGTATCTACAGCGATGGTCAGCCGGGCTTGGGGGGAAGTCTGCCGTACGACTGGGCCACACCGACCAAACGATTAAACTTCAGGTGCCCGCGGCGGGTAATCGAGCTCATCAATAAGGTCCGCGAGGGCACGGATCAACAGACGCAGATCCCGTGTAGCAGCGCTGCCGAGGGACATGTGCGGATGTTCGTGCTCCCATCAAAGGGGATCGACAAGGCCGCGGCCGAGACAGCGATTTGCAGATATATGGCAGGGCTAACTGCTGACAAGAAATGGCACGATGAAGATTCGGTAAAGGTGCTTATCTTGGAGCATCGCATGGCAGCCCTTCGAATGGGCTTCGATGATCTATTGGCCGCCTTGTATCCAATAAGTCAATTTCGGACCTCACTGCTTGATGGGTCACTGCCCGCGGTCAACTTTTTCTCGAACCTAGTCTTGCCTCTTTGGGACGCAAAGAACGATAAGTTTGTCATCGCGCGGATCATGCGAGCTGTATCGCCCATGCTTAGCCCATCCGCGTTGAAGAATGCTCCGGACCAATTTGAACAGTTAGCCAAGGTACAAGCGGCTGTGGATGCGCTTTTGGAACTGCTCGGCGGCAACCCGTCGGTAACGTTTGGCGAAGTTCTTCACAATGTGGAAAAGACTGACCTATTTGTCATTCCTGATGCACTCAAGGTAGCACTTGCCGGTGCTGCCGCTCATGCGGCCGATGCTGAGGACGAACAGGAGCGCACCGAACGAGACAAGGCCATCGCTGACTTCTTGACCATACCATTTGCCCAAGTACGGGCCTATGCCAAGTACGTGGGTGGAAAAGCGCGCTTTGATACGCACCAAGGCGTGAAGGGGCTGGAATTCCCCCGGGTCATGGTTGTCATGGACGATCACGAAGCGCGCGGATTTCTGTTCAAGTACGAAAAGCTTTTCGGTGGCGCCGCTGACGACGGGCAAACTGCTTCAACTCGCCGACTGTTCTACGTCACCTGCAGTCGCGCAGAACGTTCGCTCGCTTTAGTCGCCTACGCTGAGAACCCCGGACGCGTCCGAGATCAGCTCCTCGCAAATGGCTGGTTCAAGCAGGAAGAGATATCGATTGGCGCGCCTTAAGACGGTGCATGTGAGCGCGTGAAGCCCGGTTGATGTTCACACAGTGGACGGCGGCAACGCTCTCTTTGCAGCACCTCTGCTTCGAAAGGTTCTCCACTACTTCAGTAGACGCGCAGCTGGATTGTCTTCCGCTGCGCCTGCCTGAAAATACCCAATCACGCTCGCCACCGACCGGTGCTCAGTCATTGCCATTACCGCCGGCAAGGGCACTCCTTGTTTGCCCGCCTCGGTGACGAAGCCTGACCTCAGACTATGGGC
Source organism: Stenotrophomonas terrae (assembly GCF_039674165.1). Taxonomy (GTDB): domain Bacteria; phylum Pseudomonadota; class Gammaproteobacteria; order Xanthomonadales; family Xanthomonadaceae; genus Stenotrophomonas; species Stenotrophomonas terrae_A. The sequence continues at coordinate 246,188 of NZ_JBDJMY010000001.1, forward strand.
CCCAAAGTCCCCCACCAACCCCGCTAACGCACTCCGCCGCTTCACGATAGTGGCCACCGAGCCAGGGAGTAGGGCGGGACCTACGCGATTTTTCCAAATCCGCCTGAAGATCGCACCTTCAGTGATGCCTGCCGCCCCGAGCCAATCCGACAAGGCTTCAGCACTACGCCCCAGAATCGGCTTGTCCGGCGTCGAATCCGCTTTCACTCCGGTCTGCTGTGTCTTCGAGTATTCCAGCCGGTAGATGTAGCCGTCGTCACCGACCTTGCGCAGGTCGCGCAGGTCCGCAGCGGCGATCTCACTACGGCGGCGTCCACCACTGGCAAAGCCAAAGCAGAGTAGGGCACGGTCACGCAGTCCTTCCAAACTGTCATCACAAGTCACCAGCATGGCCTCGAGCTCTGGCCGCGTGATCGCGGTTTTCTTGGTTGGCCGCTCACCGCGTTTGACTGAGGCTCGTCGAGCGCGGCTCAACAGCGTCCTGACACTGGGCAGCTCACATGGGTTAGTCAGGCGCTTGAGCTTGTGGGCAGTGGACAGCACGGCCACGCGCTGAACTACCGTCGACAGCTTCAACGCCCCGACCTTGGCCTTGAGACCGGCGGCCACTAACGCTTGGTCAATCGTCGGCGGCAGTTCGCTGACCAAGCCGGTCTTGTTCTTGCGCTGGATGTGGTCGACTAGGAACTGGATCACCACGGCCTCGCTGACCGGCAGCGCCAGCTCGATGCCATAACGCCCCTGATGCCATCCGGCCCAATAGCGCAGGGCAGTGGCATAGCTGCGGGTGGTGTTCGCTGCGGCTGCCTCGGCGAGTAATTCACGCACAGCATCGGAGGCCTGCTGGGCCAGTTGCTCTGGCAAGACCAGATGAGTGGCGGTGGCCGGCAAGGTTGAAGTAGTAGAATTTTGGTTCATAGTATGTAATGTACGCTATGAGAATAGGCGCGTACTGACGATAATCATCACTTATCGTAAGTACGTAATCAACAGAGTAGGGCACCGATACAGGAGACGTCAGCATGGCCCGCGGCATCACCGAATCCGATGTTCACACCGCCGCCGACGCGCTGGTTGCCAATGGCGAACGCCCGACGGTAGAACGCATCCGCGCGCACTTGGGCACAGGATCACCCAACACCGTGACGCGGTGGCTGGACACTTGGTGGAAAAATCTGGGTCTTCGACTGCAGTCGAAGCGACCAGATTTGAAGGACGCGCCGGCGGTCCTAGCCGAGTTGGCCGGTCAATGGTGGGCGTTGGCATTGCAGCATGCCCGTGAATCGGTTTTGGAAGAGCTTGCCGGCGCCAGACAGTCGCTTGCGGCCGAGTATGACGAGCTGCGGGTGCAGCAGCAGAACTTCGCCGAGGAAGCTTCCGCGCTACATGCCCAGGCGACAGCCTCAGCCCAAACAGAACGCCTGGCGCTGACCCAAGTGACGGAGCTTCGGCAGCTCGTCGATCAACTTCAATCGCAGCTGACAGAGTCGACACAACAACGTGCTTCTGTGGATCAGCGGCTGGAGCAGCTGGATGTGGCAAAGCAGACCCTCGAGGCCCGGTTGCACGACGAGCGAGAACTGGCCAGATCTGAACGCGAGAGCCTGATGGAACACGCCAGATCTGTCGAAAATCGTGCTGCACGGGAAGTCGACCAAGCCCGTCAGCAGATCAAAGACCTACAGACCAAGTTGGCTTCTGCAGAGAAGCTTCGCGTTACAACCGAACAATCACTTGCCAGTGCTTTGAAGGCTGCCCAGAACGCAGCGGCGGTTTCCTCTAAAGAAGCGGACCGGCAACGGGCGAAGTCCGAGGTCCTGGAGGAACAACTGAGCAAAATTCCTGCTGCTATCGAGGCGGCGTTGCGTGGTAAACGTAAGCTGCCAGCCCCTAGGAAGGCGAAGGCAAAATAGTCAATGTCTACGTCTGTTGACTAGAATTCCTACGGCATCACGCTGAGCCGTCTAGCGTATTGCGTTTGACAACATACGCAAATTTCTACGTTCGGTCACAGGGTGACGGACTTATCTGCTTCCAAACCAGCAAGATCTACCTGCGCGCGACGAAATTGTCCGCAGTAGACAGCCGTCAAGGGGCCCAACGCCCCTGCGCCGGGGCATGGAGATGCACTAATCGACAGAACTCGGGGCGAGCGAGAGGCTAAGGATCTGCAGAAGGGGATCGCCGCGTCGCGTTGAGGATGCTTCGGTCCAAACGTCCGAGACCCCTAGTTGAGTTGGAAATCCAGCGGATGCGCGTGTTTTCTGTGTCACCCAGATGAAGGCCAACGTTGGCCCTCGAATCTCATTGATCCGCACCAAAGCCCAAATATTGTGGGCTCCGAGGCCGAGTAGCGACACCTCACCGCCGTCGGCTGCCTGACACGAAAAACACGCGATCAAGGCCCGTAGAAGGCCCTGGGCTACACTATGGAGGGGCCTTGAAAGGGCGCCTCTGGCCCGTTGCACATTGCCGGCCTGTCGTTTGGCGGACGCGGCGAGTAAGAACATCTACCTAATCGCGACGAAATTATCCGCGGTAGACAGCAGGTCGAGCAAAAAGTACATCTTTAGTTGGCGGAAAAGTACATCTCTAGTTGTCCCGTCAGACACGAACTAAAAAAACTGACATGAGATGAGATCCAAAGCCAGACCCAGCTGATCCGCCTATAAACCATTTCGCATAATGTATATTATGTTAAATATTGTCCGGACATGGCTGGCCCGCATCTTGCAGCCCCGATGGCTCTTGACACGGAGTCTGCAACATGCGTAATCGCAAACTAACCGGCCCATGGGCCGGTTTTTCGTTTAAGTCGGGCCGATTGGTGACGCCCGAGGGTCGCGAGCTGCTGCCGGAGGATCTGGCATGGCTTGGCCTTACCGCTGCGCTTGCCCAAGAGTACCGGCGACTGCTGGACCAAGAAAAGGAGCTCGCCAAGGGGGTGATCCGTCGATCAGCGGAACCATGCCCGGTTGTCCCATTGCTACCGGCGCTGAGGCGCTCCGGGCGCGTGTGAGGCGTTTCCCGTAGGGGCTTGGCCCCTACACCCCAAGTACCTGGTCGAGCTCGATCGGGACCGCCCGGAAACCCTTGCAGGCCAAAGGTTCTGAAAGTCGACTTTTTTATGGCCAGCTCAAAGTGTGCTTGTCGGAGGCGTGTAGCCACCGATGGTCTGAGCGGGATTCATAGGGAACACGTCAGCCCGAGCACCCGGCTTGAAGCTGACAACAGATCCACCCGTTCCAGAACTGCTAGAGCGCTGTGGATGCCCCGTAGGAGCCGTTTCCCGCTGCTGTGCACCCTCGCCCTTGCTCCGAGCTAGAAACGGCTCGTACTGGCCGTGACGAGCGATGGTGGCGCATGTATCAAAGTCAATCTCATAACGCGTGCCCTGCTCCGTCTTGCAGCCACAACTCAACTCGCGTGAGTTGCCCTGGGCATCAATGCCGGGACCAGCCACCATACAGAAAAGGCGCGGCGATTCACCGGGTACAGCTAAACCGTCATACGCGGGCGCGGACCAAGGTTGTGCAGGAACTCGCGGAGAGAACGACTCGACGTACTGCTGCGGCGTGCCCCTGTCACGTCGGCCTTCGCTACGGCCCGTCGTCGCCCCCTTCGCTGCCGCTCCGTCGGCTCCTATGTCCTTCGCTGCGGCCTTGCTCGATTGTGTGCCTGCCATGCGTTCGTCAATCCGTTCTTTCGCGAAGTAGGCAGAACCGAGGGTCCACACCACAAGAAGGCCCGCAGCCCAGTAATACCACGGCACGCGCTTTTCGCTGGTGTCGTACTTGGTCGAGGTGTAGAGCTTGAAAACCTTGGTCGGGTACTTACGGCGAGTATTGGTGAGCGGCGTGGCTTTATCAGGGTTCGACTCAAACCGGTCCCAGCGCTTCATGTGCACGAACGGCAGGCCGAAGCGACGGCGCACGTGGTAGTGCTCTTCGATCAGGTCATGCAAGAAGTCATCCATCTGCTTCTTTGGAGACTGGCAGATCATGATGAAGTCAATGCCGAAATGACGGTGCTTCGCCACACGCTCTACATGCCGAGGCAAGAACCGCCCGGCCGGCCGACGCGGAAACATGCCGCTTTCATAGGCCTCATCAACCAGAATGATCGCGTTCTCAAAAGGAGGGTTGATGCATTCGTTTGCCAGCCTCTGCATCTCAGCGCTCTCTAAAAACAGCTGAAATGCTTCCTCTCTCTCCTTCGCGCCACCGGCAGACAAGTACTGCTGCGAATCCTTAAATTCCGCGATGCGCCGCAAGTAGTCCGGGTGATCCGCCCACCCTTTCAATTCTTCCGGCGACAACGGAAGCGCATGCGCTGCTCCGTGGTTGAAGTCACGCACGTTGCAAACATACAACTCACGCACCGGATGCTTAGACGGATCTTCCGCATGCAGCTTGTCAGCCTTTGCCTTCATCTCCAATGCGCGTTCGATTGCCAGAACGGTTTTACCGTGTCCTGGCTGACCGGTGAATTGGTAATACATATCAGCCCCCTGCGTTGCCGATCATGGTTTGCAACTGCTCAATGCCAACAAGGAACGCTCTCATCCCGTACTTGGCTACACACGCGCTCAGAATCATGATGACGAAAATATCAATACCCATGGCGCCGATGAGCTGCGCCACCTCAGACGACAAGGCCGACGTATAGCCGCGAACAAAATCCTTGACCTCTGGCAACACCTGCACATAGGTGACCCACGTCAGGCCGAAAGCTGCCAACACGCGAGCGACGATAAAACCAGCGGCTGCTTTTAGAAGAGTGAGGACGTGACCGGCGTAGCCGACCAAAAGCGTTTTAGCTGTCTCCCACATTAGTCCTTCCCTCCCCAACCCATGAGAATTCCTAACGACATAAAGGCACCCAAGAAGAGAAGGCACGAACGTGCTACACCCAGAATCTGACACCATGACTCGGCGTCAACGGAAAAATCGCCGAATGACGTCGAGATGGCCTCAAAGGTCGGACACTGCGTCGGCATTCCTAGACCGCCCGTATCGATCATGGAAAGCCCTACCTTGACGGTCTTGTTGTAATCCTCCGGATCCGGATCGGAATCTCCCTCACCGCCACCGGGAAAGTCGCCGGCACCAGCACCATCACCGAAACGACCCTCTGCCTCACAGCGCGCCTGATACTGCTGCTGCGCAATTGCACACAAGACCGGGTCACCACCGGTACAAGTAAACCCACCTTCGCAAGTTCCGCCGCCTACGCTACCGAAGTCACCCTTACCGCCCTCCCCTTCGCCATCGCCCTTACCAGAGCCATCACCACTACCGCCATTGCCCTCGCCGTCTGAGCCGCCACCGGCAGCGCCGCTACCCTTGTCGCCGTAGTTGGAAACGTTATTGGTGATCTTAGAATTGTCGGTGTTGTTATTGATCGTGGTCGAAACAGTGCCCTCGCCCTTCTTCTCCCACTCGCCACCGTTCTTAGGCGGAACAGGTGGCAAGTTGACGGGCTTATCAACGGGAGATTTCGTCATCGCCTCGTTGCCGCTTGTTTTGGTCCCATGCTCATCAGCGTCCCAACAATACTTTTTGCCGGATGCACCAGACGCACAGTGTTTACCCTCTGGCGTCACGCACTGCGTCAACGTGCCCTGCGTTACGCAAACGTCAGGCTGCGGAGCATCGGGAGGGTTGGGCAGTGACTCGCATATAGCGCCGGTAGGGCGCAGCCGCTTAGCGTGCTTGATGATGCGATCTTGGTTGAAGAAGCTGAAATCAATGCTGTTCGGATTCAACGGGGCAACATCATCGGGTACGTACGCACAACCTTGCTGACAATACGACGGCCCCTGATAGCTGGCGTTCTGCAGCACCGCCCGTGATTCGCAACTACCTCTGTACTCGAACTGGCAAGAAGTTGAAGGTACTGCGCCTTCGGATGAGATGCAGACAGGCGTACTAGGGTTAACGAGAACTGAGGCTGCGAATACACCCTTTTTAAGTTCGGGAGGACCAACAGATTCACGACAATTGATTTCTACGCGAGGCCAATTGTTCGCAGTCACAGGGCCATACCTAGTCATGGTCCTGGCAATAGCGGCGTTACATAGCGCAAACGCTTCGCCGCGATCTACAGCACGCGCAGAGCTGATGCCCAACCAACCAAGCACGGCGATGACCAGCAGCACTACGACGCGGCGCACTGCGACAGTCACAAAAATACGCGCAAGCCAGTTCATACCTTTTCGAACGCCAGCCAGAGGGCGCCGAGGATTGCGATGATGACGAAATACCCGTCCATTTATCTCTCCCATGCAGAAAAGAAAAAGGGCCCACCCCGGCCCCTTGTCACGCGCTTTTCGATTACTTGGCGCGTTTGAGGTACATGAAGGCGACCAGCAGGAACACGATGCCGATAAGCACCTTCAGGATCGCGGAAACATCCGCACGGATGCCCGAAACCTCTGTCAGGGCCTCGGCACCCAGACCGTCCTGGGCGAACGCCAGACCAGTGAACAGGGTGCTACCAATGGCGGTAGCTGCCTTGCCATAAGCCCCCTTGATCTTGGGGCCGTAGGTGGAGCCGAACTTCTTCATTGCATTGCGATACTTCATGGGTGTCCCCCTCTGGGGTTGTGGTTGATGGACTTACGGTTTTGCGGCGTCGGCTGTTCGAACGAGCAACCGAAACCCCACGCCCAACACCCAAACCGCGGCGATCTTCCACGCGATGGCAAGACCATCGGCAGCCGACATGTACGGAACAAAACTGGGTGGAAGGGCGTAGTACGGATGGGCACACTCCGCCGTCTGAACGTCGTAGTCCTCTGCATTGCAGGCGATGTAGAGTGTGGGCCCAGACACGGTTATGCCCCCTTCTTTCGGCTAATCAGGCCATCAACAATGCCGCCGCAGAGAACGCCCACAAGGACGCCGAAGGCGAGCACTACAGCCGGATGCGTGGTGTAAAGAAGGGTCATCATTTTCAGGACGCCTTAACAGGCGGCGGAACCTTTTCGTCAATGGCAATCAGCTTGATGCCACGACCAATCTTCAACCGCTCGTATTCGTCGGTGACGAAGCTGGCCGGATCAAACGTGTACATGCCGGGCCGATACGGATGCTCACCGGCTTCAAGAGAAATCTTGAACGGCTTGGGAAAACCGCCATCGTTGTCGAGAATCGCTGCAACCTGCTCATTGAACTGCATGGCTGCACGCTCACCGCGAGCGGGGATCGACTTGGTCAACACTTTGTCCGAAAGAATTTGGATCTTCATAGCTCTATCACCTTCCACGCGATTGTCCGGCCGCCAAAAATGGTTACTCGCCACGGTGAGGGCCAGAATTCACCGGTGAGTTTGTCGAACCACCCGCCAAGCGCTTTGCGAATGTCGGCAGCAGCGCCGAGGATGTCGCGTGCAGAAACGGGTGCTCTCCAAAAGCGCAACTCGCGCTTGGATTCTTGATTCAGGCCACCGCAGCCATGCGTGCGAAAGCCTTTGGGAAAATGACCAGCCACGATGCTGGTGAACTTGCTTGCGTACTTGGCGAGATAGCCAACGGCGTTGCGCGCCTTTTCGATCTGGCTTGAACCATGCGGCCACCAGCCACGCTGATCGACCTTGCCGAAGTACATGCCCTGGGGAATCCAGATCAGGACGTGGTAATGGGGGATGCCGCGCTTGGTGAGTTCTCCCACCCAGAGGTAACGGAAAACTTGACCCGCAAACCGTTTGGCGCGGGATCGAGTGACATTGAAGTAGCGCCGCATCGCTCGCAGAAGGTCGCTAATGTCACGAGGGCCGCTATTGCTTCCGTCTCGGTAGGTGAGCGTAAGCATGTACCAAGCGCCCCGGAAGCCCGTTGCTTTCGATTCTTCATCGTGGAGTCTCGCGGACGTGATGACAGACTTTTTCAACCGCTGCGCCCGAGCCAGCAGAGGGTCTATTTCGATGGATACGCGACCGGTCTTGGGTGCGTCTGGACCACTTGTTTTATAAGGGACAAGCCCAAGGGCCAGCGCTTCGCGCTGGCCCTGTGGACTCAATGCGACCGGAGAGGCAGCGTAGTACTCAGCAAGCGACGCAGAGCCGCCGCGCTTGGACTTGTGGACCTGTTCCGACGCGCGCTCAGTGCGATGCTGCATGGCGCGCATGTGGCCTACAGACGCGTCGAACTCATCAAGCGCCGTGCGCGGCTTGTGTGCCGCCACGTTGGCATCAATGGTTGATCGCAGCCGCGTAAAGCACGGTTCGCACATGTCGCCGCGATGGATCTTTCTGGGACTGCCGCAGATGCCGCAGAAGGTGCCGTAATAGCGATAGGGTTCAGCGTCACCGGCCATAGCGGACCTCGTAGATCCGACACGCATTGGAATTGCCAGCTATGCAGGCGTTCTCAATATCAACCTTTTGATTCCACTCCTTGGTCGTGCCGTCAGCGATGAAGTACGCACAGGCAAGACCGATAACAATTCCGCAAACAAAGCCAGCGACGCCAGCACAGCCGAAGGTTTCCCAGAAGTCACCCATGGGTCACCTCAGCCTTCGAAACGGCAACGAGGCAAGCAGCGCGGTACGCGGAATCAACACGCGCATCCCGGCGACGGATCACCCAGCCAAACAAACGAGCAGTGCCGACGGAGAACAACACGACGGCGCAGAAAAGGCAGAGCGGAAGGATCACGGCACTCATTTGGAACCGCCGATGAGAGCGATCCGCTCATCAATGGCAGCTTCAACCTGGGCGACCTTGGCGGCATCGCCGAGACGCGCCCAGTGGCGGCGAACAGCGTACAGCTGGTGCAGCTTCAATCCGTCGAGTTGCATAGCGAACTCCCCTTCCCTCCCCTACCCGGTAGACCGGACACCCGGTGGGGGTGCACCGGGGCCGGTGTGTCTAGGTCGACTAAACACGGGAGGTTGTATAGTTCTGCGATACATCCATGTCAAGGAAAACTAAACATGCAAGACGTAAATAATTTGCTTGACAAAGTTCGCGAAACCTGCTCTATACCGTCGGACAACGCTTTGAGCAAAAAGCTTGGCGTAACGCGGGCACTGGTGAGTGGGTGGCGCGTAGGACGGTATTCGGTACCCGACGAGCGAATTGCGCAGCTTTGCGCTATGGCGAAACTCGACGGTCCTGAGTGGGTTGCACGGCTTCACGCGGAAAGAGCAGAAACCGCAGTGGAACGCGCACTGTGGTCAAAGATGCTGACCCGGCTTGCTGCAGCAGCGATTTTCGTTGCACCACTGACAGCATTGGCTGCTGAAAAACCCAATCAAAATCAGGTATTTACGCCTGAAAAATCGCCCGGTATGTATATTATGTAAATAACAGGCCAGCCTTATTGGCTATGCAGTCTCCAACTTCATGCCAAGCCGAAGGATCTGCGTTGATGATCCTGTGCACCTACTTCTTGCCCGGCCTCGCTCGGCAACGGCCATCTTGGATTCCTGGTTGGCTAGCCGTTTGGGGTTATCGCGCGCAGTAGCCATGCCGCTGGGAGCCAAATTCTCGCTAGATCTGGCACGCCTGGACCAGGCTTCTCCTCAGATCTCGCCAGTCCACAGCGCAGCAGTTCGTTGGCCGCCCGATATGGCGCTCTGGCGGCGGCAGCCAGCATGGACTTGACTGCCTTTCCAATAGATCCCACGGACTACACCGCGCTGATGTAGATCGTCGGCAACGACAGTAGCTGATCAGATCTCCGGCTGTGCGCATCAAAGTCGCCTCGTCACACGTTGCTCGTACCGTATGTTGCCGCTCATTGAACTCCGTATCGGACTACGGCGTCGCGGTAGCGTCTTCGGACTCGGAGCGAACCTCACTAATATAGTGACTCGTCACAATTATTAGAGCATGTGTCGCACACGGCTCCGATTGCAGCCGAACCCAAAGAACCGCCTCAACGTGGCCAGCTCTTTTGCTTTCTGGGCCGCTCGACCGCTGCAATAGCGTCGGCGGCCAGCGAATACAGCGCCTGCCAATCGCAGTTTCCACTGCATCTCGCCGGAAGACGGCTCGCACTCCAAACCGAATATTGCTATTGAGACGCGTTCGCAATAGGATCGCAGCCGTGCTTCTGCCGGCAGGCTGCCGCCGCCCTGCCCCTCTCTGCGTTTCTCGCCAAGGCCACCTTCTTGCTGCCTCGTCTCCTACGCGTGCGTTTTCCGCGTCATTCTGCCCTGTACGTCTGTCTTAGCGCTGCCTGCCTGAACGTGCAGGCGCAGTCCATAGAGAATGCCGCCTCCGGCCAGACTGCCAAGCAGGCAACCGAACTCGATACGGTTCAGGTCAAAGGCGAGCGGCTGGGGTTGGATCTCAACCTTGATGCCAGTGCCGGCGCCCTGGGCACCAAGCGGCTTTTGGATACCCCGTTCTCGGTAACCGTGGTGGTACAGGAAGACATTGAAAAGCGCGCCGCAACGACGTTGGGCGATGTCTTCATCAATGATCCGTCGGTGTATGCGGCGGAGCCTTCCGCCACCACCGCTTGGTGGGGTACGCAGATACGCGGTATCGGCGTAACCAACCACTATGTGGATGGCGTGCCGATGATGATGGAATGGGGTGGCGAGTATCCGCTTGAAGCGGTCGAATCGGTGCAGGCGCTGAAGGGCCTTGGTGGCTTCATGTACGGCTTCGGTTCGCCTGGCGGCATCATCAGCTACCGGACCAAGCGGCCTACCACCAGCCCGATGTTCGTCACCACGCTGGGCTGGCGCAATGACAGCGCCTGGTCCGCGCGCGTGGATGCCAGTACCCGTTTCAACGGGCCGGATTCGTTCGGCGTACGCGTCAATCTGGCCAAGGACGGTGGCGAAGCCTACAACGGCGCCGGGCTGGATCGTGAGGTGTTGGCGATAGCCGTGGAGCAGCCGATCGGCGACGCGCTGGTCTGGCATGCCGAAGTGCTGCGCGAAGACAACAAGCTCAAGCATGAACCGATCTACTTCTACTGGGACAGCTATGCGGGCGATCGCCTGCCACGCCCCACCTACGATTACGAGAACATTCGCGTACGCAATTCCTATTACCGCGCGAAGACCAGCAATGCCACCACTGGCCTGCAATGGCGTGTGAGTGAGGACTGGAACGTGGACTTCACTGTCGGTGGCAGCCGACGCGAACACTACTCGAACAAGATGTTCGGCAACCTGCTCAATGAAGCGGGCGATTACGAAGGCAGCGTTTACAACTTTGCTGCCGATCTGCGTAGCAGCGTCGCCCAGGTCCTGGTCAACGGCAGCGTCCAAACCGGCACGGTTCGACATGAACTGGTGTTCGGCGCTGCGATGCAACGCAGTTGGGACCGGTGGGGAAACGACTGGTACTGGAGCAATGATTTCTCGGGCAATCTGTACCGGCGCCAGGACTTCATCTCGCACCACGTTCCGGACTTCAGTTTCGCAGCGGTGAGTTCGGATGAGCGGCAGAAATCGGTGTTCGCCAGCGACACAGTGCACTTCGGTGAAAAATGGCAGGCGGTACTTGGTGCGCGCTACGTGGACTACGAACAGCGCGACAAGGACGGCGACCCGACGGTGGATTCACGATACGCAACCTCGGCACTTACCCCAACGCTTGCGTTGATCTACAAGCCGGTGGAAGCGGTATCGATCTACGGCAGCTACGTGGAGTCGCTGGAATCAGCGGGGCGCGTAGGCGTTGACAGTTCGCCACCTTATGCCAATGCCGGCCAGGTGCTGGACGCGACCATCAGCAAACAATACGAAATAGGCGCCAAGTACCAGAGCGGCAAGTTGGGCTTCACCACGGCCGCATTCCGCGTCGAACGTGGTGCGCAGATCGACCAATGGCGTGACGGCCAACGCTACCGGGTGCAGGACGGCCTCACTCTGTATCGCGGTGTTGAAGCGATTGCCAGCTATGGCGTAACGGAGAGTCTGGATATCGGCTTGGGTGGCTTGTGGTTGGATGCCAGCCTGGAGGATCTCTCGCCGGAGAACACCGCGCTGCGCGGCAATCGCCCGGCAGGTTCCGCGCCGCGAAACTACGTCGGCAACTTCGAGTACCGCCCTGCCCCGCTGCCAGGCTTCAGCCTGCATGGCACGGTCCGGTATTCCGGGGAGCAGTATTACGAAGATGCCAACCGCATCCTGATACCAGGGCGCACAATCACCGACCTCGGCTTCCAGTACCGCACCACGCTCGCCGGCCGCGATGCCACGCTCACGGGCAATCTCAACAACGTATTCAATCGTAGATATTGGAACCTGGACATGCTCGGCGAGGCACGGAACGCATCGTTGGGTCTGCGCATCAACTGGTAGCCCAGGACTCAAAGCCTGGGTTTGTCCGGGCTTCCGGTATTGTCCGCTTACAGCGGCGGTTTGCCGCCTATGGCGCCTGTCCTCGCCGACTAAAGTGTCTCGTCACTTTAATTGGCGAGAGATAAAGAAAGCCAAGCTCAGCGCAGTTGATCCAAGGCTTGGCGCAATGCGCTGACCTGGGCGCTTTCGGTTTGACTCCAATCGTTGTCCAGTCCCTGCAAGGCAGGGTTCTGGTAACGCATGGCGGACCGTTGCCGCGCCTTGGCCGAGGCATGCAGTTGCAGGCAGCCTGTCTGGAGGGCGACGCCGGCGATGTTCTGCGCGTTCAACCCTGCCCCGGCCATCAGTTGCAGGCGTGGTCCGGCTTGTTTGACCAGGTTGGCAAGCGTTGCGCTGCCTTCGGCGGCGCTGGCGTGGCCGCCGGAGCTGAGGATGCGTTTGATGCCCAGGTCGGCTATCTGCTCCAGCGCTGCAGGCAGGTCGCGTGCGGCGTCGAAGGCGCGATGGAAGGTAATGTCCAGTGGCCCGGCAACACGCACCAGTTCGCGGCACAGCGCTACGTCGATCTCGCCATCTGCAGTCAATGCTCCTATGACCACACCGTCGCAGCCCAACTGCCGGCAATGGGTAATGTCGCGCAGCATGATCTCCGTTTCCACCGGCCCGTAATGGAAGTCGCCCGGACGTGGGCGTATCAATACGTAGAGCGGAATCTGCAGGTGCTCGCGCGCCACCGCAATGCTGCCGGACGAAGGCGTGGTTCCACCCTGCTCAAGGTTCTCGAACAGCTCAATGCGGTTGGCGCCACCTTGTTGCGCGGCCAGCGCGGACATCGCCGAATTGCAGGCGATTTCCAGCAGATACGGCGAACTCATGCCTGCGTGCTCGTGTACACGGAGGCTGATTCAAGCAAGGCATCCTGTTTGCTGGTGTCGCATACCGCGTACACAAAGCCGCGATGCAGCGCATAGGCGCCAACTTCGCCATTGCGGTTCATTGCCAGGAAGCAGACCTGCAGGGTGCGGCTGGCCTCGGGTCGCTTGCGAACCACGCGCTGGATGGCTTCGCGGCAGGCTTCAGCCGGTGAGCGGCCTTGCCGCATCAGTTCAACCACCAGGAATGACGCCGCGTTGCGCATCATCTCTTCGCCCATGCCGGATGCGGTGGCGGCACCTACTTCGTTGTCCACGTACAGGCCGGCACCGATGATCGGGCTGTCGCCGACGCGGCCGTGCATCTTGAAGGCCATGCCACTGGTGGTGCAGGCACCGGCCATTTCGCCCTTGCCATCGATGGCGATCATGCCCAGCGTGTCGTGGTTGTCCTTGTCGCCGGGAATACCACGGCGTTCGGCATTGATCTGCGGTGCGTAGTGCTCGGTCTTCAGCCACTCGCGCCAGGCTTTTTCAGCTGCCGGCGTCAGCAGTTTCTGCCGCTCATGGCCCTGCTGTATCGCGAACTGCTGCGCGCCCTCGCCTACCAGCATGACGTGCGGCGTTTTCTCCATCACCGCGCGGGCGACGCTGATGGGATGCAGGATGTCGACGATTGCCGCAACCGAGCCGCAGCGGCCATCTCCCGACATGATGCTGGCATCCAGGCTCAGCACGCCGTCGCGGTCAGGATTGCCGCAATGGCCAACCGTGGAATTGCACAGCTCGCTCTCGGCCCAGCGTGCGCCGGCTTCCACCGCATCCAGTGCACTGCCGCCTGCGGCCAGTACTTTCCACGCCGCCTGGTTGGCACCCACGCCGAAATCCCAGGTAGACGCCACGCGCGCGCCGTTGGGTGCAGCGGGTGATGCGAGCAACCCGGGCGCCGTCGTACCCAATGCGCCAAGCAAGGCGGAGGTCTGCAGGAACTGTCGGCGGGTCGTCATCGCTGGAATCTCCTTGGTTGCGCTCAGCGCGTTGTGCGCTTGTCCACGTGCCAGGCCAGGGCACCCAATACTCCCAGCTCGCCATGCTCAACGCGCCAGACGGGAACATGTCTGAGTGCTGCCGACAGGCGGCCTTTGGCAAGGAAGCGTTGCTGGAAGCCGCCTGCGTGCAGCGGCCCGCTCAAATGGCCGGTGATGCCGCCGGTCAGATACACAGCACGCGCGCCAAAGGTTAGGGCCAGATCACCGGCCAGGCTGCCCAGCCAGGCGCAGAAGACATCCACGCTTTGGGTCGCAAGCACGTCGCTGCCGCTGCGCGCCGCATCCACCAGTTCGGCTGGTGTTTGCCACTGTGGCGTGCTGCCGCGCAGCTCGCACAATGCGCTGTACAGCGTGATCAGACCGGGGCCGGATAGAACCCGTTCGTTGTCGATGTGTTCGTAACGCTGCGACAGCAACCGCAATACATCGTGCTCCAAGGCGTTGGAGCCGGCCAATGCCGCGTGCCCGGCTTCGCTGGGCAGCACGGACGGGCTACCGCCCGGCAGGTAAACCGCAACACCCAAACCGGTGCCCGGCCCCAGCACTACGGCCGGTCCGGCAGCTTCCCGCCCGGGCTCGCCACAGATCAGGTGCAGCGAGTCGGCCTCAGCATGTGCCATGGCCTGGGCAACGGCGACGAAGTCGTTGATCAGCTCCAACGACTGCAGCCCCGAATCACGTTGGGTTGCCGCCAGCGATACCGGCCAGGCGAGATTGGTATTGAGCAGGTTGTCGCCATCCATCACGCCTGCAATTGCCACCACCGCGTGTGCAATCGGCGGCGCGTCCGTTTCGCGCGCCAGCCAATCGGCATAGTCACGCAGAATCGCGGCGAGGCTTGGATGCTCGGCACAGGCGTATTTGCGGAAACCGTTGACGCTCACACTGCCATCGGGCAGGAGCCGGGTCCAACCCAGGCGAGCGTAAGTGCCGCCGACATCGGCGCCGATGATGGTGCTTGTGGGGAGCGAACCTGCGACTGCATCGGTGCGGACTGCGTCTGACGACGCCGGGGTACTCATTTTTTTGCCCGCTTCTGCTGCATATCCGGGGAACGCTCGATTTGTGGTGGGCGCATGATGCGGGATCAAACGTGGCATTGAAAGCGGCTTCAAGTCAGGTGTCGCAGCACACGCCACGTCCACCAGCCAAAGGCGGTCATCGACAGCGAACCGGCCAGGTGCAGGCCAATGGTCAGCAGGCCCCAGCCAAGCTGTTGGCGCTGCAGCAGGTACACCACTTCAGCGGAGAACGTCGAAAACGTGGTCAGGCCACCCAGCAGTCCGGTGACCACAAACAGCCGCCATTGCGGTGACAACTCCGGCCGGCTGGCAAAAAAAGCCAGCGCCAGGCCAATCACGTAACCGCCCAGCAGATTGGCGGTGAGTGTGCCCAGCGGCACGCTGTTGTGCAGCGGGTTCAACCAAAGGCTCAATCCGTACCGCAACCAGGCACCGAGAGCTGCGCCAACGCCGATGGCCAGGAAGGAAAGCCACATGGGTTCAAGCTCCAGTTGCAGATTGGGCCGTGGCGGTCATTTGCGTTGCGCGCGTGCCTGTTCGCGGGCGGCGCGCAGGCGGTCGAGCTTGTCTTTGAGCTTGATTTCCAGGCCGCGATCCACAGGCTTGTAATAGACCTGTTCGCCCATGTCATCGGGGAACGCGGTCTGCTCCAGTGCGATACCGCCTTCGACATCGTGGTCGTACTGGTAGCCTTGGCCGTAACCCAGCGTTTTCATCAGGCGCGTGGGTGCATTGCGCAGATGCATTGGAACCGGCTGGGTGCCGTACTTGGCGATATCGGCACGCGCCGCATGCAGGGACATATACGCCGCATTGGACTTGGCGGTGCTGGCCAGATACACAACGAGGTTGGACAACGCGATATCGCCTTCCGGGGCGCCGATGCGGTCGTAGGCGTTCCAGACATTGATCGCCATTTCCAGCGCACGCGGGTCGGCCAGGCCAACGTCTTCCACCGCCATGATGGTCAGCCGGCGCAGCAGATAGGACGGATCGCAGCCGCCATCGAGCATGCGGGCCAGCCAGTAGATGGCACCGTCCGGGTTGGAGCTGCGCACCGATTTGTGCAGCGCCGAGATCTGGTCGTAGAACTGTTCACCGTTCTTGTCGAAACGACGGGTGCGGTCGGCCAGTACCTGCAGCAGTGTTTCCGGGGTGATTTCACCGCCCTCGCCCGCTGCCAGTTCGGCGGCGATTTCCAGCAGGGTCAATGCGCGGCGCACGTCGCCATCGGCGGCGCGGGCGATTTCCAGCAGCGACTCGGGCGAGACAGTAATTTCCTGTTCGCCCAGGCCGCGCTCTTTGTCGGCCAATGCACGCTGCAGCGCTTCGACCACATCTTCGGGCGAGACCGATTCCAGCACGTGCACGCGGCAGCGCGACAGCAGTGCCGAGTTCAGCTCGAACGAGGGGTTCTCGGTGGTGGCGCCGACAAAGATGATCGTGCCGCGCTCGATATGCGGCAGGAAGGCATCCTGCTGCGCCTTGTTGAAACGGTGCACTTCGTCCACGAACAACACCGTACGGCGGCCGTCGGCGAAGCGATGCGCGGCTTCGGCCAGCACCTGGCGCACGTCCGGCAGGCCGGACAGCACCGCAGATATCGCCTTGAACTCGGCATCGGCGTACTGCGCCAGCAGCAAGGCCAGCGTGGTCTTGCCACAGCCGGGCGGGCCCCACAGGATCATCGAATGCACACGCCCGGATTCAACCGCGCGGCGCAGCGCCGTGTTGGGTGCCAGCAGACGCTTCTGGCCGACCATTTCGTCCAGCGTACGCGGGCGCATGCGCTCGGCGAGCGGACGCATGCTGTCCCTGTCCGCTGTCAGCAGGTCGGCGGGAGCTTCATCGAGAAAGATATTTCGGGATCTGGCCACGCCTGCATTCTAACAGCGTGGCCGCCCTGCCCCGGCCTCGGCAGCCGGGCTTGGGTTCAGCGTTCGCCGACCACGTCGACGTCCTTGCCCGGCACGAAACGGAAGGTGCCGGCAGCGAAGCTGGGGTTCTTCTTCCAGCCGCTGAAGGTGATGATGGTGCGCTGGCCAACGGCATCCACCAGTTCCATCCGCGACAGGCCACCGCCGGAAAAGCCCAGCGCCGCCACATCAAAGCTGGCCTGGGTATCACGCTTGGGGGTGAGCGAGAGCCACTGCATGCCATCACGCGGCGCGGCTTCTTCGCTGATGTCGTATTGCTGTTCCAGCAGCGCCGGGTTGATCAGCGCGGTGAGCGGATTGTTCTGCTCCTCGTCGCCCTGCGGGCTGACCCGGGCTTGTTCCAGGTCCGGCTCGTACACCCACAACTTGCTGCCGTCAGCGATGATCAGCTGCGGATGCGGGCGGGTGTATTCCCAACGGAACTGGCGCGGCGCCGACAGCGCAACGCGGCCACTGGACGACTCCTTGACCCGGCCGCGCGAATCCACCACCTGCTGCGCGAACTGGCCATCGAGGCCGCGCAGGCCGTTGGTGAAGGCCTTCAGATCGTCGCGGGCGCCGGCATGGGCGTCCGCCGCAAGGCCGGCGCAAGCCAAGGCAGCAACAAGAACGGTATGGCGCAGGAATGCAGTCATGGCGGCTTGAAATAGTTGTGTCGGTGGTGAGGCAGAGTCTGCCTCTTTCAAACTGAATGGGCGGCAATCACTCGCTGAATGCCGCCCTTCCGTTCAGTGCTTTGGCGGCGGCGGTGCCAGGACGGTGCGGTCGCCATTGTGTTCCGGCGCGGTGACCACACCGGCCGCTTCCATTGCTTCGATCAGGCGGGCGGCGCGGTTGTAGCCGATCTTCAGGCGGCGCTGCACACCGGAGATGGAGGCACGGCGGGTTTCGGTGACGATGCGCAGCGCTTCGTCGTACAGCGGATCGGATTCGTCGCCAGCACTGGCACTGCTTTCCGGCAGGCCGTTGGCGCCGACCACGATGCCGTCGCCCATGGTCTGCACTTCGTCCAGTACGCCGGAAATGTAGTCGGTGGGGCCACTGGCTTTCAGATGCTCAACCACGCGATGCACTTCTTCATCGGAGACAAAGGCGCCGTGCACACGGTCCGGCATGGCCGTGCCCGGCGGCAGGTACAACATGTCGCCGTTGCCGAGCAGCGCTTCGGCACCGGACTGGTCAAGGATGGTGCGCGAATCGATCTTGGAACTCACCTGGAAGGCGATACGGGTAGGGATATTGGCCTTGATCAGGCCGGTGATCACGTCCACCGACGGTCGCTGCGTGGCCAGGATCAGATGGATGCCGGCCGCGCGTGCCTTCTGCGCCAGGCGCGCAATCAACTCTTCGACCTTCTTGCCGACGATCATCATCATGTCGGCGAATTCGTCGATGAAGATGACGATGAAGGGCAGCGGTTCCAGCGGACGCGGCGCCTCGCCCATTTCCGGGTTGGGCTTGAACAACGGGTCCATCAGCGGCTGGCCGGCGTCGATCGCGTCCTTCACCTTCTTGTTGAAGCCGGCCAGGTTGCGCACGCCCACCGCGCTCATCAGCTTGTAGCGGCGTTCCATTTCGGCCACGCACCAACGCAGGCCGTTGCCGGCCTCCTTCATGTCGGTGACCACCGGCGCCAGCAGATGCGGAATGCCCTGGTAGACACTGAGTTCCAGCATCTTCGGGTCGATCATCAGCATGCGCAGGTCTTTCGGGCTGGCCTTGTACAGCAGGCTCAGCACCATCGCGTTGACCGCGACGGACTTGCCCGAACCGGTGGTACCGGCAACCAGCAAGTGCGGCATGCGTGCCAGATCGGCCACGGTCGGGCGGCCGGCAATGTCCTTGCCCAGCGCCAGCGTCAGCGGGCTGGTGGACTTGTCGTATTCCTTGGAGCGCAGCAGCTCGGACAGGAAAATCATTTCGCGGGTGACGTTGGGGATTTCCAGGCCGATTACCGACTTGCCCGGAATCACGTCCACCACACGCACCGATTTGACCGACAGGCCGCGCGCGATGTCCTTGTCCAGCGAACTGATCTGGCTGACCTTGATGCCCGGCGCCGGCTCGATTTCGAAACGGGTGATCACCGGGCCCGGATACGCGCCGACAACCTGCGCATCGATGCGGAAATCCTTGAGCTTGAACTCGATCTGCCGCGACAGCGTTTCCAGCGTCTGTTCGTCATAGCCCTTGGGCTGCGGCTTGGGATCGTCCAGCAGCGCCAGCGGCGGGATGTCCGAGCCGTCGCCATTGACGCCCTGGAACATCGGGATCTGGGTCTCGCGCTTGGCGCGGTCGCTCTTCTCTATCACCGGTGCCGGGCGTGGCTCGATCTTCACCGGCTCGCGCTTGGCGCGTACCTCGGCGTCCACCTTGCGCACTTCCTCGCGCTCCTCGCGCAGCACCCGGGTCTGCTGCCACTCGTTGGCCTGCTCTTTCTTCTTGTTGAGCACCGGGCCCAGTGCCAGCACCCACTTGCCGATCTTCTCCATCACCGTAAACCACGACAGGCCGGTGGCCAGGGTGATCGAGGTGAGCAGCAGCACCAGCAGGAACAGGTTGCTGCCCACCGGCCCGAAACCGGTCTGCAGCGATTTGCCCACCAGCACGCCCAGGCCGCCGCCCGCACGGGCAACGTCACCCGGCGGCAGGCGCAGGTAGAGGAAACCGGTAGCACCGATCAGGAAGCCGACAATGCCGACCAGGCGCAACGCCGGGCCCAGATCGTCCTGGGCACGCTCATCATTCTTCTTCAGGCCGAACATGGCGATCCACGCCACCGCCGCCAGCATCAACGGGATCAGGTAGGCCACATAGCCGAACAGCTGGCGCAGCACATCGGCAATCCACGCGCCAACCTTGCCGCCCATGTTGTGCACGGGCGCAACCACCGAGCCCGACTGTGACCAGCCCGGATCGGTGGGGGAATAGGTGAACAGACTGGCCAGCAGGTACAGCAAGGCCGGCGCGATCGCGATCAACGCAAGGTCACGCCATAACTTCTGTCGACGCGGATTGTCTGCTGCAGCCGCCTGCTTGCGCGCATCAGCGGCAGCCTTGGGGCTCTTGTCGCGTTCCGGGACCTGTTTCGCCACCTTTGACCAGACCTTAAAAATGCACGGTTAGTGATTGATATTAAACGACAGATCGCCGGGTTTCACCCGCTTGCAGCGCATTGCGGTACGGCTGACAGACAGAAAACGTCAAAAAGCCGCCAGATCTGGCGGCGGCAATGCAGGAAACAGCAAAGGTGTATCCAACGGGCCGCGCATTTCCATTCACGTGCCTTGATTCACAGGGGTCAGACCGCCACTCTATTGGCTTGCCCGGACAGTTGCGGAATGTCGCGTTCGGGCCACCAATCCTGACTTTCGCGAGTATACATGAGCACTTCCAGCCTCCCGACCAAGCACACCCGCCTGTTGATCCTCGGCTCCGGCCCCGCCGGCTGGACCTCTGCCGTCTATGGCGCGCGCGCCAACCTGAAGCCGCTGGTGGTGACCGGCCTGCAGCAGGGCGGCCAGCTGATGACCACCACCGAGGTCGACAACTGGCCGGGCGATGCCCACGGCCTGATGGGTCCGGACCTGATGGCGCGCATGCAGGCGCATGCCGAGCGCTTCGACACCGAAGTGGTGTTCGACCATATCCATACCGCCGACCTGTCCAAGCGCCCGTTCACCCTGACCGGTGACAGTGCCCAGTACACCGCCGATGCGCTGATCATCGCCACCGGCGCCACCGCCAAGTACCTGGGCATTCCGTCCGAGGAAGCCTTCAAGGGCCGCGGCGTGTCGGCCTGCGCCACCTGTGACGGCTTCTTCTACAAGGACCAGGACGTGGTCGTGGTCGGCGGCGGCAATACCGCGGTCGAAGAGGCGCTGTACCTGTCCAACATCGCCCGCAAGGTCTACCTGGTCCACCGCCGCGACACGCTGAAGGCGGAAAAGATCATGCAGGACAAGCTGTTCGCCAAGGTCGCCGCCGGCAAGATCGAAACCGTCTGGCATCACCAGGTGGACGAAGTGCTGGGCAATGACGCTGGCGTCACCGGCGTGCGCGTGAAGTCCACCCTCGACGGCAGCACCCGCGATATCGAAGCGCACGGTTTCTTCGTCGCCATCGGCCACCAGCCCAACACCGAGCTGTTCACCGGTCAGCTGGCCATGAACAACGGTTACCTGGAAATCCGCTCCGGCCTGGGCGGCAACGCCACCATGACCTCGGTCGAAGGCGTATTCGCCGCCGGCGACGTGGCCGACCAGCACTACCGCCAGGCCATCACCTCGGCCGGCTTCGGCTGCATGGCTGCGCTGGACGCCGAACGCTTCCTGGACGAAAAGGGCGCCTGAGCGCCTGATGGCGAACTGACAAGGATTGTTGAATGTATCGCGTCGTCTTGATCGCAGCTGCCATGGCGGCTGCAAATGCAGCCGCGGCGGCGGAATCAGTTCCGCCGTCGCTGGCTCCTTCAGAGATGAATCCCATGGTTCGCAACCTATGCCTGTCCCAGGACATGGTTGCGGAGCTGGTGAAGCAGGATCCTGCCTTTGCCTATCTCGGCGGCAGCAAGCGTTCGCTGGCAACGATGCAACTTGTCCTGCAGTCGGCAGACCAGAATCTGCGTAAGGGACTCGACGAAATGCTGGCATCCGCCATTGGGGGTGACGTCAAAAGCAGGGAGACGCTTTCCCCTGCCCTCACCAGCTGCCTCGTTGCTGGCGTACGAATGGCTCCAGAACGCCGCCAACTGGCGTTGACCTGGCTGCAGGAAGATTCGATTGCTGGAAAATCCACCGCCACCGAGCAGTTGATGACACTGACGCTTTTGAAGGAAGTGGAAGGTGGAGGTAGTGCGGCAGCAACTTATTTCCAGCAGTTGCCGGGCAAGACACTCGATACCACCTCTCCGGACAGCGTCGGCATTGGGCTTTTTGCCATGCAGGATATTGCCGCCAACAGCATCATCAATGCGGCGATCCAGTCGTATTACACGCGCTCGCCTCAGCAATTGGCAGGCGTCCCTCAGCCAGCCGTGACGTACCGCTTTTGCAACAACAGCGTGGCCGCGGCGGCGGGACAAACTCGCGGCGTCCATCGTGTCGCGGCGTTTGCAAATGCACGCGTGCAGCAACTGCCGGAACCCGTCTGGAATTGCGATATGGCAGCAATCAAGGAGGAAGTGCGCACCATAAGGTGGGGGACCGACGCGCCCTCCAGCCCTGCGCCTAAATGAACGATGCCGGGCGGATACGCTAGGCTCGATTGATGACGCAACTCCGAGTCCTTTCCCATCTGCGAGACGTCGGTGCACCCGCCTGGGATGCCCTGCACGACGGCAGCAATCCCTTCATCAGCCATGCCTTCCTCAGTGGGCTTGAGCAGCATGGCTGTCTGCGTCCGGAATGGGGCTGGCAGGCCCAGCACCTCAGCCTGTGGCGTGACGACGTGCTTGTTGCTGCCGCACCCGGTTACCTGAAGCAGAACTCGCACGGCGAGTTCGTGTTCGACCACGCCTGGGCCAATGCCTACGCGCGCCATGGGCTGGAATACTTCCCCAAATGGCTGGGCGGCGTGCCCTACTCGCCGGTTACCGGGCCGCGCCTGCTGGCCCGCTGCGACACAGACCGCCAGGCCCTGCTGCAGGCCATCGTTGCGCATGTGCAGGACGATACACTGTCCTCGGCGCACATCAACTTCCATCTGGCGGACGAGAGCCCGCTGTTCGGCCCGCAATGGCTGCAACGCGACGATGTGCAGTTCCAGTGGCAGCGCCGTCCCGGCTGGAACAACTTCGACGATTTTCTTGCCGCAATGGACCACAAGCGGCGCAAGAACATCCGCCAGGAACGCGGCAAGGTCGCGCAGGCCGGCATCACTTTCGTGACGCGTCACGGTGACGAGGCCAGTGCCGACGAATTGCGGGCAATGCACGGCTTCTACCTGCAGACTTTCGCCGAGTATGGCAATGCACCCGCATTGACGCTGGCCTTCCTGCGCCACCTGGCGGCACAGATGCCGCGCCAGCTGGTGCTTTTCCTTGCCCTGCAGGACGGCGAACCCATCGCCGGCGCGCTGTGCCTGCGCGGCACCCATACGCTGTACGGGCGCTATTGGGGTGGCACTGCCCTGCCCGGCCTGCATTTCGAAACCTGTTACTACCAGGGCATTGATTACTGCCTGCGCGAGGGGCTGCAGCGCTTCGAGCCCGGAGCACAGGGTGAGCACAAACTGGCGCGCGGCTTCCTGCCAACCCGGGTGCAAAGCCATCATTGGCTTGCGCATCCACAGTTCCGCGAGGCCGCACGCGACTGGTGTCGCCGTGAGCGCGAAGATCTTGCCCGCTACGAAGCCGATCTGCTGCGCCATTCGCCGTTCAAACAGGAAGATCCATCGCAATGAGCAACAAAGGCCCGTTCCTGCTGGATACCGCCAGCGATGCGCCCTTCCCTCCTGCGGAGCTGGCACTGACGGACCCGGATGGCCTGCTTGCCATCGGCGGCGACCTGAGCCCGGTACGGCTGCTCAATGCCTATGCCGGCGGCATCTTCCCCTGGTTCTCCGAAGGCCAGCCGCTGTTGTGGTGGTCGCCGGACCCGCGCATGGTGTTCCGCACCGATCAGGTACACCTGTCCTCGCGGTTCCGCCGCAGCCTGCGCAACAGCGATTGGAAGATCCGCGCCGATACCGCCTTCGCCGAGGTCATGCAGGCCTGCGCGCAGGCACCACGGCCCGGCCAGGACGGCACCTGGATAACCGATGCCATGCTTGCCGCCTACGTGCAATTGCACCAGCTGGGTTACGCGCACTCGGTGGAAGTATTTGATGACGAGGAACTGGTTGGCGGCATTTACGGCGTGGCCATTGGTCAGATGTTTTTCGGCGAAAGCATGTTCAGTGGCCGCAGCGGCGGTTCCAAGGTGGCGCTCGCTGCGCTGACGCGCACCTTGGCGGACTGGGGCTGGCCGTTGCTGGACGCACAGGTTGAGAACCCGCATCTGCTGCGGATGGGCGCCGACCACCTGCCGCGCGCCGAGTTTCTTCCTGCCGTGCGTGAGTTGGTGCACCGACCGGGCGAAGTCGGCTGCTGGACAGGCAGATTTGGCGAGCTGGCGGCCTGCGCGCTCGCCTGAATACCGGTGCTTAACGCAAACTTTGCATCCTGCGCCGCAAAGGCGTAAAATTCCCGCCCTTAGGCCTATTGGCCGTCCGCAGAACCGCACAGGACTACATGTCGAAAGACGACTCCATCGAGTTCGAAGGCACCGTCAGCGAGACGTTGCCGAACACCACTTTCCGCGTTCGCTTGGAAAATGGGCATGAAATCATCGCCCACATCTCCGGCCGCATGCGCAAGAACTACATCCGCATCCTGACCGGTGACCGCGTCAAGGTTGAGATGACGCCGTACGACCTGACCAAGGGCCGTATCACCTACCGCATGAAATAATGCGGTAAGTAGCGCGTTACCCGAAAGCCAGCCCTCGCGCTGGCTTTTTCGCGTGGCCGAAGCTTCACCTGTAGTGCCGAGCCATGCTCGGCAGAGGCGTTACCGGTAGAGCCAATGCCGAGCATGGCTC
>NZ_JBDJMY010000002.1:0-192344 GCF_039674165.1 Stenotrophomonas terrae
CGCCGCTATGTTGAGTTGGGTTTTGCTTTTTTTGGGGGGGGGTTAACACCCCCCTGCTTCGGGGCGGCCCCCGCTCCCACATGCTTGTCCAAGGCCCGCTCGCCGTTGGACAGCGATTTTTGTCAATCCGAACCTACAGCAGCCCTAAAGCGCGGGAGGGTGCTGCCGTTATTGATATCAGCAGCGGTACTGCGGCCCCAACGGCACCTCCCACTGCACTCAGTACCGGTCAGGTTGAGCTGCCGGATCAAACGACAAAAAGGAATCCGAAACCATGGCACAAGTAATCAACACCAACATCATGTCGCTCAATGCTCAGCGCAACCTGAACACGAGCGGCAGCAGCCTGGCCACCTCGATCCAGCGCCTGTCGTCGGGCCTGCGCATCAACAGCGCCAAGGACGACGCCGCCGGTCTGGCCATCTCCGAGCGCTTCACCACCCAGATCCGCGGCCTGGACGTTGCTACCCGCAACGCCAACGACGGCATCTCGCTGGCCCAGACCGCGGAAGGCGCGATGGTCGAAATCGGCAACAACCTGCAGCGTATCCGCGAGCTGGCTGTGCAGTCCTCGAACGCCACCAACTCCTCGACCGACCGCGAAGCGCTGAACTCGGAAGTCAACCAGCTGCTGAAGGAAATCGACCGCGTCTCCAACCAGACCAGCTTCAACGGCACCAAGTTGCTGGACGGCAGCTTCTCCGGCGCGCTGTTCCAGGTTGGCGCTGACTCGGGCCAGACCATCGGCATCAACAGCATTGTCGACTCCAACATCGACGCGCTGGGCCGTGCAGGCTTCGCCGCGACCTCGACCTCGACCGCAGCACTGGCCTCGGGCGCTGCCACCGCAGCCGGCTCCATCGGCGGCATGAGCGTCAACGGCATCGCCATCGAAACCGTCAAGGTTGCTGTCGGCGACACGGGTGCAGACGTCAGCAAGAAGGTTGCTGCCGCGATCAATGAGAAGATGGACCAGTCGGGCGTGTATGCATCGCTGGACAGCACCGGCAAGCTGAGCATGACCTCGGTCAAGGCCGGCAAGGACTTCACCTTCACCGATGCAACGCAGACCGCTGCCACCGGCCTGGCCTATTCGGGCACCGGCATCGCCGCAGGCACCGTCGCCGCCAATGCTGGCGCCGGCACCAAGTTCCTGAAGGACCTGGACATCTCCAGCGTCGCCGGTTCGCAGCAGGCCCTGGAAATCGTTGACAAGGCACTGACCTCCGTCAACAGCTCGCGTGCCGACATGGGTGCGATCCAGAACCGCTTCAGCTCCACCATCTCCAACCTGTCGACCACCTCGGAAAACCTGTCCGCCTCGCGTAGCCGCATCCGTGACGCTGACTACGCCAAGGAAACCGCCGAGCTGACCCGCAACCAGATCCTGCAGCAGGCCGGTACCGCCATGCTCTCGCAGGCCAACAGCTCCACCCAGAACGTGATGAGCCTGCTGCGCTAATCACACTGCGGCGCCGGTGGATCGGCGCTACCAGTGACGTTTCCGGAACCCCCGCCAGCTGGCGGGGGTTTCGCGTTTGCAGCGGGCGCGGCCCAGGCGACGCCGATCAAGGCACGCCGCTTGCATGGTGTGCACGGCAACCGTCGCCGTCTGCCTAAAGTTGCTGGGCAGGCGTGCCGATACAAGGGATAGCTGCACAGGCGTCCTTCCGCCTAGAACAAGGAAACACAATGGCCACCTCCTCTCTCGCTGCTGTCGGCTCCGGCCTCGACATCCCGACCATCGTTGCCAAGCTGGTCGCTGCCGAGCGCAAGCCGGCTGACAACCGGATCAATTCGCAGGGCACCGCGGCCACGGCCAAGCTGTCTGCGCTGGGCAACATCAAGAGCTCGTTGAGTGGCCTGCAATCCTCGTTGGAGGCGATGGTCAAGAGCGCGGACATCCGTTCCTACAAGGCCACGGTGCCAGAGGGTTCGGGTTTCAGCACCAGCATCATCACCGATGCCAGCTCCGGCAAAACCCTGGCAACCGCAGGCACTTACAACGTCGAAGTGCTGAGCCTGGCGACCACCCAGAAGCTCAGTTCCGGCGCGTTCGCCGCCGATGCGTCAGTAGGCGACGGAACCTTGACGGTAGCCTGGGGCGACAAGACGCTGGATGTCGATATCGCCGAAGGCTCGACGCTGACCGAAATCGCCGCAGCCATCAACAAGGCGGCCAACGGCAAAGGCGTCAACGCCACCATCATCACCGCCAGCGACGGCCAGCATCTGGTAATGAATGCCGTCAACGCCGGCACCGAAGGTGCACTGAAGGTAACCACCAGCGGCGGCAACGGCGGCCTGTCCGCACTGACCTGGGACGGCGCTGCAGGTGGCATGGCACAGACTACGGCGGCCACCAACGCCAAGGTCCGGGTTGACGGCTTCGAACGCGAGTCCAGCAGCAATTCGATCACCGACATCATTCCCGGTATCACCCTCAACCTTAGCAAGGCCGAGGTAGGTACCACCCGCACGCTGACCGTGGCCCAGGACAACTCGCCGCTGAAGATCAACCTGCAGGCATTCATCAGTGCCTACAACGCGACCAACAGCATGCTGAAAAGTGCCACCAGCTATGACGCCAAGAATGACAGGGCGTCCACGCTGACCGGCGACTCGATGATCCGCGGCCTGCAGCAGCAGATGCGCAGCCAGCTCAGTGCCAACGTCGTCGATCTGAAGGCGCTTGGTGTTGCGATCAACAAGGACGGCTCGCTCAGCTTCAGCGCTACCACCTTCGACAAGACCGTCGCCGAAAATCCCGGCGCAGCCGAAGCCCTGCTGGGCAGCAAAGGAAACCTGTCCAGTGGCATGACCAGCATGCTCAAGAGCAACCTGGACAGCACCGGCACCCTGACCCAGCGCACCGATTCGCTCAACAAGCAGATCAAGAAGCTCGAGAAGGACCTGGATGCGCTGGATGCGCGCATGGAAAAGGTTTCCGAGCGCTACACCAAACAGTTCACGGCGATGGACAAGCTGGTCGCGGGGATGCAGAGCACCAGCAACTACCTCAGCCAGCAGTTGGCCTCCAAATCCTGACAACCGCGCCCTGCGGGCGCAGCGACACTCATCCACCAACCACCACCTGCCGCTGCGACGAGCCACTCGCGTAAGGGCTGAATCAAAGGAGTCCCATCCACATGTACGGTGCCAACCGCCACTATGCCGAGCAGTACCGCAAGGTCGGCGTTTCCAGCCGTGCCATCGATGCGGACCCCCATCGTCTGGTTGCGCTGCTGCTTGAAGGCGCCGGCGAGCGCATCCGGCGTGCCGAAGCCTGTCTGGCTAGCGGCGACCAGGCCTTGAAGGGCAAGGCCATCGGCGAGGCCTGCGCCATCATTGGCCACCTCAACGGTTCGCTGGACCATGAGGCCGGTGGTGATGTGGCCGGTAATCTGTCGGCGCTATACGAATATGTACTGCACCGCCTGACCGAGGGTAACCTCAACAACGACGTCAATGCCCTGCAGGAGTCCTTGTCGCTGATGACCGAGATCGAATCCGCCTGGAACGCCATCCCCGCCGAGCAACGCGGCATGCCAAACGCCGCCGGGGCACGGTGATGTCCACTGCCGCCAGCCAGGCCCTGGATGCCCTGCACGCAGATCTGGATGCCTTGAAGAACGCCATCGACGCCG
The DNA here is from genome assembly GCF_039674165.1 of Stenotrophomonas terrae. Classification (GTDB taxonomy): domain Bacteria; phylum Pseudomonadota; class Gammaproteobacteria; order Xanthomonadales; family Xanthomonadaceae; genus Stenotrophomonas; species Stenotrophomonas terrae_A. Next base: position 3,648 of record NZ_JBDJMY010000002.1, read on the forward strand.
AAGATCACGATCGCGCCGAACAGATTGTTGCCGCGCATGATCAGCGCCTGCGCGGCTATATCCAGGACAACGGCGCAGCGGGTGCGGCAGACGCTCTGCAGCACCTGCTGGAACAACAGCACAGCCTGACCGGGCGGATGCGCGAACTGCGCGACGAGGCGGCCGCACACCTGCGCGCCGAACGTCAGTCCACCCGCGTGGCCAGTGCCTATCTACAGGCTGGAAGCCTGGCATGAACAGCACCGGCATCGACCACCCCGCAGAAGCCGAGCTGTTCGACGACACGCTCAGTTGCGAGTTGTCGCTGCCGGTGGAATTCCAGGCCGGCGCTACGCTGCAGCGCCCGGGCAGTACCGAGATGCTCCTGCGCAGCATCGCGCTGGTCGAAGACGCACGCAATGCGGATGACGGCAGCGACGAGCGCAACGACAACAGCCTGCAACTGCAGCGACTGGAAGCACGGCTGGATCTCACCCTGGTCCTTCTTGGGCGCCTGCTGCAACGCGACGCACCTGCTGCAACGGCTGCAGCGCTGCGCTGGTCACGGCATGGTCTGCGCCTGCAGCGTGAGCAGCTTGCCGGTTACGCGGCAGGAACCAAGGGTGTGGTCCGTTTGCAGCCGGCCGAGTGGCTGCCTGACCTGATCGAGCTGCCCGTCGTGGTGCTGGCCGAAGCAACCACCGCCGCTGGCCCGCAGTTGTGGCTCCGCCTGGACGCCCAGAACGAGGCCTTGCTGGCTGCCGTTGAGCGCCACCTGTTCCGCCTGCACCGCAAGCAGATCGCCGATAGTCGCCGTAACCGGTGAGCAGATTGCATGGTGCTGCGCTGGCGCCTGCGCCCCCGCTCCGCTAAGGTGCAGCCTTCTGATATGACCCGGTCTCCCGTGCGCGTTCTTATTGTCGACGACCACACCTTGGTTCGTGCTGGGCTTACCCGGCTGCTGCAGACATTTGACGGAATCCAAGTGGTGGCCGAAGCCAGCAATGCCGAACAGGCATTGGAAATGGCGCTTTTTCATGTGCCAGACCTGATTTTGCTTGATCTCTCCCTGCCCGGCCGTTCCGGCCTGGAGGCACTGACGGACATCCGCCAGCGCTTGCCGCATGCGCGTGCGGTGATGATGTCCATGCACGATGACGCCGCCCATGTGCGAGATGCACTTGATCGTGGTGCGGTTGGCTTTCTGGTCAAGGATGCGGCTCCGGCGGAACTGGAACTGGCCCTGCGCGCCGCGCATGCCGGGCAGGTTTTCCTGAGCCCGCAGATCTCGGCAAAGATGCTGGCGCCGTTGATGAACAAGGAGCGCGCTACCGGCATCGGCGCTCTGTCGCCGCGACAGAAGCAGATCCTGCGGCGTCTGGGCACCGGCCAGACCACCAAGGAAATCGCCGCGGACCTGGGCATCAGCATCAAGACCGTGGAAACCCATCGGGCGCGGATGATGGAATCCCTGGGCTGCCGCCGCGCCAATGACCTGCTTCTGATGGCCGTACGCCACGAAAACGAGCTCGGTTGATGTCAGTAGTCCGGACAAAGTGAATCTGCGTCACGGAAACCGAAACCCGTCACCTGACTTGACGGATGCAGTGAAATCAACAAGTTGCATCACAGCACCGGCATTGGCGCGCCAATTTACCGACGCAATGTAGGGGTTACACCTACATGAGGTAGGGGGGATTACGACAGCTATCAGGTCGACACCTATTACCGTCCCGACATGAAGCACGCAAGATGCGTTCCACAACGCGGCCATCAACCGGGCGCAACGGGAACCTGCATGAAAGCTTCACTGTCTACCCAGCTGGGACAACAACTCCACCTCACCCCTGCCCTGCTGCAGTCGATTCGCCTGCTGCAGCTCAATGGCATGCAGTTGGAGCTGGAAGTACGTCAGGCGCTGGAGAACAACCCGTTGCTGGAACTGCAGGAGCTGGCTGAAGAAGCGCCAGCGGCCGTTGCCGCTGATGACGCTCAGGCCGACACCGCTGCATTCGACGAACTTCCCGAAAGCAACCTGTGGGATGTCCCCGGCGCCAGTTGGAATGCCGCCGACGAGGACCGCATGGCCCGCGTGGCCGCCGGCGAGTCCACCGATCCGCAGCTGCGCGTCCTCAACGCACTGGCGCTGGAACTGGACGAGGCCGATCTGGCCGTCGCCGCTTTCTGGTTGGAACACTGCGACGAGGCAGGTTACCTGCAGGCTCCGCTGGCGCAGCTGACCCAGCTGGCCAGTGCCCGCCTTGATCGGACGGGCGCAGATATCGAAGCCATCCGCCAGCGCCTGTTGCAGGGCGAGCCTGCCGGCATGGCTGCCGTGAACCTGCATGAGTGCCTGCTGGCACAGCTCACTGCCCTGCCCGGCCGGGTGCCCGCACGCCACCTGGCCTGCCGCCTGCTCGATGCCGACATGCAACTGCTGGCAAACCATGACTATGCGGCGCTGGCGCTGGCCCTGGACGCGGAAGTCGCCGATATACACGAAGCCTTCCGCCTGATTCTGTCGCTGCAGCCACGGCCGGGCGAAACCCTGCTGCCGCAGCAGGAAGCCAGCGTCATCCCCGACGTGGTGGCCTGGCACGCCGACGGCCAGTGGCGGGTAGCGCTGAACCCGGCAACCACCCCGCGCCTGGCGATCAACAGCAGTTATGAGCGGGTTGTCGCCGACAGCAGTGGTGAGTCGGCCCAGCCGCTGCGCGAAATGCTGCAGGAAGCACGCTGGCTGACCCGTGGCCTGTCGATGCGCTACGACACCCTGCTGCGCACCGCGCGGGTCATCGTCGAGCGCCAGGCCGCGTTTCTGGTCAATGGCGATGAATGCATGGCGCCATTGACCCTGAAGGAAGTCGCCGACCTGATCGGCATGCACGAATCCACGGTCTCGCGGATCACCTCGGGCAAGTACCTGCAGACCCCGCGCGGCACCTTTGAATTGAAGCACTTCTTCGCCGTTCGCCTGGAAGGCGCCAGTGTCTCCGGCCAGGCCGTCAAGGCAATGGTCAAGCGCCTGATCGACGCCGAACCGCCCGCCCGCCCGCTCGCCGACGAGGCCATTGCCGGCCTGCTGTCACGTCAGGGAGTGAACATTGCACGCCGGACCGTCGCAAAATACCGCGAACAGCTTGATATCGCCCCGGCACGCGAACGTCGCCGCCAGAGCAGCAAGCCCCAGCTGGCCCGTGTGGGCTGAGACCAAGGATTCCCATGAACAAGCTCACCGTAGTGCTGGTCGACGACCATGAAGGTTTCATCAACGCCGCCATGCGCCATTTCCGCAAGATCGACTGGCTGGAAGTGGTCGGCAGTGCCGCCAACGGCCTGGAAGCGATCGAGCGTTCCGAAGCCCTGCGTCCGCAGGTGGTGCTGATGGATCTGGCCATGCCGGAAATGGGCGGCCTGCAGGCGACGCGCCTGATCAAGACCCAGGACCAGCCCCCCTACATCGTCATCGCCAGCCATTTTGATGACGCCGAGCATCGCGAACACGCGTTGCGCGCCGGTGCTGACAACTTTGTCAGCAAGCTGTCTTACATCCAGGAAGTCATGCCCATCCTGGAAAGTCTCAAGGTGCAGGAAAATGAGTGAGTCACGCATTCTGGTGATCGACGCCGACGGTGTGCGCGCCGAGCGCACGCTGGCGCTGTTGGAGTTCATGGACTTCAACCCGCGCTGGGTCAGCGACGCACAGGACATCGACGTCAGCCGCCACCGCAGCAACGACTGGATGGCGGTGGTGGTCGGCGCACTTGAAGATGCCGACCGCGCTGCCGGTTTCTTCACCTGGCTGGCAAGTACGTCTTTGCCGCCGCCGATCCTGCTGGCCGAAGGCGACCCGCTGGCGTTCTCACGCCACTATGGCCTGCACGAAGCCAATGTATGGCCGCTGGAACAGCCGATGCGCCATGCGCAGATGGAAGCCCTGCTGCGGCGCGCCAGCCTGAAGCGGCTCGATGCCGAGCACCAGGCAGGCAATACCGATGACAGCGGCCCGACCGGGCACAGCCCGGCAGTACGCGAGCTGCGCCAACTGATCGACCAGGTCTCCAATTTCGACACCACCGTGCTGGTGCTGGGCGAATCCGGCACGGGCAAGGAAGTGGTCTCGCGCGCCATCCATCAGCGTTCGCCGCGCCGCGACGGCCCGTTCATTGCCATCAACTGCGGCGCGATCCCGGCCGACCTGCTGGAAAGCGAACTGTTTGGCCATGAGAAAGGCGCCTTCACCGGTGCGCTGAGCGCCCGCAAGGGCCGTTTCGAAATGGCCGAAGGTGGCACCCTGCTGCTCGATGAAATCGGCGACATGAGCCTGCCGATGCAGGTCAAGCTGCTGCGCGTGCTGCAGGAACGCAGCTTCGAGCGCGTTGGCGGCAACCAGACCATCCGCTGCAATGTGCGGGTCATCGCCGCCACCCATCGCAACCTGGAATCGAGCATCACCGACGGCAAGTTCCGCGAGGACCTGTTCTATCGTCTCAACGTGTTCCCGATCGACGTGCCGGCGTTGCGCGAGCGCGCCAGTGATCTTCCCGAGCTGGTCGAAACCATCGCTGCCCAGCTTTCGCGTACCGGCCGTGGCGAAGTCCGTTTCGCGCCCGAAGCACTGCAGGCACTGGCCGGCTATGCCTGGCCCGGCAATGTGCGCGAACTGACCAATCTGGTCGAGCGCCTGGCCGTACTGCATCCGGGCGGCACCGTGCGCCTGCAGGACCTGCCCAGCCGTTACCGCGGCGACAAGGCCATCCTGGCGGCTGCCCGTGCCGAGGACGAACGTCCGATGCTGTTTGGAAAGCAGCCCGCCGCGATGGAAACCTCCGCAAACCCGGTTGCAGGCCTGATCAACCAGATCGCCGCGCCGGATAGCACCAGTCAGCTGCCCAATGAAGGCATGGATCTGCGCGATCACATGGCCAACATCGAGCTGACCCTGATCAACGAAGCACTGGAGCGCACCCAGGGCGTGGTCGCCCATGCCGCCCAGCTGCTTGGCCTGCGCCGCACCACGCTGGTTGAAAAGCTACGCAAGTACGGCATCGAGCGCGATTCGGTCGAGACCGCCAGCCAGTAACAACCTGTGGCCGGCGATGCTTTCGCCGGCAAATGATCACGCCGGGGCAGTTACCCCACGCTTGCGTGCACGCACTGAAGTTGCCGCCCCGCTGCGGCACGAAACTTGCAGCTTCAGTCACATCGTTCGCTGCCCCGACTGCACATGAAGCCCGCCGTTACTGGAATGAAAGCCGTCATCCTGGCCGGAGGCCTGGGAACCCGCATCAGCGAGGAGTCCCACCTGCGCCCCAAGCCGATGATCGAAATCGGCGGCAAGCCGATCATCTGGCACATCATGAAGCTCTACACGCATTTCGGTATCACCGACTTCGTCGTGTGCCTGGGCTACAAGGGCTATGTGATCAAGGAGTATTTCGCAAACTACTTCCTGCACATGTCCGACGTCACCTTCGACATGGCCGAAAACCGCATGCAGATCCACAACCGCAACGCCGAGCCGTGGCGGGTGACGCTGGTGGATACCGGTGACAGCACTTCCACCGGTGGCCGCCTGAAACGTGCGCGCGATTATCTGGGCAGCGACACGTTCTGCCTGACCTACGGCGACGGCGTGGCCGACATCGACATTTCCAGTCTGGTCGACTTCCACCGCCAGCACGGCCGCCTGGCCACGGTAACGGCGGTGCAGCCGCCGGGCCGGTTTGGCGCGCTGGATATCACCGGCACGCAGGTATGTGGCTTCAAGGAGAAACCATTGGGCGATGGCGCCTGGATCAACGGTGGCTTCTTCGTGCTGGAGCCGGGCGTGTTCGATTACATCGAAGGCGATGCGACTACCTGGGAGCAGGAGCCGATGCGTCAACTGGCCGACGAAGGTCAGCTGATGTCCTTCCTCCATCACGGCTTCTGGCAGCCGATGGACACCCTGCGTGACAAGACCCTGCTCGAGGAACGTTGGTCGCTGGGCAAGGCGGAGTGGAAACTGTGGCAGTGACTTCGGATTTCTGGCGCGGGCGTCGGGTCTTCATCACCGGCCACACCGGCTTCAAGGGCACTTGGCTGGCGCTGTGGCTGCGCCAGCTGGGCGCTGATGTTCATGGCTACGCCCTGCCCGCACCTGCGGGTGATTCGATGTGGCAGGCGACCGGGCTGGCTGCGCTGATCGACACTGAACTGGCCGACATCCGCGACGCCGAGCGTTTGACTGCCGCAATGGCGCGGCAGCAACCCGAGCTGGTGCTGCATCTGGCCGCGCAACCCTTGGTACGGGAGTCGTACCGGACGCCCGCAGACACCTGGTCGACCAATGTCACCGGCACCCTCAACCTGCTGCAGGCGGTGCGCCAATGTGACAGCGTTCGCGCCGTGCTCGTGGTCACCACCGACAAGTGCTATGACAACCGCGAATGGGTCTGGCCTTACCGCGAACAGGACGCGCTGGGCGGTCACGATCCCTATAGCAGCAGCAAGGCAGCCGTTGAGCTGTTGTGCGCCTCCTGGCGTGCCTCGTTCCTGCAGACGCAGGGCTTGGCCCTGGCCACCGCACGCGCCGGCAATGTGATCGGCGGCGGCGACTGGTCACCGGAGCGGCTGCTGCCCGACATCCTGCGCCAATGGCAACAGGATCAGCCCGTCACCCTGCGCTACCCCGGCGCCACCCGCCCCTGGCAACACGTGCTCGAATCCCTGCACGGGTACCTGCTGCTGGCAAAGGCGCTGTTGAACGGCCAACAAGGCGCGGATTCCGCCTGGAATTTCGGCCCGGATGCTGCCGATGTCGCCAGTGTCGGTGCCGTCGTCGCGCAGTTGGCGCAGCTGTGGCCGGGCAAGCCGCAGTGGCAGATCGACGCCACGCCGCAACCGCACGAAGCCGGCTTGCTGTCCCTGGATTCGGCCAAGGCACGGCACTTGCTTGCATGGAAACCACGATGGTCGCTGCCACAGGCACTGGCACAAACCGTGCGCTGGCACCAGGCATGGCTGGCCGGCGAAGACATGCAGCGTCACACCCTCACCCAGATCGAAGATTTCCAGAACAGCACGCGATGAACCACGACGAACTCCAGCTGCGCCATCAGATAGCCGAACTGGTCGGGCAATACGCCGACCGTCATCTCGCCACGCCTGCCTTTGTCCCCGGCAGCAGCACGGTGGCGCCGTCCGGCAAGGTCATCGGCGCCACCGAGTTGAAATCGATGATGGAGGCGGTGCTGGATGGCTGGCTGACCACCGGACGTTTCAACGATGCCTTCGAGAAGAAGCTGTCGCGTTACCTCGGCATCCGCAACGTACTCACCACCAACTCGGGTTCTTCCGCCAACCTGCTGGCGTTCTCGGCGTTGACCTCGCCCCGCCTTGGCGAACGCGCCATCGGCAAGGGCGATGAGGTGATCGGCGTCGCCGCCGGTTTCCCGACCACCGTCAATCCAATTCTGCAATGCGGTGCGGTGCCGGTATTCGTCGATGTCGAGCTGGGCACCTACAACGTAAACGCCGCGCTGATCGAAGCGGCGATCACCCCGCGTACCCGCGCCATCATGCTCGCGCACACGCTGGGCAACCCGTTCAACCTGGCCGTCGTGCGCGAGCTGTGCGACCGTTACGGGCTGTGGCTGATCGAGGATTGCTGCGATGCGTTGGGTTCAACCTATAACGGCAAGCTGGTGGGCAGCTTCGGCGATATCGGCACGCTGAGCTTCTATCCGGCCCATCACATCACCATGGGCGAAGGCGGTGCGGTATTCACCGGTTCGCCGCGCCTGAAGCGCATCATCGAATCCTTCCGCGACTGGGGCCGCGACTGCTATTGCGGGCCCGGCACCGACAATACCTGTGGCCAGCGCTTCGACTGGCAACTGGGCGGTCTGCCTGAAGGCTACGACCACAAGTACACCTATTCGCACCTGGGCTACAACCTGAAGATCACCGACATGCAGGCCGCCTGTGCACTGGCACAGATGGACCGCCTGGAAGGCTTCATTGCTGCCCGCAAGCGCAACTTTGCCTGGCTGCACCAGCGCCTTTCCGGCAGCACCGAACAGTTGATTCTTCCGCATGCAACGCCCGGCAGCGACCCCTCTTGGTTCGGCTTCCCGATCACCCTGCGTGATGGCAGCGGCGTGCTGCGCGAAGACCTGTTGCGCCACCTGGACAGCCACAAGATCGGCACCCGCCTGCTGTTTGCCGGCAACCTGACCCGCCAGCCCTATATGCAGGGCCAGAACTACCGGGTCAGCGGTGAGCTGCCGGTAACCGACAAGGTCATGAAAGACACCTTCTGGATCGGCCTGTGGCCGGGCCTGAGTGAAGACCAACTGGAATACGCAGCCGCTTGCATCGAAGACGGACTGCGGACCGCGCGCACGCGCCCACGAGCTGCCGTCGGAGCCGACGCATGAACCAACTTGCGCAGAAACTGAGCCTCTTACCCGACAGCAGCATCCTCGATGCGATCAAGCTGCACGAGGCTGACGCATTGAAGACCGTGTTCGTCATCGACGGGCAACAACGCGTGCTTGGCGTCGTTACCGATGGCGATATCCGCCGCTACCTGCTCAACGGCGGGCAGACCAGCCAAGCCGTCACCGCCTGCATGAACCAGGCCTTCCATTCCGTCAGTGATGATGCCGACCGCGATGCGCTGGCCGATGCCTTCAACCTCGGCTATGGCGCGATACCGGTGCTGGATCGCCTTGGACGGCTGCTCAGTGTCCATACCCGACGCTCGAGCACCATTGAGCTGAATGGCTTCGCGCTCGGCGGCGAGCGGGTGTTCGTCATCGCCGAGATCGGCAACAACCACAACGGCTCCGTAGAACTGGCCAAGCGCCTGATCGATGCATCCATCGCTGCCGGCGTCGATGCGGTCAAGTTCCAGCTGCGCGACCGGCAAGCACTGTACCGTCGTCAGGCGGATGGATCGCGCGCGGAAGACCTGGGTGTCGAGTATCTGCAGGATCTGCTGGACAAGGTCGAACTGAGCCTGGACGAGCACCGGCAGCTGCGCGCTTACTGCCGCCAGAAGAACATCACCTACCTCTGTACCCCGTGGGACGAGCCCAGCGTGGATGCGCTGGCCAGCTTCGACGTGGCGGCGGTGAAGATCGCATCAGCCGATCTCTGCAACCCGTATCTGATTGCCAAAGCTGCAAGCCTGGGCAAGCCGCTGATTCTCTCCACCGGCATGTCACACGAACACGAGATCATCCGCACCATCAAGCAACTGCGCGAGCTCAGGGCGCCTTTCGCCTTGCTCCATTGCAACAGCGCCTACCCGGCCCCGGAATCCGACATCCAGCTTGGCTACATGGGGCGTCTGAAGCAGTTGCACGGACTGGTCGGTTACTCCGGTCACGAGCGCGGTACCGCGATTACCTTGGGGGCCGTCGCACTCGGGGCAAAACTGGTCGAACGCCACATCACCCTGGATCGCGCCATGGAGGGTCCGGATCACCTGGCCAGCCTGGAGCCGAACGAGTTCGGCCAACTGGTCGAAGGCATCCGCCAATTGGAAGCCGCATTGCCCTGGCAACGACCGGGACGGCGCCTTTCCCAGGGCGAACTACTCAACAGGGAAAATCTCGGCAAAAGCGTGATCACTACTCGGCCCGTGCGTGCCGGTACAGTGTTTGCAGCCGACATGCTGCGTGTCGCCAGTCCCGGCCAGGGCTTGGCCCCGTATCGGTTGCACGAGCTGATCGGCAAGACCGCAATGCGCGACATCGCCGAAGCGGGCTTCCTGTACGAAAGCGACCTGGATGCGCCGCGCAGTGAAGAGCGCCTGGCGTTCTCACTTCCCATCGCCTGGGGTGTGCCGGTGCGTTACCACGATTTCCTCGACTACCGGCGCCGCATCGAACCCGATCTTTTTGAATTCCATCTTTCCTATCGCGACCTGGGCCTGAAACCGCAGCGGTTCCTCGATGAAGTCGCATGCCGCCGCTTGGTGGTCCACGCACCGGAGCTGTTCGAGAACAGCGAACTGCTGGATCTGGTTGCCGACGACCCTGGCTGTCGCCGCCGCTCTATCGACAATCTGCAGCGGGTGGTGGACGCTACGTTGCAGATTGCCGAGTTCTTTCCGCATGCAAAGGAACGCTTGATCATCGGCAATGTCGGCGGTTTCTCGGCCGATGCGCCGCGCCCACGACATACACGCGCCGCCCTGTACGAACGCTTCCATGACTCCTGCGCGCGCATAGACTTTGCTGGTACCGAGCTGATCCCGCAGAACATGCCACCGTTCCCCTGGCACTTCGGCGGCCAGCGTCACCAGAACATCTTCATGATGCCCGACGAGCTGGCTGCACAAGCGCACGAACATGGTCTGCGCCTGTGCCTGGATCTCTCGCACCTGCAGATGACCTGCTTCCACTTCAATCTGGATTTCCAGCAGGCACTGGAGCAACTGTTGCCCTACTCCGCCCACCTGCATGTCGCCGATGCCAAGGGAGCCAATGGTGAAGGCGTCCTGATGGGTACCGGCGACATCGATTGGCCACGCGCCTGGCAAACAATCACTCGTCATCCACATGCCAGCTTCATTCCCGAGGTGTGGCAGGGCCACAAGGACCATGGGGCCGGCTTCTGGGCGGCGCTGAAGTTCCTTTCCCACCTCCCTGCAACGCGACCGGCACGCCAATTGCTTGCATCGTGTGCGTGAGCTGCAGCAAACGCTGCAAGCCTTTCTCGCGTACCGGCATCACTGCCCGCCGCACTTCAACTCGATACGGAACCATCAATGCGCGTCGCTGATTACATCATGAGCCGCTTGGCCGACCTGGGCGTCGGGCAGGTTTACTTCCTCCCGGGCGGCGGGGCGATGCATCTTAATGATGCGCTCGGCCGCCATCCGGCATTGGAACCGGTGCTGTGCCTGCACGAGCAGGCCGCTGGCGTCGCCGCCGAGGCGGCAAGCAAACTTCGTGGCGGCCCGTCCGCCTGCATGACCACCTGTGGGCCGGGGGCGACCAATGCAGTCACCGCCGTGCTCGGTGCATGGCTGGACTCATCGCCGGTGTTCTTCATCTCCGGCCAGGTCAAGAGTGCCGACCTGAAGGGCGACAGCGGCCTGCGCATGCTCGGCGTGCAGGAGGCAGACATCGTCTCCATCGTCGCCCCGATCACCAAGCACGCCGTGACCCTGACCGATCCGTTGGCGGCGGCCGAGGTGTTCGACCAACTCGAGCAAGCGGCGCTGAGCGGTCGCCGAGGGCCGGTATGGCTGGACATACCATTGGACATACAGGCCGCGCAGATTGATCCGGCCCAACTCCGTCGCGCACTGCCATTGCCAATCACGGCATCGGCGGATCTGCAGGAGCCAGTGGCAAAGACCATCGAACTCCTGCGCAATGCCCAGCGTCCTGCCTTCATCGCCGGCAGCGGTATCCGCATGGCGGGCGCTGTGGAGGAGTTCCGCAATCTGTTTGAACAAGCGGGAATCCCCGTGCTGCCAACCTGGTTGGCCATGGATGTCATCGAAGACGATCATCCGCTGTATGGCGGTCGGCCAGGTTCGATTGCACCGCGCTGGGCGAACTTCACGTTGCAGAACTGCGATCTGCTGATCGTGCTGGGCTCGCGTCTGGACATGGCGCTCACCGCCTATAACCACGCAAACTTTGCGCCCAATGCCAGAAAGGTCGTGGTGGATATCGACGCAGCCGAGATCGCCAAGCTGAAAATGCCGATTGACGTTGCCGTCGTCAGCGATGCAAAACCATTCATACATGCCCTGAACGTTGCAGTACAAACCGCCACCCTGCCCGACTACCAGCAATGGCATCGTCGCATCGCCGAATGGCGCAGCCGCTACCCCTTGCTGGGTGCCGAGCACGCAGACGACAGCAACGGCGTCAGCATGTACTACTTCACGGACCGGCTCTCCCAACAACTGGCCGAGGGTGATGTGATCGCACCGGGCAGCTCCGGGTTTGCCGCCGAACTGTTCCTGCTCAACCTGCGTCTGAAGAAGGGCCAGCGCTGCTTCCACAATCGTGGCACCGGCTCGATGGGCTTCGGCATACCCGCAGCAATCGGCGCCTGCATGGCATCCGGACGTACCCGGACCATCTGCGTGGAGGGCGACGGCGGCCTGCAGATGAACGTCCAGGAGCTCGCTACGCTGGCCGCGCTGGCGTTGCCGGTCAAGTGCTTCGTGGTCAACAACCAAGGCTATGCCTCCATCCGCACCTCACAACAGATGCACTTCCAGTTGTTGGTTGGCGCGGACAGCAGCAGTGGCATGCGCTTGCCGGAACTGGAGCAACTGGCCAAGGCATATGGCGTGGCCTATGCCCGCATCAGTTCGCATGACGGACTGGAACAACAGTTGCAAGCCGTACTCGACAGCGCGGGGCCGGTGCTGTGCGAAGTAATGGTCTACCCGGAAGAACCCCGTGTCCCGCGCGTGATGACTCGCATCAACGCGGATGGAAAACCCGAATCGGGAACCCTACAGGACCTCTACCCCTTCCTTCCTGCCGACGAGTTGGCTGCCCAGATGAAGGCGTCCGTGCCATGATTACCTACTGCGACAGCGCCACGGCAACTAGCGACGCAGCGCTCATGAATGATCCCCTGCCCTTCGATGCCAAGGCGGATCATTGGGCCAATTTCTACCGTAGTGGCAACGCAACGGCGCCCGTCTATCCCTCTCAGTTCGCAGCATTCGCAATCAATGAGCTGTCTGATATCGACGGAATCGTCGAGTTTGGCTGCGGCAATGGAAGGGACAGCCATTTCTTCGCCAGCAACGGGGTCCCGGTACTCGCCCTTGACGCTGCCGAAACTGCCATCGCCTTGTGCATTGCACGCAACCAACATAGGCATGCGCGCTACGTGGCCAATCGTGCATCCAAGGCGCGGGCCGAAGTGGAGGGCTTCGTTGCTGGCAAGAACAGGATCGCTGTCTATGCGCGATTTTTCCTGCACGCCATCGACGCCAAGGAACAGCACGCCTTCCTGGCAATGACCAGGCAGGCGATTCCGGCCGGTAGTGTGCTGCTGCTGGAATATCGAACCACGGATGATGCCGCCGGTGACAAGGTGTTTGGTCATGACCACTATCGCCGCTACCTGGACCATCTGGGTGTGCTTTCCGCGGTGACCGCAGCAGGCTTTGATGTCCGCTACCAGATAGAAGGACGTGGCTTGGCCAAGTATGGCAACGAAGATGCAATGGTCGGGCGCTGCGTGGCGGTGAAGGCATGAGCGTCGTCCCGCAAGCATTGGCCGGAAAGCGCCTGGTCCTGTTTGGTGCCGGACGCGTCGGGCAAGGTTTCGCCGAAAACTTCGCCACACTGAATGTAGTGGCCTTTGCCGACAATGACAGCAGCCGGCACGGCAGCCAGATCAGAGGCTTGCCCGTTCTGGCGCCGGAGCAGATCAGCACGTTCGACTACGACCTGGTGGTGATCACCACTGGTTGGTGGAAGAGCATCTCCACGCAGTTGCAGGTACTGGGCATTCCCGCAGACAAGGTCACATTGCCACCGAAAAGCATGCTCGCCGTCAACCATGGCAAGCACCCTTTTTCCGACGCAACCACCAAGCACTTCGCGGTCAGGCTGATCCATGCCATGGACGACGCGATGACAAGGTATGGCTTTCGCATGTGCCTGGACTTCGGCACTTTGCTGGGTGCCGTGCGTGAGAACGACTTCATCGCCTGGGATGACGACATCGACTTCACGCTGGTCGACCAGGACCTGCACATCCTCGTAGACAACCTGTCTGCGATCAAAGCCTCGCTTCCGTTGCTTCCTGGAACCTGCGTGGACGTTGCAGTTTTCACGCAGGATTGCAGTCCCGCAGCGGTTGTACTGACCTTCCAGAACGAAACCGACGCGGAAGTCATCATTCCTTTCGAGATCGGAATACTTCGCCGCGTCTTCGAAGATGGCAGCGCGATAACCACCGGTCTTGGCACCGAGTTCATCGCCCCAGCGCACCACTTCCGCGACTACGATCAAATGCGGTTCCTCGACCGCAGCCTATATGTGCCCCATCAGACCGAAGCCTATCTCGACTTCGTCTATGGCGACTGGCGAACGCCGAAGAAAGACACCACCCTGGCCGAGTACCCCATGCGCGAACCCGGCTATCAACGACCTGGCAAGGTCTCGATCTGACCCACCCCTCCCAGCTGGAAACACCCCCGTGCACGTCCCCGCTCAGTACGCCCACCTGCAGGAAGATCACCCCCACATCCACACGATCGCGGGTGGCTTGGCGCTGCAGGTTGTCTGGTCGCGACGCCAGCACCTGGCCTGCCGTGACCAGGTGGTGATTGACCACCCTTCGCGGTTGTCGATCCTGGACCGGTTGGATGCCTATCCGAACGTACAGGCGATGCTGTCTGCAGACGCGTTGCCGCGCCTGCAGCAACGCGGTCAACAGCTGCGCGCGGAACTGAACCGGGGAATCTATATCTTCGGCGCTTACAAGATCGGGATGCGGCTGGCGAGGATCGCGCGCGAGCACGGCGTTGCAGTGATCGGCTTTCTGGACAATGACCATGGCAAAGAGGGTCAGCAACTGGAAGGCTTGCCGGTGCATCACCCGCGATCCATTCCCCTGCAAGCGGCTACGGTTGTCATCGCCAGCGGCCAGCACAGCAATGCGATCCTCTCCCAGCTGGCGCAGCAGTACCCTGCATCGCAGCTGCTGAACATGCACGAGTTCCTCTATGCATTGGATGCCGATCACGTCACCGGCGCCTTTGCCAACACGGCCGAAGCCCCAGCCCGCGACCCACTGCCGCACCTGTCCGCATTCCTGCGACTGGACGATGAACACTCGCGCCAGGTATTCGACGCTCTGATCGGAATGCGTCTGCAGCTGGCCACCGGCCCCGCAGCCGCCATCAGGTCACCGCAGCAGCAGGAGTACTTCGAACCTGCCTTTGTAAGCCGCGAAAAGGCAGAGCGCTTCGTCGACGGCGGGGCAGCCGCAGGCGACACACTCTGCCGGCTGGAGGCAGTGCATGGGCCGGTTCAGCAAGCATGGCTGTTTGAACCGGAGCTTGCGCCGTACTACGAGGCACTGAAGAACTTTTCATCGCGCGCAGAAGTTGCGGTATTCAATATGGGGCTGGATGCGACTCCCACGCGTGCCGTCTATCAGCGCAGCCTGTCCTATGACATCGCCGACGAGCTCAGCTATACCTTGCCGCGCGACATCGCATCATTCATCCAGGGCACGCCGCTGGACGCGCTGGCATCCGGGCAAATCGGCCTCATCAAGCTCGACATCGAGGGCATGGAAGCCAGGGCCATCCGTGGCGCCAAGAACATCATTGCGCGCGACGCACCCACCTTGGCGATCTGCGCTTACCACCACGCAGACGACTATTGGCAGTTGATGGATGAAGTGTTGTCGATCCGCCCGGACTACAAGGTCGGCATGCGCCTGTACGCCGACGTTCTCGAAGACATCACCCTCTATTTCCATTGATCCGCTCCCTGGTGCGGCCAGCAAGCCGTCCCCGGAACGACGCAATTCTGCGAGCCACCATGACGATTCCGCTTACGGTCGCGCTGACCACCTACAATCGCTGCCACTATCTTCGGCAGGCGCTTCCCGCGATTCTCGGCCAGACGTACGGGGATTTCGAACTGCTCGTTCTGGACAATGGAAGCACCGACGAGACCCCTTACTACGTACTGGAGTGCAAGGACAGCCGCTTGCGCTACATCCGCAACCCACCGGGGCACACCTCATCCTTCAACAGCATCTCGGCTCAGTGGATCGCGCGCAGCGAGCGCCTCCTCATCACCCATGACGACGACATCATGGAACCAAAGATGCTGGAACGGCAGATGGCGCTCATTTCCCAACGTCCGGATCTGACCGCCATCTGGACCAACAAGAGCATCATCGACGCGGACAACAACCAGATTCACCCCTGGATCACCCCACCCGGCCCGACCCGCATCTTCGAACAGGGGGAATACATCGCCAGGGTTACCGAGGAACGCCTGTGGTATCCGGCCAGCAGCATGATCTTCATGCCCCACCTGCTTTCGACGAACACGCTGCTGCGTACCTATCGTGGCGTCAAGGATAGCCGTCAGCGCCCGATAACCATCGGGGCGGGGGAACACGTCCGTACCGCGCTGATGAACCTGAAAGGACCGGTTGCATTCCTGAACGAGCCGCTGCTTCGCTACCGCCAGCACGGCGTTCAGGAGACCCAGGACGTGCATCTCGCACGTGCTGCAATGCATACGTTTCAGTCACTCCGCAAACTGGTTCGGAAGACAAGCTACCGCGAGCAATACGAACCGATGTTCGATGCGCAGATCGCGCGTTTCCAGGCCCAGGACCTCATCCTGCAGCAGCAGAAAGCCACATTCGGGCAGTCCGTCCTGCGCCGGCTGGAAGCACTTCTGCTCAAGGGTCTGGACGGTCTTGGCGAGAATACGCGGGTCGCGCAACCGCTGCTCCCCTTGTTGGTGCTGCTGCTGCAGAGCGGACGGGTCGACATCGCCACGCGCGTACTTGATCGAATGCAGGCTCCTGCAGCCGATGCCACCACTGCAATCCGCTTGTTGTATCGATGGGCGGCTCATGTCCGTGCAGGGAACAATATCTTCAGCCACATGCGTGGACAGCGTGTGGTCATTCTCGGTAGCAGCCTGTTGGCCGCCCTGCTGGTGATCGAGGCACGCAACGCCCAGGTGGAAGTGGTGTGCTGCCTGGACTCCAACCGTACCCGACAAGGCACGTCTTGGCTCGGTCTGTCCGTGGTTCCTCCGTCCTGGCTGGCCAGCCGCGAGGAGACAGTGGACGCACTGGTCTTCAGCTCCGAGCGCGACCACGAAGACAAGTTGCTGATGATGGTACGCAGCCATGACCCGGAGTTGCCGGCGTTGTCCTGGAAAAGCCTCGTCGAGGACGTTAAGTGATCCGCCGCGCCGGCTCCACCGGCTGCGGTCGCAATCAGGTGGTCGAATGACATCCGTTGCCACACTCTCGCCACGCTCGGTCGAAGCAATCCGCGCATTTGCACGTTTGCCGGCAGCAACGGCGCTGGGCCCGCGACTGCAGGGTCATCACTTGCTGCTGACAGGCGGCACGGGCTTTTTTGGTCAATGGCTTCTGGCCTTGTTGGACAGCCTTGTTCTTCAGGGCGTTGACCTGCGGGTGACGGTGGTATCGCGGAATCCAGCGCGCTTTCTTGACGCACTTCCCTATTACCGCAGCTGTAGTTGGCTGCATTGGATTGCCAGCGACGTACGCGCCATTCCCAAGTGGCAAGGCCCCGCGCCTGACCTTATCCTGCACGCAGCAGCCGAGACCTCGGTTTCCGCGCATGCAAGGCCGCTGGAACTATTCGACAGCATCTTGACTGGCGGCCGCCGGCTGCTGGACCTTGCCGTGGAATGTGGGGCGCCCCGGATACTTTTTACCGGCTCCGGCGCCCAATATGGGCCGATTGCCGCAGGCCAGCCCGTGCAGGAGTCTACATCGAGCGCAGGTGACAGTACGCTGGCAGGCAACATCTACGGTGAAGCCAAACGTGCCCAGGAAACAATGGCGGCGGTCTACGCCGAGCAGCTTGGCATCGTTCCCGTTTTCACCCGTTGCTTTGCCTTCGCCGGGCCTGGGCTGCCACTGGATGCCCATTTCGCGATTGGTAATTTCGTTCGCGATGCACTCCATTCGAAAAGCATCGACCTGCATTCCTCCGGCGAAGCAATGCGCAGCTACCTGCATGGCGCCGATCTTGCGTGTTGGTTGCTGCACCTGCTGTGCACAGGTATGGCTGGGCAGGCCTACAACGTTGGTTCCGATGTGGGAATCAGCATCGCCGACCTGGCCGTCCGTGTCCGCGACATTCTCAGCCCCAATAAGCCCGTTCATATCCTGGGGAAGTCCGGTGGCCCGCGTTCCTACTATGTCCCCGACATCAGCAAAGCGCGCTCACTGGGCCTTGATGTATGGACCTCGCTGGAGCAGAGCGTGGAAGACATGGCGAGCTTCGCAAGAACGAGCAACAAGCAATGATCCCCACGGCAGTAGAAAGAGATGAATGCATGATCGATTGGGCGTTGTTGGCGGGCGGTCGTTGCCCCGACAAACCGTGGCGCGTCGCCATTGCCGGTTTCAGCCCCATAGAAAATCAGGCGTTCCTGCTCAGTGACGCAGACTGGCGCGATCTGAACATCCAGATGCCGATCACGCCATTGTGCCGCTACGGCGATGGCAACGGCCTTCAGTTCGAGCGTCTGCAGGATCAGAGTGGCGGTTCCCACGACGGTCTTCTGCTGATTGCGCATGACCGCATCGACCATGTTCGCGTCTGCTTCGCATCGACTCCGAATGTCTACCTTGTCCTTCGCCATACCGCGCAACGCGAACATCTGCATGACGAGACAGCATTCAACAAGCTGTTCCTGCCACTCGTGGTACCGATGCATGACGAGCAGCTGGTTTACCTCGATTCGCGCATCATCACCGACCCCAAGGGAGCGGCCACGGATTGGGAGATGATACAAACCGATACGCCGCATCAGGCGCCGTCCTATCCCCGCTCCGCCGACTACTGGATCAACCGCATCACCACGGCCATCGCCGCCGATGCGGCCAACGTGCGTGGCCAACGGCCCAGATTGAGTGTGATCGTCCCAACGTACAACTACGGGAAGTTTCTGCAGCAATGCGTGCAGTCCGTGCTGGACCAGGGCATTGATGACATCGAAGTACTCGTGCTGGACAACGCTTCGAGCGACTGCACCCAACAGGTCATGGCTGCCTATACGAACGAGCCACGTGTGCGCTACATGCGCAATCGCTACAACTATGGCGCTGGTCACAACTGGAGAAATGGTCTGGCGATCGCTCGCGGCCGCTACTTCACGTTCCTGTCGGCCGATGACTTCCTCAATCCAGGGTACCTGCAGCGGCTGCTTCCGGTGCTGGAAGCCCACCCCCATGTAAAGGTGGGCTATACCCGTATCCGCTGGGTCGACGAACAAAGCCAGCCAGTGGCCCAGATTGCCCATCCGGGCTACCGCTCTGCCGACTACGTGGGTGAGCGCAACGAAGTGGCCGACCTGCTGACCCACGATTGCTACATGACGCCCTCCGCGGTGATCTATGACCGCCAGGCCTTCCGTGCCACGTGGCGGCCAGCGAATACCAACGGTGCGGGTGACTGGCAGATGGTTGTGCAGATGGCAGAACAGCACCCGGACTTTGCCTTTGTTCATGCCGAAGGGACAAGCTATCGATGGCATGGCGCACAGGACTCCAACCGCTTCTATGCCTCCACCGCACCGTTGGAAGATCACCTCACCATTGTCGAAGGTGTGCTGGAGCGCGGCATGGGACCACGCCTGCGCGACCGCGAGCATGATGTCGCGGACCACATCACCAGGCGATTGGCGCTGTATCCCACGGAACGCGATTCCGCGCTTGGTCAACGTGCACGCGCACTGATCGAGCGGCTACAGGCCTTGGCAGAAGACAATGCTGCACCACTGATTTCGGTCATCGTCACCACCTGGAACCGCCCGCAGTTGCTGATCGATGCGTTGGCCAGCCTCCAGGCCCAGACCTGCCGTGATTTCGAAGTGGTGCTGGTGAATGACTGCGGCGAAGGGGTCGAGCACCTGCTGGCCGATCATGACTTCCACATCGACTATCTGCGTCTGGGGCGCAATGGTGGGCCGGCCGCGGCACGCAATGCAGCCCATCGCCTGGCGCGTGGTAGATACGTTGTCTATCTCGATGACGATGATCTGTTTCTACCCAGCCATCTACAGGTGCTGGCTGACGCGATCGCGCAACATCCCGGTACAGTCATCTATACCGATGCGCTTTTCATCATCGAGCGTGTTGAAGGTGGCACCCGTCAGCAGCTGACCGAGGAGCGGCGCTACCTGCATGATTGCTATTCGCACGAGCGTTTGTCGGTGGACAACTACATCCCCGTCAACACATTTGCCTGGCCACGCGCGCTCGCCACTGAAATCGGCGGCTTCGACGAGCATTTGCAGGGACTTGAAGATTGGGACTTCCTGTTGCGGTTGGCCGCGCGCCTGCCCTTCCACCATGTGCGCCAGCAAACCGTCCATGTGCGGATGCGCGCCGATGGCGATGAGCGACGGTCCGTGCAGGCATTCGCGCACTACCCCGCGCTGTATCGCAAACTCTATGCCCGTCACTCCGATCTGGGCGCGGAAATCGTACGCACCGGTCGGGCCGAGCGACTGAAGCAGCTTGGCATCCACCTTGCGAAGACTCCCAGTGCCGTAATCGACAACTGGCGCGCGGTGCGGGTACCTACAGCTGCCCAATACACGTTATGCGAACAACGCATGCGCGTTTTCGGAGCGCCACCTCGCCTGTGCATACTGCTGCGGAGTCCGGAAGGTGATGTCGCCGCCATCCAGCGCAGCATCGCCAGCCTCGGTGGCAGCGACGGTTTGCCTGAAGGCTTGAAGGTAATTGTGTTGACGGGCAACACCACACACGCGATATGTGCTGCCGTGGCCAACACCCAGGTGCAGGTGACCGGTTCGGCAGGTGAGTCACTGGAAAGGCTTGCGGACAAGCTCCTGGCGGAAGCGACGTTCGAATGGCTATTGCTGGCCAACAGCGGGGACGAATTCTGCGCAGGTGGCCTACTGCAGCTGCGGCTCAGACTCACGGAGCAGCCACAGCTGCGGGCATTGTTCGCTGACGGGTGGTGCCGCAATGATGATGGCACGTTGGCACCCATGCTCCGTCCGGACCTCAACCTGGACCTGTTGTTGGGTAATCCATCGATGCTCGCATCGCATTGGGTATTTCAACGCGAGGCAGCACGTGCTGCCGGTGGCTTTGATCCCATTGCGGGAGATGCTGCGGAACTCGATCTGATCCTGCGGCTCATCAATGCCGACGCCTTCGTTGGCATTGAACATCTGCCCGAACCCTTGCTTAGCGCCACGCTGCGCCAGAATGGCGGCCCATCACAGCATCGGGCGATCCTCAACCATTTGCAGGCACGCGGCTATATCGACGCGACGGTAGCAGCCATCGACGACGGCCTGTATCGCATCGACTTTGGCCACAGTCAGCAACCAACGGTATCCGTGTTGCTGGTCGTATCCGAAGACACCACGCTGGCCGCGCTCGAGCGCTGTGTCGTCTCGATACTCGAAAAGACCCGCTATGCCAACTATCAGCTGCTGCTGGTCGACAACGGCGCGGCCGATGAACTACGTCAATGGATGCAGCAGGTTGAGTCCTTGGCCGCAGATCGGGTGCGGGCATTCGCCTTCGATCCGCCGCTGCCGCACGCTGCCGCCCGCAATCTTGCCGCTACCCAGGCAAACGGAGAGTTTTTGCTGTTCCTGCGCCCGGAGGTAGCCGCGTTGCAGCCGCATTGGCTGGATGAGCTGCTCAATCATGGCCTGCGGCCCGAGGTCGGGGTGGTGGGAGCCAAGACCGTCTCCGGCGATGGCAAGCTGACCCACGCCGGGCTGGTGCCGGGACTGTTCTGCAGCGGCGGCCACGCGTTTGCGGGAATGGCCATGGATGCGTCTGGCTACATGAACCGGCTGCAGGTAGCGCAGCAATATTCGGCGGTCACGGACAGCTGTTTGTTGATCGGCGCAGAGCTGTTCGCACAGCTCGAAGGGTTCGACCATGCGACCTTCGCCGATGAAGGCGCTGACGTGGATCTGTGCCTGCGTGCACGTGCGCGCGGCTACCTGACCGTATGGACGCCGCATGCCTTGCTGCTGCATTCGACCGAGCAGACCGGGACCACGGAAGCGACAGCCGATGCCCTGCTTGAACGCTGGCTGCCTGCCCTCGCGCACGATCCGGCGTACAACCCAAGCCTGCGATTGGATGTCGCCGGTGGATTCCGCCTGGGCGAATCGGATTTCTCGTGGAAGCCACTGCCCTGGCGGCCGCTTCCCCGCTTGTTGGCGCAGCCCGCCGATCCCTGGGGCAGCGGGCAGTATCGGGTCATCCAGCCGTTCGAAGCCTTGAAGCTGGAGGGCCATGTTGAAGGTGCGCTCTATTCGACATTGCTGGATCCGGTCGAACAGGCACGTATAGATCCCGATGTGCTGGTTCTGCAACGTCGTGTCAGTGAGGATGACCTGCACAAGATCCAGCGCGGCGCTCGTTTCTCGCGTGCGCTCAAGGTTTATGAGCTCGACGACTACCTGCCCAACCTGCCGCCCAAGAGCGCGCATCGCGAGCACATGCCACGCGACGTATTGCGCAGCCTGCGCAAGGCCATGAGCCTGGTCGACCGTTTTGTGGTGTCCACACCGGCGATGGCCGAGGCCTTTGCAGGCATGCATCCGGATATCCGCATTGCCCGTAATCGTCTGCCGGTGAGCTGGTGGAAACACCTGCCCATCGTGCGTCGCGACGACAACCGGCGCCCACGCGTTGGCTGGGCCGGTGGCCTCGGCCATACCGGCGACCTGGAAATGATTGCCGATGTTGTCAGCGAATTGGCGCAGGACGTGGACTGGGTTTTCTTCGGCATGTGCCCGGATCGGCTCCGTCCGTACATTGCCGAGTTCCATCCCGGCGTGGATATCGCGCTGTATCCGCGTGCATTGGCGCAGCTGCAGCTCGACCTGGCCATCGCGCCGCTGGAGGAAAACCGCTTCAACGAATGCAAGAGCAACCTGCGCCTGCTCGAATACGGTGCCTGCGCAGTACCGGTGGTCTGCAGTGACGTCGGTCCGTACCGGGACCCCAGCCTGCCGGTTACCCGCGTGCGTAATCGACACCGCGAGTGGGTGGGCGCCATTCGACAACATCTCGCCGATGCCGGTGCGCGTCGCCAGGCAGGCGATGCGCTGAAGGCCGTGGTTCACCGCGACTGGATGCTCGAAGGTGCCGGGCTGGATGAGTGGCGCGCCGCCTGGCTGCCCTGATCCACGCCCTGCTCCATTGTCATTACGGCCGCCGGTTCTCCGGCGGCCGTCTTCGTTCCGGCGCCTGCGATCCACCGCCAGCGGCGTGAACCCAAGCTTCCGTGTCGGAAAGCCGACACCCATTCACCGCAGCTGCGACGTATTCACCAACATCAAGGCCTTCACGGTTCCGGCACGCAACTTGCAGTTGCTCCAGCAGCTCCCCACACGTTGCCCGGAAACCCGCACGATGTCCCACTCCATCACCTCCGTTCTCTCCCAGATCCGCACGCTGCAGAACCAGGTCGGGCAGACCGCGCCCATTGCCGACGTTCCGCGCAGCAACGCGATCCAGGGGCTGGCCGAGGGCAATGCCGTTGCCGCTCCCTCCTTCAGCCAGGCCCTGCAGGGCGCCATCAAGGGCGTCAACGAAGCGCAGCAGAAGTCCGGGCAACTGGCCGCAGCCTTCGAGCGTGGCGATGCCAATGCCGATCTGGCCAAGGTCATGGTCGCCTCCCAACAGTCCTCGCTGGCGTTCCGCGCCACCGTGGAAGTCCGTAACCGTCTCGTCCAGGCTTACCAGGACGTGATGAACATGCCGCTGTAAGGATCCGCACGCATGGCACTCGCGCTGTCCAGAGAATCACTGAATCCGGAACGGGCTGGGGCCTGGTTCGACCGTCTGCAAAGCCTGCAGATCACCCGCCGCCTGGGCTTGATGGCAATGATCACGGTTGCCGTGGCGGCCGGCCTGTTCGTGTTCTTCTGGGCACAGAAGCCGCAGATGATGCCGCTGTATACCGGGCTGGACCAGAAGGCGACCGCCGAGGCCACCGACCTGCTGCGCTCGGCGCAGATCCCGTTTGAGCTGGACGCCACCACCGGTGCGATCAGCGTGCCGGAAAAGAACGTGCACGATGCGCGCCTGAAGCTGGCCGGCTCCGGCCTGACCGAGAGCGGTCGCCTGGGCTTTGAAATGATGGAACGCGACCCCGGCTTCGGCGTCAGCCAGTTCGTCGAAACCGCGCGCTATCAACACGCGCTGGAAACCGAACTGGTGCGCACCATCAGCAGCCTGCGCCCTGTGCGCGATGCCCGCGTGCATCTGGCCATTCCCAAGCCCAGCGCCTTCACCCGCCAGCGCGATGTCGCCAGTGCCTCGGTGGTACTGGAACTGCGTGGCGGTCAGCAGCTGGAGCGCAACCAGGTCGATGCCATCGTGCATATGGTGGCCTCCAGCATTCCCGATCTGGCGCCCGAACGCGTGACCGTGGTCGACCAGAGTGGACGCATGCTCACCATCGCCGATCCCAACAGCGACGCAGCGCTCAACGCCGCCCAGTTCGACCAGGTCCGTCGTCTGGAGGGCTCCTACAACCAGCGCATCCGCGAACTGCTGGAACCGATGACTGGCGCAGGCCGGGTCAATCCGGAAGTCAGCGTCGACATGGATTTCTCGGTCACCGAGGAAGCCCGCGAGCTCTACAACGCCGAGCCGCAGAAGATCCGCAGCGAGCAGATCAGCGAGAACACCAACACAACCGCCGGCCCGCAGGGCATTCCCGGGGCCACCAGCAACACCCCGCCGGGCCCGGCCGCCGCCCCGCCGGCCACGGCCAGCACGCCGACTGAAACCTCCAAGAACGCCACCCGCAATTACGAGCTGGACCGCACCCTGCAGCACACCCGCCAGCCGCCTGGCCGGGTCAACCGCGTCTCGGTTGCGGTACTGGTGGACCACGTGCCGCGTGCCGGTGCCAACGGCAAGCAGACCGACCAGCCGCTCAGCGCCGCCGAACTGACCCGCGTCGAAGCACTGGTCAAGCAGGCGGTAGGCTTCAACGCCGAACGTGGCGACACCGTGTCGGTGATGAACGCGCCGTTCGTGCGTGAGTCCGTACCCGTCGAAGCACCGAAGTGGTGGGAGAACCCGCAGGTACGCGATGCACTGCGTCTGGTTCTTGGCGCCATCGTGGTACTGGCCCTGCTGTTCGGCGTGCTGCGCCCCGCCCTGCGCCAGATCACCGGCACACCCAAGGCCTTGTCGGGTCCGGAAGATCCGCTCAGCGCCGACGTGCAGGTACTGGATGACGGCACCGAAATGCCGGCACTTGCCGCCGACCGCCTGCACCTGGACGGAACCCCCACCCTGGCCTTGCCGGTGGACGCATACGAAGAACGCCTGCGCATGGCCCGCGAAGCAGTGAAAACCGACTCCAAGCGGGTTGCCCAGGTAGTGAAGGGATGGGTGTCAAATGACTGATGCAATGCCGATGACCGGCGTGCAACGTGCCGCAGTATTGCTGCTGTCGCTCGGTGAAACCGACGCGGCCGAAGTGCTGCGCCACATGGAACCGAAGGAAGTACAGAAGATCGGCATTGCCATGGCTACGCTCACCGATGTCACCCGCGAGCAGGTGCAGAAGGTGATGGACGACTTTGGCGCCGAGCTGGGCAACAAGACCTCGTTGAGCGTTGGCTCGGACGACTACATCCGCAACATGCTGGTGCAGGCGCTGGGCAATGAGAAAGCCAGCAACCTGATCGATCGCATCCTGCTCGGCCGCAATACCACCGGCCTGGATGCCTTGAAGTGGATGGACCCGCGCGCGGTCGCCGACCTGGTGCGCAACGAACACCCGCAGATCATCGCCATCGTCATGGCTCACCTGGAAACCGACCAAGCTGCCGAAGCATTGAAGCTGCTGCCCGAGCGCACCCGCGTCGACGTGCTGCTGCGCATCGCCACCCTCGACGGCATTCCGCCGAACGCGTTGAACGAGCTCAACGAGATCATGGAGCGCCAGTTCGCCGGCAACCAGAACCTGAAGTCGTCGAACATTGGTGGCGTGCAATGTGCCGCGAACATCCTCAACTTCATGGACGGTGGCCAGGACCAGGCCATCCTCACCGAAATTGCCCGTATCGATTCGCCGCTCGGCAGCCGCATCCAGGACCTGATGTTCGTGTTCGACGACCTGGTGGATCTGGACGACCGCGAAATGCAGCTGGTGCTGCGCGAAGTCAGCGGCGAGCGCCTGGGCCTGGCCCTGCGCGGTGCCGACATCAAGGTGCGCGACAAGATCACCCGCAACATGTCGCAGCGTGCCGCAGAAATCCTGCTTGAAGACATGGAAGCCCGGGGCCCGGTGCGCCTGTCCGATGTGGAAGGCGCGCAGCGCGAGATCCTCGCCATCGTCAAGCGCATGGGCGATGAAGGCACCATCACCCTCGGCGGCGCCGCGGAGGCCATGCTGTGAACAACGCCGTGCGCTGGCTTGCACCGGATCTCAACGCACCGCCCGCCCCGTTGGCGGCGGACGATTTCGACCTGGAATCGCTGGAAACCATCGTTGCCGAGCCGGAGCTGCCACCGTTGCAGCTGCCGACCTTGGATGAGATCCAGGCCATCCGCGATGCAGCGCAGGAAGAAGGCTTTCAGCAAGGTCACGCCGATGGCTACGCCCAGGGCCAAGCCGAAGTACGGCGTTTGACCGCGCAGATCGAAGGCATCCTCGACAACTTCAGCCGGCCGCTGGTGCGGCTGGAGAATGAAGTGGTCGGCGCACTTGGCGAACTGTCGGTACGCATCGCCGGCGCCCTGATCAGCCGCGCCTACGAGGCGGACCCTTCACTGTTGAAGGATCTGATCGATGAAGCACTGGACACCGTCAGCGGCACCAACCGCGATGTCGAAGTCCGGCTGCATCCGGATGACATCGCTGCCATCAGCAATCTACTGACGTTGCCAACCGGCCAACGCCTTGTACCCGACCACAGCCTCAGCCGTGGCGACCTGCGCGTACACGCCGAAGCCGTACGTGTGGATGGCACCCTGGATGCACGCCTGCGCGCCGCCCTGGCCACCGTCCTGCGCCGTGCCGGAGCCGCACAATGAACCCGTCGCATTCACCTTCGCCCGCTCCCGCCGATTGGGCCGCCGCCCGTAATCTGCGCTTGGCCGCGCGCCTGGATGGCATCTCGCTCGATGCTGGCGGTGGCCATGGTCTGGTCCGCGAAGGCATCCTGCGCCGCGCGGTTGGCCTCACCCTGGAAGCCGTTGGCTGCGAAGCGCCGATGGGCGCCAGCTGCAAGGTCGAGATCATCGATGGCGGCTGGGTCGATGCCGAGGTGGTCGGCTTTTCCGGCGACCGCACCTATTTGATGCCCAGCGCCGAACTGCATGGCCTGCTGCCCAACGCCCGCGTGGTGCCGTCCTACCGCCGAGGCGGTGTCGAAGTTGGCGAAGGCCTGCTCGGCCGCGTCATCGATTCCGATGGCATCCCGCTCGACGGCAAGGGCCCGATCCGCGCCGAAGGCGTCGTTGGCATGGCCGGTGTCTCCATCAACCCACTGGCCCGCGAACCCATCACCCAGCCATTGGACGTGGGTGTGCGCGCGATCAACGCACTGCTGCCGATCGGCCGTGGCCAGCGTATCGGCTTGTTCGCCGGTTCCGGTGTCGGCAAATCGACCTTGCTGGGCATGATGACCCGCTTCACCGCCGCCGACGTGATCGTGGTTGGCCTTATTGGTGAACGTGGCCGCGAAGTCCGCGACTTCGTTGAATCCACCCTAGGCGAAGAAGGCCTGCGCCGCGCAGTCGTCGTCGCCAGCCCGGCCGACCGGCCACCGCTGGCGCGCCTGCACGGTGCCTACCGTGCAACCGCCATCGCCGAGTGGTTCCGCGACCAAGGCTTGAACGTATTGCTGCTGATGGATTCGCTGACCCGCTTTGCCCAGGCCCAGCGCGAAATCGGCTTGTCAGTGGGCGAACCGCCAACCACCCGCGGCTATCCGCCCTCGGTATTCGCCAAGCTGCCAGCACTGGTGGAACGCGCCGGCAACGGCGCCAAAGGCCGTGGCTCGATCACTGCGTTCTACACCGTGCTCACCGAAGGCGACGATCCGCAGGACCCGATTGCCGATGCCGCACGCGC
Organism: Stenotrophomonas terrae; assembly: GCF_039674165.1. Classification (GTDB taxonomy): domain Bacteria; phylum Pseudomonadota; class Gammaproteobacteria; order Xanthomonadales; family Xanthomonadaceae; genus Stenotrophomonas; species Stenotrophomonas terrae_A. The sequence goes on from NZ_JBDJMY010000002.1 coordinate 31,474, forward strand.
CATTCTCGACGGCCACATCCTGCTGTCACGCCGCGTTGCGGACAGCGGCCTGTACCCGGCCATCGACGTCGAATCCTCGGTCAGCCGCGTGGTCCAGGACATCGCCGATGACGTCTGGCGCGCACGCATCCGCAAGCTCAAACAGCTGGTATCGGCCTATACGGCCAACCGCGACCTGATCGCGATCGGCGCCTACCAGCGCGGCAACGACCCGCTCACCGACGAGGCGCTGGATCGCTGGCCGGAGATCATGGAATTCCTTGGCCAGGACGTGCACAACGCTGCCGACCTGGGCCACAGCCTCGATGCTTTGCACCAACTGGTAGATAGTGAGACGCCCGCATGAGCCCTAGCCGCCGCCTGGACCCGCTGCTGCGCCACGCGCAGGACCGCGAAGATGAAGTCGCCAAAGCGCTGGCCGAACGCCAGCAGGCCTTGGACATGCATCAATCGCGCCTCTCCGAGCTGCGCCAGTACGCCGAGGAATACGCCAACGCGCAGCTGGCCACCACCAGCGCCGCGCAACTGCTCAACCGCCGTGCTTTCCTCGACCGCCTCGACAACGCGGTGGAAGCGCAGAGCAAAACCGTGGACAGTAACCAGGAACGTGTGGACGCCGAGCGCGCCCGCCTGCTGCTGGCCAGCCGCGACAAGGCCGTGCTGGAACAGCTCGCTGCCAGCTACCGCGCACAGGAAAAACAGGTTGCCGACCGCCGCGATCAACGCGAGATGGATGATATCGGCGCCCGCCGCGCACGCTTGAAGAAGATCGAGGGCGAAGGAGAAAGCCAGTGAATGTCCTTCCCTCAGCGCTCTCCTCTGCCGGCAACGTCGACAACAACAGTACCGCGCGTAGCAGTAGCGACAAGAACGCCGACAGCGGCTTCGATGCAATGCTCAACAGCAAGCCCGCCACGCAGAAGCCCGCAGCCAGCAAGCCAGGCAGCAATGACCCGGCGCCGGCCAAGGAAGCGCGCGTCGACGACAGCGCCACCGAGGCCAGCACCGAGCAGGCCAGCACAGCCAACAACAGTGCCAGCGACGACGACAAGCCCGAGGCTGCAGGCACGGACACTGACGCACCCTGGCCGCCGTTCGGCTTGTCGGCAATTGTGGCGCCAGCCCCGGAGCCGGCAGCGCAACTGCCCGCAGCGCTGGCCGCCGCCACCCAGCAGGCCGCGCCGACGGTTCCCGCTGCGGCTGCAACCCCGGCCCTGCCTGGCGCTGCCCCTGCGGTTGCTGGCCCCGCGCCAACGGCGGCCCTGAGCAGCGATGACGTCGCGGCTGAGTTGACCTTGCCGATGGCAGCGGCCGCCGTAAACGATGATGCCGGCAAGCTCAATCTCGATGTCGACACCCCCGCACCTGCCGCGTTTGCGTCGCTGCTGCACAACCAGGCCTTGCAGGAAGTACGTGCCACTGCCCCGGCCAGCAGCATCACCGCGCCCACGCCCACCCCGGATCTGAATGCCGGCGACTTCGACGAGGCCATCGGCGCGCGTGTCGGCTGGCTGGCAGAGCAGAAGATCGGTCATGCGCATATCCGCATCAACCCGGAAAACATGGGCCAGATCGACGTGAAGCTGCAACTGGACGGCGACCGCGTCCACGCCAGTTTCAGCAGCGCCCACGCCGATGTCCGCCACGCCCTGGAAAGCAGCCTGCCGCGCCTGCGCGAAATGCTGGGCGAACAAGGCCTGCAGCTGAGCCATGCCGATGTAGGCCAGCAATCCAGCTCGCAACATAACGGCGACAAGGGCGAAGGCAGCAACGGCCTGGCAACCGGCAGCCCGCACGATGGCACTGACCTGCCACCGGCAAGCACCCAGAACCTGCGCCTGCGCGGCCTGCTCGATGCATATGCCTGAAGTCCCGCAAAAAAATGATGTTGTGGGAGCGGTGTAAACCGCGAAGCCGAGAGTCTGAAAAGCCCCCAGCTTCGCGGCTGACGCCGCTCCCACAGCACTGATGCATCTCTTGTGGGAGCGGTGTAAACCGCGAAGCAGGCAATCTATCCGCCCATCTGCAAACGATCATTGCGCTGACAGCACTTGAGAGGCCGCAGTGCAATCCTGCGTCGATGGCGCTTCCAGCAACCAATCCAAAGCCAGGCTCCAGAACCCTCCGCACAGGCCGTGTTTCCCTGCCAGGGCATGCCTACCTGGTGACGTTCACAACCCGCGCTCGTCAACCTTTGTTCCTGGACTTCCCGCTGGCATCACGCATCTGCCACGCCCTGTACCACCCTTTACTCTGGCGCGACGCACGCTTGTTGGCCTGGGTACTGATGCCGGACCACTGGCACGGCTTAGTCCAACTGGGTCTTCACACCCACCTCAGTGCGTTGGTACGAAGTATCAAAGCCAACACCGCGCGAACCCTGCCCTCCTCAATTGTTCGCCCCATTTGGGCGGCAGGCTTTCATGACCGCGCCGTGCGCAAGGATCAGGATCTGAAAGCAACCGCCCGCTACATCATCAGGAATCCGGTCCGCGCCGGGCTGGTGAGCTCCCCGCGCTGTTACCCCTACTGGAATGCGATGTGGATCTAGTCATCAGCTTTTGTGGGAGCGGCATGAGCCGCGAAGCTGGGCATGTGGCAGATCATCAGCTTCGCGGCTGACGCCGCTCCCACAAACCCAATCCCACAAACCTGATCCGCGCCCCCCACACCCGCGTCAATTTCCCGCCATCTGCCCATTCACATCCTCCGGCACGGCCCTTGCATCTGCTTGGGCAGCAATCCTGAGGAGCTCCACGTGGCCGTTGCCGCTGATAAAAACCGCAAAGCTGAACCCACCAAGGAAGCGGCAAGCAAACCGCGGCGCTCGTTGTTGGTGCCTGCCCTGATCGCCGTGTTCGCGGCAGCCGCTGCCGGCGGCGGGGTCTGGTATTTCACCCAGGGCAAGGCCGACGGCCAAGCCACCAAGGCCACCGCAGCCAAAACTCCGGCACCGGCGCAGTACTTCGCCCTGGACCCGGCGTTCGTGGTCAACCTCAGCGGTCCCATCGACGGCCCGCGCTACCTGCAGGTCGAAGTGCAGTTGATGACCCGTGATCCGCTGGCGCTGGCTGCGCTGCAGACCCATGCCCCGGCCATCCGCGCCAAATTATTGATGCTGTTCTCGCAGGTTGAGCCGACCCAGATCGCCGACCGCGCCGGCAAGGAGAAACTGCAGGCCGCCGCGCTGGCCGAAGTTCAGAAGCTGATGAAGACCGAGACCGGCCAGAACAGCGCCGACGAATTGTTGTTCACCAGCTTTGTGACCCAGTAAGGCGCCACGATGAGCATCAACGACCTGCTGTCCCAAGACGAAATCGACGCCCTGCTGCATGGCGTGGATTCCGGCTCGGTCAATACCGCCGAGCCTGCGGCGGCACCGGGCGAAGCGCGTTCCTATGACTTCGCCAGCCAGGACCGCATCATCCGTGGGCGCATGCCGACCCTGGAAATGGTCAATGAGCGTTTTGCGCGCTTGTGGCGCATCGGCCTGTTCAACCTGATCCGCCGCTCGGCCGAGTTGTCGGTACGTGGTATCGAGCTGATCAAGTTCGGCGACTACCTGCACTCGCTGTACGTGCCCACCAACCTCAACCTGATCCGCTTCAAGCCGCTGCGCGGTACCGGCCTGATCGTGTTCGAGCCGACCCTGGTGTTTGCCATCGTCGACAATTTCTTCGGCGGTGATGGCCGCTACCCCACCCGCATCGAAGGCCGCGAGTTCACCGCCACCGAAATGCGCGTCATCCAGCTGATGCTCAAGCAGACCTTCACCGATCTACGTGAGGCTTGGGGCCCGGTGATGAATGTCGATTTCGACTACATCAACTCCGAGATCAACCCGCACTTCGCCAATATCGTCAGCCCGCGCGAGTACGTGGTGGTCAGCCGCTTCCATGTCGAACTGGACAGCGGCGGTGGCGACATCCACATCACCTTGCCGTACTCGATGCTGGAGCCTATCCGCGAGCTGCTGGATGCCGGCATCCAGAGCGATCGCAACGACCGCGACGAAAGCTGGGCCAACATGCTGCGCGAGCAGCTGGACACCGCCGAAGTCGAGCTGTCCAGCGTGCTGGCCAAGCGCCGCATGAGCCTGCGCGAACTGACCAAGCTGAAGATCGGCGATGTGCTGCCGATCGATATGCCCAAGCAGGTGCCGCTGTGCGTGGAAGGCATCCCGGTATTCACCGGCGAGTTTGGCGTCTCCAACGACCGCAACGCCATCAAGATCACTGCTACCCATCCTCCGGGAAAGCGCGTCAGCGTCCCCGTGATCCAGGAAAACACCGATGAATGACATCCAATCTCCCGAAACTGAAACCGAAACCGTCGCAGCGCCGGCGCAGTTCGCCAACCTGCAGGCCGACAACGCCATCAGCACCGATCTGGACCTGGACGTCATCCTCGACGTACCGGTGACCCTGTCGCTGGAAGTCGGCCGCGCGCGCCTGCCGATCCGCAACCTGCTGCAGCTCAACCAGGGCTCGGTGGTGGAACTGGAACGCGGCGCCGGTGAATCGCTGGACGTGTTCGTCAACGGCACCTTGATCGCGCATGGCGAAGTGGTCGTCATCAATGATCGCTTCGGCGTGCGACTGACCGATGTGGTCAGCCCCAGCGAGCGCATCCGGAGACTGCGTTGATCGCATTGCTTGCCTATGCCGCACCGGCCGCGAAGGCGGCCACGCCGGTTGGCCAGCACGCGGCCAGCGCGCCCGGCCTGTTCGGTGCGTTCTTCACCCTGCTGCTGGTGCTGGGCCTGATCATCGGCCTGGGCTGGCTGCTCAAGCGCATGCCGGGCGGCGCGTTCCGGCCGGCCGAGGGCTTGAAGGTGGTGGCCAGCATCAACGTTGGTGCCAAGGAGCGTGTGGTGGTGGTCGACGTCAATGGCCAGCAGCTGCTGCTGGGCATCACTGCCGGCGGCATCAGCACCCTGCACCAACTGCCCGAGCCGTTGCCGCAGACACCTGCGCCGGCCCTGCCCAATCTCAAACAATTACCGAATTTCGCCCAGTTGCTGGCACAGAAACTGCGCAAGGACTCCTGATCATGTCGGGCCAACGCTTCAACTCAAGCGGTTTGAACTCACGCGCCTGCTGGCAGCTGCTGCTACTGCTGGCGATGCTGGCATTGCCGTTGTTTGCCTGGGCCGCGCCCGGCCCGCAGATGCCGGCACTGCCGGACGTGAATGTCGGCAAGATCGGCGGCGCGCCGGTCAGCCTGCCACTGCAGACCCTGCTGTTGATGACGGCGATCACCTTGCTGCCTTCCATGCTGCTGGTGCTCACCGCCTTCACCCGCATCATCATCGTGCTGGGTCTGCTGCGCCAGGCGTTGGGCACCGGGCAGACCCCGTCCAACCAGATCCTGCTGGGCCTGGCGCTGTTCCTGACCGCGATGGTCATGATGCCGGTCTGGGACAAGGCGTGGTCCACCGGCATGGCGCCGTATCTGGATGGCCAGATTGATTTCCAGACTGCCTGGCAGCTGACCACCGCGCCGCTGCGCGCCTTCATGCTGGCGCAGGTACGCGAGACCGACCTGATGACCTTCGCCGGCCTGGCCGGGCAAGGCCCTTACGCCAGCCCGGACGCAATCCCCTTCCCGGTGCTGGTTGCCTCCTTCGTCACCAGCGAGCTGAAGACCGCATTCGAAATCGGCTTCCTGATCTTCATCCCGTTCGTCATCATCGACCTGGTGGTGTCCAGCGTGCTGATGTCGATGGGCATGATGATGCTGTCACCGATGCTGGTCTCGGCCCCGTTCAAGATATTGCTGTTCGTGCTGGTCGACGGCTGGGTGCTGGTGGTGGGCACTTTGGCAGCGAGCTTCAACGCGGTGTGATTGCAAATGCGCTGCGCTGACGCAGCGCTCTGCAACGGCTCAATGGAAGTCGCGGCTGCGCACGTCCAGGCTGCCCAGCAGCGAAGACAGATCATCCATGCGGCGTGCGATCAGATGACGCACGCCGTTTTCGGCTTCCAGCCGACCGCTGACCTGCATCAGCCGTGATTCCAGGAATACCTGCCGCTGGCGCTCGGCCAGCTGCCGCCAGACCACCACATTGATCTGGCCGAACTCGTCCTCCAACGTGATGAAGGTAACCCCGCTTGCAGTCGCCGGCCGCTGCCGCCCGCGCACCAGCCCGGCCACCAGCACATTGCCGGTACTGCGCATGCTTTCCAGATCCTTGGAACTGCGGCAGCGACGCGCGCTCAGCTGGTGGCGCAGGCGTGCAAGTGGATGCAGCTCCAGCGTGGTTCCCAGCAAGGCGTAATCCGCGTTGAGATCCTCGCCGGCGCTGGGCATTGGCAAGGCGACATCGGCTTCGGCCGTCGCCGGTTGGTCATCAAACAGCGGCCGCTGGTCTTCCACACCGGCAATCGCCCAACGTGCGCGATGGCGATTGCCGGCCATGCCGCGCAAGGCACCGGCATCGGCCAACAAGGCACGTGCGCGCGCATCCAGATCCGCGCGCCGGCACAGGTCGGCGATATCGGTAAACGCGGCCTGCGCCCTGGCCTGCTCGATGCGCATTGCGTCTTCGGCATTGAAACCACGCACCAGGCAGAAACCCAGCCGGATCGCCAGACGCTGGTTGTCGCGCTCCCATTCCAGCGAACACTCCCAGCCGCTGTAGCGCACGTCCAGCGGCCGGTTCGCGACGCCATGCCGGCGCACGTCCTGCAGCAGTTGGTCCGGGCTGTAGAAGCCCATCGGCTGGCTGTTGAGCAGCGCACAGGCGAACTCGGCCGGATGGTGGCACTTCAACCAGCTGCTGGCGTAGGCGATCAGCGCGAAACTGGCGGCATGGCTTTCGGGGAAGCCATAGCTGCCGAAGCCCTTGATCTGCTCGAAAATGCGTTCGGCAAAATCCAGCGGATAACCGCGATCCAGCATGCCCTCGGTCAGTTTCACCCGGTGCGGCTCCAGACCGCCGTGGCGCTTCCATGCCGCCATCGAACGGCGCAGGCCGTCGGCTTCGCTGGCGTTGTAACCGGCCGCCACCATCGCGATCTGCATCACCTGTTCCTGGAACAGCGGCACGCCGAGGGTCCGCTTAAGCACTTCCTTCAAGGCTTCGGAGGGATAGTTGATCAACTCCTCACCGGTACGCCGGCGCAGGTAGGGATGCACCATGTCACCCTGGATCGGGCCGGGGCGAACGATGGCCACTTCAACCACCAGATCGTAGAAGGTCTTCGGCCGCAGCCGCGGCAGCATCGCCATCTGCGCACGCGATTCGATCTGGAATACGCCCACCGTATCGGCGCGGCTGATCATGTCGTAGGTGGGCTTGTCTTCCTGTGGAATCGTCGCCAGGGTGTAGTGCAGGCCGCGATAACGCTGGATCAGGTCGAAGCAGCGCCGCACGGCGGTAAGCATGCCCAGCGCCAGCACATCCACCTTCATCAGCCCCAAGGTTTCCAGGTCATCCTTGTCCCACTGGATCACCGTGCGCGCGTCCATTGCCGCATTCTCCACCGGCACCATGCTGTGCAGGGCGCGCTCGGAAATGACGAAGCCACCCGGATGCTGGGACAGGTAATGCGGGAAATCGATCAGTTCATTGGCCAGTATCAGGATGCGCCGCAGCAGCGGGCTGTCCGGATCGAAGCCGTGTTCGCGCAGGCGCTCGGCATCGGGAATGCTGTCCGACCAGTGGCCGATGCAGGACGTCAGCTGGGTGATCACATCCCCCGGCATGCCCAGCACCCGCGCCACGTCGCGCAGCGCACCGCGCCCACCATACTGCGTGGCTACGGCGGCCAAGGCGGCGCGTTCGCGGCCATAGCGCGAAAACACGTATTGAATGACTTCCTCGCGCCGCTCATGCTCGAAATCGACATCGATATCCGGCGGCTCATCCCGATCCTCCGAGATGAAACGTTCAAACAACAAGTGGCTATGCGAAGGATCGAGTTCGGTAATGCCCAGCACGAAGCACACCACCGAGTTGGCTGCCGAACCACGGCCCTGGCAGAGGATGCCGATGCTGCGCGCATGGGCCACCAGATCATGCACGGTGAGAAAGTACGAGGCGTACTTCTTCATTTCGATCAGCGCCAGCTCTTTTTCGATCAAGGCTTCGGCCTGCGGCGTCATCCCATCCGGCCAGCGCTTGCGTGCGCCACGCGCCACCAGTTCGGCCAGCCAGCACTGCGCGGTATAACCGGCAGGCACCACTTCACTGGGATACTGGTAATTCACCGCTTCTTTCAGATCAAACCCGGCACAACGCCGGGCAATGCATAGGCTCTGCTCCAGCAGTTCGGCTGGATAGATCGCCTGCAATGCCGGCAGTGGACGCAGATGCCGTTCGCCATTGGCAAACAGGCGCTGCCCGGCCTCGGCAACGGTGACCCGATGGCGGACGGCAGTCATCACATCCTGCAAGGCCCGGCGTCCACGCGCATGCATATGCACGTCACCGGCAGCGACCAGTGGCAGCTGAAGCTGCTCGCCCAGCGCCTGCAGCTGCTGCAGACGCGCTTCATCGTTGGCACCGTGGTGCAGTTCCACTGCAATCCAGCAGCGTTGCGGGAACCACTGCCGCAACTGCATGCCCTCGGCAGGTTCCGGCTGCGCAGCAGGTAACCACAGCGCCAACAGGCCGCTGCGATCAACCGCAGCAAGGTCTTCGGCAAGCAGCCGATATTCGCCCTTCTCCGCACGCCGCCGCGCCTGCGTTATCAACCAACACAAGGCTTGATAGCCGGCGGCGTTTTCCACCAGCAACACCAGCTTCGGCCCGTTTTCCAATTGGATTTCGCTGCCGACAATCAGCGGCAAGCCGGTTTCCTTCGACGCACGCCAGGCCCGCACGATGCCGGCCAGCGTGCATTCGTCGGTGATGGCCAGCGCTTTGTAACCATGTGCCTTGGCCCGCGCGAACAACTCATCCGCAGTCGATGCACCGCGCTGGAAACTGAAGGCGGACAGGCAATGCAGTTCGGCATAACCGGCGCTCATGCGAACCAGCCCTGCAGCATGAAACCGCCCTCGCCGCCCACCTCGCGCCAGGCCCAGGCGTGCTGGCCGAAGCGGGTGCTGACACGGTAGTAATCACGGCGTACGTCATCGCCATCCCACCAGCCGCTTTCAATCCGCTCCGGCGCCGACAGCAGTTCCGGATTTGCCCCCGGCCAAGGCTGCGGCGTGCGCAGCAACCAACCCGGGCGCACTGGCGATGGCAGGCTGGCGACGGTTGAAGTTGAAGCTGGGGCTGGCTCACCGCGCCAGGCATATTCGGGACGATGATCGGCATGTACGCGCAGCCCATGCACGGATTGGTCGCCCAGGCGTGCGCGCAGGCGTTCACGCAACTGCTCCCACGGCATGCTCTGCTGTGGCCGGGTATCGAACAGCTCACGGTGCTCGGGGACGAAGGCCGGCAATTGATCGGCCCGCAAACCGAACTGTCGCACCGGCGCCGGCAGCTTGGCCTGTTCCAAACGGCTGCGGGCAATCTCGAACAACAGGCCAGCATCACGTTCGGCCGCAAGCAGGCCGATTTCCACCGTGGTGGGTGGGTGGTCCTCGTGTTCCAGCAACAGTGCAAAACGCTGCACGCTGCCATCGCGCCCGGCAAGAAACGCGGCCAGATCGGAGGTCAATCGCCGCAAGGGGAACAGCAGCGCCTGCGAGGTTTCCACCTCGTAACCCAGCTCGATGCGCAGCTCGAACACATCCGGCGGCTGGTACGGCTGCAATACGAAAGGCCTCTCCCCGAGCAAGGCATCCAGCTGCCGCAACACATCCGGTGCAAAGCGGCGATTGATGCTGGCCCGTGGCAAGCCCTGCAACTGTTTGACGGTGCGGATGCCCATGCGCGCGAAAGCGGCCGATGCGCTGGCACCAAACCCGGCCCGGGCCACCGGCAACTGGCCCAGCAAGGCCAGCAACCCGGCCTCATCCACGCAGATGCCATCACCGGCATTGGCCAGGGCGCGTGCTGCGACCGGATTGGGTGCCAAGGCGATCCGATGGCGGAAACCCAGCGCGCCCAGTTCCTGTCGCAGACGTGCCTCGAACTTGGGCCATGGCCCGAACAGCGCCAGGCTGTGTTCGATCTCGATGATCAAGGCCTGCGCGTATTGCAGGCTTACCTGCGAACTGAACTGGTACGCCCAGGCCGCCAGGAATCGATGCCAATCCGACTGCGCATCGGGCTCATGCGCATGTATCTCGAACCCGGTTGCCAATGCCTGCGCGGTCACCAGCGATTGCCCGGCCTTCAAACCCAACGCGGCGGCGGCGGGATTGACCGCATGCACTACCCGGCGCTGGCTCGGCCCGCTGATCAGCACCCGTGCCGCCGCCGGCTCAGCGCAGGCGCGCAACACGCCGTCCATGGCCAGATGCGGCAATAAAATGCAGGCCCAGCGCATGGTTTACTGCCCCCGGGCAAAGGGCAGCGGCCGCGGAGGCACCATGCCACCGCGGCACTTCAACACCCGCAGCTGCGCCGGCTGCGCATCGATGGCGATACGCAGCGCCGCAGGCGAAGGGTTTTTTGCCGCCTGCAACGGGCGGCTGGCAAAGCCCAATGTCTGCCCGGACTCGGCCGCCACCTGCAGCCGCCGCAAGGCCTTGTCCTCAGCCAGCTGCGGCCAGCACAGCACGGCACCGCAGCTACCCGAACGCAGGCATTGTTCGGTGGCCCAGAGCGCATCGCGCTGATCGGCCGCCTGCACCACCTGCAACTGGCGCAGGTCGATGCCCGCCGCCTGCCAGGCTGGTGCATACGGGATATGGGGCGGTGCCACCAGCACCACACGCTCACCGGCCTGGGTCAGGCGCGCCAGGCTTGGCCACAGCAGGCGCAGTTCCCCCACACCTTCGGCGGGCAACAGGATTTCGCTCAGCGCCGATTCTGGCCACCCGCCGGTCGGCAACACCGCATCCAGTTGCGCATAGCCGGTGGGCTGGCGGCTGGCCGGCAAGGGCGCAGGCCGCCCACGCCAGACCCGGCGTTCATGCAGCAGGCTATCAAGGGCAACAACCGCGCCCATCAGCCGCGCCGCACCAGACCACAGAACACGCCTTCGACGGCGAAGTCCTGATCGGGCTGCACTTCAATCGGCGCATAGGCCGGATTGCGCGGCAGCAAGCGCAGCGATGCGCCGCTGCGCGCGAGCCGTTTGATGGTCAACTCGCCATCCAGCCGGGCAACCACCGTCTGCCCGTTGCGGGCATCACTGCTGCGCCTGACTCCGACCAGATCGCCATCGAAAATACCGTCGTCGATCATTGAATCGCCCTGCACGCGCAGCAGGTAGTCCGGGCGCATCGCAAACAAACGTTCATCCAGTGCCAGGGTGTCGACCAGGCCGGCATCGGCGCCGATCGGTGCGCCTGCGGCAACCCGCCCGAGAATAGGCACCTGCAACAGCTCGGCGCGCGCCGACGGGCCCGCAGGGCGGATCCCACGCGCCTGACCGGCAGCCACTTCAATCAGCCCTGCCTCGTTCAATGCCAGCACATGCTTGCGCGCCGCCCCCCGCGAGGCCAAGCCGCAGGCGCTTGCGATTTCGGCCAGGGACGGCGATTGCCCGGCATTCACCTGGTCACGGATGTAGCCAAGGATGGCGGCGCGGCGGGGGCTGAGGTCAGTCATTGAGTACATTTGTACTCCATCTGCACAAAGCCCGCCAGAGGCTAAGCGCCTCTATTCAGGTGAACGTGCAGAACACAGCGCCGCTGCTATCTTTCGCCTCATATGGACCCAAAAGTCTCCATAAAACCGTACCCGTCACTACCGCAGGCATTGCGCAGCGTGCCACTGCGCACCATCGCCCCGGTAACCACGCTGGCCTTGCTGTGTTTTGCGCTATGGCTGTGGTTTGACGGCCAGCGCCTTGCGGCCGCCATCAGCGGCCTGTTGGCAATCCTGGCCCTGCTGTCCAGCATATGCATCCATCAGCGCCAGCCGCGCCTGGAACTCGGTGGTGTACTGCTGTGCGTGGCCACGGTGGGGGGCTGCCTGCTCTCCGCCTGGCAATTGGGCAGCGCTGCCCTGCCGTGGACTTACCTGGTGCTGATGTCGAATTTCTTCATCGTCCGCAATCAGATTGCCACGCCGCTCAACCTGATGCTGGTCGCCGGCCTGCTGCTGATGCCGGGCCTGTTGTTGGGCCAGCCAACACAGTTGCAGGCGCTGATCGTGATCGTGTTGGTTTTCGGCTTTGGCTACCACTTCTCCCATCGCCTGCAAGGCGACCGCACGCGCCTGGAAATGCTGGCCTCACTGGATGCGTTGACCGGTGTTCCCAACCGGCGGGCGCTGGAAAAATCCTTGCAGGCGCATATCGACGGCATGCGCGCAGAGCGCTTCCGGCAAGGGCTGGTGGTGATCGATATCGACAATTTCAAAGAGGTCAACGACCGCTACGGTCACGGCGCCGGCGACACCGCCTTGTCCGACCTGGCCGCGATCCTGCGTTTTGAACTGCGCGAAAACGACCAGGTATTCCGTTTTGGTGGCGAGGAGTTCGTGATCCTGGTTGATACCGGCAGCCGCGAAGCGCTGGCCCGTTTTACCGAGCGTCTGCGCAAGACTGTCTATCAATCGCTGCGCGGTCCCGGTGGCCGCATCACCATCTCGGCGGGCGCGGCGATGTATGCCGGCGAGCAACGCTGGCAGGACTGGTTTGCGCGCGCCGATGCCGCGCTGTATGCGGCCAAGGGCCAGGGGCGCAACAACGTGGTGATAGCGGAGTAACCGGAGTAACGGCTGTTTTGATGTTGGTTCTGGTTGTGGCTTTGGCTTTGGCTTTGGCTGCTTCTGCTTCTGCTTCTGCTGCTTCTGCTTCTTCTGCTACTTCCGCTGCTGCTGCTTCGGCGTTGGCTTCGGCGTTGGCTTCGGCGTTGGCTTGGCTGTTGCTGTTGCTGTTGCTGTGGCTGTTGCTCCCTTCTCCCGCCTGCGGGAGAAGGTGGTGCGCAGCACCGGATGAGGGGAGCTTTGGCTTTGGCTTTGGCTTTGGCTTTGGCTCTGGCTGTGCTTTTGTTCTGGTTGATCAAAAGCAAACCAGGCAACAGCAGGAGCTACCCCTCCCCAACCCTCCCCTGCGCCTACGGCACAAGGGAGGGAGCAAAGCGCTGCTCTCCATTGACTGAAGGAAACCAGCAAACGAAAGGGCCGCTTGCGCGGCCCTCTCTTTACTTCAGCAAACAAGCTTTCCGATCACGAACGCAGCGGGATCACGCGGATCTCTACGCGGCGATTCTGTGCACGACCTGCATCGGTGCTGTTGTCAGCAATCGGATAGGCCTTGCCTGCACCCAGGGTTTCAATGCGCTCGCGCTGCACGCCCTGTGCGGTCAGATAAGCCGCAACCGCGTCCGCACGCTCCTTGGAAATACGGTTGTTCACCGCATCGGTACCAATGCTGTCAGTGTGGCCGACCACTTCGATCATGGTCTGGTTGTACTCGCTCAAGGTGCTCGCCACGCCATTGAGTGCACCATAGAACTGCGGCTTCAAGGTGGTCTTGTTGAAATCGAAAGTGATGCCATCGGGCAGGCTCAAGGTGATGTTGTCACCGTCGCGCTGCACGTCGATACCGGTATTGGCAGTGCGCTCACGCAGTGCGCGCTCCTGACGATCCTGGTAATTGCCAACTGCAGCGCCGCCAAGTGCGCCGATACCGGCACCCACCATTGCGCGCTGACGACGTTCGGTGGCGTTGCCGCCGCTGAGCAGGCCGGCAGCAACACCGATGGCCGAGCCGATCAGCGCGCCCTTGCCGGTCTTGTTCTGCTGCTGGGTCTGGTTGCCGTACTGGTCCTGCTGCACATACGAGCCACCGGTAGCGCAGGCCGAGAGGACGGCTGCCGTCACCAGGCCAATGGAAAGATTACGAACAACAGTTAGGGTGGTCATCTGATGAGTCTCCTGATGGGCCGGACTGGCCGCGTGGATTTGCCGGGCAAGCATAAACATCACGAAGCATTACCTGCATGCATCCCAACCCGCTTCACGGGTATCCATTCATCTAACTGTCTTGCGCGTTAAGCCAGTGTCAGCGACAGCGCTGATAGGCCGCCAAGGCCTCATCCCGGCCCTTGGCCAGGTCTACCAAGGGCTGCGTCGGGTAGCTTGGTGCGTGTTCGGCCAGCAGCTGCGGGAACTGCCATGGCGCGAACCGCGCCTTGAGCGGCAGCGCGGCAAGCTCGGGCACCCAGCGGCTGATATAGCGCGCCTGCGGATCGAACTTCTGCGCCTGCGTCACCGGATTGAACACCCGGAAATACGGAGCCGCATCGGCACCGGTACCGGCGATCCATTGCCAGCCCATGCTGTTGTTGGCCAGGTCGGCATCCACCAAGGTGTCCCAGAACCAGCGTGCGCCTTCCTTCCAGTGCATGCGCATGTGCTTGCACAGAAAACTGCCCACCAGCATCCGCACCCGGTTGTGCATGTAACCGGTCGCCCATAGCTCGCGCATGCCAGCATCAACGATTGGAATACCGGTACGACCCTGCTGCCAGGCTTCCAGCATTGCCGGCTGCGCAGGCTCCCAGGCAAAGCGCTCAAAGCGTGGATTGAGATTGACGTCGCTGGTCTGTGGGAAATGGTGCAGCAGGTGGCAGGAGAACTCGCGCCACCCCAGCTGCCGCAGGTAGCCGTCGATATCGGCATCGCGACCGGCGCTGCGCATGGCTTCCAGCGTATGCGCGATACGCCACGGCGCGATCTCGCCGAAATGCAGGTGCGGCGACAGCAGTGAGGTGCCGGTACGGTCTGGCAGATCGCGCTGCTCGCGGTAACCATTGAGCGCGCCTTCGGCAAATACTTCCAGCGCCTCCTGGGCACCGGCTTCGCCGGGCTGCCAGTGCTCCCAGAAACCGGAGTCCCAGCCCAGCCGTGGCTGCAGTGCGAGTGCCTGCAAGGGCACGCCCGACACCTTCGGCGAGCTCAACTTGCGCGGCGCGTCGGACAGCTCAGGTAGCCGCCAACGGGTCAGCGCATTGCGCCAGAACGGGGTGAATACCTTGTAGGGGCCGCCTTGCAGCGTGGCCAGTTCCCACGGCTCGAACAGCAGGTAGCCGTTGTGGCTTTCAACCTGCACGCCTTGTTCGCGCAGCCCACGTTTGATCGCCGCATCACGCGGCTGAGTGGCTGGCTCGTATTTGCGATTCCAGTAGACCGCCTCAGCGCCGCTTTCGGCGATCAGCGCCTGCAACTGGGCCATGCTGTCGCCACTGCGCAATACCAAGGCAGATCCAACCGCACGCAACTGCGCATCAAGCTGCTGCAGCGAACGATGCAGCCACGCCTCCGAGGCAGCGCCCGGTGCCCATGCGCCCTCTTCCTGCGGCGCATGGATGTAGACCGGAACAACCTCATGGCCAGCCTCAAGCGCGGCCTGCAACGCCGGGTTGTCACGCAGGCGCAGATCGCGGCGGAACCAGACAATAGCTGTGGACATGCGTCGGCTCCGGCTTATTCGAACGAACCGACCGAGTCGTGACTCAGGTTGTCAAAGCGGGTGTACTCGCCGAAGAACTTCAATTTGCACGAACCGGTGGGGCCACCACGGTGCTTGCCGATGATGATCTCGGCCAGGCCCTTGTCCGGCGAATTTTCCTTGTTGTAGTAATCGTCGCGGTAGATGAAGACGATCATGTCCGCATCCTGCTCGATAGCGCCGGATTCGCGAAGATCGGCCATCACCGGGCGCTTGTCGGTTCGGGTTTCCAACGAGCGGTTGAGCTGTGACAGCGCAATCACCGGCACGTTCAGTTCCTTGGCCAGACCCTTCAGGCCACGCGAGATTTCCGAAATTTCGGTCGCGCGATTCTCGCTGTTGCCCGGCACGCTCATCAGCTGCAGGTAATCGATCACGATCAAACCAAGGTCGTGCTCACGCTTGAGCCGGCGGCATTTGGAACGCAGGATTTCCGGCGACACGCCCGGCGTATCGTCGATGAAGATCTTGGTTTCCTTCAGCATGCGGATGGCGCCGGTCACGCGGCTCCAGTCCTCATCCTCAAGCTGACCGGTACGCAGGCGCTGGGCGTTGATGCGGCCGTTGGAGGAAATCAGACGCATCGCCAGCTGCGATGCGGACATTTCCATCGAGAAGATCGCCACGCCTTTCTTGGACTTGATTGCCGCGTACTCGGCGATGTTCAAGGCCAGCGTGGTCTTGCCCATGGCCGGACGCGCAGCCAGGATGATCAGATCGGTCGGCTGCAGGCCGGCGGTCATCGCATCGAAATCGTTGTAACCGGTCGGCAGACCGGTGATGTTGCCGCCATTCTCAAAGCGGTTGCGCAGTTCCTCGAAGGCATCCTTGAGTGCACCGGGCATCGCCACGAAGTCGGTACGCCCGCGCGCACCCTGCTCGGCGATGGCGAACACCGACTTTTCTGCGGTCTGCAGCAGCTCCGAGCTGTCGCGGCCTTCAGGCTGGAAACCGTCATTGACGATATCGGTGCCGACCTGGATCAGCTGCCGCAGCACCGCCTTGTCGCGCACGATTTCCGCATAGGCGCTGATATTGGCCGCCGACGGCGTGGTGCTGGCCAGCTCGATCAGGTAAGCACCATCGGCAACCAGATCCGACTTGCCCTGCGACTCGAACCACTCACCCAGGGTGACGGCATCGAACGGACGGTCACGCTCGGACAGGTCGTGGATCGCGCGGTAGATCAGCTGATGGTCGCGCCGGTAGAAGTCCTTGTCGGTCAGCACCTCGTTGACCCGGTCATAGGCCTCCGGGGCCAGCATCAAACCACCAAGCACGGCCTGCTCGGCTTCCACCGAATGAGGGGGAACGCGCAGGGCGTCGATGCGCTGCTCGCTACGATCAGAGCGATCGTTGCGGTCACCGCGGTCGCGGTCGGAACGGAAACCAGTACGGGCGGACATGAAAAGCGTATTTCCTGCAATAAGGCCGTGCGGCCATGGTAGGTGGGCATTGCCCACCGGGATACGTACAAGTCTGTGGATAACCTGTCTACAACCCAAGCCCCAGCGGGACCGGGAGTGGGCTGGCATACAGAAACAAACACCCGGCGCCGTTGCAGCGCCGGGTGGGATTATCGCATGTGCCGCGCAGGTGCCGGCTGCTGCCAGCCGCGCATCAGGCTTTGAGCTGGTGCTCGGTCCAGGCCAGGAACTTGTCGACATAGCCCTGCAGGAACTGCCGGGTACCGTCATTGCTGATGGTGCCGTCTGCCTCTATCAGGCCATCCTTGAACTGGACGAAAGCCTCCGGCTGCGGCATCACCGCCAGGTCGACGAAAACCAGCACATTGCGCAGGTGCTGCTGCGCCAGGGCGCTACCGATGGCACCGATCGAGGTGCCGACCACCGCCGCCGGCTTGCCGGCAAAGGCGTTGTCGCCATAGGGGCGCGAGGCGGTGTCGATGGCGTTCTTGAGCACGCCGGGAATGGAGCGGTTGTATTCGGGGGTGACAAACAGCACCGCGTCAGCCGCCCGCACCTGGTTCTTCATCCGCGTGCCCTGCGCAGGGAACTGGGTGTCGTGATCCTGGTTGTAGAGCGGGATATCGCCGATTTGAATGTATTCAAATTTGGCGCGATCACCGGCCAGCTTCTCCAGCGCCAGCGCCAAACGGCGGTTGATGGACTCCTTGCGCAGACTGCCGACGAAAACCGCGATCCTGTACTGATTCATGGCCACCTCGCTTCGGAAGGAAAATACAGGCTAGAGGCTATTGGCTTCGCAACAGGTGAAGGCAGCACGGTCGCATGCGCCTACCGATGGCGAAGGGGTACAGCTTCAGGGGTGCAGCCGGCCAGTGACTCCGCCGTAGGCCAGGCGAACCGCCTCGAATCCGTACTTCTGTTCCAGCCGCTTGATGATGAAATGGCCGCGCGCCATGTCCTGGTAATAGCCGGTGAACATGGTGTTCAAGGTTGCGCCCGCTATTGCGCCGATCACCGGCACCGCCTGCGCGACAAACTTCTCCGACACCACCACGCCGAACCGGGCTGCGATTTTCTCCACCACCCTGGCCAACCATTTGCCGGCTTCCTTCGGGCCCAGCCCCAGCAATACGCCATGGCTGCCCGTAACGGCGCTGCCAGCCAATTCGGCCGACAGATGCCGCATCACCTCGGTGGTGAAGCCGCGCGCCAGGTAATAGCCAGTTTCGCTGGCATCGTCCTTGCCCGAGTTGCCACCCAGGGCGAACACTTCCAGGCAGGCCTGGCGGGTGGCCATGTCAACCAGGTCGAAGCCTTCGCTGCGAGCGACATCGGCAACCGCGCGCATGAGGATGGTGGTCGACAGCGGCAGCTCGATTGCCAACGCGGGCAAGCCGCCGGCACCGCCAAGCGCGCCGGACGCGGCGGCGGCAAGTTTGTGCAGGCGCGGCGAGGCTGCCTTGCCAGGTTGCTTGTTGTCCATCGTCCACAAGGCCGTCTGCGCGGCCTTGTACAGGGCCGCCTCGGTGACGCCCTGGATGCGCGAAGACACCGCCGAAGGCAGCTTGCGTACCGCAAACTCCAATGGCGAGCCGATCAGGTTGGCCATCTTGGCGGTGAGCGTGGGCGATTCCAACAAACCCACTGCCCGCTGCAGATCGGCCAGGTCCTGCGCGTTGTCATGCAGACGCAGAGCAAGCTCGGTCATCGTCCTCAGCCTGCTTCCGGCAACCCGGCCAGCACGCCCATGAATTGCCGGTAGTGGCGCAGTTCGGCAATGGAGTCCTGCACATCGCTCAACGCGGTATGGCTGGAGGTCTTGCTGACGCCGGCTGCAACGGTTGGCGACCAGCGCTTGGCCAGTTCCTTGATGGTGGACACGTCCAGGTTGCGGTAATGGAAGTACTTTTCCAGCCGCGGCATCTGCCGGTGCAGGAAGCGCCGGTCCTGGCAGATCGAATTGCCACACATCGGCGACGCACCGGCCTTGATCCACTCCTGCAGGAAGGCAATGGTTTTGGCTTCGGCCTGGCCCACGCTGGTGCTGCTGTCCAGCACCCGCTGCCACAGGCCCGAACGCTGGTGCTGGTTGCGGTTCCATTCGTCCATCGCTTCCAGCACCGCCAAGGAGTGGTGGATGGCGAATTCGGGGCCTTCGGCCAACACGTTGAGCTGACCATCGGTGACCACGGTGGCGATCTCGATGATGGAATCGTTGTCCGTATCCAGTCCGGTCATTTCCAGATCAATCCAGATCAACCGGTCGTTGCCTGCGCTGTTGTCCGCCATGTGCTGCCTCATGCTGGGGGCCGGCGGTCAAAGCCGCGCGGCCGGAATATCGATGCACATGATACCCCTGCCACAGGTGCTGGCCGCGTCAAAGGTCGTCGGGACTCAACAGCGGACGGCCGCGCTTGGCCCGGAAATAATTGGTCAGGCGCAGGCTGGCGTCCTTCGCCAGCACCCCGCCGAGCACCTGTACACGGTGGTTGTGACGCGGATCGCCCAGCAGGTCGAACACACTGCCGCAGGCGCCGGTCTTGAGGTCGGTGGCGGCGAACACCACCCGCGCGATGCGCGCGTGCACCACCGCCATCGCACACATGGCACAGGGCTCCAGGGTCACGTACAAGGTGCTGCCGACCAAGCGATGGTTGCCCAGCGCCTTGCCGGCCTGACGCATGGCCACGATCTCGGCATGCGCACTGGGGTCGTGGCTGGCGATATTAAGGTTCCAACCCTCGCCCAGCAACGCGCCATCGGCACCCACCAGCACCGCGCCCACCGGTATCTCGTCGAACTCGCGCTGGGCGCGGTCGGCCAGCGCCAGGGCGTGGCGCATCCAATGTTCATCGTTCGCCATCTCGGCGCTATCGCTGCCTGGAATGTCCGTCACTGCAGACCATCCGTCGCTGCGCGCACAGGGTGACGGCAGGTGCCCAGCGGCACCTGCATCGCAGCAGACAGACTGCGCGTGCGTGGAAACATGGCTTGCAACTCCGACGACCAGGGCCAGGCCCGACCGCGACATTTTACGCCAAGCAACACGCAACGCGCCCAGCCGCCCGCCCTGCGCTGCAGGACCGGGGCAGAGCTGCCTTTACTGCGCTGGCGCCACCGCCCCTTCCGCCACGTCGTCGCTGGCCTTCGGAGCGAGCGAATAAGCATAGCTTTCGTCATACAGACGCACTTCGAGCTTGTCGCGCCCGCGCCGTTCGACCGTGTAGATGCTGCCTTCCCAGTTCCCACTCATGGCGGTGATGGGATCAATGTCGCCCAGACGGCTGGCGTCAATGCGTAGTACCACCTTGTCTGCCTCATAAGAGGGCAGGACCTTGCTGAAGTACGTCGCATGCTGTCCTGACGTCATGGCGCCGTATGAGCTCGAACTGGGGTGCGCCACCAGGAACGCAAAGTTCTTGCTGAAATCGATGCCCGATAGATCGATCGACGCAATGTTCCGGCCAGGCCTGGAAAGCGCACTCAGCGACGCCACTGCATCGGCGTCGGCAATCGGGAAGAACTCGATATCGCTATAACCGGGCCTCGATTCGCCTTCCATCCCAAAACCACTGCCGCCAAGCAGCGCCGACAACATCTGCCTGCTGTTCAGCACCGGGCGACTGCTCACATGGAACTTGCTGGAAGCCTCCAACTCGGCGGCCTTGCCGGTAACGGAGAGGTTCCCTTCCTGGTCACAGCCGCTTAGCAGCAACAACGAAAAAAGGCCAGCAGCGACAAAACCAAGAAGTGACCGATGCATGCCGTACGTCCTGTACAAAGCTGCGCAGCTCGCAGCGGGCCGGCAATCATGCAATCCGTTTCCTCGCCTGTATGTAGGGAAACGCCTACTTACGCCTCACCGCATGCTCTCCAGCGCCAAGGTTCACAAAACGGCACAGATCTAGGAGCTGACGCCAATCTCACGCTGGTGCACCGAAACGCAATTCCTGCCACCGCGCTTGGACGCATACAGCATTTCATCGGCAGCCTTGAGCACGGCATCGACCTCGAAACTACTCTGCGGCCAATTGGCGACACCGAGCGAAATCGTGATCATGCCGACCTTGGGAATCTTCATTTCCTCAACCGCCTTGCGCAGGCGTTCGGCCACCTGTGCTGCGGTCGCCAGCGTAGTGGAAGGCAGCAGGATCAGGAACTCCTCGCCGCCAACCCGCAGCGGCACATCGTAGGCACGGCAGGCGTCGCGCATGCGCTGGGCGAGCTGCTGCAAGGCCGCGTCGCCGGCGGCATGGCCATGGCTGTCATTCACTTTTTTGAAGTGATCGATATCGATCGAAATAACCGAGAACGGAGTTGCCTGGCTCTCGAAGTCGGCCAATGTCTCATCCAGCCGCCGCCGGTTGCCGAGCTTGGTCAACGGATCGGTGGCCGTGTCCTCACGTAGCTTGGTGAAACTCTTGTGGAAGGCGTCAATACCGATCAGCAAGGCCTTCTTCAACTCGCGCGATTCGAAATACCAGGACTTCACCGAGCCGATGTCCTTGGCCGAGGACGGGTCTTCCATCTTGCGCGCGCCATCAGCCAACAAACGCAGCGGACGCGAAATCAAGCGTGCGCTCCACAGGATCAGGATCAAGGTCAGGATCGTCGCCGGCAGCGCCCTGTACAAGGTGCTTTGCATCAGCTGGGTCAGCGGTGCAAGCGTGGCCGCTTCCGGGCGCTGGGCAACAATCCCCCATCCCGTCGAAGCCACCGGCGCGTAGCCCGCCAGCATTCTGACACCCTGTGAGTTGACCGTACCGCCCTTGCCCGCCTGACCAGCAGCAACGCGGTCGACCACCACATTGTGCTGCACCAGATCGCCGACCCGGTTCGGGTCCGGGTGATAGATGATGCGCTTCTGTTTGTCGACCACGAACAGGTAGGAGCCGTCGACATAGAAATGCTGGCCGAGCAGCCGGTCGAGGATGTTCTCCTTCTGCAGGTAGATCGCCCCACCCACCGCACCGAGATAACGGCCGGACGCGGACACCACCGGGTGGTTGATGAAGACGATGAAGTTGCCGGTAGCCGACTGATAAGGCGCGCTGATCAGCGGCCGCTTCTCGCGCAGCGCGGTCTTCACCGCCTCGCTGCCCAGCACCCGGCCCTGCAGACCCAGGGTTTCCGGCGAGGTCGCCAGCACCTTGCCGGTCGCATCGAAGATGGTGATGGAGTTGAAGCTCTTGCTCATCATGCGCAGGCGCGCGGCTTCCTCCTCCAGCTTGGACACGTCGTCCATTTTCACGGCTAGCAGCTGCGCGGTATAGGCAAGCTGCAGCTGTGACGCCTGCAGGAAGTCTTCAGTGCTTTTGGCCAGCTTGTTGGCGTAGGCGTAGTTGCCGTCCAGCGTGGTGTCCATCAGCTGCTGGCGTTGCACCGTATAGCTGGCATAGAAGGTATTGGCGAACGGCACCAGCGCGCCCAGCAAAGTGAGCACCAAGATAAGTTTTCTGAGATCCATGGATTCCAACGCGGACGCTTGAAGGTATTGCCGCGACGAACCCACGCATACCCGGGCATGCATACCCGGGCGCGCAGCTCCCCCAAGCCGCCGCCATTTTACCAGCGGAACTGTCATCGCAGGCGCTTGCCTGGGATGGGCTGCTACACCTTCGGCGCACGCCCAACGCCCTGCCCGAAAGGTCGGCCGCCGCCGCGAGATGGGACTGGGCCCGCCTCCCTCGTCAGCCTGGCTGAAGCGCGTCAGGCAGCCATGGCACAGCGCCGCATGCTCGTCGCCGGTGAGGATCCGACATCCACCCGCCGCGCCTCCCGGGCTGCAGGCGCCAGCCGCGGACGCCTACATTGATTCTCACAGGACAGGCTGGAAGAACGACGCCCAGGCCGCCCAGTGGACCCAGTCCCTGAAGGACGACGGCCCCGCCCGCTCGGTACCCGTCGCGGAGGTCGACACGGCGATGGTGATGGCGTGCCTGCGTCCGATCTGGGAGAAGAAGACGGTCACGGCCGGCAGGGTCCGCGGCCGGATCGAGCGGGTGCTGAACTCGGCCCGAGTCCATGGCATTCGGGAGGGAGAGAACCCTGCCAGGTGGCGCGGCCACCTCGATCACCTTCCGCTAAAGCCTTCCAAGGTGCGTAAGGAGAAGCACCACGCGGCCATTCCGTACGCGGACGTGCCCGCGTTCATGGCCTCCGTGGCTGAACGCGCCGCGCGCTCCCGCCGCGCCTTGCGTTTTACCATCCTTACGGCTGCTCGCACCGAAGAGTTGTTTGGGGCCGACTAGCCGGAGTTCGACCTGGCCGGCCAGGTCTGGGCCATCCCGGCCGGCCGCATGAAGGGAGGTCGGGAGCACTCGGTGCCGCTGACCGCGGTGGCCGTGGTCGTCTTGACCCCTCTCAGCCGTAAAGAGCAGCCGTTCAAGCTGTCCGAGAAAGCCATGCTGTATCTGGTCCAGAAGCCAGCACCCAAGGGGTTGGGCCTACCCTTCACGGTTCACGGCTTCCGGTCCAGTTTCCGCGACTGGGCTGCCGAGGAAACCGAGACGCCCAATGAAGTGGTGGAGATCGCGCTGGCCCACGCGATCAGGAACAAGGCCGAGGCTGCCTACCGCCGCGGCGCATTGCTGGATCGCCGGTGGGTATTGATGGATGAGTGGCAGGCTTATCTGGGGTTGTAGTGCCGAGCCAAGCTCGGCACGCCACCTAACAGGACGGCCGAGTGCCGCAGACGGGCGCTTCTCCAGCTACCGTCGCCCCCACTTCTCCAGCGCAATCGCTGCCGTCTCGGCTCGCAGCTTTGCTTCGTGCCGACGCGCCCATTCCTCGCATCCTGCCCGGCCCGTCTCGTAGGTTCGGCAGTTGCGAGACGGGCGGGACGCACCTCCGTTCGGCGGTGGCAGGTGATAGTCCAGGTTGACGAACCACGATCCATCCAGTCGTTCGACCGGCCGGAACACCGCCAGGTCGTTTACGTAAATCGCGGTCAGCTGGCTTTCGAAGTCAGCGACCTTGGCCCATTTGAAACCATCTGGGAGCATGGGTGGATATCTGGCGGAGGGCAGATGCTACGCCCCCGCAGTCGCTCCAGGTGAGATCAAGCGACAGGCCCTCAGCGCCGAATGCTCAATTGATCAACTCGTCGAACCGTCACTGCACGGCTTCACTCACCAACTATGTTGCAAGAAACCCACTGATCTCTATTCCGGCCGTGCTCAACACGACGCCGACGAGGAGCAGTACCGTTCCCATCGCCGATATGTGAATTCCACCTGTACTAGACTCCTCCAATGCCTTCAGGGAGGCGTCATCACCAGCGGTGCGAGCGCTTGCCTCCGCCTTGATACGACCATCAAACTCGGATGCGTGAGTATCGATTTGACTTTCGGCGCCGCCGATTCGGTCCTGCAGTAGAAGAATCCCAGACTCCAAGTGAGCCATCTTCTCAGAAACATCCTGTGTCGCCTTAGGAACGTGGTGCGTTGTCAGTCGCATCCCGACAACAGCGCACGAAATCGTCACTCCTTCGGGCTCTAGATAGGCCCTTCGACGAACTAGCGGGCACCGCCTTACCCACTGGCCGAATGACTCCATGGGCGACCGGTGGCCAAAATGACGGCGTGTGGAGTGAAGGCCGTAGATCACCGTTGCTATACCAAGCACCTGCATAGCAAGCCCCGACAGGCGGATCGACGGTTCACTCCAGCCGAAAACGGCCATCGTAAGACCGCCAGCAAAGAGAACCAAAAGCGTGGTCCAAACCACCCAAATCTCCAAAAACCATGCACCTAAACGCTTCAATTTGATCCAATTCATGCCGTTCGTTTCCTCCATGACCATCTACGGAGATGCTAGGCCATCTTGCTGATTGGACAAAGCGCTCGATCACCTATAACTGAATTACCCTGCTAAGCCGCAATCCTGTGCTCATAGAACGGGGCCTCTTCTCGCCGAAGATTTAGTAGAGCGCCTGCAAGTCGGCCGGATCCGGCTTGAGACTAGCCTCAATCAGATCAGGCTTGATGTTGATGATTGTCCGGCCGTGGCCGGCGACAGCCATTCCGCTCAGGCCGGCATGGGCCGGCATGTCCGGGAATGCCCGGACGTCGCGTGCACCCGCTGCGGTCTTTGAGATCTCGACCATCTGTCAGTATGCCCCTGTTGGATTGGGGACATGCTGAGCTGGCGCGGAGGGGGTTCAACGGGGCTGCAACGCGGATAGACTGGCGCCTCATCTAAGTAGGTGCATATTTATGACGCAGGCATACGCGACGGCTTATTTGTTCTTAGATTCCGGTGACTTCAATGTTCCCCTTGGATGCCACTTCGTGGGCGAAGGAAACGCAAGCGCTTCTGTCTTTGTCTTCAAGAATTCGCCAACCGCCGTGGAAATCCGAATCCCCATCGAAGAGTTCCGCGCGTTACGGGATAGTGGAAAGGTGCTCGAAGCCCAGCCCTTGGTGGACACGATGCTCCGCCAATCCCAGCAATAGCGATGCTTAGAGCGAAG
Organism: Stenotrophomonas terrae; assembly: GCF_039674165.1. Taxonomy (GTDB): domain Bacteria; phylum Pseudomonadota; class Gammaproteobacteria; order Xanthomonadales; family Xanthomonadaceae; genus Stenotrophomonas; species Stenotrophomonas terrae_A. Next base: position 56,853 of record NZ_JBDJMY010000002.1, read on the forward strand.
AGATGACCAACCCCGCAAAATCGGGGTTGGTCAGTGGCTCTTATGCAGCCTGCGGATAGATCATTCGCAACTGCCCCGGCTTCTCAAACGCACGTTGACACCTAGCGTAAAAATCCTGATATCCAACTGAGCTTTTCGCAAGGTTGGCTACTAAATCAATTTGCCTATCTACCAGCAGTGCTCCCCCATTGGAAAGCCACTGATGAAGCTTCTGCCCAGGCAGCCTGCGAGTCTTTAGTTCCGCCAGAACCTCCGCAGGCATAACCATCTGATAAATCCACTCGTCTGTGATTTTCCCAAACAAGAGTGGCGTTCCAGAGGAGTGTCCCTTGCAGGGAAGTCCGGACATATCTGCTAGCGCTTGATAGAAGCCTGAATGAAAGCGCCTTTCCCAGACCAACGGCTTCGGAAGCAACAGCTGTCGCACCGCACTTTCCACTACAACACTTCCCAAGAGCTTCTTCTCACAGGCGATGAAGTACCTTCGGACTGCCTTTCCAAGTTCCGTGCGTTCCACCATCGCCAACTCTTTGGCCATATCGATCGCAATCAGGTATTCCCTCGACGGTCGACCCACCTTGGAATTTTCTCCAGTTCTGGAGAAGACTTCGAAGTCTTGGTCTTCTGTGAAGTGATATTGCGCAATCCGGCCTCGGATCCAGCCGGAAAAATCTCTACCGATTTGCAGATACGCGTGAAGATCACGGGCATTGATGGCCATCGTTTGTTCGCCACCAATAGAGCGAAAGGCCAGGGTGAAGCAATTAGCAGGATCAATCATTTGTAACACCTCTATTTGGATTAGAGGCGTCGCGCCCAGCTAAACTCTTCAGAGTTGACACTTTCGTATCACACCCGGAAAATCCATGGCCGTCCGGAGGGGAGAAGTTCCGGACGGCGCCCGAACCAGGTTCGACGCAGTGGTTGCTGTACAAAATGGAAAAACATCCGCCCCATCTAGTTGACGCTAGGTGGGGCTTTCCATTGTGGAGGTGGAACCTCCAGAGCCTTAAGACGGGGAAAAGTGCCCGGAGCTCAACAACAAGACTACTGTCGATTTTTTTCCGGTCAACCCAGAAAGTGCGAAGCACATGCTTGACTAGGTTCACTCGTTACATTACGGGCCAACACGGGCGTTAGCGGGATACTACGGAAACCTGAAACCGGGGATGCAATAGAGCGATTTATTGGCCCCTCGACTGTGAGAAGGTAATTCTGCGCAAAACCTCCCGCGCCTTAATCGAGCTCAACCCCACAGGCGCCCCACCCTAACCGGGGTGCTACGATCCGGCCGATTGCAGAGGCCCCGTGCCGCTCTGCCAAGGAAGGCTATGGAAAAGCTACCTGAAGATGCCGAAGTGGTGATTACTGACTTACGCCGGCTGTACACGAAATTGCGGGAAATCATGGCCGCCGGTGAGCGTCTGAAAGGCGCCACTTCCTGGGAGGCCTCCGAGTACCATGAGCGCATCAAGACCGTGAAAGCGCAGCTCAAGGACTACGCCAAAACTGAGGCTTTGAACCTTCGAAGGAAGACACAGACCGATGCGGAGCGCTTCTTCTTCGGTCCTGCCGTCAGATCAGCCGCCTCACACTTTCGCATGCGGACGGACGCCGCACCGACGAAGTGGGTGTCAGAACTCTCGGAGGCATCCAGTGACGTGAGCTACTTCATCCACAAGTTTGAACGGCATTTCGAACTCCCTCACACCTGACCGGCGGGCGATCACCGCTCACAGGCACCCCCGAAAAGCCCTGCCATCCCGCACTCTTACGTCTCTCAAACAGGGAGACAGCCCGAGCCTAAGCTAGGAGCGCCCAAGACGGGCGCAACGAAGGGGAAAGGAATGGCCTACAACCTGTTTATTGCATATGACTTGATTGCCATGGGGCAGAACTACGAGGCAGTCAGAGATGCGATCAAGTCGCTTGGTCAGTGGCACCAATTCCAGTACTCACTCTTTTACGTGAACACCCAGCACAGCCCCGCTGCGGTATACAACATCGTCCTTGCAGCGATGGACGCAAACGACAAGCTGGCAGTCATCGATGCTCAAAGTGGAATCGTGACGGACTGGGACAGGCCGCCCATTGCCGAGATCAACGCCATTTGGTTTAAGCCGTAGCGGAAAGTTGTCGGGGGTAGCCCCTCCGATCTGCGGAAAATGGTCCATTCAAGCCTCCGAACTGGGTGATGCCCTGACAGGCGTCACCCACCCTAGCCCCGCTACCATCCAGTTCAACGGTACGGATAGCAGGGCTTTGAAATGAATGGCCTAAGAGAGCTGGCTGAGGCGCGTAAAGCTTTCGATGAGGCTCAGAGCATTCACCCACATCAAACCCACGACTACGGCTACGCCAGTCCTTCCTTACCAGCTCGCAGGGCTTGATTTTTCTGCAACCGACCAGGTTGCTGCAGCTCATTTGCTCGCTGTGAGCTCCCCTATTAGGATCACCTCAACGATCGATGGAGACGCAGCAATGATTGACACAGATTTGTTTTCGATCCAAGTCGTCCAATACGCCTACAGCGAGCCGAACGGTCTTAGTGGCCGGGGTCGACAGTACCTTGGCCCCAAAGAAATAGACGTGACTTGCAAGTCATGCGGAGAAGAGTGGAACGAGCTTAGTGCCAGATGCCTTCAAGGGGCCCTTGGCCGCATCGAAGTTGAGTGTCCCGAATGCGGGGAGGAAGAAATGGTTCCTGGGCAGCTATTCCGTCCGGACACCTAAAGCTCCTTTCTTCAAAGCGTGTCGCCTTGGCCAAAATAGTCACCGGCCCTGCATCAGGCCTATGGAATAGCTGCGACTGCGCCACTAGGCTTCGCCAGCAGGGAGTTAACGAACGAAATGGATCAGGGGGATGGTCCGCATGAAATTCGACGGGGGCAACATTAGGATGTCCAGGGGTCTACTAATCGCCCTCTTGGCAGCAGCGGGGGTCAAAACATCCCCCCTTCAACTACCCATAGAGATCTGCAGCCAAAACGGGAGCTATTCCGTAGCATTGTCAGCATACCGGCCGCCACCATCGACCGTGAAAGCCAGCCAGAAAACCCACCTCGCTATTCACGCGAGTGGGCTAGAGTTGGCATACAGGACGAAACCATACTAATCATCCACGTGAAGCCAGGTGGAAAGGTTGATTCTGTCTTGGTTGAACAATCCAGCGGATATCAAGTGCTTGATGAGTCTGCAGAGACAGCTGCCCGAAGCTGGCGCTACCAGCCAAGTGTTGTAAACGGGGAAGCCTTGAACAGCGGTGTATGTGTGCCCTTCAAATTTCGCCCTTGACGGAGTTCGCGCAAACCAATCGGTGTGGCGATGTCCCTCATAGTCCGCCTAGCGCCAAGCGGTTCGCTTACTCAAGACATCTGTAGAAAAGCAGTAATGGACGCGCATCAGCACCGCACGAGGACTAGGCCCCAGCGACCTACCTAATCACACAGTGGACCTCCCGAGGCAGGCATCAATTTCGGATGGTCAACTTAATGGGTTGAGCCTCGGTCCAGCGGCCCCAATCAGGGAACTTGACGCCCCCCCACAAGCGCTGATACAACACCACCACCCCACGCCTCTCAACTCTACAGGACGTATGAGTTATGAAACGACGTGTTTGGTTTGTGCCGATCAGCCTGTCACTTGCAGTAATCGGTTTGGCATACGCATCGATAACTACCCCCTCCCCTCCAATCCCAACACTGCCACCCGTGCAGGCTATTGCGCCTGCCCAGCAGGGCGGGAATGTCCTTTGCTATGGAGGTGGATGTGCCTCTATGCTGGGTATGATGCAATCCCAAATCAACGAGGAGTTCTTTACTCAGGGCTTCCCTCTTGAAGACGACCCACCAGTTAGCAAAGCGCAGTTCTGCTCCAACCTGAAAGCACAGCGCCCGCCGAACTGTCCGAATCTGTATCCAGATTCGACGCCTGGTGTGCCCACCCCTGGCAAGAGTGCTTACGCATTCAACCAATGCGGCCCGAATCGTCTGACTATGTGGCTTGGCGACAAATTCCTTTCGCACATTGCAACTAACACCTACTCCGGAGATTTCAACGCGCCGGCCCCAGGCGTGAGCTTCTTGGGTGCTTGCCAGTCACACGATCAATGCTGGGCGGGAGGGGAATCCAAAGCATCCTGCAACCTTGATTTCGTGAACTCAATGACTAGTGCTTGTAATGGTCTCGGCAGCGCCGGTGCGATCGACTCGTGCCGCGGCTATGCGGGCCTTTACCACTTCGCTGTCACGAGTACCGACAAGTCGCAAGAAGTTTATAACTCACAGCTCCAGAAGCGGGAGTGCTCTATCTGGGCTCAAGACATGAGGACCAACAACTGTGCGAACTAAGTCTTTTCCCGCAGCCTTGATTGCCACACTTCTCCTCGCCGCGTGCACATCTGAAAATCATGGCAAGGCTGCTATCAACGATGGCTCGACCGGGAGTTCAGCCGACTCACCACCTACCGCAGACGCTAGTGCAACGCCACAAGCATCCGCCGCTGCAAGGAACCAGAACAGCCACAGGGCACTTTCCCAGAATGAGAAATCTCTTCTGGCAACGATTGATTCCCGCTATTTCGGAACACTCAGCAACTCCTCGCCAGGAGAAGATGTCGACCTCAATGAACTAGGGTTCCCTGATGCGAGCAGCTGGATTTCCGCTGAGAGGAGCACAGATGATGAGTTACTGCGGAACGCGCGCAGTGGCGGCCATCTGGAGAAAGAGCTTTACATCGATCGAGTTACGAGCCTGATTCCAGAGAACAACTGGAAGGGAGTTAGCGACACCGCTGAAGACAACGCATTAGCCAGGAAAATTATGGACGCCCGTTCGTTCGCTTTGCAGAACATTGGAGCTACGAAGAGTCCGTTCGCCGTCTATCAGGCTGCCGCGCTCTTCAACACGACAGAAGTCGGTGGAAACCCGGCCATGATTGCGGCATCGTTTCAGCTAGCCGCAGAGCTGGGTGACACGCGGGCAACTCGGATGCTGCAGAGCTACATGTCTGCAAATCGGAACATAGATGCAAAAGGGGTGCTCGCAGCTTATACGTTCCTCAAGTCCGACTTGCGTAGTCCGATAAGCAACTAAAGCCCCGTCTGACGGGCATTTGAGAACTACTTCAGCTCTTGTGTAGCGAGAAGGGGCACTGAGTTGCCCCCTCTCGTATAGCCGCTCTTCTCGACACTTCCAAGGTGCCGAGCTTAGCTCGGCACCGTCCCGCCGGGGGCAAGCTGGGCGCTCCGAATCTGGGTAAATCGCCTGTATGGCAAAGGTGCCCGTCACCACAGTCCGGCTGCGGTCGATGATTGGTCCGGTGAGGATTGACGTGCGTAGAAGGTCCGATCACCACCACTGCCTGGTGCGCAGGCCAGTCATGGCGAATCAGGCGCGCTTGCGCGCGGCACCAGCCCCAATCGCCTCACGGCGAGCGGAGGAACTTGTGGGGCGGTGGTGATCGGGTTGAAATGAAAAAGCCCGGCTCTTGGCCGGGCTTTCGTCGCGTGATGGCAAGAGACTGTAGAGGGAAAAGTGCGCGGGCGTCACCAGCGCAGCAGGAGCCTCAGAGCATGAAGGAGTCTCTCTCACGATAACCAACAATCAGTTCGCTTCGAGTCCACACAGAAAAGCGGGAGAAGGATGAACAAAGCTGCCTCCACACTCTTCCATGGCATAGGACAGCGGCCATCACGGGCAGTGAACTCTTCAAATCCGCGATCAAAACATGAGATTTTGAGGAATCAGCCAAGCATCTGCACCATTAATTCGATCGAAACTCGAAGCTCGGGCTCGCTATACACATTTCCACCATCTGGATGGTGGATCGCATTCCTAACATAGGTCGGCAAAGTTTCGTACGTTGTGCTTCCGTGGCTAGACGGTTTGCCATGTCGCGCGGCGTCATAAGACGCATGTCCAGCGATAAAACTATCGCAACCTTTGATCGAACTACTCGACGCCTTCAATTGCAACTTGCCATACAGCTCGATGTGAAAGTCGACAGAAGGCAGATCAAAGGCTTTGTAATTTATCTGAGCACTCGTCAGCTCGAGAACTGACGAAGCATCCTCATGATTCTTCGCAAGCAGCACCCCCGCTTCTCGCTCAAGAGTGATGACGATAGTCTCCGTGCCTAGGAACGCCTCTCTCACTACGTGATCGGAATGAGTCGCGAAGAAGAGCTGAGCGCTCTGCTCTCCAGCTATAGTGAAAAGCCCCTCATAGTACCCGAGAATCTTCCTCTGCCACTTTGGATGCATACTAAGCTCTGGCTCGTCGACGAAGATTGCCCCGTCCTTGATAGCCCCCAAATTTCTGAGCAAGTAAGCGCCCCGGAAGACAACCTGTTTTTCGCCTGTGCTCAGCGAATCAATGCCAATTTCTTTCCCATTCTTCTTGAACTGAATTACCTTCTCGCCAGCCGATTCCCGCACTCCCTCGAACTTCAGCGCATCAAAGAAACCGTTAAAGGCCGCGCTAAAGCGATACATCCTAGAAGTTGCATAGAAATCCGGCCAGGCAATAGGACTGCCTTCACGAGTTTGATTCTCTCTCGCGTAATCAGCCGCGTCGCGACTTGATGTATTGACTAACAACTGCTTCAGCACAGTGAAGTCCTCTCCATCCTCGATAGGATTTACCGGAGAATCGAGCTCAATCGACGTAGTTGATGTTATTGCACCAGCCCTGAAATCGACCTTTGCCTTCGAGTAAGCACTACCGAAACGGCGCAGGTCTAGCGGATCAAGGGCAGCTCCAATTAGTGGGCCGGGTGTGTCCGCTGACAGAGTCAGAATAGCTTTTCCGTCCAACTCCACACAGACGGACGAACCTTCGGGACGGTAGGCCGCGTCAGCTTTGGGATCGGGAATGACCTTGTACACCACTCCTTCGACTTCATACTCGATGAACTCGAAATTCAAAAATGATCGCCCTGCCAAGAACGAGCTAATACTCGACAGGATAGTTGACTTTCCGGTTCCATTTTCGCCAGCTAGAACAATCGTCTTACATACAGTCCCGTCTGACAGCAAAAAATCCAGAGCTAGGTCACCCAACAAGGGATGCCCTTTCCACTTCACTTTCCGTAGCTGCATACAATCAGTTCCAAGTAGTGGCTATACCGAAACTTCAAGTTTACACTTCACGGCTATTCCGGCGAGCGTTCCAAATGCTCGACGCAGTCAAAAGGCTGCAGTGACCGACAGACCCGGGACATTTACCATTTACCATTTAACCGTTCGCCGAGGCCCAGGTCAGTCAGAGCCGGCACCTAGCCTAGCCCGAGAACACCCTATCGAGATCATCCAACCGGCAACGCGGGGCCTGTTCGCAGCGCCCAATCGAGCTGCGCGTTGCTCTACGTCGATCAACTCGCCGATCATCCAATCGACCAGATATGCCCAGCCTTCGCGGTATGCAGAATCACTAAGCCCTAGGGAGCATGCACGCCCACGATTGCCAAGACGATCTCCCTTCATGTAGCCGATGACAACAGCAGCAATTTGCGGCATGCGCTCTTCCAACTTCTCCGGAAACAGCTGGTCGCGAGCCACCGCAGCGCGCGCCTTCAACACGCCCAGGTTACGGCGGGTCTGCTCGCCTTGGTCTCGCTCAAACTTCGCTATGCAGTCGATGATCCCCCAAAGAGTCCGAGCGTCGATGAAATTGCGCGCCCTGCGATTGCGTTCGTCCGCTGCCAACCGGGTTATCCCGTGAAACACGCGGACGATGGGCAACTGCGGTTGCCCCCTCTCTGCGGTCAATGCCGACTCCCCCTCGGCGGCCCGGGCGCACCGCGTCATCTATGACCTGGCCTTCGTGCAAGCAGCGCCATGAAGAGCTTTCTGGAAGAACTCGGCGCGTTCCTGATCATCGCGGCAGGAGCCGCCCTAATCCTCGGCGCGCTCGTAGCGCTGCTGGCCTACGACGTTCAATCGGAGAAGCCGATGCAACGCATGATCACCGAACAGGTGCCGATCATCCCCTACAGCAAAGGCCACGCCGCACGCCACATGCTCAATCTGCGCCGGCCTTCTGCCGGCGGTGGCCACAACGTGGAGTGCGCCTGCAGCAGCACCGCCAGGCATCTCACTTTCGAAGAAGCGCATGCGGAGTGGCGCCTCGTACACGGGCAGCGTGCGCCAAAACCCCGAGCACCGGCGAAACGTGCCGTATTCCCGCCGGAGCTCGCCCAGCTGCAGCTAAGTCTGTGAGGTATCCATGACCGACCAGGCCCAATGCGACGAACTGCTCGCAGCGCTCAGCAGGCGCCCGATGACCGCAAAAGAAATTCTCCTAAAGCTGGGCATCGGCAGCCCTGCCGCAACTTACTTCGGCATCCACGAACAACCCGCACTCTGGTGCAGAGCGAGGGCCGTTCCCGCTGACCTGAAAACGGCTCGCCATTCACAGGAGAAACATGCTGGGAGCCGTAGTCGCTACACCCGCAGCGCACCGAAGGCCAGAGCTGGGGCCGATTTCCGACGGTAGACAGTTCGGCAACCACATACCGGATCTTTCGTCGCGATGACACCGGCCGCCCGCACTTCGAAGAACGCTCGTTCTTCACCGATGAGCCGGCGGATCTAATCGCCAGCGTCCCGACGCACGCCAAGCGCCAGCTGCGCGACCGCGTGGACCTAATCGACCTAGATACTATGGAGGGAGCAATGTGGAAAGCAGCTTAAGTATTCCTCCGCAACAGTACTTCCTCTTCAGAATAGTCAGCCACTGGCTTGCCTACAAACTTGGCGAAATCCGTCGCAACCGCTATCCCGTCTTCGAGCAGCAGAATCAAAGGTTCGCGGAGTTCCATAATGTTTTGGAACTCCTCATGCCCCTTACCTATGAGAACCGTCGACTCCCCGTCGATTCGGGCTATTCGCTGATCCATGCGTCGAACAGGCACACCAAGAGCCTTCCATGCTCCAACCAGCGCCGCAATATCATTCCCCCTTTTCCCAAGATTGTGAAGACGATCTTGCGCGTCTTCCGTCGCTGGCAAAAACGAGCCAACAAATTCGACCAGAAGCCAGTCGATATCTTGTCGCGCGAAAATTATTCCCGGCTCAGTAAATTTCGCCCTATCCAAGACTCGGACGATGTTTCCAATCCTTGCAGGAAAGTGCTCAATTTCGTACTGAAGCAGGCTACCGAGAATGCTTGCCTGCCCCACTCTATCGGCAACAAATTCTTCAAGTTGCTTCTTCGCAATCCGCGCAGAATCTTCAGCGATTCGCGCCGAATCCTTAGCAATCTCTGCAGATTTTTCGGCGATATCCACAGACGCCTGGGCGATCGTCGCGGTACGGTCAGATGCTTGCCAGGCACGGAACGCAATCCGGGTCGTTGCGAGACCAACAATCGCGCCTACAACGACGGCCCAAGCCTCCCACCAAACTACACAATCATCGACACCCAGAGTGCTACAACGAAAGAAACTATCCCACAAGTACATTCTATGACCCCCCTTCGAATGGGGGATTTTGCCATGGACAGGATTTGTCCGCAGGAGTTGCGCAATGTGTAAGACCTGCACCAAATGCGTTCGCTCCCTTCTACTGCAGCAGTTCAACCGCGCGGGGAAGCAATACCGGCCCGGCGTGTGTGCTCCGTGCATTAGCGACATGCGCAGGTTGCGAGCCCCGCTACCAGCTCAGGCGACCGACGTTACCCAGGTTAGGATCAACAATGCCGCAGCTCTTTGGTTCGCGCCTGTGCGGCCTATGCCGAGGTATGGCGTATGAAGACCATCGATCTATTCTCGGGCGGCGGTGGACTCACAGAGGCGCAGAGCAGGCTGGCTGCAATGTGGTTTGGGCGGCGAACCATTGGCCGGCGGCCGCGAAAACTGATGTTGCAAACCACCCTGGCACGCTGCACGTCTGCCAGGATCTGCAGCAGGCCGACCGGACCCCGCTGCCAGACTTCGACGTACTACTGGCATCGCCGGCGTGCCAGGGGCACACGCCCGCGCGCGGCAAAGAGCGCCCGCACCACGACGCCACACGTTCCACTGCGTGGGCGGTTGTTTCCGCTCTGGAGGCAAAATCGCCGGATGCCGCGGTGATCGAGAACGTCCCCGCTTTCATGAAGTGGAAGCTGTTCCCGGCGTGGTGTGCAGCGGTGCATGCCCTTGGCTACGCCATCAGTCCGCACCTGTTGGACGCCGCCGACTTTGGCGTGCCGCAGCACCGCGTCCGCATCTTCATCGTGCTGACCAAGAGCAAGCACCCGTTGGAACTGAAGCTACCGAAGAGGCCTCACCTTCCCGCCGCCAGTTTCATCGACTTCGAGGCAGGCACCTGGTCGCCGGTCGAACGGCCTGGCCGGGCGGCCGCAACCCTAGCCCGTGTTCGCGCTGGCCGGGCCGCGTTCGGCGCCCGATTCGTGGCGCCCTACTTCGGTAACGGCTCCGGCCTCACTGGTCGGTCTCTGGATCGTCCTATCGGAACGATCACCACCCGCGACCGCTGGGCAATCATCGACGGCGACCGGATGCGGATGCTGTCTTTGCCGGAATCTGCGATTGCGATGGGCTTTCCTCGGCACTACAAGCTTCCAGCGAACAAGAAAGATGGCATGCAGATGATGGGCAACGCCGTATGTCCGCCGAAGGCTTGCGCAGTCATCACTGCATTGAGGATGGCGGCATGACCCTCTTAACCGAAGCCATCGACCACATCGCAGTCGGCCACGACCTCGCCCGCAAGACCGGCGTGAACCTCGACAAGGCCAGGCCAAAGACCCGCCGCATGTGGGAGGCACGCGGCCTGGCCGTCATCGCCCTCGCCCGCGGCAATCTGGACGAGGCCACCAAGATCATGGCGCCGTTCGCGAGGAAGCGCCGATGACCGCCCCGCAGCTATTCCCCAAGCCGGCCAAGCGCATGAAGCAGCCGCCCAAGGACTTCCTGCGCGAGCAGCTGGCCATTGCCACAGAAGAAATCATCCGGCTCCGCGCCCAGGAGCTGGCCAACGAAGACCGAATCAAGAGCGCCCGCGCGGCGCTGGAAGGAGAGCGACATGGCTGAAGAAATCGCGCTGCTGCCACTGAAGGAAGTGAAGCAGAAGGCCGGCATCAGCACGGCCACGATCTACGGCATGATGGCGCGCGGCCAGCAGTTCCCCAAGCCGCGCAAAATCGGGACCAAGTCGCTCTGGCTCCAACCCGAGATCGACGCCTTCATCATGGCCGTGGCGCATGGAACAAGCTGGTCCCCAATGATGGGACAAAGCATGGGGCAGGATATTTCGGCATGAAAAAAGCCACTGATAACAGTGACTTATAGTCATCCTTGGCGGACAGAGTGGGATTCGAACCCACGGAAGGTTTGACCCTTCGCCGGTTTTCAAGACCGGTGCCTTCAACCGCTCGGCCATCTGTCCGTTACGCGTTGCTACCCCGGATAGCGTTCCGGGGTGCGCATTCTCGCATGCTTGCCGGCGTTTTTGTTCAACCGGCCTCGATTGCCAGTGCGCCGGCCATCGAGGCGCGGATCTTCTCCTTGGCCCGCTCGCAGGCGCCGCCGCAGTGCAGGCGGGAGGCCTCCAGCTCGGTGGGCAGGTGCTCGGCCAGGAAGTCGATGAATACCCGCACCGCCGGCAACAGCCCGCGCCGTGAGGCGAATACCGCGTGACAGATGCCCTGCGGCAGCGACCAGTCCGGCAGTACCACCTCCAGTTCGCCGTTGCGCACAGCCTCGGCACAGACAGTTTCCGGCAGCATGGTGATGCCGAAACCATCCTTGACCATGGATTGCAGCAGCGGGAAATCAAACCCAGCAACGCGCGGCTGCAGCTCAACGCGGCGGACTTCGCCACCCGGGCCGTGCAGTTCCCAGCGCTGGCGCGCTTCGTCTTCACTGATGCTCAGGGTGACGTGGTTGCCCAGGTCTTCCGGTGAGGCCGGCCGCCCTGCCCGGTCCAGATACGCAGGGCTGGCAACCAACAGTTCCTGCACCTGGCCGAAGCTGCGCATCACCAGGCTGCCATCGTCATCCAGCCGCGAGCGCACCCGCAGGGCGACGTCGTAGCCTTCGTTGATGATGTCGACACGACGGTTGCTGATGTTCAGCTGCAACCGCACCTTCGGGTATTGCTCGAGGAATTTGGGCAGCAGTTTGGGCAGCTGCATCTGCGCCAGCGACACCGGCACGCTGGCACGCACCAGCCCGCGGGGCTCGGCGCTGAGCCGGTCCACCACCTCACGCGCGGCCTGCGCTTCGGCCAGCATGGTCTGCGCGTGGCGGTGCACGCTCATGCCCACATCGGTGACCGCGAAACGGCGCGTCGAGCGCTGCAGCAGGCGTACGCCCAGATCGGTTTCCAGCTGGCTGATGCGCCGGCTCAGACGTGATTTGGGGATGCCCAATGCGCGCTCGGCAGCGGCGAAGCCACCATGGTCTACCACCATTGCGAAGTAGTAGAGGTCGTTGAGGTCCTGCATGGATTGATCCCGATATTGGAACGAACCGGTGAATTTAAACACCTTTGTTCTGTATTTACAAATCAGGCCATAAACAGTCCTGTTTGCTATTCAAGTCGCTTTTGGGGCCTACCTATTCATCTTTTGAGTGCAGTTGTTGCAGGGGTGCGGGCTGGGTACGGCGCTCGCGGGGAGGCTGATCGAGGGGGTTTGGGGTGGGGAATTCGGATCGTTTGTTGAGCGCGGTGGTGTTGCATTGGGGCGGTCTGGCGGCTGCCAGTTTGCTGGGCGAGCCATTGCCGAGCATGGCTCGGCCCTACATTTGGGCTGCCAGTTTGCTGGCGGAGCCATTGCCGAGCATGGCTCGGCCCTACATTTGGGCTGCCGGTTTGCTGGTGGAGCCATTGCCGAGCATGGCTCGGCACTACATGGGATCGTGGGCTTTGCCTTTTCAGTTGCCAACAAAAACGCCGCGGCTCCGAAGGGAGCGCGGCGTTTTTGTTTTACAACGCAGCCATGCTGCGCTGGGGGCTCAACGGTGGCCACCAGTCTGCTGCATGGCACCGCTGATGCCGAGCATGGCTCGGCACTACATCTGCTGATCAGGCGATGCGTTCGGCGCCGCCCATGTACGGGCGCAGTGCCTCGGGAATGGTGATCGAGCCATCGGCGTTCTGATAATTCTCCATTACCGCGATCATCGCGCGGCCAACAGCCACGCCCGAGCCGTTGAGCGTATGCACCAGCTCCGGCTTGCCAGCCGGGTTGCGCCAGCGTGCCTGCATGCGACGGGCCTGGAAATCACCACAGTTCGAGCAGGACGAAATCTCGCGATAGGTCTGCTGCGACGGCAACCAGACTTCCAGGTCATAGGTCTTGATGGCCGCAAACCCCATGTCGCCGGTGCACAACAGCACCTTGCGGTACGGCAGACCCAGCTTCTGCAGCACGGCCTCGGCACAGCCGGTCATGCGCTGGTGCTCGGCCTCGCTTTCCTCGGCGGTGCAGATGCTGACCAGCTCCACTTTTTCGAACTGGTGCTGGCGGATCATGCCGCGCACGTCGCGGCCACCGCTGCCAGCCTCGGAACGGAAACACATCGAGTGGGCGGTCATGCGCAGCGGCAGGCGCTCGGCGTCGATGATCTCGTCGCGGACGATGTTGGTCAGCGGCACTTCCGAGGTCGGGATCAGATAGCGCGTGGATTCGCCAAGCGCGGTCTTGAACAGGTCTTCCTCGAACTTGGGCAGCTGGCCGGTGCCACGCAGCGAATCGGCATTGACCAGCACCGGCACGTTGGTTTCTTCGTAGCCATGCTCGTTGCTGTGCAGGTTAAGCATGAACTGGCCCAGCGCACGGTGCAGGCGGGCGATCGAACCACGCAGCACGGTGAAGCGGGCGCCAGACAGCTTGGCCGCGGTTTCCGCGTCCAGGCCATGGTTGCGCGCACCCAGCTCGACATGGTCCAGCACCGGGAAATCGAACGCGCGCGGGGTACCCCAGCGCATCTGTTCGACGTTTTCGCTCTCGTCCTTGCCGGCCGGCACATCGGCTGCGGGCAGGTTCGGGATGCCCATCGACAGGGTTTCAATCTGCTCACGCAGCACATCGAGCTGGGCCTCGGAGGTCTTCAGCTCATCAGCGAACGCGGCCACTTCGGCCATGATCGCCGACACGTCCTCGCCCTTGGCCTTGGCATGGCCGATCGACTTGGAACGGCTGTTGCGCAGGCTCTGCAGCTCCTGGGTGCGCACCTGGATGCGCTTGCGATCAGCCTCCAGCGATTCGAAGGCGGCCACATCCAATACATAACCGCGCGTGCTGCGCAGGCGTTCTGCAAGTTCGGCGGGCTGCTGGCGAAGAAGGGCTGGATCAAGCATGGCTGGGCACTGTGTACGGGTGTGAGCCATAGATTATCGCGCGAACTGCGTCTTTCTGCCGCGCGATTCACCTTTCCTGTGCAAGAATCAGCCGGTTCCATACGGTCAAGGCCATGTCCGCTCCCAGCTCCCGCTCCGACCAGAACTTCACTTTCCACCTGCCCCGCAGCAGCCTGAAGATCGCCGGCATCGCCTTTGGCGTCGGGGTATTGCTGTTTCTGGTGGTGTGGCTCAACGCCCGCCGCAACAACGAATTCTATCGAGCCGATCCGGCACAGCCGCAGGCCGAGACCGCCACATTGACGCCGTTGCCGGCTCCGCTGCCTGCCGGCTCCAGTGCCAGCGAGATGCCCGACGCCCGTCCCGAGGCCGTGGAACAGGCACCGGAGCTGGTGGAAACCGCTCCTGCCCAGCCGCCGCAACCCATCGCCGAAGCCGCGCCCGCCGAACCTGCACCGGCCCCCGCACCTGCCGCCGTCGCGCCCAGCGATCAGCCGGTTCCGTTGCCCGGCCAGAGCCCTGCCCCTGACTACCCGGCCGCTGCCCTGCGCCGTGGCGAAAGTGGCACCGTGGTGGTCCGCGTGGACGTTGATGCCAATGGTGTGCCGCTGGATGTCCGGTTGGTCCAACGCAGCGGTTCGCGCGACCTGGATCGCGCTGCCCAGGAGGCCGTGCGCAATTGGCGCTTCCAGCCGGCCCAGAGCAATGGCCAGCCGATGCAGGGCAGCCTTGAGATCCCCTTCGATTTCAAACCCGCTCAGTAAGCTGAACCCCGGCTCCCCAAGGACGCCGGGTTCTGCCTAAAGTCACTCGCCGTTTGGGAGTGCGGGACCAGACTTGCCGCGTAGACGTTACGCAGAGCAGCCATGTCGATGTCCAGCATCCCGCAACACTCCACCTCCCATCAGCCCGTATCAGCCACCGCCCACCAGGCGCAAGGCGTCACGGCTGCGTGGCTGTGGGTTCTGCTGGCGGTGGGCGTATTGACCTTGTTTGGCTGGCTGGGCTACCGCGCCCTGCAAGGCCCCGCAGCGAGTGGCCCGGTGTCGATCACCACCGCAGATACCACCTCGGTGGTCAGCGTTGCCGGCAACAATGATGCCGAGCCCCTGCCCAACAACCCCATGCCCAGCTATCCGGCCGCCGCGCTTGATGCCGGCGTCGAGGGCGATGTGATCGTGCGCCTGCAGATAGACAGCAATGGCCAAGTGAGCCACGCAGCGGTGATCGGCCACGATGGCGGCGTTGATCCCGCCCTGGATCGGGCCGCGATCCAAGCGCTGCAGCAATGGCGCTTCCAGCCCGCGATGCGGGATGGTCGCGCCATCAACAGCGTGGTGCAGGTGCCGGTGGAATTCAGAAGCGGACGCTGAGCCCGAAGCCGGCGCCACTGGCCAGGCTGTCAAAGCCCGGGAACGACGTAGCCACATTGGCCACATCATTGATGCGCACCTCGCCGGTGCTGAGCTGACCGGCAATGGCAAAGGCCATCGAGATGCGATGGTCGCCATGGCTTTCAATCGTGCCGCTGCCCAGCGGGCCGCCGTGAATGGTGGCGCCATCTTCGGTTTCGTCCACGCGCAGACCCAGGGTCCGCAGGCCGGTGGCCATTGCTCCCAGGCGGTCAGATTCCTTCACCCGCAGTTCGGCGGCCCCGCGCACTACGGTCTGGCCCTGTGCCGCCGCAGCGGCAACGAACAGCGCCGGGAACTCATCGATCATGTCGGGCACCAGGTCTTCCGGAATTTCCACACCCTTGAGCTGGGCATGACGCACGATCAGATCGGCAACCTGTTCGCCACCATGTTCGGCGTGGTTTTCCTCGCGGATGTCCGCGCCCATCAGCCGCAGTGCGGCAAGCAGGCCAGTACGGCGCGGGTTCAAGCCGACCGAACGAAGGCGCACTTCCGAGCCCGGAATGACGCTGGCGGCGACGATGAAGAATGCAGAAGACGAGAAATCCGCCGGCACTGCGATATCGGTCGCACGCAGACGCTGGCCGCCACGCAGGCGCGCCTTGCCAGGTTCGAAATCGATTTCCACGCCAAACGCGCGCAACATGCGCTCGGTGTAATCACGGGTGGGATGCGGCTCGACCACCGAGGTTTCCCCCTGCGCATACAGGCCGGCCAGCAACACCGCCGACTTCACCTGCGCACTGGCCACCGGCAAGGCGTAATCGATACCGTGCAGCGACTGGCCGCCATGGATATACAGCGGCGGCGTACCGTCTTCCTGGGTGTCGATACGGGCGCCCATCTGCGCCAGCGGCTCGGTAACCCGGCGCATCGGCCGCTTGGACAGCGATTCGTCGCCAACCAGGGTGGTGTCGAACGGCTGCGCCGCCAACAGGCCGGCGAGCAAACGCATGCCGGTGCCGGCGTTGCCGCAGTCCAACTCGCCCTGCGGGGCTTTCAGGCCATCCACGCCCACGCCATGCACGATGCGCTGCGACGGCGACGGCGTTTCAAAACGCACGCCCATCTGCTCGAAGATCGCGGCGGTGGCGCGGGTGTCCTCGCCCTCAAGGAAACCCTCGATATGGGATACGCCATCGGCCAGCGCCGCAAACATCACCGAGCGGTGCGATACCGATTTGTCGCCAGGTATGGCGAGCGTGCCGTGCAGGGCGGAACCTTTGTGTGCAATCCAGTAGGGCTGGGAGGTCATGCGGTCTCTCTAATGTTCGGTGCGCCGAGGCGCGTCAACAAACCCTTCTCCCCCCGGGAGAAGGTGCCCGAAGGGCGGATGAGGGTGCGGGAATACGCAGCTACAGCCACTTGAAACCTGCCGGTAGTCAGCCCTCACCCCAAGCCCTCTCCCGCAGGGAGAGGGACTTTCAAGCTCAGGGCACGGCAACCGGATAGGAGCCGAGCACTTTGATCTGCGCCGAGTGCGACTTCAACTCTGCCAACGCGGCCTGCATCGATTCGTCTTCGATATGGCCGGCCAGGTCGATGAAGAAGCCGTATTCCCACTTGGCCTGGTGCGAAGGACGCGACTCGATGCGGTTCATGCTGATGCCATGCCGCGCGAACGGGCTGAGCACGTCGAACAGCGCGCCGGGCTTGTCGTGGATGAAGACCAGCACCGAGGTGCGGTCATGGCCCGACGACGGGAACAACTGGCGGCCGATCACCAGGAAGCGCGTGGTGTTGTCCGCATCATTCTGGATCGGCTTGGTCACCACCTTCTTCAAGCCATAAACGTGCCCTGCACTCTCGCCGCCAATCGCAGCCGCGTCTTCCGCATTGCGGGCACGACGGGCGCCTTCGGAGTTGCTGGAAACCGGTACTTTCTCGGTCTTTGGCAGATTGGCACGCAGCCATGCCGAGGTCTGCATGAAGGCCTGCGGGTGGGCGTAGATGCGCTCGATATCCTCAATGCGGCCGGTGCGCGACAGCAGGTACTGCTGCACGCGCAGCTCGACTTCACCGCAGATCTTGAGATTGGAAGTCAGGAACATGTCCAGGGTGATCTGGATCGTGCCCTGCCCGGAATTCTCCACCGGCACCACGCCGAAATCGGCGTTGCCGTTTTCCACTTCCTGGAAAATCTCTTCGATGTTGGCCAGCGGCAAGCCCAACGCTGAACGGCCAAAGTGCTTGTGCGCGGCCTGCTGGGTGAACGAGCCTTCCGGGCCGAGGTAGCCGATCTTCAACGGCTCCTGCTGGGCCAAGCAGGCCGACATGATTTCGCGGTACACATGCACCAGCACTTCGTCGCTGAGCGGGCCTTCGTTGCGGTCCACCACCATGCGCAGCACCTGCGCTTCGCGCTCGGGGCGGTAGTAGTCAACGGCGGCCGCCAGCTTGCCCTTGGCCTTGCCAACCTGATGGGCAAAGTTGGCCCGCTCGGCAATCAAGGCCTGGATGCTGCGGTCGATCTGGTCGATCTTAGCGCGCACGTCCGACAGCACCGGCTTGGCGACGGTCAACGTTTCGGCAGCGGCCTTCTTGCTGACGGCGGTTTTCTTGGCTGCAACCTTCTTGGCCGGCGCCTTGTTGGCGGCAGGTTTGGCTGCGGTGGCCGGCTTGGCCTTGCTGGCGGTCTTGCTTGGCTTGGTCGCCATGGAATCGTCTACCTGTTACAGGCCGGCGCAGTGCGCACGGCGGGATTGGATCAACCGTTGCGCTGCTGGAAATCACGCATGAATGCTGCCAGCGCCTGCGCACCTTCCAGCGGCATGGCGTTGTACAGCGAGGCACGGATGCCGCCGACGGCCTTGTGGCCCTTCAGCGCCAGCAAGCCGGCTGCCTTGGACTCACTGACAAAACGTGCGTTGAGCTCTTCGCTTGGCAGGAAGAACGGGATGTTCATGCGCGAACGCACGGCCGCAGCCACCTCGTTGCGATAGAAGCCCCCGGAACCGTCAATGGCGTCATAGACCGCCGACGACTTGGCAAGGCTGAGCTTGGCAAAGGCTTCCACGCCGCCCTGGGCCAGCATCCACTTGAACATCAAGCCGGCCAGATACCAGTTCCAGGTCGGCGGCGTGTTCAACATCGAATCGCGCTCGACATGCGAGCGGTAATCAAAGATGTCCGCGCGCGGCTGCCCGGCACGTGCCAGCAGGTCGCGGCGGATGATGACCACGGCGATGCCGACCGGGCCCAGATTCTTCTGCGCACCGGCATAGATCACGCCATAACGCGACACATCAATCGGCTCGGAAGCAATCGACGAACTGAAATCGGCGATCAACGGAACCTCGCCCACATCCGGCACGTCGCGGAATTCGACACCGTGGATGGTCTCGTTGGCGGTGATGTGCACATAAGCCGCGTCGTCCGACAGCTGCCATTGCGTGCGCGGCGGAATATCGCGGAACCCGCTGGCCTCGCCGGTGGCGGCGATGTTCACATCCACGTAGGGCTTGGCCTGCTTGATCGCGGTCTTGCCCCAGTGGCCACTGACCACATAGTCAGCGCGCTGCCCGGGGTTGGCGAAATTCAACGGCAGCAGCGCCTGCTGGGTGGTGGCACCGCCACCGAGGAACAGCACCGCATAGTCATCCGGAATACCGATCAGTGCCCGCAGATCGGCTTCGGCCTGGGCCGCCACGGCCATGAAATCGGCACTGCGATGACTGATCTCGACAATGGACGCGCCTACGCCATTCCATTCCAACATCTCCGCCTGCGCCTGACGCAGGACCGATTCCGGCAATGTCGCAGGGCCGGCACTGAAATTGAATGCGCGAGTCATGTCACACCTGTTGAGCAGAACCCCTAGTATGCCGCAGCGCAACAGCCTTGGGCCACCTGGGAAAAGTTGCATCTGCACCCATTGTGGGCGGCGGTTTCAGCGCCGGCAGGCATGCGCTGCCTGTACCGCCGCAACGCTTGCTCAGCGTGCCCCGAACAGCAGCAGCGCGCTGATCGCCGCACCCAGCAGCAAGGCGCTGAGCAGCAACCAGGGCCAACGTCGCTGGCGTTTGGGCTTGACCGGCACCGCCGTTGACGGCTTGACCCGCTCCGGCACGTCGTCGTCTTCCGGCAGAAACGCCGCCGGTGCGGCCACCGGACCCAACGGCACCTCCAGCACGAACCGGTGGTTGCCTTCAAACACCACCTGATCACCGGCCTGCAACCAGCAGTGGCGGGTACTCACGCCATTGACCTGGCTACCCTCGGCCGAGCCCAGGTCGCGCAGCAATACCTTGTCGCCATGCCGCTCGAAGCGGGCATGACGCGGGGCGAAGGCCGGGTCGTCGATGAGAATATCGCTGGCCGGATCGCTGCCGATGCTGCGCGGCTTGTCCAGAGTGAAGCTGCGGCCGTGGTGGCGCCCACCTACCCCGCGCAGCAGCACCCGCAGGTCGTCGCCGCCCTCGCTGGGAACTTCCGGCGGATGCGGCACCTGCTCGCATTCGCCACGCAGCAGCATTTCCGCACCGTCGGCATAGACCGCATCGCCGGCGCGCAGCAGCGCCATGCGGCGCACCGGACGACCGTTGACATGGATGCCACGGCCGCCATTGGCGACCTGTAGCCAAACCCCGCGCTGGTCGGTGCAGAACTGCGCCAGCAGCAAGGGCCCAACACTGCCATCGCCCAGCCGGACCTGCCCGGACGCATGCCGG
This sequence comes from Stenotrophomonas terrae, assembly GCF_039674165.1. Lineage (GTDB taxonomy): Bacteria > Pseudomonadota > Gammaproteobacteria > Xanthomonadales > Xanthomonadaceae > Stenotrophomonas > Stenotrophomonas terrae_A. Next base: position 77,250 of record NZ_JBDJMY010000002.1, read on the forward strand.
ACAATGCGCTGCACGCCCGGCATCAATGACTGATCGGGCTGCTGACGGTTGCTGAAATGGACTTGCAGAGTGCGCACCGCAGCAGACTATCAGGTCGTCCCGTCATGCAGAAGCTGTTCGTGAGGCTTGGACTACGCCGCGCAGGTCCGCACAATGGCACGACTTTCCTACTTACAGCAGTCCAGGCCACACCCCATGTCGACCATTGATATCCAGCACGCTCATTCCCTGTCCGACGACAAGGCCCGCACCGCCATCGCCGAGGTCGCCGAAAAACTGCAGGAGCGCTTTGACGTGGTCACGCGCTGGGAAGGCGCGATACTGCATTTCAACCGCTCCGGCGTGGATGGCGCCATCGAGCTGCTGCCCGGTGCAGTACGCGTCAAGGCTGAGCTGGGCTTCCTGTTGTCGGCCATGAAGGGCATGGTGGAGTCGGAAATTCAACGCGTGCTGACTGACAAACTCGGCTGAGCCCGGACCGTCACACAACCCAAGCCCGTGTGCCGTTACGGTGTAGATGGACTCTTCAACCCCGCATAGGAGCATCGTCATGACCACATATGAGCAACGCCCCGACGACGAGGACGACACCGCAGGCATCCCCGGCCAGGCCGAACGCCTGGGCAAGAAGATGACCGAGTCGGCCCAGCAGGTCTGGCTGGCCGGCCTGGGCGCGCTGTCGCGTGCACAGGCCGAAGGCAGCAAGCTGTTCGACACACTGGTCAAGGAAGGCCAGACCATGGAAGCCCGCTCGCGCGAGCAATCCAGCAAGGGCGAAAGCCTGCGCGATACCGTGGAAAGCACCTTGGGCCAGGCCCGCGACCGCGCCGCCGGCACCTGGGACCGGGTCGAAAAATCGTTTGAAGACCGGGTTCACAGCGTGCTGAGGCGCCTGGATGTGCCCTCCCGTTCCGATATCGAAGCCCTCAACGACCGCCTGGACGCCCTCAATCGCCGCCTCACCCGCGCCGAAAGCCGTGCCACACACAGCGAGCAGCAAGCTGAAGATCAGTAATGTTGCAAAGCAGCATTAGTTGCGTGAGAATCTCCCTACCCGCCAGCAGTACCGCGCCGTAAGTCTCCCTCCCCTCACGGCACCGGATGGCGGGTTTTTCATGCCTGCGATTTGCCCGGGCAACTGAATCCACGGGTTTCACACCTGCCGGCAAGCGATAATCCGATATTCAGTATCGCCGCCCCGGCAAGCTCGGGCGGCAGCCGCTAGCGCTGGAGGCAAGCATGCAAACCCCTCTCCCGGACGCCGATCCGGGCACCCAGACCCGTCACGCCCTGCACGGCCAATACCCGCGCGCCGAGACCGTCGACGACTTCCGCCACAACCTGGCCGTGGTCCGCGAGCGCATCACTGCCGCCTGCCGGCGCGTCGGCCGCGACCCCGCCGGCGTGCGCCTGCTGCCGGTGAGCAAAACCATCGACGAGGCACATATCCGTCTGGCCTATCAGGCCGGTTGCCGGTTGCTGGGCGAGAACAAGGTGCAGGAAGCCCACCATAAGTGGCAGGCCATGCAGGACCTGGGCGACCTGCAGTGGTCGGTCATAGGCCACCTTCAGACCAACAAGGCCAAACTGGTGGCGCGCTTCGCCAGCGAATTCCAGGCACTGGACAGCCTGCGCCTGGCGCAGACGCTGGAGCGCCGCCTGCAGTCCGAAGGCCGCTCGCTGGATGTGTTCGTGCAGGTCAACACCTCCAATGAAGCCAGCAAGTACGGCCTGGCCCCCGATGAGGTTGCCGGCTTCCTGCAGGCGCTGCCGCGCTCTGGCGCGCTGCGGGTGCGCGGCCTGATGACCCTGGCGCTGTTTTCGGCCCAGCCCGAGCAGGTACGGGCCTGCTTTGTCCGCCTGCGCGAACTGCGCGATCAGCTGCGCCAGCAGGCACCGGCCGACATCAGCCTGGACGAACTGTCGATGGGCATGTCGGGGGATTTCGAAATCGCCATCGAGGAAGGCGCAAGCGTGGTCCGCGTGGGCCAGGCCATCTTCGGCGCGCGCACGGTGCCGGACAGTCATTACTGGCCGAGCAATGAACGAGCGGATTAATTCGCCCGAAGCGCTCAAAAAAGGCGACCCCATCCGGTCTTACAGTCATCAGTGAAGATAGACTGAGGCCCTTCCATAAGCTTCCCAGGTATGTCGATGTTCTCGTGGATTCTGGCCCTGGTACTTGCATTGCTCTTGTGGGGCCTGGCTTCGGTGTACCTGTGGTTGGTCGCCCGTCGCAGCACCGAACGCCAGCACGGCCTGGCCGCGCTGGCCGGCATGCGCTGGCGGGAGTTTTCGCGGATCGTGCATCAGGCCATGGCCGAGCAGCGCGGCCTGCACCCGCTGACCGATGAAGAAGACAACGACCGCGGCACCAGCAGCGATTTCCTGTTGCAGCGTGATGGCCAGCGTTGGCTGGTGTCCTGCAAGCACGGGCGTGCGTATCGCTTCGATGCTGGCGCCATCCACGAACTGGCATCGGCAATCAGCCTTACCGGCGCGGTCGGCGGGCTGCTGATCACCGAGGGTCACGTCGAGCGCGATGGCCTGGCCGAGGCCGAGAAACATTCCATCGAAGTCATCGATGCACGCCAGCTTTGGCAGTTGCTCAAGCCATATATGCCGGCCGATGTACGCGACACGGTCACCGGCATCGCGCGTCGTGAGGCGGTCCGCCACACCGGTATTGCCGGGCTGGCGGCGGTCACCTTCGGCCTGCTGGTTGGCATGGGCTACATGACCCTGCGCAGCGACGCGCCGGCAGTCGAACCCATCGTAGCGGCACCAGTCGAGCGCCCCGCCGACGCCCCGGCAAGCGCGCAACCGCAAGCAGCCGCCGAAGCCGGCAAAGACGCCGCGCCAGTGGCAGCGGCCAATCATTCCGATCTGATCCAGGACCCGGACCCGGCCACCTTGTTGCGTTACCAGCAATCCGTGTCCAAAGCACTGGCCAGCACCGCTGGCGTGGTCAGCGGCATCTGGCTGACCCGCTCCACCCTGTCGGTGGAACGCAGTGGCGAGGATGCGCAGGTATGGCCCTTGATCTGCAAGCAACTCGAACGTTACCCGGCCCTGCGCACCACCCGCGTGCAGCTCAATCCCCGCCCCGGTGTTGACGAGCCGGTGCGCTGGCGCCAGTGCAGCACAATTTGAAGCCGGCTTCGGCTTGGCTGCGCCGTAGGCGTGGCCAAGCACCCGGCTCAGCAGATCCGTTTCAACAACTAACTGTCAGCGAGAGCCTGGCGCGAAGCGCGCGATCAGGTCGTAGGCGTCACCCAGGAACATCTGCCGCACCCAGGTGATGGGCAGTTCACCGCGCCAGGTCTGGCGGTCGATCACCAGGCAGGCGGTACCCACCGGCACTTTCAGCAATAAGGCTTCATCGGCGTCGGCGGCGACGGCGCTGATGCGGTGCTGGCCGCGTGTCCATGACACGTTCTGCAGCAACCAGCTGCCGGGCGCATGGATGGAGAAATCCACCTTCAAGGTTTCCGGCACCGCCTCGGGATTGATCAGCCGGCGCTCCAGCGCCAAGGGCCTGCCGTCGGCAAGATGCAGGCAGCGTATCGCCAGCAGTTTGCCCTCGCCTACCAGCTGCGTTTCTTCGACGACAGTTTCCCGGGCCTTGCGGTGCGCGCGCTCCAGCAACTGAAACCCGTACTCGTGGCCGCGATCGGTAACCGCAACTTCGATATCCGGGATTTCCAGTGCCACCTGTTCCAGATGCGGCGGCTGCCGCGCCACGAACGAACCAGCACGGCGGCGGCGCTCGATCATGCCGCTCTCAGCCAGCGCGGTAAGCACCTTGTTGACCGTCATACGGGAGCAGCCGTACTGCTCCATCAGCTCGTGTTCGAACGGGATACGGAAGCCAGGCTCCCATTCGCCACTGAGGATGCGGCTTTCTATCTCACTGCGGATGCGGTGATTGAGGGTGGGAGCTTTTTTGCCCTTCACTCGGGTTTCCTGAAAGAGACGGCGCGCGCCGATGCGAACCTTACGCCAGTATCCGCGCCAATGCGGCACGGTAACGCGTGGTGATCGCATCGCGGTTCACGTGACGGCCGTCGCGGACCAGCGCCCGTCCGTTACGCCAGACGCTGCGCAGGGCGCCATTACGTGCGGCGAACAGCCAGCTGTCAAGCAGGGCATCGCCGGTGCGGCCCAGCAAGGCCGGGTGCTCACGGTCCAGCTCCAGCAGATCGGCGCAGGCGCCGACGGCCAATCCCGCCGGCGTGCCCAGCGCCTGCGCGCCACCTTCGGCGGCCTGCTGGAACAACCAGCGGCCGCTGGACAACTCGCCCGGCGACAACACATTGCGCCCGCGCAGTTGCAGGCGCTGGCCGTACTCGAGCAAGCGCAGTTCCTCGGCCGCATCGATCAATACATTGGAATCGGAACCGACCCCGAAACGGCCGCCCGCGCGCACGAAATCGCGCATCGGGAACAGCCCATCGCCCAGGTTGGCCTCGGTGATCGGGCACAAACCCACAACCGCGCCGCTATCGGCTATCTGCTCCACTTCGCCGTGCGTGAGATGGGTGGCATGCACCAGGCACCAGCGCTGATCGACGCTGGCATTGGCATACAGCCATTCCACCGGACGCTGCCCGCTCCATACCAGGCAAGCGTCCACTTCGCGGGTCTGCTCGGCGATATGGATATGGATCGGCCCCGGGGCCATCGCCACCAACGCCTGCAATTGCTGCGGGGTACAGGCACGCAGACTGTGCGGGGCCAAGCCCAGCACGGCATCGGCCGTGCCTGCCAGCGCCCGCGTGCAACCCTCCAGCAGCGCGGCAAAGCCGTCGATATCGTGCAGAAAGCGGCGCTGTGCAGGCGTGGCTGCGGCGCCGCCGAAATCGCTGTGCGCGTAAAACACCGGTAGCAAGGTCAGGCCCAACCCGGTTTCGTCAGCGGCTGCCGCAACCCGCACGGCCATCTCGGCATGATCGACGTAACGGCGGCCATCTTCGGCGTGATGCAGGTAATGGAACTCGCCGACACGGGTGAAACCGCTTTCCAGCATTTCCATATAGGCCAGCGCGGCGATGGCCTGGAACGTGTCCGGATCCAGACGGTCCAGGAACCGGTACATCAGCTCACGCCAACTCCAGAAGCTGTCGCCCGAACGCCCGCCTACTTCGGTAAGCCCGGCCATCGCGCGCTGGAAGGCGTGACTGTGCAGGTTACCCAGCCCCGGCACGACCACGTCCAAACGCTGCGCCTGGCCGTCCCAGGCTTCCCCAACCGCCACCGCGGTGATGCGGCCGGCGACGCTGTCAATGCGCACATCTTGCGCCCAGCCCTGCGGCAGCAAGGCCTGGGCGGCGTGGAAACGGACAGATGCGGTCGGCTTGATCGTTGTCACTGGACACTCTCCGATGGTCGCCGCTATTGTATATACAAATAAGCACGGAGAGGGGCAATGCGCTGCGATACGCTCTGGCACAACGCCAACCTGATGACCCTGGATGACGCCTCGGGCGGACTGGGAACGATTGTGGATGGCGTCATCGCCGCCCGCGACGGCTGCATCCTGCATGCCGGGCCGGCAGCAGCTGCACCCGCATTTGAAGCCGATACCCGCATCGACTGCAATGGCCGCTGGATCAGCCCCGGCCTGATCGACTGCCATACGCACCTGGTGTACGCCGGCAATCGCGCGGGCGAATTCGAGCAGCGCCTGCAAGGCGTGAGCTACGCGCAGATCGCCAAGGCCGGCGGCGGCATCGTCGCCACCGTCAGTGCCACCCGCCAGGCCGACGATGCCGCGCTTATCCGCGCAAGCTTGCCGCGGCTTGATGCAATGCTGGCCGAGGGCGTCACAACCATCGAAATCAAATCCGGCTACGGCCTGACCTTGGCCGATGAACGCAAACAGCTGCGCGTGGCACGCGAGCTGGGCGTGCTGCGCAAGGTCGAGGTTGTGCCCACTTTCCTCGGTGCGCATGCAGTACCGCCGGGCCACGAAGCGCAGGCCTACATCAATGAAGTCTGCGCGGTGATGATGCCGGCGATCGCGGCAGAAGGGCTGGCCGAAGCAGTCGACATCTTCTGCGAGAACATCGCCTTTTCCCCGGCGCAGGCGCAGCAGGTTTTCGAGGCCGCCAAACAGCACGGGCTGGCCATCAAGATCCACGCCGAGCAGCTGTCCAACCAGCACGGTGCGGAACTGGCAGCAAAGCATGGCGCGCTGTCCGCCGATCATATCGAGCACCTGGACCAAGCCGGCATCGACGCCATGCGCGCGTCGGGCACCGTCGCCGTGCTGCTACCCGGCGCCTATTACTTCACCCGCGAGACCGTATTGCCGCCTATCCAGGCCTTGCGCGACGCCGGCGTGCCGATGGCCCTGGCGACAGACAGCAACCCCGGCACCTCGCCACTGACCAGCCCGCTGCTGGCAATGAACATGGGCGCCACCTTGTTCCGCATGACGGTAAGCGAGTGCATCGCCGGCTTCACCCGCGAAGCGGCGCGCGCGCTGGGCCGCGCCGAGCGCCTGGGCAAGCTGGCCGCCGGCATGGACTGCGACCTTGCCATCTGGGACATCGACGCCCCGGCCGATCTGGTTTACCGCATCGGCTTCAACCCCCTGCATGCCCGCGTATGGCGCGGGCAGACCCTCTGAACAACGCACTGCTGGAGCACGCATGAGCACTACCCTGACCCTCCTCCCCGGCCACGTACCGTTGGCGCAATGGCGGCAGATCTATCGCGGCGCCGATGTGCACCTGGATGAATCCGCACAGGCCGCCGTTCTGCGCAGCGCCCAGGTGGTGGACGCCATTGTCGCCAAGGGCGAGCCGGTTTACGGCATCAATACCGGCTTCGGCAAACTGGCCAGCGTTCGCATCGAGCGCGAGGACCTGCAGACCCTGCAGCGCAATATCGTGCTGTCGCACGCCGCCGGCGTTGGTGAGCCGATGCCGGCCAACGTGGTGCGGCTGATGATGGCGCTGAAACTGACCAGCCTGGCGCAGGGCGCATCGGGCATTCGCCCGCAGACCCTGGCCCTGCTGGAGGCCATGCTGCAGAAGGACGTTGTGCCGGTGGTGCCGTGCCAGGGTTCGGTTGGCGCTTCCGGCGACCTGGCACCGCTGTCGCATCTGGCCAGCGTGATGATCGGCGTAGGTGAAGCCTTTGTCGGCGGCGCGCGTATGTCGGCCGAAGCGGCGTTCAAGCAGGCCGCGTTGCAGCCGCTGGTATTGGGCGCGAAGGAAGGCCTGGCCCTGCTCAACGGCACCCAGTATTCCACCGCCTATGCCTTGGCCGGCCTGTTCGAGATTGAAGTGGTGTTCCAGGCCGCGCTGGTAACCGGTGCGCTGTCGGTGGAGGCTGCCAAGGGCTCGGATACGCCGTTCGACCCGCGCATCCACAGCATTCGCGGTCAACGCGGGCAGATCGCCACCGCCGCCGTCCTGCGCGAGCTGATGCAGGGCTCGGCAATCCGCGAATCGCATCGCGACAACGACGTACGCGTGCAGGACCCCTATTGCCTGCGCTGCCAGCCACAGGTGATGGGTGCGGCGCTGGACATCATGCGCCAGGCCGCGAGCACGCTGGAAATCGAAGCCAATGGTGTCTCCGACAACCCGCTGGTGTTCACCGATACCGGCGAAGCATTGAGCGGCGGTAACTTCCATGCCGAGCCGGTGGCATTTGCAGCGGACATGCTGGCGATGGCGATCTGCGAGATCGGCTCGATCAGCGAACGCCGCACGGCGATGCTGGTGGACCCGGCATTGTCTGGCCTGCCTGCCTTCCTGACCCCCAAGCCGGGCTTGAACTCGGGCTTCATGATTCCGCAGGTCACCGCTGCGGCGCTGGTCTCCGAGAACAAGCAGCGCGCCTATCCGGCGAGCGTGGATTCGATCCCGACCTCGGCCAATCAGGAAGACCATGTATCAATGGCCGCGCATGGCGCACGTCGTTTGATCGCAATGGCCGAGAACGCAGCCAATGTGATTGGTATCGAACTGCTTGCTGCGGGCCAGGGCTGTGATTTCCATGCACCGCTGCGTTCGAGTTCGGCGCTGGAACAGGTGCGCTCCACGCTACGTGCGCAAGTACCGACGCTACAGGACGACCGTTACTTCCATCCGGACATGGTTGCTGCGACTGCATTGGTGCGTGCTGGTGCATTGACGGCTGGTTTGGGCGTGCAGCTGCCGGGCGTAGAAGCAAGCGCCAAGGCCTGACGGAAGCATATGCAGCGCTGCAATGTGTCAGACCACGCACACCCGACAGCAAGTCGCGGACCTGTCCCTTCTCCCGCCTGCGGGAGAGGAGACAGCTCGCAGCGCTGCAATCTGTCAGACCACGCGCACCCGACAGCAAGTCGCGGACCTCTCCCTTCTCCCGCCTGCGGGAGAAGGTGGCGCGAAGCGACGGATGAGGGGAGCTTTTCAGCTTCATCGCGAAGAGCGCCCTCACCTACCCTTCGGGCATCCTCTCCCGCCTGCGGGAGAGGAGACAGCTCGCAGTACCGCAATGTGTCAGACCCCGCACACCCGACAGCAAGTCGCGGACCTCTCCCTTCTCCCGCCTGCGGGAGAAGGTGGCGCGCAGCGACGGACGAGGGGAGCTTTTCAGCTTCATCGCGAAGAGCGCCCTCACCCGCCCTTCGGGCATCCTCTCCCGCATGCGGGAGAGGAGACAGCTCGCAGCGCTGCAATCTGTGAGAACAGGAAAAACCCCGCCCTGCCCCAGGAGTCCCCATGACGAACACCCATGACTGGCTGCAGATCCACCGCGGCCAAGCCCCTTTGATCGTCAGTTTCCCCCATACCGGGACCGAACTGCCGGCCTCGCACGTCGACCATTTCGTCTCGCCGTGGTTGGCGCGCCGCGACGCCGATTGGTGGGTGCACGAGCTCTACGCCTTCGCCAAGGCGCTGGGCGCCACCACCGTGCGCACGGCGATCTCGCGCTCGCTGATCGACGTCAACCGCGACCCTTCCGGCGCCACGCTCTACCCCGGCCAGAACACCACCGGCCTGTGCCCGGTGACGACCTTCGACAACCAGCCGCTCTATCGTGCCGGCCATGAACCCGATGACGCTGAGATCCAGTACCGGCGCCAGACCTGGTTCGATCCCTATCACGCTGCGCTGAGCAACGAAATCCAACGCCTGCGCGCACAGCACGAAACCGTGGTGGTCTACGACGCGCATTCGATCCGTTCCTTGATCCCGCACCTGTTCGACGGTGAATTGCCGCAGTTCAATATCGGCAGCGCCGGCCCCAGTGGTGCGCCTGATACATCCTGCGACAACGCACTCACCGACGTGGTCGAGAACCTGTGCGCGATGAGCGGCATGAGCCATGTCCGCAACGGCCGCTTCAAGGGCGGCTGGATCACCCGCCACTACAGCAACACCGCCAATGGCGTGCACACGCTGCAGATGGAACTGGGCTGCCGGGGCTATATGCACGAACCCGCGCCGGCGGACGTGGACGAGCACAGCTGGCCCACGCCATACGACCCCGAACACGCTGCACCCGTCCGCAACACCTTGCAACAAGTGCTTGGCGCCTGTCTGGAATTTGCTACCCGGAGAAATGCATGACCCGTCACGACCCCACCCGCAATCCGCGTGCACCGCGCGGCAATACGCTCAACTGCAAATCCTGGCAGACCGAAGCGCCGTTCCGCATGCTGCAGAACAACCTTGATGCCGAGGTCGCCGAAGACCCGACTTCGTTGGTCGTCTACGGCGGCATCGGCCGTGCCGCGCGCGACTGGGAAAGCTACGACAAGATTCTGGAAACGCTCAAGCGCTTGGACGACAACCAGACGTTGCTGGTGCAATCGGGCAAGCCGGTCGGCGTGTTCCCCACCCATCCGGATGCACCGCGCGTGCTGATCGCCAACTCCAACCTGGTGCCGCACTGGGCCAATTGGGAGCACTTCAACGATCTCGATAAGAAGGGCTTGATGATGTACGGGCAGATGACCGCCGGCAGCTGGATCTATATCGGCAGCCAGGGCATCGTCCAGGGCACCTACGAAACCTTCGTCGAGATGGGCCGCCAGCACTACGGTGGCAGCCTGACCGGCAAATGGATCCTCACTGCTGGTCTGGGCGGCATGGGCGGCGCACAGCCGCTGGCCGCGTCACTGGCCGGCGCCAGCAGCCTGACCATCGAATGCCGCCAGAGCAGCATCGACTTCCGCCTGCGCACACGCTATGTCGACGAGCAGGCCAGCGACATCGACGACGCGCTTGCACGTATCGCCAAATACACCGCCAGCGGTGAAGCCAAGTCGATTGCCCTGCTCGGCAACGCCGCCGAGATTTTGCCTGAGCTGGTGCGCCGCGGCGTGCGGCCGGACTGCGTCACCGATCAGACCAGCGCCCACGATCCAGTGCATGGCTATCTGCCGATCGGCTGGAGCGTGGAGCAGTGGCTGGCCGAGCAACAGGCCAGCCCGGAAAAGGTCCGCGATGCCGCCAAGGCGGCCATGCGCGTGCACGTGGAGGCCATGCTTGCCTTCCACGCTGCCGGCATTCCGACCGTGGACTACGGCAACAACATCCGCCAGATGGCCTTCGACGAGGGCCTGAAAAACGCCTTTGATTTCCCCGGCTTCGTGCCCGCCTATGTCCGCCCGCTGTTCTGCCGTGGCATCGGCCCGTTCCGCTGGGTAGCGCTGAGCGGCGACCCGGAAGACATCTACAAGACCGACGCCAAGGTCAAGGAAATCATCGCCGATGATCCCAACCTGCACCGCTGGTTGGACATGGCGCGCGAACGCATCGCCTTCCAGGGCCTGCCGGCGCGCATCTGCTGGGTCGGCCTGGGCCTGCGCCACAAGCTGGGCCTGGCCTTCAACGAAATGGTTCGCAATGGCGAGCTGAGTGCACCGGTGGTGATCGGCCGCGACCATCTGGACAGCGGCAGTGTGGCCTCGCCAAACCGCGAGACCGAGTCCATGAAGGACGGCTCTGATGCGGTCTCCGATTGGCCGCTGCTCAACGCCATGCTCAATGTCGCCGGCGGCGCCACCTGGGTGAGCCTGCACCATGGCGGCGGCGTGGGCATGGGCTATTCGCAGCACTCCGGCGTGGTCATCGTCTGCGACGGCAGCGAAGCGGCAGACCAGCGGATCGCACGCGTACTGTGGAACGATCCGGGCACCGGGGTGATGCGCCACGCCGATGCCGGTTACGATATCGCCATCGATTGCGCCAAGGAGAAAAAACTGGATCTCCCCGGCATTATTGGCTGATTGGAACAGCGGCAATTGCAGACACAACGGGCAGGCCTCGCGCCTGCCCGTTCTGCGTTCTGCACTAGCGCAAAGGCTTGCGGGCAAGCACGTTCATGACCGGCTGCTGGTGAGCGCATAGCGGCCACCGCCGGTGACAACCAGCAACAGCAGGCCGCTGATGATGGACAGGTTTTTCAGGAACTGCAGCAGGTTCATTGCTCTGTCGGCACCTTGCATTGTCCAGAACGGATGGCCCATGCAACTGGCACACAACACGAACACCGCAAGCAACAAGGCCAAAGGCCGCACCCACAGGCCCAGAATCAGGGCGATGCCCACGCCAAGCTCCATGGCCACTGATATCGCCGCCGCCAGCTGCGGTACGGGGGCATGCAGGGAGCCCAGATACCCCACGGTTGCCTGAAAATCGGTCAGCTTGCCAAACCCCGAGTACAGGAACATCACCATCATCACCACGCGTACGAACAGAATCATTCCGTCGCGGTTTCGTTCCACCAGCTCATCCAACATGCCATTGCTCCCGATCGCTGCACTGCATGGCGGCCGAACCGGTCGCCGTCCTTGAATACGCCCCTGCGCGCACTCTCTACTCTGCCCGTCAGCTCCACCAGAACACGCTGCTGCCGAAGGCAAACTTCAACCATTGGCCTTACGCGCCTTGTTTGCGACTCTTTTATTGCAGCAACATGCTGCAAGCACATCTGCACGGGACCGTTGCACCTGCGCTTCTGCACAGAAACATGATTACGCCATCGCAGCTGGCCATGCCTGAATTGGCTGCCCGCACACGTACAAGTCGGCAAAACTGCAAACCTCAGCGCCGTCTCGAAGAACAACCGTTCTGCGGTTTGTTGCAGGCCATCACGCACAAGCGATAGACAGTGTTCGAAGGCTGCACGAACGCCGCAACAATTCACCACAGCTGGCGCAGCTGTGCCTGCAAAACCAGGTGTACGACCCGGCCAGACAAATGTCTGCAGGATCGATGCATCGGTCTTGCCGATGCGCAGAATTGTCATTCATCGGGAACTTGCACAGGAAGGACACAGCGCTGGCATTGAAGACGGAGTTCTCTCCAATGCGGCCTGCAACGCTTGCGCAAAGGCAGCAACAGACAGATTGTTTGCGCCCGTAAAACCCATGCATTGGAGAGCAGGATCCCAGGTTCACTGCCACGCGCGCACGGCAGTTGTGCAGCGCATGGCGTCTACCTTTACCTGCACGTCTAAACGATCCCAGCAATGAACGCCTGTAGTTGCCGGGATGCCGCCGGAACTGGTTGCTGTGCTGGCAGCCACCGCCCGCAACGGACGCGGGCTCCGCTCCAAACGATGCCGCCCATATCGCAGAGACACAAGAAACGTCCTAATCCTGCGAATGGAACGTTGCCGTCGCGGCCAGCAATCGCATGGCTCCATGCACCCCACGCCCCAGCTGAACCGGGCTGGGCCTCGCGTACTGGCATATCGAATTTCCAGCCTGTAACCGGCCTCCACATTCTTCCAGCCATACCCGCGTTAGAATCGGCCCGTAACCCACAATGAGATTTGCCATGCTGGATCAGGATGCCCTGCTGGCCCCGATTGCCGGACACGCGCCGACAGGTGAAGACCTGTCGTTCTCGTCCGAGTTTGATCGGATCATCGAAAACCGTCGTGCCGACGACCCGACCCTGGATCAGGGCGCGTGGCAAACCGACATCAAATATGCCGATTGGGGCAGCGTGCTGCGCGACTGCAACCAGCTGCTGCAGACCCGCACCAAGGACCTGCGCCTGGCCGGCTGGTTGTGCGAGGCGGCGACGCAGCAGGAAGGCTTTCCCGGGCTGGCTGCCGGCTTCCGGGTGACCGCAGGCCTATGCGAGCGCTATTGGGACGATGTGCATCCTTTGGCGCCCGATGGCGACTACGAGGAACGGATCGGCAATCTGAGCTGGCTGCTGACCAATACCTCGCAGTGGCTGCGTGCAATACCGCTCACTTCCGCCCCGCAAGGTCGTTTCAGTCTGGCCGACTTCGAGCACGCGCACGCGGGCAGCAGTGACCATGCCGACGGCCGCCCCAGCCTGGAGCTGCTGGAGGCCGCACGCCGCAGCACCTCGCATGATGCTTACCGCCAGCTGGTGACCGCCCTGCCCGACTGCAGCCTGGCGCTGGACGAACTGCAGGCTGCGGTAGACAGCCGCCTCGGCATGGATGGCCCCAGTTTCAGCTCGGTGCGCGAGCAGCTCGATCACCTGCAGCGCACCGTCCGTCGCTTCGCGCGCGAGGCGGGCATGCTGCTGGATGGCGAAGTAGGCGATGTCGCGGATGAGCAGAGCGATACGTTCCCAGCGCCCGCCGCCGGTGCAGCCGAACCAGCACTCAGCAACGCCGTACCGCGCGGCCCCGCCGGCGCTCCGGGCAGCCGCAAGGAAGCACTGGCACAACTGCGCCAGGTTGCAGAATTCTTCCGGCGCACCGAGCCGCACAGCCCGGTTGCCTATCTGGCCGAGAAGGCCGCCAGCTGGGGCGAAATGCCGCTGCATGTCTGGCTCAAGCGCGTGATCAAGGACCACACCACGCTGGAGCAGATGGAAGAAATGCTGGATGTGAAACAGGACAACGACGGGCTTTGAGCCCGTCGTTTTTCACGCGTCGACAGCCCGACGCGGTTACTGGATCTTGAACTCGATACGGCGGTTGCGCGCGCGACCGTCGTTGCTGGTGTTGTCTGCCACCGGTTCATCCGGCCCCTTACCCAGCACATCCATATGCGTGTTGGGGATGCCCTTGGCCATCATGTAGCTCTTCACCGCTGCGGCACGCGCATGGCTCAGCGAAAGATTGGACTCGCGCTGCCCCACATTGTCGGTATGGCCGATGATCAGGAAGCGGCTGTCCGGCATCTGCGCCATCTTGGCAACCATCTCATCGAGGATGCTCATGCCGAATGGCGTCAGTTTGGCACTGCCGCTCTGGAACTCGATGATGCGGTTGGCCAGCGTCTGGTCGAGCACGCCCTGCTGTGAGCCAACTTTCAACGCATTGCTGACGGTGTAGCTGGTATTGCTGGCCAGGCTCAGGTCGCTGGCCACCTGCTGGCGCAAGGCCTCATTGGCGACTTCGCCGGTCACCCGTACCGACTGCCCGTTGACCTCCAGCTTGCCGGGCGACACGCGCTTCAAGCCCGTGTTGATCATCCCGGCCACGTAGTCGCCCCAATTCGGCGGCGTGGCAATGCTTTCCACCTGGATGCGGTCAACGACACGCTCGGCACCGTAGACCGCGCGCAGGTTGCCCAGCAGTTTGGCCTTGGTGGCCTGATCCGGAACCACACCTTCGATCACCACCGGCCGCTCAGCCGCGGGCACGTTTGCCGCCGGCGCAGGGGCGGCGGTCTGCGCGAAGGCCGGCGCAACCACCAACAGCAGCGCGGCGAGATAAGTAACTTTGGACAAGTGCATCATCAGGTTCCCAGAAAAGTCTCACCAAACAGCCGGCGCGCGGTGACCAATGCAAGGTCGTCACGCTCAAGGAAGCTGCCGAAGCGGTTCAAGTTGTAATCGCCATGCAGGTAGTCATCCACCCACTCCGAATGCTGCAGGTGGATCAGGTAGTCGCCCGCCTCCGAAGGATCCAACGCCGCGCGCAGCACCATGCGGTCGGCGCCGTTGAAACCGATCACCATATTGGGCTTGGCATCATTGCGGATCAGCACCGCCAGCTCGAAGTCGCCGCGGCTGACGAAACTGGAAACCAGATCCAGCCAGAACGCAGCCACCAACGGCCGGTACGCCGGATCGCGCACCAAGGGCAATACCAGCGCCTTGTCGATGTTCACTTCGCCGCCGCTCAATACCGGCTGCAGCAGCAGGCCCAATGCGGGCAATACCTGCCGCAATGCCACATCGCCATGGCCGGCCTCGCGCAGGCGCTGCTCGAAACTGGCGATGGTGGTGCTTTCCAGGAAGTCGTGGAAACTGGCGTTGTAGTCAGCCGGGTCGGTGCTGATGCTGAAGCGCGCTTCGGCAAGTTGACTCAATGCCTGGGTGGCATCGGCGTCCTCGTTGGCCTGCCTCGCCAGCCTTGCCAGCCCGGACCAGGCGTTGGACAGCGCCAACGGGCTGCGGCCAATGAAAGGCAGCGGCTCGGGGGCTTCCAGACGCAATGCGGACAACAGCGGGAAACGCCGTTCCGATGCATCGCGGCTGGCCAGGAAATGGCCGCAGACCAGCATCTTGCTGCGCGAGCCGAGAAACGCATAGTTGATCTCCGGCGCCTCGTCGTAACGCTGCTTCCAGTCCGGGCTCTGGCTGAGCAGTTCCAGCGACTCACCGGCCCAACGGTCCAGCCAGCCCAGCAATTGATGGTTATCGGCTGCGCGCACGAAGTCGCCGCGCGAGGGTACTTTCCCGAAATAGGAAACCCCGGCACTGACGACGCGGCTCATCGGCCACCTCCCGCTGCCTGCTGCGCCGCTGCAGGCGTGGCTGCAGGTGCTGCGGCCGGCGCGGCGGTTGCCGCAGCAACAGGCGCGCCGCCTGCCACCTTCTCCGGCAACTGCAGACCGCGCTGCCAATCACTGCCATCCGAGCCGGCACCGGCGCGGCGTACAACCCGCATTTCCACCGTCACCGCGACGCCGTCGCCTTCCCAGGTGATGCGGCTGGAATCGTCAAGACGCTCGTACTGGCCTTCGGACATCAGGCGCTTGAAGCCATTGGAACCCGGCGCATTGAACACCTCCACCGTACGCCCGTCGCCGGTCACCGCCGAGATTTTCACCCCGGGGATCTGCCCGGCATTCGGGTACTGCATGGTGGTCCACTGTGGCGGGGTGTTGCGGTAGCGCAGCTGCTGACCATCGATTTCGATGGTGTATTCCACCGCGCCGGTAGCCGGCGATGGCAGCAGTTCGAAGATCGTCGTGTCCTGGGCCGCACCGGCCGCGGCACCGCTTACCCAGTTGCCATAGTTGGCAACCAGCTCCGCCGACAGATTGATGCCGATCCCGGCCCAACGACGCGCTTCCAACAAGGGCCCGCGCTGGATGACCAGGGCCCCCATCGCATCCTTGTTGAAGTTGGCGATGCTGCCGCTGGCGCCAAAAATAGCGCCGATGTCGCTGGCGGCGGCATCCACGTCCGAGTTCAGGTTGAACGGGTATTGCAGGCCAATGCGCGCCTTGAACGGATCATAGACCTGCGCCTTCCAGCTCTTGTTGACCTCGTCCTCGGTAGGCGGCACCAGGACGGTGAACGTCTGCGTCAGCGGCCGCAGCAACAAGGGCCGCAGTGCTTCGCGCTGTTTTTCATCCAGGCCATTGAGCACCTGCTCGTCCACCAGCGCCAAGGCGACGCTCAGCTCGGAGCCTTCGTTGCTGAAGGTGTCCTGCATCAGCTTGCGCGCGCCGACGCCGACGTCGCCCTGCGACTTGATGGCGTTCAAGCGCGCCCGCAGCTTGCCCAGCGTCTCGAAGTAAGCCGCAATCACCGCCGGTTGGTCGCCGCGCGGCATGGTCAAGCGTGCAATGCCCTCAAACGCCTTGCCAATCGGCCCGACCGGCGCTGCCGCAGCCGCAGCGGCCGGATCCTTGCGCAGGATGGTGCGCTGGAACCAGGCCACGAAGCCCTTGCCGGATTTGCTGGAACGCGCCTGCGCGGGCGGGTTGTCCCAGATGGTCTCTTCGTTGATCTTCTCCAGCAAGGTGCGCAGCGGCGAGTTGCTGGCGTCGCCAAGGCGATTGATGCGCGCGGTGGCTTCATCAAACGTATTGAACTCGGCAATGCTCAGGCCCTGGACGAACTTGCCCCACTCACGCGCGTATTCCTGCTTGTACAAAGTGACAAGCTCGCGCGAGACATGCTCGGGGCTTCCAGCCAGGGAGAGATCGCTCTGCTCGGTGGTACCCAGCACCCAGTCGGTGGTGCTTAGCTGGGTGTTGGCTGCTTCCTTGATGGCGTCCTGCACATAGTCTTCCCACGCCTTGCGGCTGAACGCACCGGAGATGGCGTAGCTGCCGTTGATCAGGCGCGCATTGCGCTCCTCGCCCACCAGCCCATCGACGGTTACCGTGCCGAAGCGTGCGCCTGCCCGTGCCTTGATCTGCGCGAACACCCGTTCCATCGCCGGCTGGCCCTTCATCACCTGCGACAGCGCCTGGCGCGAATCGGTGACCAGGGTGACCTTGTTCTGCACCTGCGGCCAGCCGGGCTTGCCCGCCTGTGCCACGTAGAAGGTCATCAATTTTTCGGCAGCCCGCACCATTTCCTCGCGGCTCATCTGGCCACGGTTGGCCTCCAGCCAGCTGCGCCAGAACAGCGTCAGCTGCTGCGACAGATGTGCGCCTTCCACATACTTAGGATTGCCCAGCATCAGATAGGTCTTGAGTGCGTTGTACGCATCGTTGGTGCTGGTGGGTGACGCGTTCTGATACAGCGTTTCGCTTTCCGCCGCGGTGGCATTGGCCTGACCGAGCTTGTCGCGTTCGGTAACCACCTGACCCAGATAATTTTCAAGATTGGAGACAGTCGGCGCCAACATCACCTGCTGCATGCCATGGTTGTACTCGCGCAGCAGCTTCTCGCGGATGGCATCGCCCTGGTACAGACCCAGGCTGGTGGTGATACCACCGTCCTTCTTGTAGCGGTCCAGCTGCTCCATCCGGTCCTGCAACAACAGCAGTGCATCAACGCGCGATTTCAGGTCCATGCGGTCCTTCTGGATGCGTACGGCCTGGTCGAGATCCTTGGTAGCGTTGGCCACCAGCTGCGCATTGGTCGTATAAGACCAGGTCCACAGGCCCAGGCCCAGCGCCAGCACACCCACCGCACCCAGGAACACGCCATAGCGCAGGCGATTCTGGTGCGGGCTTGCGTACTGCCGCACCAGCCCGCGGTCGGCAAAGATCACCTTGCGGAACAAATCCTTGAGGAAGAACGCGGTCTGCCCGCTCGGCGCCTCGTCCACGTTGGAACCGCGTTGCAGGCCGAACTGGCGGCCGACGCGTTCAGATGCGTGATGCACCGAGCGCCCTTCCTGCAGCGCGCTGCTGAAATAGAAGCCACGGAACACCGGCTTGAACTGGTAAGGGTTGTCTTCAAACAGCGTTGCGATGAAGGTACGCAAGGCCGGCTTGATGCCCACAAACTCCAATGGCAGCGACAGCAACCCGGGCGAAACCTCACGCCCGCGCTGCATTGCCATATGCGTCAGGCTCATTTCCTTGATGCCTTCGGCCAGCTCATCAAAGTGCGTATCGAAGGCGTTCAGCGCATCGCTCTGCTGCTGCACGTCCGCTGGCAAGGTGGCACCCCAGACGTTCTCGCGCTCACCCGGGTCAAGGTTGCCGAAGAATTCACTGAACCCGGCGATGAGATCGGCCTTGGTGAACAGCACATACACCGGCGCGAATACCTCCAGCTGCTCGGTGATTTCCTGCACCCGCTGGCGCAGGTTCTTGGCCAACTCCATCGCAAATTCGGGCTTGCTGCCAGACAGCTCGGCAATACTGACCGCAATGATCACCCCGTTGATGGGCGCGCGCGGACGGTTTTTCTTCAGCAAGCCAAGGAAAGTGAGCCATTCCATGCGGTCTTCGGTGCTTACCGAATAGCGACCTGCCGTATCCAGCACGATGCCATTGGTAGTGAAATACCAATCGCAGTTGCGGGTACCGCCAATGCCCTGGATGACATTGCTGCGATTGTCCTCGAACGGAAACTGCAATCCCGAGTTGAGAATCGCCGTACTTTTGCCCGCCGCAGGATTGCCGATGATCACGTACCACGGCAGCTCGTAGAGCGCGGCATTGCCCTTGAGCATGCCCATCCGCGAGGACTTGATCTGCTTGACCGCATCCAGCATGCGCTTGCGCAGGGCCTCGGTGTCAGCGCGCTGCGAGGGCTGCGCATTGGCCACGGCCTTGTCCGCTTCACCCTGCACCATCGCCTCGACGCGCCGTGCTGCCCGCCGCGCCATGATCCGTTTGATGATCCACACGATCAATGCAACAACCAGCAACGCCGCCAATACGATCGCTGCCCAGATGCCAATCTGCCTGGCCTCCGCTTCGCCATACTTGGCCAGCCCAGCGGCGCCGATAAGACCGATCACCATCCAAAGGCGATAGTCGCGCAGGTAGTAGCTGAAATTACTAAAACTCATGCAGGAATCCAGGGTTTAGTTGACTGCTGGCATTTCAGCCACCAAGGTCGGGGAAGGAAGCGGCTCTACGAGACCAAACAGACGTTGTTGCGCGTCGGCAACGCCCAGCAGCAGCACCGGCTCGGGCTGCCGCTGCAGCTGTGCATACGCCAATGCCAGCTGGGCGACAGGCAACACCGGGCCAAGCTCACCAGAACACAGCGCCAGGGCAAGACTTTGTGAACTGAAGTCCAGATCAGGGTTGATGGCAGCGGTTACCGCTGCGGTATCAACGATGGACGCAGGCCGTTGGTCGGTGTCATGCAGCACAAACTGCAGCCGCGAAACATCTGCAAGCAACGGCTGCAACCACTGCTGGGCTGCCGCTGCGAGCTGCCGACGGACTTCGGCCGGGCGGCTGCCATAGGCAGCGTCCAGCCGTTCAAGCTGCGGCCGCCACAAACGCCCGGAGCCCTCGCCTGCCAGCGCGAGGCTGGACAACAGCACGCCTGCTGCACCTTCGCCGGGCACGTAACCCTCGGCCTGTTGTGCGCTCGCCAACAGCCCGCGCGCCATCCAGGCGTTGATGACCGCAGCGTCAATGGCCGAATAACAGGAAACCAGCAGATGCCAGCGCGCCGGACCCGTGTTCAGAGCATCAACAACACGCTGCAGATGCGTCCATACATCACCGGGACGTTCGAACACGCTTACGCGTACATCAAACCGGCGCGCATCCAGACCGGCGTGCACGGCCTGTTCCTGCAGCCACGCCTGCGCCCAGTGACGCAAACCATCCGACCACTGCGGCGAAACTATCAGCTCAACACTGAGAATATTCTCAACCCGCTCTTCCTCGCGGCGACGAAGGCCGGCCACCACCACTTCTTCACCAGCAACCACTGTCGGCATCACCGCATAGGCCGCGTCCAGCAGTTGCTCCAGAACCGGTTGCAACAATGCCATCGCGCGCCGCTCATGTGCTGCGGTGTCGATATCGCCTTCGCGCTCGGACAGCACCATCCATTCGTCAAGATCGGCAGCTGCACTGACACGTATCGGAAGATTGTTGGCATCGCGGAAGCGATTATCCAGCTGCGGCCGCGGCGGTGCTGACGCAACAGCCAACAGTGCACCAGCGTCTGCCGCTGCACCCAGACGGATGCTTGCTGCGCTCAGCGCAACTGACGGTACCGCGCCAGCAGTGGACGCCACCGTCGCAGCCGGCTTTGCCTGGTCATTGTCTGCACTTGCTTCAACAAGCTTGCCCGCACCACGCACGAGCGCGCCGCGCAGCATGTAGCCCGCGCCACTCAGGCCCACCGGCAATACGCCAAGATAGGCCAGCATCTGCATGCCGCTAGGGGTAGTGCCACTACTACGCCAATACATGATGGCTGCCGCCCAAGTGGCGACAAAAACCATCAGTACGCTCCCCGCGTTCTTCAACCATCCTGCCATCAGTCGCCGTGCTCCATGCCTGCTCCTGTACTGCGTGTCGCAATCAGCCCAACCCAGTGCTGCTCTGTGTTGCCATCAATGTGGCACCACACGCAGTGCGATCTCCGTCACGTGCAACAGGCTGCCCATCGATCACGACGGTAGCGTCACCACTGATGATTGAAGTTGGCCCGTGCACCGCACAGATTGCGCGGTCCCCAATGCGGGAAACTGGTTTGCCATTGACGTCGGTCTGACCAGTGCCAGACACCACGCTACCGCCATGACTCAATTTGTCGCCGACAACGATAAACGGTCGTGCCATGCATCATGCTCCTTGATTCGCCGTGACCCGGCCTTTCCATCGCCCCTGTCCAACGGCGACCCGAGTCATCACCGGCTTACGATACCAGCACTTGCTGGCGCTTATAAGCCTTGGCGGCGCAGTTCATCACGCTTTGCGTTGCGTGCTGCCCTGCAGCGATCCGTTACTTCAACATGCACATAGTCCTTCAGGCTGCGCCAATTGCCGCCCCAATCCAGCCCCGCCTGTTCAGCAAGTTCGCCATAGAGAAAATAGCCGCGCCGGGTCCACGGATCTTCCATGTCCCATTGCAGACGCCCGTCACGAATTGGCGCGCTATCCACGCCCAACCCGTATTGATGGCAGCTCTGCCAGGCACCTGCACGGGTTGCCTTGCCGCCCGCCATCAACTCCGCCTGGCGCTCTGGGCTTCGATAGCCTTCGATCAACACCATCTCGTAACCATACTGGCGACGCATCACTTCGTAGATAGCCAGAACGCGTTGCTGCAGATCCGGATCAATCTGATTCCATTTGCGATCAGCTGTAACTATTTCTGGACGCAGGCGGCGTATCTCGGTGGTGGTGAACACTTCCGGCGGCGGCGCAGGTGGCGGCGTCAGCCGTTCACCGCGCAACAATTGCGCAACCATCGAGCCCGACTCGGCAAGATCATCACCGCGGAAATCAGACAGCACCACGGTCTGCCGTGACATCAAAATCACCAACGGAGGAATGCACAGCAAGCCTATCGCGACCGCCAACACAGGCCAGTGACGACGCAGCGCAGCACGCACACTCACAACCTCTTCACGAACCCCACTGCGCACACGCGCAGCGCCCTGCCCCGCGCGATCGCCCGCACGCCCAGCGCGCTGCCGCGCCGCAGTCCAACGCGCCTGCAGGCGCGCAAACACCGGACCCAGGGACTCAGGAAACAACAACCCCCAACAGAGCAACGCGACAAGCAACAACAGCACAATGGCTACAACGAGAATTACAGTCACCGGTCCTCCATGACGACCAAGCTGGTTGACGCATCGAAAGGCTTACTCTACAAATGCGCGTATTCGTTTCGGCACTAGCCGACTCAAACCAAGGGCTGGAAGCACTTGAATAATGGCGGAATCAATCGGCCGAGTCTGCTCTCAGGGGGAGCGCAGAACAACGGCCCGGCACCGAACACGGGCCGCATTCTCGCAGACATGGAAGGTCGACAGGTTGCCGCATCATCGCGCGCCACCAAAGACCGGCCAGTTCACAGCCGGCGCGTCTGGCTATGGGCTGGCGCATGCTGCGCACTTCTACTGGCATTCACTACAGCAACGCTGTGGTGGTTCTCAAGCAGTGCATCGCAGGATAGCGCGGAGTACTCGTTGAACCCGGATGCAAATCCAGATTCGTCTGGAAGTGCAACAGGCCACCCAGATGCACCATCAGCAGCCCCGAACGACGGCGCTGCGATGATTGTGGATGCACCGGAAACCGCCGACGCCAAGAGCCGCAATGCTGCAGCAGCGCCGCAGGCTACCAACGCGGCCAATGCCGCTCCTGCGCCTGCCGCTACGGCAAGAGATGCTCGTGCGCAACGCGCAACCGCATCGGCGCGCCCCGCAGCAACAGGCCGAGGCCAGGACGAGAACCTGCTTGGCACATTGCTGGGCATCATCAAGGAAGAGGAAAGCAAGAAGAAGAAAGCTGCAGCGGCCTCGCAGCCTCAGACCATGGATGATCTGATCGCAAAGATTGAAGCAGACGACAAGAAGCGTGCCGATGACGAACGCGTCGCGTTCGAACAGGTGGGAACGCGGAGAACTGCTTCAACCGAATCCACCATCCAAACGCAGCTGCGCGCGTGCCCTGGTGCGAACACCACCAAGGGCCTGGAGTGCCGCGCGAAGATCTGTGCTGGTGTACGCGGGAAGGATCCTGCCTGCCCGGCGATGTGATGAGCATCGATTTCGGCACCGCGCTTATCGAGAACGTTCGACGCTTCCATGAAAATAAGAACTACGCTTCTGCTGTGCAATGCGCTGATCTGCGTGAGTTTCGCTACCGACTGCCATGCGCAACCCGTAGAGACAACGGCGAAATCAAGCCCAGCCGAAATTCAAAGGAAAGTTGAAGCTCTTAAAGCTAAAACCTTGATGGACTTGGTCAGCATCAAAGGCGGGACGTTCATGATGGGAGACTTTGGACCCATTGACCCCCGCGCAAGCATGCCCTACTCAGGCGATCAAAACGACGACGTGCTTCACGAAGTTACGCTGAGTGACTACTCACTAGGAGCTTATAAAGTTACCTATGAAGACTTCGATGTTTTTACCGAAGCAACCGGAAGGGAAAAAATTGCCCAGCAAGAAATGGATCCCCCTTACCGCACCCTACCAAATATTGCAGCAGGCGTAGATTGGCAAGGAGCAAAGAATTATTGCCAGTGGATCGGGCAACAAGTAAGAATACCCATGGACTTACCCACCGAAGCGCAATGGGAATATGCTGCAAGAAATCGCGGAAAGATGATTGTATGGCCGACCGACACAGGGGTCGTTGAAAACGGGCGAAATGTTGCGAATTTCGCTCACTATGCCGAATTTAGCAGCCAGCATAAATAAACAGGCGATTCCTCCTCGATAGGTTTGTTCCCCGCAACTCCTTTGGGCTTGTATGACCTGATAGACCATGGGTTCGAGTGGGTAGGAGATTGGTACTCCCCGAACTATGAGCCTTCGAAAGCCATCAATCCTACCGGACCCACATCGGGGTCCGAAAGAGTCCAGCGTAGTCATTCAAGCCATGGCGGGGACACACTAGCCATAGTTTCAATGACAATTACACGCTTCCATTCCAACCCTTCTCCGCCACCTCAACAATCGGCGCTCTTCGAAAATTCAACAATCCCCGTGAATCAGAACAGTTCGAATACGTTTAGATGTGTATCGCTGGATAACTAGACGTTAGGTATTGCCAACTCCCCGCGGCTCGATGCCAGGCTGATTTAGAGGTTTCCGATCCGCGGTACTGACGGAACTCAGCGTGCGTCGGCCCGCGAAGACCTTCATGAGGCCTCTCGGTGTTGTAGTCGACCAACCACTGTTTTGCCGATTCGCCTACTTCTCGGAAATTGCGGAAGCCGTACATATCCAAAACGCGCCGACAGACCCTGCCATTGAAGCGTTCGATGAAACGGCTATGCATCGGCCGTCCTGGCTCAATGAAATCAGTGCGATGTTCTTGCGCTCAGCCCATTCCGCCAACGCCAAAACGATGAACTCTGGACCGGTGTCTAGTCGAAGTCTTTGCCGGATAGCCATGCTACGCAGTAGTTCGCTCCAGGGTGCATCACCCTGGTAGCAGATAGGTTTGCCGAGCCCGAGCAAGACAAGAAAGGCCCTATACCTCTTATTTACGGTCTGGAGTTCCATGCCGCCGCTGCCGCTCACGATGAAGCTCTCTCATTCGTGCCACCACATCCGGTCGTTCGCCAAACTGGTCGATATAGTCAGGCTCTTCCCAGCGCCCCTTATCATCTGGATCGAACCCACTGTCCGCAACAGTGGCGGGGGAAAAACGGGGCACCGCGCATGTCGCCATAACCAACCAACGAGTCAGTGCCAACATCCCATACCAAGGAAACAGAATATACCTCAAAGGAAATAGCGACCGACCGAGCAAGAAACACGTCCAGCGATAGGAGTTTTTGAAGCTGTTTTTCATCGACAGAGTAATCACCCTATCCGATTCGTGAGAAACAGCACGATCGGGCCCGCCTTCCATATACCTATTGATGAATTCCCACCGCCCGCGCACTCGCATAGGGTCATCAGTAAAAGTACCTACAGTAAACGTATCCGTGATGATCCCATTCCTATTTAAAATATGGCAACGAAGGTCGCACAGACTTTTGTTCTGGGTTCCCCATCCCACAAAGAAGAACAGGCGATTGCTTCCCCACGGAACAACGACCTCACCGGTGCCGCCGTTATTCCTAAAAATATGAATTTTTCTTGTCAATCTATTGAATCTAACAGGATAGTATCGATATGCAAAGAAATCGTACTTCAACACCAAGTTCCAAAAAAATAGTATCAAGCCGCCCATTAATAGTAGAAATAAAACTACAGCCAAAAAATCAGCCCATGTCGGACTCGCTGGAAAGACTGAAACGACAGCGCAAATAGCGATAACTACGCAAAGAAAGCTAAAAGCGCCTGTTACTAACGTAGGTATAAAACCTTTCATTGAAAAAGTTCGATCTACGAACTCCGCATAAGTTGAGTTAAGGGATACCAGTGAAGCGGAATCATCTGGATGCAGATCACCCCTCGCGCCCAGAGCGAGATGCTCTGTCTTTTCGCGATTGACGAGCCCTCTCTCAACCTCAAACTTTGGATGCCAACCTGTCAGCATATCAACCTACCCAATTGAGCAAACACGCTTCCGGTATATAGATTTAGTACTCATAACCGCTAATACAAAACTATTTCGCGTCAATCTTGATAATCATCCGTCGGACGCCAATCACCAATGAAGCATTGCCTCACCCGCGATTCAATGCAGAAAACCAGGGTGGCACTCCGAGCACCGCAAACATCATGAACACAATTACCGTGCAAATCGCGCCAAGCACGAGCCAACGACGGTTCAAATATCCAAGCTTACCGGTATAGGCGAGGCGCTCCGAATCTGTGCGTTCTCTCACACGGAACGAACTACTAAAATTGGCTGCAGACATTTCGGCCTGGATATCCTGCGGCCAGTCGGGCTTTGGAGCAACTCGGAAAATCCAGAACCCCGCTCGTTCGAACCAATACATTAGCGCGCCAACCACATGGACATAGACCATCGGGAACACACCTGGCTTGACCCGATGTCGATCATCAATCAAATCACCAAATAGCCTTCTGTCCAACAATGCGAAATCCGCGCGGGCATCGTCGGTCGGCGGCATTGGGTCTGCCGCAGGCAGATCCTCCAGATCGCCATCCATATAGGCGCGAATGAACTCCCAGACCATCTCCGGTGCTCGATAGTCGCGATACGGCTGCGCCAGAGGTACGTACGATCGGATAGACCGGTTGGAGGCATCCATATCGACTACGGCAAGCACATATCCGGTAGCGGCACCGGCCACGCTATAGCTTCGGGAGACCATCGAGACAGGATGCGCCTTATCGTATTCAAGAGCGACCCATCCTGCTTTAGGTCCTATCCAACAATAGAACTTTCTTAGCCTTCTGCTCAGCACCACCGGGGGCGAAAGAGTGCGCCTGACGGACGTAACGGACCATGCGATGAACATCCCAGAGATCAGGAGAAGGACCGCGTATGCACCAGCAAGGTGAGGCCAGAAATCTTCGCGAGAAAGTACCCCGCCTAACGCGACGTCGGCAAGCACCATGCTAATGCCTGCGCATCCGATCACCAAACCCAAAACGAACGCGAATCCGCGGGTGGAGGCTGAGTTGGTCAACGAGAAGACCACAAACGAATCGTTGATGGATTGAATGGCCTTCACGGAGGCTGGCTTGAGGCGCTGCGCCTCGTCGGAGGCATTCAACAGCATCCCCCAACCACCACTCTTCGCGGGAAGTTCAGCCATCCCAGACAATAAATCACTGGCAAACAGTTTCATTCACTTCGCTCCCTCGATTTTTTTTAAATCAAGACCACCGAAGGACTGCGGACCCTTGGATAGCAGTTGCTGGCAGGCGCCTTAATCACGGGGAGTCTCCAGTTGGAAATTGGTTATCGCGACACAAGACGAACAGTGCCAAATTCACTTAAGGGATTTTCTGCCACCCTCGTTAGACATATGGATCGCCGTAGCGGTCGCATCGTCGAATGGACCAGCGCCAACTGAGAGCTTGACAATTTCTGGCCACGTCGGCCTCCGTTTCATTCTAAAACTAATGTAGCGACACATCCCTGCATATGCAGTGATAGGGAACGCAACCAGCGCCATCAACCCCAGAATCCAGACCAGCGGGCCCTTACGCCAGTTCGCCCCACACCCAGGACCTATGAGCGGCTGCCCAATGGTGACTGACTCCCAGAACCCAGTACCAAAATCCCTAAAACGGTATTCATCCGGCGTCCAAACAGGCCCGCGTCTCTCCATTAACCTGCGAATATACTCCCAACGCTCAATTGCGCCACTAGTATCGCCGTAACCGAACGTAGGCCCGACGCCAACGCGCTGGATCTCGACAGCTCCTCCGGGCTCATTCTTGATCGAAAGCACCAACGAACACTCACGCCTTGGAATCTGACCCGTGAAGATGGTGAAGGAAACAACTTCAGCCTCAACACAATCCCAATCAAAGGACTGCACTTCGCTTTTTGGCCGACCAAATATATTCCATCCCCATTCCCACCAAGGCAGACCTATTGACTTGAAGATATGAATCTTCGCGGATGAGCGATCAAAAAGCACTGGCTCATACCGATAACCCACCCAGTCAATCTGGATAAACAGCAGGGCAATAAAAAAAAGAAATAGCTGAGGTAAGATCAACCAAGATGATCCTAGTCTTACTGATGCATAAATACCAAGAGCCACCCCTACCAATCCGAGAAATCCTCCACTGCTCAGGTACCCGCGCATCAAGCCAACTTGATCGACGAAAGACAAGCCATTCTCATAGACCTCGATCACGGCACCGTGAGTGGTCGCAGTAGCGGATGCTCGATTAGTGCGCGACGGAAGGTGCACTATCGACGTGCGACTAGATTCATCAGTATTCATTTTACTTTCAATAAAAAAATAATCATCGGATACCTCAGGAACTACAAATCAGTCCGTTTCCCAGACCTCACCTCGCGCTATCGGCTCTTCGCCCCCATTTTCATGCAAAGAATAAATCAACCTCACTACGTTAAACTTATCTGGAACAGCCTGCCTGATCGACGCAAGTTGAACTGCCCCGTTCTCTGCATCCTTCTGAAAAACCAATGGCGCTGTAACACTACTACCAAAATTGACACCCGACATCACGCGTTCAACTGCAAGATTTGGCATGGCTTCATATCCCTCAAGGCGATAGTGCACCTCCTGCTCTGCCGGCTTGAAATTGCCAACGGTTATCGTCGCGAGGATCACATCTTTGCTGAGGACGTTGTCCTCCCAGTTGTCAATAACTGCTGATATACCAAGCGCAAGGGCTCCAAGAGCAAGCATCTCGTCATTAACTCCCTGTCCTGACCAAACATCCTCGTCAACCATTGGGGGCCCACCGAACCGCCCCTCGGTCCTTTCATGTTTACCAAAAAAAGACCGATCCAAGAATTTTTCATTCTCATCGTGCTCAAGGCTCGCTGCATACAATGCCCATGCGATACCAATGATCAGTAATACCACGCCGATTCCGGTAAGACTCGCGCCCAATAATGCGCCTAACGAACTCCTCAGCGCCACGCCACCCAAAATTCGCAGAGCAACTTGCTGCCCGACCCTAGCTGCCACAGCTGCCTTCCAAGTAAGGAATGAACCTCCCATAACTGCGAAACCAGAAGCAAAAAGAAGCGTACCCGCAACAACATAGTTGTGCGCTGCCGCAACCTCTCCTTTCGACTGGGTTCTGATCGCGCTGATATAGGCGGAAATTCCGCTCATACATGCACCGACACCCGCCGACATCCCTGCCAGAAACCGAAGCATGAGAGCTCTATTAACATTTACAGCAAGTACAGAAGCCCCCACCGGCGCAGCCTGGCGCCCTGCCGTTTGGAATGCAAAAGCACCGATTTCGAGCATACCACTAACAGTTCCCGAGATACCCCCGACAACATTCACCGCAGCGTCAGCAAAATTGAATCCAGATGTTATACCGATCTTCTGGATCGCATCCCAAAACTGACGCACTGAAAGAATCGCGCCTAACATAGAGAATCCAACCTCTCTGTTAACAAACGCTCCCCACGCACGCGGGCGGTAGATCGAGTTGCCCTTAACTAGTCGTGATGCAACGTCCGTGGGCAGTTCCACAAAGCCTTGCGCCTGACCAATGTTATACAACTGAATCGTCCCCTGCTTTCCCTTCACCTTGGTCAATAGCTCTTTTTCGACAATAAGCGGAACTGTAATCTCCGCCTGAAATCCGGGGTGCCTACTTAGCTTCTCTAGCACTTTCTTCGAACTGGCATTGGCCTGCCGCGACGCCGTTCTATCACCAACTTTGCGCCCACTCATTTCAAAGGTGCCAGCCGAAGCTGGATTGCCCGAAGCAATCGCATCAAGGTACTCACCAACTTTCATTTTTACGTTGACGGAATAATGCTGCTTTTCTGCGTCAATAAAGTCCCATAGCGCTGCTGCTCTAACCCAGACGATTTCGCGCTGCGATATCTGCTCTATAGCGGCAGCCGCAGCCGCCCCGCCCTTTCCTGCCGAGGCTTTCAACGCGCGAGTTTTACCTTCATTAGCAACTTGCTGCATCCCGGTCACCAAGCTTTCTGCGGCCGTCACCGCAGATTGTTGGTAGGTTCGGAATTGCTGCCACCACGATGTCGGCAGCATTCCGCCACCAACGATAGCAGAGTAGACGGTACCTGCATTTCCCGGCGAAACCGCGCTCCCGAGCAGATCAAAGCCAGTGAGCAACGCACCCGCAAACCAGTTTTTTGGGTCGGATGGATCGAGCTCGAAAAGTTCATTCAATAGCTTGTATGAACTCTCTGAAACGGCACCACCGCCATACAATGACTCCGCGGCCCGAAGTCGCGCTACCGCATCGATAACCGATTGTGCAACTTGGATCCCGTCCTTTGGCTTGCCCGGAGAAAAGCCCACGCCGAAGTCATTTGCAAAAATAATCTCCGGCCAGGCTCCTCTTGCGAACTTTACCAAGTCATCATCAATTTTTTTTATTGTACTTTGCCACGCATTTTCTTGCGCCGTGTAAAGTGAATTAAAGGCACCGAGTGCACTAACATCAAGTCGCTCGCGGTACCGACTTAATTTCCGCCCTGCTCTTATTCCGCCATGATAGCTAGCATTGGCAGCATAGTATTCATCCGAAAGCTGCAAAGACCCTAGCCGCTCAGATTTCCAATTTGGATCGTAATCGCGAGGCTCCAGTGTCTCCGAGAATTTAGAAACAGTCATTCGCGGCTTTCCCGATGCAGCATCCGAAAAAGGGACCCAACGCGCCCGATGGTAGACGTTCAATCCCCTTTCATTCTTGAGCGGTTGATTGATATAACGACCGTAGCGACGTTGAAAATCTGATTCCGTTAGCAGCCCCACCCCCTGAGTGTGCATCTTGTCACCCGCAACCCTTAGGGTGTCTGCGGTCTGCTTACCTTCCCACTCGGCCCGCTGATGAACCCAAGCCTCGATATACGTAACATGAGTAGCGGACTGACGTTTCCAGCCCCGAAGCCTGTCGATACCCTTACCTTCAACGGTAGCGCCACCTGCTTTCCATTCGTCATACCTTTGCTGCGCCATGAACCGCAAGGCATTGTGATCATCAGCCAGCCCAACCGGATCAGGTATAACCAGCACGACACCTTGCTTAGACGGCACACCGCTCGACGCCACTGCCATTTCCGTAGCCAATGTCGCTCGTAGCGCTGACAAATCCAACACGGCCCTGGGACTGAATTCATGCAGACGCTTTTGAAAGCCAGGAGAAGTAAAATCAGCTACGCCACGAAGCGAATCTTCAGTGACCCTCATACCAAATGAGACGGTTTTTCCGGAGCCGACATCGCCTCTAGCAGCCGCCGCCACGTCTAGCTCAGTCATTCTCAGCATCCGGCAGCCTTCCGCATTACTCTCATAGCGCTGTCGAACTTCTTTTGACCAGCGATGTTGGCTAAAAGCAATCCATACCTTATCTAATGTCGCATCCAGGGTAATGAAACGCGGCTTCAAGTTGCTATGCCCTTCTCGGCGGCATTTGGTCAGAAGTTCACCGTCTGGGGAATCTGGAAGCACGTCTACCGGGGTCCTGTTGAGCATTCCATCCACACCGACTACATACGCATCCCACGTATTGTCAGGCTTATAGATGTACAGGTAACCTGTCTGCAAGGTACGCATGTAGTACCAAGTGGCGGTTTCGTCGACTGCATTAAGTGCCGCGCCAAGTCTGGTAACCTCTGCGGACGCAAGCGGATCAGAAGCGAGCCAAGTGGTCATGTAATTTGGCGCAGGAGCGAAGCAGACTGGCAGAATTGCCAGGCCGATTTTGTCTGTGCAGTTGCGACACTTTCCTGGCATCTCACCCTTGGCATTCGCTGCAGCGCGTATAGCGCCGGAAAGATTTTGCGATCCCTGCTTCTCAGTCATGACGAAATTCCTGCCCTAGGCTGTTCTTCTCCGCAAAGTCGCGGATTTCTTGCAATTGAATATTTTCCAGACGAGCCATACGTGATGCAAAACATCCGATCTGCTTCGCGCCATCTAAAATGGCCTGAGAAACATATGGATATTTGAGGAAGTCCGACCCCAACAAAAAAAAGCATGACGCGTAGACAAGACAATCCTCTTGCGACACCAAACCTTTGGATTGTGCCTCCATCAATGCAGCATCCAGCTGTTGGTCATCTAGCAACCGGTCGCCCCTCCACGTTTTTGCCTGATGACGCAACTGCTGCAACCACGCCACCCGCTCCAACGCCTTCAGCTGACCTACGGATAGTTTGAAATCCTCGACAGCCACGTGATCTCGCGGCATTCCCTTCATCACCTGAAAACGACCATGTGTATCGAGAAACAACCATTTTGATAGTGGTGCAATCAACGCTGCGCGTTGCTTCAGGTCAAGAATGCTTTCAAGCCGAGCCATAACTCGAGGGTCAAAGTAACGAAAGTACAGCGATTGCTCACCAGATCGAACGATGGTGGCATTCCGGCTCAGCGCTCTAGCCAAAGCAGCCCCATCATTTTTAGCGTTGATAGGAATAGGTAGCCATGCGCAAACCGATCTTGCCCCCCTACTTTCCTTCATGCCTGCTACGCACTCCCGAGCAGCGATTGTCAGAGATGCACTTACTACTCGCTCTCTATTCCGCTCATCATCAACCCAAAGGAGGTACGGTAGTTTGTTAGCATCAATATCTGGGTGCCCAATTTTAAGAAAAATTGGCGAGGCATCACTTGGAAGGTGCGGAGCCAATTCGCACCAAGGGTCTCTTATTGCTGGATCAATCAGCACCGCAAGGGTATGGGTCTTGGACAGATCGAGTTCAAGCCTAAGCGCCAACGTTGCCTGCTCAGCAATCTCTTCGGGGGAACATAGAGCGAAACTCATACCAAAGCTGCGCCCGAAATGGCTGCTTCACGAATTCGCTCAGCACACCCTTTACCTTGACCGCTTGGCACCTCTGCCATCGCGCTCACGCCCGCAGGCCCCACCCAATCCCTCTGGCTCGCCTTGAACTCAATCTTCCCGGGCGCACCCAGCTCGATGTTGTCGCCTTCAATCCGAATGTAAGCACCGGCCGCAGTAGCCAGCAGATGCTTGCTCGGCGCCGCCATCTCGATATCGGCTTCGGTGCTGGCAATGCGGACATTGGTTTTCGCGGCGATCGTGGCTTGGTTCTTGTGCGCGCGAGCGCTCACCTTGCCTTGTGCTGCGTGCAGGGCGATTCCGCGCTCCTGATTCGGGCTGTCTTTGCTGGCTTCGCTGCCCACCGTGTACAGCACCAAGCCTTGGGCGACAGCCAGGCTGAGTGAACCTTGGGTCATCCAGTTCAGGGCAACGCCGCTGCTGAGCAAGGTGTGGGTGCCGCTTACCCAGGCCTGATCAGCCGGGGTCAGGCTCATTACGCCTGCTACGCCGCTGCCAAGTAATACCGGCGCGCTCCAGCCGGGTGCTTCGCCATCGCCGCCACTGATGCTGCCAGCGCTGCCGCTGTGCGTTGCTTTCAGTTGTTCCTGCAGTTCGGTCAGGGTTTGATCGATAGGCAGTTCGGCGGGATCTTTGGGTAGCTGCGCGGTTTGATCTGCTGCCGAATCGGCAAGGCTTTTGAGCAGGTCGTGGCCTTGCTGCAGCTGTGCGATGGCCTGCGGCGCCGCCATCTGCGGCGTACCTTCTTCGGTGGTCAGCAGCAAGCCGCGACCGGCGCGCAGGCTGCCGTGTGCCTGTGTGGAAAGCTCTACGCCGAAGCCGCGTTCGCCGTCACGCACATTGTCGCTGCCACCTTTCAGGTGACCGAGGGTCAAGGTGGTTTCGTGTTGCGTGGTAGACAGTTGGGCACGGCCTTGTCCAGGCGTGTCGTCGAAGCGCAGCTGCTGGTAGCCACCGGTGCCGCTTTGGCTCTCTGCCAGCGCCTGGCTCTTGAAGCCGGTATACACCGCTGCGTGATCGTTGCCCTCGAACCATGCGGCGGCATTGCCGGTGGCGTTTGCGCCGGCGCTGTTGAGCTGATTGTGTTGTGCATCCTGTTGGCCGCGGCCGTTGTAGAGCGCGCCGACTATCACCGGCCGGTCGATGTCGCCTTCAAGGAAGGCAACCAGCACTTCCTGACCACGCCGTGGCAACACCACGCCGCCCCAATTGTCTCCCGCCCACGGTGCCATCACGCGCACCCAGGTCCACGCCTTGCCATCGGCGGGCGCGTTATCGTCGCCGGCCGGGTGCGCCAGGCCATTGCTGGCGTTGCCGCCGCGCTGCCACGGGAATTGCACTTTGATGCGGTGGTCGCGATCAGAGAGCAAGGGATCGCCATCGCTGACCACAATCGCGCTCAGGGTGCCGGTAATGCTGGGCCGTGGGTGCAGGTGCACGCCGTGGCCGTCTTCGGTCTGCGGGCGGTAGATGACCTCGGCCGGAATCACCGCAAACTGGTTGTCGTAGAAGCCGGTGTCGATGTCGTTGCGCGCTGTCCCATTGCTGATGCCAGCCAGGGCGGTCGGCAGGGTCAGCGAGCGCTGATTGATTGGGCCCAGCGTCTGCTCCAGCGCATCGAATACCTCGGCGTCGAGGTTGTTGCGCGCCTGGTGACGTACCGAAATGCAAAGGAAACCGGCGTCGCCGGCCACTTGCGGATGCTGCGACAACGCGAGCTTCGCACCGGGCGCGAGCGCACGCCATTGGCCAGCGCCTTCGATCAGGTGCGAGCGCACTCGCAACGCGTCCAAATGCTGCTGCGCACGACGTTGGCCGCGGGCGTTGTCCTGCCAGCCATATGGCCCGCTGGTGTCCTGGTCGACGATACCAAGCCCGCTGCCCTGCTCTACCTCAGCGCTGGCTTGCCGCCGTTCCAGGCTGCGGTAGTCCCAGGTGGCGCGCTCCACCTTTGGCGTGCACCAGCTGCGCCGCTCCTGCCATTGCTGGATGCTGTCACTGCGCTCGGTTTCATCGCTGCGGTGAAAACGCACGCTACCCAGATCGGCGACGTCGTGGCTGTGGTCGGCAAGCACCAGGGTGTGCTTGCCGAAGGCGGATGCATCGGCATCGCCTTCGTGTTCGAACCAATAGAAGATGCCTTCTTCGGCCAGCAGACGCTGTACGAAAGCCAGGTCACTTTCCTGGTACTGCGTGGTCAAGCTGCGCTTGGCGTATTGGCTGGCATCGTTCAGCAGCCAGCGCCACTCCGGTGCCACGCCTTCGTAGTCCGCGAAGATGTCTTCGACAATCTCGACCGCGGTTTTGTCGTGGAACACATAGCTGTCCACGCGCTGTGACAGAAACGCCAGCCATGGTTGCAGGCGCAGGCGATAACGCGCGAGCCCACCGTTGCTGCCGATCCGCTCGGCAGCGGTGATGCGTCCGTGCAAGGGTCGATGGCTGCCGTCTGCCTGGTGCAATTGCAGCAGTGCAGCCTGGCCGATCAGCGGCTGCAGCTGCAGGCCCGCATCAACCGACAGCGCAGTGATCGTCCATTGAAAGCCGATGCCGTCGATCTGCTCGACGCCATCCAGGGTTTCGGCAATCAGCACCTCGCTGCCCAGCGCGGTATGCAGCCGCAGGAAGCGTTGTGTCTGTGCCGGCCCGGACAGGGCTGCCAATACGTTGTCTACCAAATCCATGGTGTTGATCTGCCTTCATGGAGCGCAGTGCGCACTACGCTTCGGACTGAAAACGGTTGATGCAAACGTTTGTTACCGCCATTCCCGGTGCCCGCCGGCACCGGGGTGACGTTGTCACCTGAAGATCAAGCGCTCTGCACGATTTCCTCAAGGCGCAGGCGAACGCCTTCGCTGATATGCAGGCGGTAGTCACGGCCGCCGGCGGCAATCAGCACTTCACGCACGTTGCTCACCAGCTGCGGCTTGCCAACCGGCGCACTGTCCATGTGGATACGCCAAGAGCCGCGGCTGATCTGTGCGGCCACATTGCGTGCGTCCTGCCGTGCAGCCGGCACGGCGCTGTCCAGCAGTTCGATGATGTGCTCAGGACGCAGGCGGTTCCAGGCGCGTACGCGGTCCAGGTCGCGCCCCAGCCCCAGCTCCAGGCTGTCGCAGTGGCTCAGTGCTGCTTTGCGGTCAAATCCGTAGAAATCCATGTTGTTCTCCTTCGTCCGTAATCAAGAAACTTTGTATTTGAAGTCGCCCTTCTTGCCGGCGCTGACTTTGATGCTGTTGATACGCGTGCCTTCGGCCATGGCCGTCAACACGTTCTCTGCGATCTCCGGCAACAAGGTGCCGTTGAGGATGTGGTCCACGTTGCGCGCACCCGAATCCACTTCGGTGCAACGCGCCAGCACGGCTTCAACCAAGCCGTCATCCCAGCTGAAAGCGGCCTTGTGGTTGGCGCTGACGCGGTCACGTATGCGGCCAAGCTTGAGGGTAATGATGCGCACCAGCACGTCGTCGCTGATCGGGTAGTAAGGCACCACTTTCAAGCGGCCGAGGAAGGCAGGCTTGAAGGTGCGCATCAGGATCGGGCGCAGCGCTTCGGCAAGCGCGTCCGCAGCGGGGATCTCCTCGGCCGGCTTGTTGAGGCAGGACTGCATGATCTGCGAGGAGCCGATGTTGGAAGTGAGGATGATCAAGGTATTGCGGAAGTCGATCTCGCGCCCTTCGGCATCGTCCATCACGCCCTTGTCGAACACCTGGAAGAACATTTCCAGAACATCCGGGTGCGCCTTCTCAACTTCGTCCAGCAGTACCACGCTGTAGGGGTTTCGGCGCACAGCCTCGGTCAGCACGCCACCTTCACCGTAGCCCACATAGCCCGGAGGTGAGCCCTTCAGACCAGACACGCTATGCGCTTCCTGGTACTCGCTCATATTGATGGTGATCAACTTGCGCTCACCGCCATAGAGGATGTCGGCCAGCGCCAAGGCGGTCTCGGTCTTGCCCACGCCCGATGGCCCAACGAACATGAACACACCGCGCGGCTTGTTCGGGTCTTCCAGCTTGGCGGTTGCAGTACGCACACGCTGGGCGATGGCATCGAGCGCGTGGTCCTGGCCGATGACACGTTCTTCCAGCAGCGTGCCAAGCGAGCGGATGGTGCGGATTTCATCCTTGACCATGCGGCCCAATGGCACCCCGGTCCACGCCGACACAATCTCGGCGACCACGGTGCCGTCCACCTGCAGCGGCACCATCGGCGTCTCGCCTTGCAGCTCGCGCAATTCTGCCTGCAACTTCGCAAGCTCCGCATGCTGTGGCGACAGCTCGCGGCCGGCCTTGCCGCGCTTGCCGGCAACCTTGGCGACAGCGACATCGGCCTGCCCTTCCGCGGCCGCTTCTGCGTCGCCCTCGGCCGCCAGACCCTGCTCCAGCTGCTGGCGAAGTGCGGCGACACGTCCGGCCAACTCACGCTCAACGCTCAAGCGTTGCTCGTTGCTGGCCAACACTGCCTGCGCTTCAAGCTGCTGCGCCTTCAGTTCCGCCAGACGCTCCTCGTGCTGGGTGCTGCCACCGGCAGTCTCGCGCTGCAGCGCGGCCAGCTCTGCCTCAAGCCGGTCCAGATGCTTGCGGGTGTCTTCGATGATGGCCGGGGTTGCGCTCTGCCCAAGGGCGACCTTGGCACAGGCGGTATCCAGCACGCTGACAGCCTTGTCCGGCAGCTGCCGGCCGCTGATGTAGCGGTGCGACAGGCGAACGGCTTCGGTCACCGCTTCGTCCAGCACGCGGATGCCGAAGTGCGCTTCCATCAGGCTGACCATGCCACGCAGCATCGCTGCAGCCAGCACTTCGCTGGGTTCTTCCACCTTCACCACCTGGAAGCGGCGCGCCAGGGCGGCGTCCTTTTCAAAGTACTTCTTGTACTCGCTCCAGGTAGTTGCGGCGATGGTGCGCAGCTCGCCGCGCGCCAGTGCCGGCTTGAGCAGGTTGGCGGCATCGTTCTGGCCGGCAGTACCGCCGGCGCCAATCATGGTGTGCGCTTCGTCGATGAAAAGGATGATCGGGTGCGGGCTTTTCTTCACCTCGTCGATCACGTTCTTCAGCCGGTTCTCGAACTCGCCCTTGACGCTGGCACCGGCCTGCAGCAGGCCCATGTCCAAGGTGTGCAACTCCACGCCTTGCAGCACCTCGGGTACATCTTTCTCGGCAATGCGACGCGCCAGGCCTTCAACAACGGCGGTTTTGCCGACGCCGGCCTCGCCGGTGAGGATGGGGTTGTTCTGGCGGCGGCGCATCAGGATGTCGATCACCTGACGGATCTCGCCATCACGACCGATCACCGGATCGATCTTGCCGTCGCGCGCACGCTGGGTGAGATTGGTGGTGAACTGGTCCAGGGCCGGGGTCTTCGACAGACCGCCTTTTGCCTCGCCCGGCATCGCATCTGAATCTTCGCCGGCACTTTCGCCCGTTGCCGAAGCATCGGCGAAGCGCACGGTCTGCGCTTCCTGCGAGCCTTCGGTCAGTTTGGCGAAATCATGCTTGAGCTCTTCGCGCTTGAAGCGCACGAACAATTTGGATCCGCGATAGGCCAGCTGCGACAGATCCGGCTCGGTCAGCAGTGCGAGCAGCAGGTGGCCACTGCGGATACGGGTGGTCTCCGAATCCAGCGAGGCAATCAACCAGGCATGCTCGAACAAGGCCGGCAGGTGCTGGGAAAACACCGGGGTGCGGGTGTTGCCGGTCTTGAACTGGCTGATCTCGTCGCTGAGGTCGCGCTCCAGCGACTCCGGCGAAATGCCGCAGCGCTGGGCAATCAGCAC
Organism: Stenotrophomonas terrae; assembly: GCF_039674165.1. Classification (GTDB taxonomy): domain Bacteria; phylum Pseudomonadota; class Gammaproteobacteria; order Xanthomonadales; family Xanthomonadaceae; genus Stenotrophomonas; species Stenotrophomonas terrae_A. The sequence goes on from NZ_JBDJMY010000002.1 coordinate 115,438, forward strand.
GAAGTCGCTCTTGGGCTGCTCGAGCAGGGCCAGGAACAGATGCTCCAGGTCCACCTCGTAGTTGCCGCGCGCCATGCACAGATTGGCTGCGCGCTGGGTAGCCTGGCGGCAGGTGTCGTCCAACTTGCTGATAAGTGTTTTGAGGTTGATGCTCATGCGGAACCACGCACTCCCTGCTGAAACCGTTCAATTACCATCGGCGTTGCCGCCAACGGCGCGTTGTCATTGCAATGTATGGATGCCATAGGTGGTGTCATCCCGCGCGCCGGCTTGGCCGCGTGTGCACATATAGCTGTCCCATCCCAGGCGCGCACCATTTCCCAGTGCGCTGCCTTGGACATCCTCTGCGCGCAGTACCAGCCGCACTTCGTACTCCAGCGTCCCGCCGGTCAGCAGCGACAGCCACTTGGCCAACGCCAAGGCCGCGTTGCCGCCGGGCAGGAAATCATCAAACGCCTTCTTTGAAAGCGGGCCGATGCGCAGGCGCAGGCGCAGGTCGCGCTGCCATACACGGTCACCGGCCAGCGCGCTCGCACCCAGAACGGCATTGGCCTGGCCAAGCCGCGTCGCCTGCCCCACCGGCACTCGATACCAGGCGCCTACAAACTGCTCGACATCGAGCGGCACTTGGAAGTAATCGGACAGCACGCGCTGCATCAGCGCCGCCGAAACCGGCCGCTGGCGGATGGCGCCAGCGTAATAGGCCACGGCCTGATCGAAAATATCGCCTTCGCCATCGTGCAGGCGGTCGCGCAGCTCGAGCATGCCCATGCCAAGCAGCGACAACACCAAAGGCAGGAAGCGTTCGCGGCGGTCAAGCTCATACTGCAGCGCCAACCGGTGCTTCTTCCAGGCTGCATAGTGCAAAGCAACCGCACGCGTGGAGAAAATATCCAGGAAGGCACGCGCGGTGCGATCGCGCTCGTACAACTCGCGGATCTGCAAGGTCTCGGTGTAATGCAGCGGCAGCGCACCCGCCGTCCCCAGCAAGCCCATGAATTGCGGCGTCAGGTGAACCTCGCCCAGGGTTTCGCTGGCAAGCGCCTGCTCGATGGCATCGCGCTCCTGCAGGCGGTCACCGGCCAGCGAATACACCTCTCCATCGGCCGACAACTCGGTCGCCGGGAAGCCCAGCGACAGGTTGTTGCGGAAACGCACCCGCATCGGAATGGCCTGGCCAGACTTCACGCCCTGCCGCTCGAAAATCTGCTCAAGCAACCGCACCGCCTGGAAGAACTCGAAGCGGTGTGGCTCGGCCAGCAGCTGCTGGGCTACGCCAGGATCGATTCGCCGCTGCGCGCTTGGCATCGGACGATCTCCTCCCCGCTGTCGCCGGAAATCAGCACCAGTCGGGTGAAACTGTTGGCATGCACATACAGTGCGAAGAAGTGATCCATCACCTGCGCGAATGCAGCCACGCCGGTGCCGACAAAATGAGCCTCATTGATGGTCAAACGAATTTCCAGGCCGCGCACCACCGATGCGAACTGGCGCCCGGACATCCAGGTGGTTGCAGGCACCTGCTCCAGCGCCAGAATCCCGTCCACCTGGCGCGCGGAAACATTGCTGCCGGACATGTCGTACAGCCGCAGCATCTCCTTCAACGCAGCCAAACCGCTACCGCTCAGCGACAGCTGGTTCAGCGACAGATGCGAAATCAGACGCCATTGCGCGCTGCGCCCATGACGGAAGCGCAGCGGCCGCGACGGTTTGCGCAGCAGGGTAATTGCGCGTGCAGGGCTGCCGCCTTCGATGCTCAGATCGCCACCGGCCACGCCGTGGGCAAGCTGATGCGGTAGATCGCGGTTGCTGCAGGTCAGCTCAAGGCTGACCGTATCGGTCTGCGGCAGCACCGGGTTGAACGAGAGGTCGACGAAGCTGATTTCCATCTCGAAACCCGGGCTCTGCCGTGCAATGTCTTCATCGTGACGGGCAACCCAGTACTGCCCGGTCCGATCCGGGTCTTCACCGTGATGCAGCGAATAGAACGGCCGGAACTCGTGGATCGCCTCGCCCTGCGGCGTCTGCCGGATGCGGTGCACCGAATCGATGGAATGCACTTCATAGGCAAACGCGCGGCGGGCATCCGCCAGCACCGGATAGTTCACGGTGCGATGGGTCACCCGGATCGGCTCACCGTTGATCCTGAAAAGATTGACGATGGGCGTGCACCCGAGCCGCACGTTATGCGTTCCGATATCCTCCAGCACCATCGCGTTGCTGCGCTCCTGCTGACCGGCAGGCAGGATCAGGTGCAAGGTGAAACGGCGGCTGGCACCGGCACTGGTTGCGGCCAGGTCAAGATCAACGAAGCCGAACTTCTCCGGGTAGGCAAACAGTTCGGTCAACAGACGATAGGCAGGATGCGAGCGTGCCGGGAAGTCGATCAGCGCCTCATTGTCGGCAAAGCCTACCGGCGTGATCGGTACTGAATCCAGTCGCCGCCAGCGGCCGTCACCATCGGATTCAACATAGGCCGCCTTCACCCCCAGCAGCAGCGCGTCGCGCAGCGCTGCACGAACCGAAGGCTCGCCGTCCAGGAAAAGCCGCAGCTTGTCGGTGCCCAGCTGGCCAAAACCAAGCTGATCGGACAACAGCTGGAAACCCAGGGAAATCTGCGCGCCACTGCCGGCCGGCAGTGCTGTCGCCATCGGCGCATCAGCGACGGCACGATAAGCCACCGATGCAATGCTGATCGGCGCCAACACCACGTCATAGCTGGTACGGAAATCACAGGGAACGCCGCGTACCGCCCGGCTCTGCAGCGAGGTACCGCGCGGCACCCGCACCGGGGCACTCAGCTTGGAGGCCACGCCATCCATGTCGAAATAGGCAATGGCGCACGAAGGAAATGGGCGCAGGTAGTGCGGGTAAAGCACATCCAGCAGTGCATCGGTAAATTCGGGGTAATCATCATCGATGCGTTTTGACACGCGTGCAGTCAGCAGCGCGAATGCCTCGATCAAACGCTCGACATGCGGGTCCTGGCTGCCATCAGCAGACAGCTGCAGGCGGCCGGCAATCTTGGGGTAACGCTCGGCGAACTCGCGGCCGTAACGGCGCAGGTAGGCAAGTTCACGCTCGTAGAAGGGCAGCAGATCCTGCATCAGAGCGCCTGTTGGGTGCGCCGGGCGCGGGTGACCTGGTACTGCAGCGTCGATGGCTGCAACATTGCATCGAAACTCACCGGCTCACGTGCAGGCTCCAGATCCAGCAGCGCGTGGATGGTGAAATGCAGCCCGCCGGCGAACTGATTGCCCGCGTCAAGCTGCACACTGACGTTCTTCAAACGGCGCTCGTGGCGGCCAACAGCCTGCTCCAGCGAGCGGCAAATGGCGGAACGGTCATAGGCATTGGCCAGGCTCATCGCCGAGAAATCGGCAAGCCCATAGGTCAACAGGGACTGGCGGCAGTTCGGGAACTCCGCCATATCGCTTTCCTGGAATGCGGCGCGCGAGTTCAGCAGCCCCTCCAGGTCGCGGGCGATGGATTCCTTGTATTGCTCAAGCGATACGGACTTGAATATCGGCCCGGCACCCGCACTGCGCGGGTTATCGTCAAACAGTTTTTCCAGCAGGCTGGGTTCGAGTCCCTTCATCGTTGTTTCCGGTAGCTAGGCATCCGTGCGTAAAGGCAGCGATGCAACTGCAGGGCCTTTCCTGGCCATGCCGGGATTGAGACTGCGATGGCGCTTAACGCGCCATCGCAGAACACATCATCAAACGGTGTAGTTCGGGATGTTCTTGGTTGCGCTCCACTGCGCCACGGTCTTGCCACCAACGCCGCCTTCCGGCTTCTGCTGCTGGTAAGTCCACTTGATGGCACCGAAGCTCAACTGAACCACTTCCTGCGGCATACCTTCCTTGTCAACCGTGGTGGTGACGCGGTGTACCAGCACGTTCAGCAGCTCGACCAGGTAGTAATTGATCGCGTTGCCGTCCTTGTCAGCGCGCATGAATTCAACGCGTGCCTTCGGGAAGGTGGTGCCGTTTGCGGCGGCCTGGTTAAGGGCCGTGGAAGCGAGGTCGATCGACTTGATGATTTCGATCGGCGACAGATTCACGCGGGCTGCCGTGGTACCACCGGAGGTGGAGGCAGTGGCCGAGCGAGGCTGCAGCAGATCCTGCGAGAAGGACTGGATCTCGATCCAATCCTTGTGCTTGTCGTCGTGCGACTCACCCTTGATGGTGTCAATGGAAAGAAAAGCATGTTGCATATCTGGTCTCCTAAATTCCGTTCTTCCGTGAGATTGTTTGCCGAGCGGGGGCTCGGCGGTTGAGGGGGGCTTCGCCCTCTAGAAATATGCGCCACTGCGGGGTGGGGACCGAGGTCCCCTCCCGACGCTACAGCAACATCAAAACGTTACGACTTCTTCGCGGATGCCGGCAATTCGGCAACCAGACGCAACGAAACAGACAGCTCATCGAGCTGGAAATGCGGCCTGATAAAGGCCACCGCGCGGTAGACACCGGGCTTGCCCGGCACTTCCGAAACCTGCACAGACGCTTCACGCAACGGGAACTGCGCCTTGGCTTCCTGGCTGGCGTTGTCGTCCAACAATACGTATTGGGCGATCCACCGGTTCAGGAATTCCTCGACGTTGCCCGCAGATGCGAAGCTGCCGATCTTTTCGCGCATCATCGCCTTCAAGTAGTGAGCGATGCGCGAAACCGCGAAAATGTACTGCAGCTGCGCAGACAGGATCGCGTTGGCATTGGCCGAATCGGTGTTGTACTTCTTCGGCTTCTGTGCCGACTGCGCACCAAAGAAGGCGGCGTAGTCGGTGTTCTTGCAGTGCACCAGCGGCATGAAGCCGAGGTCACTGAGTTCTTTTTCACGACGGTCGGTGATGGCCACTTCGGTCGGGCACTTCAGTGCCACTTCGCCGTCATCGGTACGGAAGGTATGGGTGGGCAGGTCTTCGACCAGGCCGCCACCTTCAACACCGCGAATGGCCGCACACCAGCCGTAGCTTTCAAATGCCTGGGTCAAACGCGCGCCAGCTGCATAGGCGGTGTTGCACCACAGGAACTTGCTGTGATCGGCCGCTTCGATTTCCTCAACGAAATTGAAGCCTTCAACCGTGGTGCCATCCTTGGGGTTGTACGGCAACCGGCCGAGGAAGCGCGGCAGCGTCAGGCCAACGTAACGGCTGTCCTCGCTCTCGCGGAAGGACTTCCATTTGGCGTATTCGACGGTGTCGAACACCTTGGCCAGATCGCGCGGCTTGCCCATGTCGGTGAAGGTTTCCAGGCCGAACATGCCTTCACTGGCAGCGGACAGGAACGGTGCGTGCGCTGCGGCAGCCACATGCGACATCTGCTCGATGAAGTACATGTCTTCCGGCTGGCGGCCCAGGTAGTAGTCACCGATCAGCGCGCCGAACGGTGCACCACCGAAGGTACCGAATTCTTCTTCGTAGACCTTCTTGAACAATGCGCTCTGATCGAAATCGATAGCGGACTTGAAGTCCTTGACTAGGTCCTTCTTCGGCGAATTGAAGACCTTGATCTTCATGTTCGGGCCGGTAGAGGTCTGCGAGCACAGGTAGTGCAGGCCGCGCCAGCTGCCTTCCAGCTGCTGGAATTCCGGCGCATGCATCACCGCACTGAGCTGCTCGGAAATAATCCGGTCAATCTCGGCGATACGCGCGTCCAGGGTCAGATTGAGGTTGTCGGACACCACCACGGTGCCGTCCATGACCTCCTGCGCCAACGCGGAGATGATGTCCTTGGCACGCTCGTGCTCGGTGCGCGACTTGGCAACCTTGCTCTTCTCGACGATCTGATCAAGCAGATCGACTTCTTCGGTAGCCGCGGCAGGCGCGGACAGTTGTGTGGCTTCAGCTGCCATCGCTTACTCCTCCTTTGCCGCGCCGAGCTTCTTCAGCTGCTCGGTGTTGTTGAGCACATCGGTCAACAGGTCTTCGAGCTTTTCATTGCCCGCCAGCTTGTTGCGAAGATCGGCCAGTTTCGTGCGCGACTCGAGCAGGCGACGCAATGGATCGATCTGCTGGACCACCGACTCCGGGCGGAAGTCTTCGATCGAGTTGAACTTCAACTCGACGCCGAACTCGCCACCACTTTCGCTGACCTTGTTGGGCACGCGGTAGACCGCGCGTGGGCCGGCCGCTTCCATCACTTCGTCGAAATTATCCAGATCGACGTTGACGAACTTGCGGTCCTTGACCTTGGGCAGCGGATTCTCCGGCGTACCGCTGAAGTCACCCATCACACCAACCACAAACGGCAGCTCTTTCTGCTCGATCGCGTCGCCCTTCTCTACGTCATAAGTAAGCTGCACGCGCGGCGGCCGGATCTTCTGTAGCCGCTTTTGAACGCTGTCCTTCTTGGCCATGGGTGTCTCCTGACTGGTCCTGTTGATCCGGCTTAGTTGCCAATGTTCTGGAAGGGATCGGCGCCCGTGGCGCGCGGCTGACGCGCAGCCGGCGGCGTAACCGTTGCCGGTGCTGCGACACGCCGGCCACCTGATGTGGAACGCGACGGCTGACGCACAACACGCGTCGCCTTCGGCTTACCGGTTTCTAGAATTGCGTCACCCATGGTGGAACGCAGCGTGGTCACCAGCGTCTGCGCTTCGCGCTGTGCGGTTTCAGATGCCAGCGCACCGCGCCCATCCAGGCGCTGCAGCGATTCATTGGCAATACGAAAACCGGCGACAGTGAGTACACCATCGGCAACAAGGTCATCAGGATCGCGCTGCAGCACTTCTTCCGCTGCAACGATGGCGCGTGCATAGCGGTTCTGATCGAATTGCAACTGTGCAATGCGCACCCACGGCTCTTTGCGCGTGGGGTCAGCCTTGGCCGCAACCTCGAATGCACTGATCGCTGCATCGGCGCCTGCCGTAGAGACCTGTGCCTCGGCATTTGCCAAGCTTACGTCGAAAGGAATTGCTTCTTTCTTGGCCGTTGTTTCGCATGCGGCCAACCCCGACAACATCGCCAACGCCAACACCGAACGACACGCTGCCGCCCCAAACATCTTCACATCCATAGTGATTCCTTCGTCGAAATAAGTTCCTAAAGGGAGCCGCATTTCCGCCGATACAACTCGCGGGAATCCAGTCCCAGCGGCGGCAGTGTACATTCGGGAATGCGCGCCGGTATAGTCATTTTCGAAATCGCGATTTGTTTGCTCTGAACATTTCCTTCACATCGACGTGCTGCACTTGCATCCCGATGTAGTCATTCGACCGCTGTTTTTATGGCGCCCATCACTAAATGAATGCGTACATGAGCAAACTTCTGCGTGTTGTTTCAATCACAACTTTTTCCCTTATTACTACCTTCGCGTTAGGCGGTTGTGCGTCGGGCAGCAAACTGGGCAAGGCCGTGGACAGTACACTGCAGGCCGTTGGTCTGCGTGAAGCCAAGCCTGAGAAACCTCCTGTAATTCCGTTACAGATCTACGCCGGGACAAATCTCAATGCCGGCAATGACAAGCGTGCGAGCGCTGCGGTATTGAAGATCTACCACCTGCGCAGCGGGCAGCGTTTTGAACAGGCTCCGTTCAATGCCTTCCTTGATCAGGCCGGGGAACAAGCGGCACTGGGCGCGGACCTGCTGTCGGTCAATGAAGTGGTCCTGACACCGGGTGTACGCCAGCAATTGTCCGAACAACTTAGTGACGGCACCGCAGTAATCGGCGTGGTTGCACTGTTCCGTTCACCGGCTGAAGGGCGCTGGCGCGTGGCCTTTGATGCACGCACCAAGAATCTTCCCAATGACGGCATAACCCTCGGCGTGCACGCCTGCGCATTGACTACCGACAGTACCGCGCTGAGCAGCCGCATCTCTGGCGACTCGGGCAGCCTGGCGTCGGTCCGCTGCGCCGGAGCACGTTGAACGTGCGATGGTTTTCGCACGCTCTTCAACATTGCCAGCCAAGCATGCGCTAGTATCTTTCGCGTTGAAACCGCATGAGGCGGTGGCAAACGGGATGTGAATGGAGTTTTCACATCGGCTGCCAGCGCAGCGATTATGTGACTTGAGCGCCATGCTCGATGCAACGCGCCAACGGAATTTCCAAGGATTGAAATGTGGCTTACGTAAGCAGGATGTCGAAGGTTTTATGGGGTGAAGGCTTGTTCCTTCGCCCGCAGCACTTCCAGCGTCAAGACGCCTATCACGAGGCGCGCCTGCAGGATCTGTCGCAGACTTTGCACCCCTATGCGTGGGGCGCACGGCGTGTGCGCTTCGACCCGCATGCACTGGCCGGCGGCACCTTGCGGCCACTCGATCTGTCCGCTGTTTTTCCGGATGGTGAAAGCTACGACGCGCCGGTGCACGACAGCCTTCCCGATGCCGTATCGCTGCAGGACCTTCCTCCGGGGGTACAGGCAACAATCGTGTATCTCGCATTACCGCTATTGCGTGATGACGGTCGCAATTGTGCAGATGCCGAAGGCAGCGTGCTTGCGCGTTATCGCCAGGCCAATCGGGTTTCGGATGATTTGTTCACCGATGCCGCCGAAGCTGAATTGGCATATCTCAGCAAGGCAGTGAAGCTGCTGACCGATGACCAGCCCAAGGATGCCTACGCAATCGTGCCGGTTGCACGCGTGCGCAGAACGTCCAGTGGTGGTTTCGAACTGGACGATGAATTCATTCCGCCCTGCGCGCAGTTGCAGGCATCGCCGTTCCTGCATCGCGAGTTGCGCGCCGTCCTGGATGCGCTGCAGGCCAAGGTAGATGCGCTGTACGGGCTGCACCGGCAAACCTCGCAGAACATCATCGAGTTCCGCTCGGGCGATATCGCATCGTTCTGGCTGCTGCACACCATCAATTCCTCCTTCAGCGCCCTCGCCCACCTGCTGCATCATCCGCAGCTGCATCCCGAGCGCCTGCACCAGGAATTGCTGCGCATGGCCGGCGCCCTGCTCACGTTTTCCAATACCTATCAACTCAACGACCTGCCGGTGTATCGCCACGATCAACCGGAGGCTTCGTTCCGCAAGTTGCTGGAAATCGTGCGTGCATTGCTGGAAACCGTGATCTCCACACGCTACTTCAAGATCGCCTTGAACGAGATCAAACCGTCCTACCATCTGGGTCGGCTGGATTCGCAGCGCATCGATGGCGAAGCGTCGTTCTACCTTTCCGTTTCGGCCTCCATGCCAGCGCAGGACCTGATCCAGACAGTGCCTATCCGCTTCAAGATCGGCGCGCCGGATGACGTTGAGAAGTGCGTACTTTCCGCGCTGCCAGGGGTAAAGCTCACCCACGCGGCACAGGTGCCGGCTGCAATTCCGGTACGCCCCGGCAGCCATTACTTCGAGATAGATGCACGCGGCGCGCTGTATGAACGCATGCTCAAATCGCAGTCGCTGATGATCTATGTACCCTCCGGCATTGCCGACCTCAAGCTCGAACTCGTTGCGGTGACCACCTGATGAACTCCCATCTGCCTCCGACCCCGGGCCCGATGCCGTCACTGACCGGCAATGCCGCCATGGCCAACAATGCACAGATCTCCGCAGCGCCGCAAAGCCTGCAGGATCTGATGTCAGACGGTTTCTACCTGTTGCTGCTGCTCAAGCGCGGGCAACTGCCCAACGATGCCGAAGGTTTCGTGCAGACGGTGCAGAAGTTCCTCGACAGCGTCGAACGCAATGCGATGCGCCTTGGCATTGCCGCTGAAGATGTCTACGCCTCCAAGTACGCCTTCTGCGCAGCCGTTGATGAGGCCATCCTCTCGCAGCCGTCCGCATTGCACGAAGTGTGGGAACGCAATCCGCTGCAGCTGCGCATGTTCGGCGAGCACCTTGCTGGCGAGCACTTCTTCGACAAACTCGAAGAACTTCGCCGTCAGGGCGCACCGCGCTTGCCGTCGCTGGAGGTTTACCACTACTGCCTGCTGATGGGGTTCGAGGGCAAGTACCGCCTCGAAGGCACCGAAAAACTGGGCTATCTCACCGCGCGCCTGGGCGACGAAATCGTCTACCTGAAGGGCAAGCGGCATGGCTTCGCGCCCCACGCGCTGCCGCCGGACAACATCCGCAACCAGCTGCGCCGGGTAATTCCGTTGTGGCTGCCGGCCGCCGTAGTTGGCTGCTTCGGTGTACTGGCCTTCATCGGCCTGCGCACCTATATGGGCCACGATACGCGCCAGCAGCTGGCTGCCTACAACAACGTCGTGCAGATGCCCGAACGCACTGCGCACATCACGATCACCTTGCCATGAGCCTGTCGATATGGACGTCCCGAGCTCCTCGTTGTCTGTCGCACTCGCCGCGCTTTCACATCACGACCGCCTGATCAAACTGCAGGCCCCACATGAGGGCCTGGTGGTTGAGCGCTTCGAGGGCCAGGAAGCCCTGTGCGGCGAGATGCGGCTGCAGATCGACTGCCTCTGCACGGATGCCTACCTGCAGACTGACAGCTGGCTGGAGCAGCCGCTGACGCTGCAACTGCAGCTTGCCGACGGCTCCCATCGTCAATGGCATGGCCTGTGTACCGACGTCGCACAGTTGGGCAGCGATGGCGGCTTGGCGCGCTACCAGCTGGCACTGGAACCCTGGACCGCACTGCTGCGCCTGCGCCGCAATGCGGTGATCTTCCAGGATCTGGATATACGTGCCATCTGCACGCAGGTCTTTGATGACTACCCGCAGGCGGACTACCGCTTCGATGTTGAAGCTGTGCTGCCGCAACGCGAGATCACCACCCAGTACCGCGAGACAGACTGGGAATTCGTCAGTCGGCTGCTGGCCGAAAGCGGCCTTGCCTGGCGCATCGAGCAGGCCCAGGACGGCGACGGCGCGCATACCTTGGTGGTGTTTGAACCGCAGGCCGAGCTTCCCGACATCGGCAACATCCGCTTCCATCGTGTTGCCGCCAGCGAATCCAGCGATGGCATCACCCGCTTCGCTGAGCAGCGCCAGCTGGTCCCCAACAACAGCACGGTCGCCAGCTGGCACAGTGACAAACTCAACGCCATCGCAGCACAGGCCAGTGCGGACGGCGGCGACGTTCCGCCATTGGAAGTTTATGTACAACCCCGCGCGGGCCGCTTCAACGACTCCAGCTGGGCGCAGAGTGAAGCACAGGCGCGACTGGATGCGTTGCAGGTCGCGCAGCTTCTGCACAACGGCAGCAGCAGCGAACGACGCATGTCCGCAGGCACCCGCTTCACGCTGAGCCAACATCCACAACACGAAGGCCCCCAGTTCCAGATCCTGGTGGTCGCCCACGCGGCGGTCAACAACCTCGACAGTGGCATTGCCGAGCTGCTCGGCAACAGCGAGCTGGAACGCGGCAGCTACCGCAACCAGTTTCTGGCTACAGACGCCAGCGTTCCCGTCCGCGCACTACCGCACGACCGCCCTGCCCTGCACGGCCCGCAAACCGCACGGGTAGTCGGCGTGGCCGACGCCGCACTCAGCCCAAACCGCGAGCATCAGGTTCGCGTCCAGTTCGGCTGGCAGCGTGGCAGCACGCCCAATCCCGGCGGCTTGAGCGAAACCGGCTGCGCGCAGGCCGGGCACGCGCCGGGTGATCACACCAGCGGCAGCTGGGTATCGGTTGCCGAATGGGTGGCAGGCCCCAACTGGGGAACCGCCTTCCTGCCGCGCATCGGCAGCGAGGTGCTGGTCGAGTTCCTGCACGGTGATATCGATCAACCGCGCATCACCGGCCAGCTCTACAACGGCAATGTCGCGCCGCCGTTTGGTGGCGGCATCGATGAAGATGCCAAGCACCCCGGTGTGCTCAGCGGCCTGCATACACAGGCCCACGACGGCAGTGGCACCCAGCAATGGGTAATCGACGACACGCCGGGCCAGCTGCGCACGCGCCTGCACAGTTCATTGGCTGACAGCCGCCTCGAGCTCGGCTACCTGATCCAGCACCAGGACACCGCACGCGGCGCGCTACGCGGCGAAGGCTTCGAACTGGCCACCCAGGGCTGGAGCAATGTGCACGCCGCCGAAGGTCTGCTGCTGTCGGCCAGTACACAGGAGCGTGCCGCCTCTACGGTGATGGACAATGCCGAGGTGGTTGCACAGCTCAAGGGCGCCGAGCGCAGCCTGGAGCAGATGCAACAGACCCTGCAGCAACAGCAGGTGCCCGGCCTCAAGGCGTGGCAACAGACCGGTCAATTGCGTCAGCAGATCGACCCGGCCGCCGACGGCCGCTTCCAGGCGGTGGTCAACGGCCAATCCCAGTTCAAGCCCAACGATGGCCGCACACCCGGCGATCAGCCGGTTGAGCGCTTCGCCAAGCCGGTGCTGCTGGCCGAGGCGCCAAACCATATTGCCTGGACCACGCCCGCAAGCGCGATTGCCTTCGCCGGGCAGAACCTGCAACTGACCGTACAACAGGACCTGCACGCCAGCAGCGGCGAAACCATTGCTGCCGTTTCCGGCGGCCAGGTTTCACTGTTCGCGCAGGGCGGCCCGGTGCGGTTGATTGCTGCCAACGGCCCCGTCAGCCTGCAGGCCAACGACGGCGAACTGGAACTGCTGGCCGACCAGGCCATTACCGTCACCGCCACCGATGCACGCATTGATGTGCTGGCCAAGAGCAAGATCGTGCTGCAGGCAGGCAGCAGCGCGATCACACTGGAGGGTGGCGATATCACCTTCAGCTGCCCGGGCGAGTTCAAGGTCAGGGCCGGCGAACATCCGTTCATGGCTGGCAGCAGCGATGCACCGGCCTTGCCGGCACTTCCCGCCGGCCTTTTCTCGTTCAAGGAAAGCCTACGTTTCGCTCTGGAGGGCAGTGATGCGTTGGCCGCGGACCTGGGCTGGAAAGGCAAACCGTTCCGCATCAACGATGCCGATGGCAAAGAAATTACCAGCGGCACCCTTGGCGAGGATGGCCGCCTGCCACGCGTCATGGCCGACGGTCTGGGTCGCCCTTTGACATTGCAGGTTGGCGAGGATACTTGGGACAAAATTGTCCCCAGTGCAGGATTGCCGCCAGAGAATGACGGGGACAACCCTGACTTCGAAGGCGTAGATCCATTCCTTGGCCAGCCAAGCGACCCACCCATCGGCTCGCTCACTTCTGAGCAGATCCTCGAACTCCTCAACGAATCTCCGGCATCCACATGAAGATATCTTCGCTCCTCATGCTTCTGTGCCTGAGCTGGGTACCGGCCGCCCAAGCGCAACAGTACGCCTCCGGCAACACCGACATCAGAACCTCCCAAGGCACCCTGCGCGTCAACTCAGGCTACGTCAGCCATTTCAATTCCCACAGCTTTCACGTCTACACTTTCCAGTATCACCCTGCGTCCGATGGTGCGACGTGGAATCAGCTGCCACTACTACCAAGCTCCGAAGCGCCCCCTACCGAATTCCTTGTCAAAGCCACGGCTACCGCAGACCTTCCGTTGCGCGACGCCCGCGTAGTCGTTGAGTCAAATGACGTTGCCTTGTACGTCGCACAATTGAAGTTCAAGACAACTCCGTACGACGAAGACAGCACTGTTGAAATGTACCGTTATCTCCTGAAGCAGCAAACAGATGAAGAACGCTGGGTGTGGGTGCTCGACACCACCCGGCTGCTTCCAAAGGGCGTGAATGTCACGCAGGCGTTGACAAGAATTTCCAATCGATAGGCGGATACCGGATGACCACCTATATCAGCGCAGCTTTCGACAAGGACACCAGGACCGTGGAGTTCACCGCCGACACGGGCGACAAGCTCATCCGCAGTGGCGGCACGCTTGCTTGGCTACTGAACAATCCAGGCAATCTGCGGCCCGGCGGCAAGTACCAGAAAATGATCGGCGAGGCCGACACCAAAAGTGGGAAATTCGCCATCTTTCCGACTGCTGAAGACGGATGCGAAGAGAAGCGAGCCCTGCTGCGACGCAAGTACAATGAAATGACATTGCACGATGCCATGCATGTCTACGCACCAGAGGAAGAGAACGATACTGCTGCCTACCTCGCGTTTGTCCGGAACCGCTCTGGTGCTACTGACGACACCGTCATCAAAGACATGACACCGGCGCAGTTCAACGGCATGGTCGGCGCCATGGAGCAGTATGAGGGCTTCAATGCCAATGCAGATTCGCGCAAAGAACGCATCGTTCACGCTACTCAAGTCACGTTGTCAGACGGTGCCAGGCCATTGCCTGCCACCCCCGTTATCGTCCGCAGCAGCGCCACGGGTGAGAGGAAGGCTTCTACCAACCAGAATGGTGTACTCCCGACTTTCGTTACCCGCCAACCAGGCGAATTGATCGAACTGTTCCTGGACGAATCCGGCAAGCTCGGCACAAAAATTGGCGAATTTGCTTTGCAAAAAGCCTCTTCCTCGCTGATTTTTGCTCGCCAGCTGATGACCATTGGTGGCAACTCACAACCCCATAACCCTGTCCGTACTGCCGATGGCAAACGTGCTCCCCTGCGCTACGTGGTGCAGCCGGGCGACACGCTCGCTTCAATCGCGGCGCGATTCAAGACATCCGTCGGCGAGCTGACAGCAAACAACCAGATCCGCAATCCCAACCGCATCTATCCAGGCCACGTTGTTTGGATCTACGGCAAGCCGCAGACCACAGCTGCCAATGACCCCGGACCGGCGGCCCCACCCAAGCCACAGCCCATCGTGTACAGCGTCCGGTCTGGCGACACGATGGGCAAGATCGCCGATCAACATGGCACCAGCGTGCAGGCTTTGATGGCAGCCAACCCCTCCATCACCAACGCCAACCGGATCAGTCCCGGACAGAAGCTGACGCTACCGGCAGGCGCGAAGCCCACTTCCAGCGGAACACGTGCTGCGGATAATGCGACTGGCGCCCGAGCCACACCCCGTCCTTCGTTGATCAGAACCAACCCCCGCACACCGCCGTCAGCGATCAGCCGCAGCGCGTCGGCACCTGCCTTGCAAGCGCGCGATACCCGTAGCCGGGAAGGCCAAGGCCATCCCATTGCGATCATTCCTTTTTCGCAAACGCGTGCGCCGTGGATCGAACACGCCTACACCCAGGCGAGCAAGTGGGCGGGAAAGAAAGAAGCCGTGATCAGCCAGACTGTGAACTTCCATTCCGAACTTGGCTACGGTCGGCAATTCACTAGTCTGGCAGGTAGCTCCAACGCTTGGTGCGCCTCGTTCGTGAACTGGTGCCTACGCAGCGCGGGTTATCCCATTTCTTCGCCGCACCCATACCGTGCGCGGTCCTTCGCCGCGGATACTATCAATTTTAGCCAGATCGCCGAACCCGTGTATGGCGCCATAGGTCTGGTAGGAACTTCGCACGTCGGTTTCGTCTATTCGATAGAGCGCGAGCGGCCTGTTCTACTGGGCGGGAACCAGAGCGATCAGATCAACTTCGTCCGATTCAACCCTGCGACCCTGCGCTATTACGTACCGACAAGCTATCTGCCCTTCGCTCAGAAGGAACTAAAGGAATCCAAGCTCGATGAACTGGCTGCTGCTGATCTCAACACCGCCCTCGGCATCGTCGTCGCCAAAAAAACCGGGGGCAATACGCGCTGACACAGTTCTGTTAGCGCCGGCAGTGGCGCTTCTATCGGTATTCGCCACATTAGGCTGTAGTTCACCCACGTCATTTGACACAGCCGAAGTCTCACAAGCAAAGGCAATAGCTGCGGTGGAGCCGGAGCGCATGGTTAGCGTGCAGGTACGCCCCGATCTTCCTCTAGACCAACTGAAAAGCATGTTCAAAGGCACGCTTGTAAAGCAGCTCGCATTCGACGACAAAGATGGTCACGGACTACTTCTGCTTTCACACAGTGAGGAAACACTGCAAGAGGACGCCACTGAAGAGTACGTCGACCGTATTACCTTGATTGCGGAACAGTTCATTCGCATTACCCCTGACGCACCATGGACCTCGCGCTGGCAGGTTGAGCAGCCCACCTCATGCGAAGGCCTTGATCTGGAAGCCGACTATTTCCTGGAGCAGACGCAGGCAACAGACCTGGATGAAGATGGCCGCGCAGAGCTGACTTTCGCCAGCCACAGTTTCTGCGGCGGAGGCATCGACTCCCAGCACCTGCGTATCGATGTACGCCAAGGTGATCAGCAACACTTTGTGGTGAACGGCGACTCACTCGTGGAGATTGAAGGCGACCCACCATTCGGTGGCGAACGCCGTGATGATCCGAACGTAGCCAAAGCATCGACGCCACTTCGGGCACACCTGGACAACGTCTGGACGGCGATCAAACGCGGATCCACTTATTGAACAGAGCTCACCCAGACCAGGCAGTCGTTCACCACCAAAGTTCTTGCCAGGCGCATGCGCATAGTTGCGCCAGCGACCGGCAGCCGGGACAACATCGCACACGTCTACAAAGACATTTTCAGCAAGGACAACAAGGCCAAGTGACACAGCAAGACGTCAGCAGACGCCTACTCACAGCCGCCATGCTTGGTATCGCACTCGTCGGCTGCGATGCGAGATCTTCCCGTTCTCAGCCTCCCGCGGCAGCAACTACCGCCGCAGCTGCCAGCGCAGGACCTGTGATCGAAACCACGCCCACTGGTTTGATCTATCAAGGCAACGCATTGAATCTCGGCGCACCGATGAGCGAATGGATACAAGCGCTGGGCCAAGACTATCGAAGCACCCAGCCTAGCCCCGGCCTTACCGTTCTGGTTTGGGACAAGCTTGGCATCCGTGTCTATCCCGACAACGGCAAAAGCCCCAATGCCAGCATCGTCACCATTGTCCTGAACCATATGGACCGCGAAGCTGCTGGCTTTGAAGTCGCTGCGCCCGGCACCGAGCTGGAACCACTAAGCGTCTTCATTCAGCCGCTGTCCTTGCAAGGGTTGGTAATCACGAACCGAACGACACTGCGCGATCTGCGAACTGCAGGTGGTCAAGCTTGGGATTTCAGTTGCACCAAAGGTGTAGCCACGTGCTTCACTCACCGCACCGATCTTGCGCCGGACCAGCTATCCATCGCCTTCGCCGTCGATGGGCGCATCGAAGACAGCGTGATTTATGCGGTGGAGTTACAGAGGGTTGCGGAGTAGTCCGGCCCATCAGCACGAATCATATGCCACCAGCGGCGTTCTGGGTGGAAACAGCCTGGCCTGCCGCTGCGGCAAATTGGGATTGTCTTCGGCTCCGAAGAATCAACCGCGTAGACGCAGGTAGCCCCTGATGAGCCAGCATCCAATTCATGATCTGACCAAACGGCTAATCTAGATTGGTAAACAATCAACCCCAGAAGTCACTCTTCTTATAGCTCGTGATGTCTTCGAACTGGATGCCCGCAAGCCCCGCCTGTTCGCAAGCCTCGCGGAACGCGTCATTGCAGACTAGTACGTGACCAAGGTCCAAACACTTGAACGCGGCACTGTCAGGAATTTTGCCTTCATCTACAACGAAATTTTCAACGGTTTCGATTACGGGCACATCCGGAAAGTACTTGTAGTGCACAACCTCTCCGGTCTCCAAGTCCTTCTCAAGTTCGTAGTCGGAGCGCTCCCAATCAATCACCGACGCCCACGCGGACCAACGCAGATAGAAGTATTTCTTTTTCGACTTTTTCCTATCTGACAGCAGCACATCCACCGCAACAAATTCAACTCCGATGCCGAAATTACGACATATTTCCATAAATCGTTCGGACGCCATCCCGCACGTACCCCAGTAATCGAAATCCAAGAAATCATGCTTGGCTTGGTAAACGTAGCCGGTTCCTGGATCAACCGCGGAAGTATGCGGATTGAACGCATTCCATGACCAGCCCTTGTTCAACCTCCCCTTCAGAACAATGGGGCATCCCGGCGCACCCGATACATAATTCAAAATATATAGAGACATTGCTCATCCCATCCAAAAAATCACGTTGTCTGCGTTGCGCTTGAATACTTGCGCCGACTTGTAATGACCCGCTGAGAACCAGCTCAGGCGTTAGTTTCCCCCAAATGACGGCCTCCAAAATCTTGAACCGGTCTAAGGTAGAAAAATCGGCGCGCGGCACCACCTGGTGGACGCGGCCCGCTCATATGAATTTCTTCCGGATAGTGCTTCGTGAAAACGCCTAGTCTTCGTCGCATATCTATGCACAAATCCAACGAAAAATTCGTCCAGGCGTCAGTCCTCAGAATCTTCCGCAGCTTCATCAAACCAGCTCAAATACCCTGAAGAATGAACATCATTAAGCATTTCAACAAAGCTTATATTGTCTGAAATCGGCGGCATGATCTCCACAGCTAGCAATAACTGTTCCCTAGACTGGTTTTTTGAAAAAAATCCTTCTTGATCCAATCGCTGCAAAGCAGTCTCGAACACACCTAGGCGAAAGCTCAGCTCAGCTTGCCATTTCGCGAGCCCAAGCTGCTGAATTGATGGCCGTAAATTAAAAATATCACGAAGCGGAGAGAATAATTCACCGTGATAATCACAATAAGGTGAATCAGCATAAGACCACTTGACTGCACGCGCAAAACCGATATCTCGCGACCGAAGTTCTGCCTCTCTTTGCAAAGCCTCCCGCGACCACGCCGACAACGTTGGGCCGAAGCCTTCTTCGGTAAAAAAAATAGTTACATAATAAAAGGATTCATTACTGGAGAACAGGTCATTACACACACCTCGAACTGCCCAATGAGCAAGATCATACAGATCGCTGTCATTCATGAGATCACTAAATATTTAGCCTCTACACCCGGCGATAATTCGACTCCCGTAGCTCGAAGCTCACGCCTTTCAGCGGTTGCATCAAGCTCGACAAGGCAGATAAGGCAACCACTCTGAGTCCATACCGTCGAGACAACAAACTGGAAGGCCCTAAACGCCTCTATCGTAGACACCCCCAACGGCTGGCGTCGGTGTTGAAGGCCATCTTTTGGCCGAGCGGATCAACCGTGGTGGTCAAGCGCTCGGCCGCGTCATAGCTACAACGCCTTGCCTGGTCCAATAGTCGACTTCCTCGACGACGCAATCAAGAGGGTCGCGGAGTAGCTAATAGGTCTCACCACACTGGTTGATAACACCGATCAGCTGCTCTTCGCTGTCATAGCGGTGCTCCACCGCGTAGCCAGATTGGCCTGCTGGCGGCGACCAATCTGGCCTATGCTCACGTATTCCAGCCTGGCCCGCGCGCCAGCTTCGTCGGTGTAGCGTACAAGCTAATCTTCCGCACTGTATGTGAAGCGCACACCGGCGCCGTCGAGCGTCGAGGTAGCCAGCAAGCATCCATCGCGCCCTTGCCCTCGTAGCTATGAACGGCTGCGACCGCAGAACCTTGGTAACATCCAGGAAACCAAAAAAATCATTTCGTCGCAGCGTTTAGCGCGCCGACAACAAGCTTCAAATCAAGATTTGCGACACTTTTAGGAAAGGCCGATAACTCGAGACCCCTAATCAGCCACCCAAAAATCGTCTCTTCTGCCGAAGCCTCACCAACCGATTCCATATCCTTTTGTGGGACGCATATCTTAACCCAAAGCACTTCGCCCTTCTTCGTATACCTTATCGTCGCCTCAAACGCCTCTGGACAGTAGTCTGTAACCGCACCGCCAATATACAATTCAAAATCCAACTCAGCCACAGCGTCTAGCATAATTTCCGACAATGTGGCTTTTACAATGGGGCGAAGCTTCACAACTACAGCATGGAACTTGGCGGCCGCATCAGGCCCGCCCATCCGAGCCCCCAATGTCACATTCATAACGTCTCCAAAAAACTAGCTCCTTGACAGCGGCCCTGCGTCGGCGCGATTGCTTTGAGCGCAGATTCGGCCCCGCCAGTTTGTACAGCCTATGCACGCGCTTGCGATTGATCAGCCAGCCTTCACGACGCAGCAGGATGTGGATGCATTGGTAGCCGTAACGCACCCGCGTCCGGGCAATTTCCGCGATGCGCCGCGCCAATGGCGCACCCAGAATTTTACGCACCTGCTTGTACGCCAGCCCAAAGCGGGCCTGGCGCATCACGCCACAGCCCCGCCACTGGCTGACCGCGTAAGCACGCTGCAGAAAGTCGATGAGCGTATGTCGCTGCACCGGCCTCAGGGCTTTTTTGAATGACGTCCTGCAGCATCACTTTGCCCAAGCCAAAATCCGCAACCAGCTGCTTGAGCTTGCGATTCTTTCCCTCCAGTTTGCCGCAGCCGGCACAGCTCGGACAAGCTCAAACCGCCGCACTTCTTCTTCCAGTTGTAGAACGTGGCCCCGGAAATGCCCAATCACCTTTCTGCGCGGGGTAAGTTTCGCCGAATTCCTCTACTTTTGAATGGCTCAAAAAGCTGGGAGGTGGTCAGCGTCAACATCAAGTTGAACAACAGACGCTGGCAGCTTCCCGGTTACCGTGCGAATCGTAAATATTATCGAAATATCTTCAGTTTTTTTAGGCTATAGCCGCTTTTTTCGCTACCCGCACAACCTTTTTCTTGGAGATAGTCAGCAAGCCGGCCAATCACCATCTTCTTGTATGACTACTTATCCACCAGCTCTCCTACGGCAGCTCCTGGCCGAAACAAGCAATCAAATCAAACCGGAACATAATTCGCACTCACCCTAAAAACACCACGATCACGACATAATGTGCAAAATAAACTCCTTGATATTCTTATACTTATTTTCACGCTGCCCCTGATACGTCCAAACCTCAGGCTCATCACCCTTATTCCAAACCAGCCAGGCAACATCACCGTCATCCAAATTAGTATATGCAAATAACGAGATACTGGATTCATCGAAAGCATCCGGGGCAGAACCATCCCAATTCTTTCGCTGAGCTGCTGCGATCGCCTTGAGCTTCTTTGAAGCCAATAATTTAGCCAGTTCTTTCATCGATGGGAATCGCCAAGCGACGTCCACGATAGAAGAAGCAAAGCTATATCGCGCCCGCAACATTGGAGTGGCAGGACGAAAGCTAGCATCCAACATGGGATACTCGCGCGGCAGTGCATTGTCAGGCCGACCAACTTTCATTTTCAGAGAAGCGTCGATTTCTTTCTCCGTCATTCCCGCGTTCCGCAGAATTACTTTCACCTCCTCTGCCCTGTCTGGGTAAGACTTCCGCAACGCTTCAAAAGTCAAAACCACCTCATTGTCAACCGACTCTATTTTCTGCATTTCAATGTCACCTTGTGATAAACCGTTCCGGCAGGAACTCCCTTTGCTATTCCGCCAAGATAAGAGTTTACAGATCTGAGAAGCGCCATAGCTCTCCCGCCTGCTATCCGCCCACCCATGATCGCATCTGGAGTATGCCCGACAACCTTGTTAAGAAAACGGCGCGGATACTTCCTCCTTAAGTTTCGTTTCCACGTGGCAGACGCCGCCTCCTCAACTGCAGATATCGAACTCCGCTTGGTCAATGATCCTCCAGCCTTCTGAATCTCACTATTCCAAGCTCGGACGAACCGCTGAAGCTGCCGGTGCTCGGGCGTTCCAGCAGCGTACTTGCTACTGTCTATTTCGAGAATAGTCTGTCCATTCGGGTCCTGAATGATCTTTATCCGCTTAAGACCCAGAGGGTCGATATCCATCAGCGGAGAATCCCCATATAGGTAAAGATTATCCCCACCATCCAAGCCCAACGGGTCCTGGCTGATGAACGAACCTATATCGGAATCAAAAAAACGATTGCGATTGTATGCAAATCCAGTTTCACCATCAAAGTACTGCCCCTGATAACGCAGAGCGCAATCAAGAACATTATTGAATCCCGAAATGCCGTTTTGGCCGCGCCATAGCGGCGAGTCCAGACACCAGATAACGGAGCCTTCGGCATCCGTCACCCGCAAAGGGCAGCCATTAGGATCCACCTCATAAAAATAAGAAACTTGCTTACCAGCATCCACGCACTCGACCAAGGCTCTTTCGCCGAAGTTTGACTCAGGCAACCCCTCCACCTTGTGCTTCCGGGTGTACAGGCTGTTGCCGGCACTTTCCCCGCCGAGAACCGCACTTCCAAGCACCCCTAATCCAGTCACACTTAAGTGCGATGGCGCGTAGTTTCGCTCCAATACGCGAGAGCTGAGTGCTGTATTTCCATTTGACCCAATCTTTCCACCAGATGGATCTCGACTTCTCTCTCGTTCCAAAAAGAGTAAAGGCACAAAGGTTTCCGGGTAATACACATGCTCCCGCAGCCGCCCATACAGCGCCGCCAACTTTTTTTGCCGCGCCTTGACCTCAACCAAGTTCGCAACATTCCCCACCCAAACCGGCGCCGCTTCATCAGCGTCATTCGCCTGCTGCACTTCACCCAGCAACGCATCGCCGTCCCAGAAGAACCACGTCGTCTGCGTCGGGTTGCGCTTGAACACTCTTCGGCCTAGCGGGTCGTAGCCGTAGTGCGTGGTTTGCCCATTTCGCCGGCTTTCCGCCAAGCGATGATTAGCATCCCAGATCAGGGTCAGATCATCAGGAGCGTCGCCGTGCGGTGCGCCTTTGCGTATCAGGTCGCCTGCCCGGTCAAAGACGTAGTGCACGCCTTGATAGGTACCTTCGCGCGTCCAGGTGACCAGCTCATCGTTGTCGCCGCCCACCACCTTGCGTGCCTGCACCTGCTTGATCTCGGTGCGTAGGCGGTCGCCCGCAGGGTCATTGAAGAATCGCTCTATCTTGCCCTTCGGGTCGGTGTGCTGCAGCAGGCGGCCAATGGCGTCGTAGCGGTACTCGTCCACGCCCTGGCCGCTGTCACTGCGCCGGGTCAGGTTGCCGCTACGGTCGTAGTCATAGCGTGTTTCAAACAGCGGTGCCGCGTCCTTCAGGATGGACTGCGAGGTCAGCAAGTTGCGGCTGTCATAGCTGAAATTACGCTGCAGATGCGGGCTCAGGGTTTCCTGCGTGGTCCGCCCCAGCGCATCGCGCTGCATCAGGATGGGCGACTCATCGTTGATCGCTATCGACACTGCCTGATCACGCAGGTCGTAACCGATGGCCAGATGATTGCCGGCAGAAGTTTCGCGGGACACCCGGTTGCCCACCTCGTCGTAGCCGTAGCCGACGCGGAAGCCGTCCTGCAGCTCTTCCAACAGCTGTCCAACCGGGTCGTAGCGGCGCTTTACCGTACGCGAGGGATTGCGCAGCTCGACCAACTGGCCGAGCTTGTCGTAGACAAAATGCTCCTGCAGCTGCTGCCCGGCATGGCGCACGTCCGGCAAGGTCTTGCGGGTGATCCGCCCCATCTTGTCGGTGTTGAAAGCCACCTTCTGGCCGAGCGGATCGACTGTGGCGGTCAAGCGCCCGGCTGCGTCATAGCTATAGCGTCTTGCCTGGCCCCAATAGTCGACTTCCTTGATGATCCGACCAAGTGGGTCACGCAGCAGCTGATAGGTCTCACCGCGCTGATTGATGACGGCGATCAGCTGCTCTTCGCTGTCATAGCGGTATTCCACCGCATGGCCATCGGCCTGAAGCCGGCGGCCGATCTGGCCAATGCCGACATACTCCAGCCGGGTCTGCGCGCCGGCCTCGTCGGTGTAGCGGACAAGCTGATCTTCCGCGTCGTACTCGCAGCGCACGCCTGCACCATCGGGCGTCACCGTTGCCAGCAAGCGGCCCTTGGCGTCGTATTCATAGCGACTGACCTGCCCCAGCGGATCTACCTGCCGCAGCAGATTGCCCAGCGCATCCTGCTCGTAGCGACTCTCATGCCCCAGCGCATCAATCACTGCTGCGACAAGACCGTGACGGTCGTAGCGCAGCTGCGTGACTGCCTGCCGCGCATTGGTCTGCGCAAGCAACTGCCCGCTGGCGTCATAGTCATAACGCGTTCTTGCTGCCAATGGGTCGGTCTGCACGACCATCAATCCGCGCCCGTCGTAGGCCTGCTGCCACGTGGCGCCATCCGGCGAGCGCAGTGCGACCATGTTGTCGTGGTCGTCGTATTCCATCTGCAAGCTGCTGCCATCTGCCCGCGTCAGGCAGCACAGGTTGCCGTGTGCGTCATACGCAAAGCCCGTGCGCAGGCCCTCCGGATCCGTTACCGCAACCGTGCGACCGAAGTCGTCGTACTCAAAGAAGGTAACGCCGTCGAGCGGATCGATCTCGCACAGCGGCAGCTGGTTCTCGTCGAACTTGATCACGCTCAGATGACCGAGCGAATCGATCACACGGGTCTCGCGCAGCAGCGCGTCGTACTCGAAGTGGTAGTTGTACAGGCCACCGTCGCCCCAGGAGTGCACTACCCTCCCCTGCGCATCGAACGTGTAGTAGAACGACAAACCCACCCGGTCCGTATGCTGTACCAATCGGTGCTGCGCGTAGGCAAATGTGCGCGCAGCACCGAGCGGATCCACCGCGGCAGCCAGATCTCCTTCGGCGGTGTAACGATAGCTCACCAGCGGATGCACCAGGCCAGTTGCCGGGTCATGCAGGGCCATGCGCTCCACGCGGCCGTGGCGCGCATCCACGTCGATGAAACGACCTTGCAGGCCGTCGACACCGCTTTCTACGATACGTACCAGATGCCCTTCGTTGCGCTCGAAGCGCCAGTAGTTGCCACTGGCATCTTCGATGCGCTGCAGGGCCAGACTGCCATGTGCCGGCAACGGTGCGACACCTGCCGGTAGATCGTTGCCGAACACGTACTGCAGGCCGCCCTTGAAGCGCACGCGCAATTGTCCGTGCTGGCGCAGCAAGCGTGCGCCATCGACGAAATCCAGTATCGCGGCTGCTTCACCATCTACCGGCGGCAGCTCGGGAAAGAACGCAACCTGCCCCGGCCCGGACATCCACACAGAGCCGTCGTCCAGCACTTCCAGTGTGATGTCAGCAGGTGTCTGCCAGCCGACACCGCAAGCACCACCGCGCCCGATCTGTGCGGAGCTATAGCTGCGCTGCCATATAAACGGCAGGCGGCCGGGAATATCAAAGTCCTGATGGCTGACCACCACGCTGCCGTCACGGGTATCCACCGGCTCGGCACGCAGGATCCTGCACTTGAGCGTACCCGACGGAAGATGCCCCCATTTGCCTTGACGCCACGTCTTGAAGGCATCCATCTTGCCCTGAAAAAACTTGCTCTTGCGCAGCTTGCCCAACCCGGCAAAGGCAGCACGGAACGCCATCGCCGTCCAAGAGATCGTCGGTGGTCCGCCCACCGTCACGCTACTCGGAATGGCGACATTCAGACCGGTCGGCAGCGACAGTGCCCGCAACGGCTTCTTGGGCTTCTTCATCCGGAACGGATTGATCATGCCGGCCAGATTGCAATCCAGCACCGGCATCGCCAGCCGCGAGAACGGTTCGCCATCAGCCGATACCGTGCGGCTGCCCATGAAGATCTCTTCGCCGTCGAACTGCGGGCCCATCGGCGCGGCCAACGGTGGCGCCCAAACGCCCAAAGGAATATGCACATCCAGGCCGCCGGTACCGGCGGTGGCGCGATGCACGCCATTGACCTTGATCGTCGAACCGATGAACGGGATGTAGTCGAACGGATCCAGCACCAGCCCGATATGCGGCGTCGGCAGCGGGCTTGGCGGCACCGCATACATATGGATATCGATACCCAACTGCGGATCAAGATGCTTGGCAGCGATGCTCATGGCAACACTCCTTGTTGCTCAGATGGCGCGCAACAGCGCACGCAGGAAGGCTTTGACCTCGTCGCGGTAGTCCGCGCTGATCCAGGCCACCACGATGATTCCAATCGCGATGGCCACGGCCATCACCGCTGTTTTCCTGCTCGGCGTCATGCCAGTGCCGCTCCTGCTGTAGTTGGGGATGTAGTTCGCGCAGAGCTCGCTGCCTGCAGCAGTTCGGATGGATCCGGCAAGGGCTGCATTGCCGGCGGCTCGCTCCATACCGGGATCTCGTGATCCAGAGGATGTTCAATGGCCGGAATGCCGTTCCAGGCCGGATCGAGAAAATCGCGGCCCACGGCGACGATCTTGCGAAAGAACTCATCGCCGGCCTGAATCAGCCGCTCGCGCTCCTGCTGCGCGCGATGGAAACCCTGTTCAAGCGCGACATCCAACTGCCGCTCGATGGCATCAAGTGCCGATCGCGCAGGCCGCGGCCCCAACGCCATGGCGCTACTCTCGGCATCGCCGAATACGCGCGTACTGGCCTGCACATACTCCGCCGCGACGTCCTGCAGCTTCTGGCAGCGGCGCGCGTCCTGCAAGAGCAGCAGATCCCATAGCACCTGCGGGAGTGTTGTGGTTTTGCGGTCCGCCGGCGACAACGGCTTGGCAATACGAATGGCTTCCAGCAACTGCGTGCGCGCCACTTCCCGGTTACCCGCCTGCAGCTGGCACCAACCGGCCATGCGCTGTCCTTCCAACTGGAACATGGGATGCGGGATGCTCGCGGCCGAGGCCGATGCCTGCAGATAGGTCTGCGCGGCGCGCTCAGGCTGTTTGGCCGTAAACCAGCAGCCCGCCTCGCCAAACCAACTCTGCATCACCAAGTCAGCGCCAGCGGCGTTACCACCGAGTCTTGCACTGTCCGCCGCGGTGCGTGCATTGCGGTAGGCGTTGATGGCCTGCGCGTGGTCACCGTGTTTGAGCCACGCGCCTGCAACCATCATCTGCACTACCGATTGCTGGTCGTGCCAACCATTGCGTGTGGCAAGGGCCTGAGCACGTTCGGCGCGTGTCACCACCTGGGCGGGGCTGCCACGTTCGATCAACAGCATCAGGTCGGCCAGCAGCTGCCGGTACAACACCTCCGGCCCGCGCCCCGTGGATTGCGCCGCCGTATCGCGTGCGATCCCGAACATGTCGACGTCTCCACCGATCAACGCGGCTACATCTGCATGTTTTTCCAGCAAGGGCTGCCAGCGTGGATCCTCTTGTGTGTCCACCAGGACCAAACGCAGATGCGCGCCTGGAACCGCATTCAACGCGGCCGAAATCCAACGCTCAAAGCCATCACCAGGTACATGGCGCTCGGGCTCCAGAACTGCCGCCATCAAGCGCAGATGCGCAGCATGGTGTTCGGCGAAACCAGCCAGCACCTCGACAACACCCGCCGCAGAATCCGGATGGGTTTCGTTGGGGCCACGCCAGCCCAGCGTCACGCCCTGCTCGCGCAGTTCATCCTGACTGCCGAGGTAGCGTTCCAGCAGATCCTGCTTTATCTGTCGGCTATAGCGGAAGCCAAGTTCGTAGCGGGTGTCGATACGCAGGAAATAATCCGGCGTATCACGCCCTTCGTCGTGCCGTTGCATCTCGAAAAAAGCCGCCAATAGACGGCTGGCGTTGGCCGGCAGACGCCAAATCAGCAAACGCCGGGAAGGATCGGAACTTGCGTGCAGCCAAGCCTCGCGCAAGGTAGCGAGGCCGCGCAACATGGGGGTGTCCTGCATGCTGAATCTCCGTTCTGCTTAGCAGTTGAGTTTGATCTCGCTGCCGTTGACCGAGACTCCGCTGGCATTGATCACCACTTCCGAGCCCCCGGCGCTGATCTTGATTTCGCCTGCGGTGATTTCGATGGCGGAGGACTCGCCCACAACTGCAATCAGCTTCGCCGCAGAGGCCAACGTCATCTCGCCGGTAGAGAACTGCGAGTGGGTTTCCGTAACACCCTGCTCGAACGCGCCCTCCACGCCGATGGTGCGTGAACCCTTGTTGGCATCCTCGACCGCACCGGTCACGCCGCGCTTGTCCAGGCCGGTGATGGTGGTCTCGCGCCCCGCAAGATACTGCTCGGTCACCTTGCCCTGCACCTGCTCCCACGACGTCGAAGTGATGGTCTGCTTCCACGTACCTGTGCGCTGGCTGATGTAGTTGCCGGTCAACGTCGTGGTGAAGGGGCCAGTGATGGTTTCGGTATAGCCGGCAGCAAGAATGGTCTTGGTCTGACCGGTGTGATACGTCTCGGCGACCGCGCCGGTGACATCGGTGGTGCGCGTCCCGGTCACAGTAGAGGTATCGGTACCGGTGACGGTGATGCCGCGATTGCCGGTAACGCCGATGGTCTGGTTACCACCCACGGTCATGCCGTGGTCAACCGTCACACTGGTGGTCTTGTTGTTGAGGATGCTCGCGGTCTGGTCGTTGAGCACGGTGGTGACCATGTCGCGCTGAGCGCGCATGTTCAGCAGTTCGCCGCCGGCACCATCGTGCATGGTGACTTCATTCCAGCCGCCCCCTTTCACGGTTTTGGATTTCAGGCCGCTGACTTCCATGCCAAACGGCGGCATATTCTGTTCATTGAAAACGCGGCCGGTAATGATCGGCCGGTCCGGATCACCATCGAGGAAATCGACGATGACCTCCTGGCCAACGCGTGGCGGCGACACGCCGCCCATGTCGGCACCGGCCCATGGGCTGGCGCTGCGGATCCAGCACGAGGCGTTCTCACGCCGATCCAGCTTGCGGTCCCAATGGAACTGCACCTTCACCCGGCCGTAGGCATCGGCGTGCAGTTCTTCGCCGGGAGGCCCGACGACAGTCGCTGTCTGCGGCCCTGGCATGCGCGGCCACGGCGTCTGCCGCAATGGGCGGAACGGGATGCGCCGGCGCAATACCTGCGCCTGCATCTCCACGCTGGGCAGCTCGGCACTGGCGAAATCACTGGCGAAATTGTTGTGGCCTTCGCGTTGCATCGATACCACGAAGAACTCGCGGTCCGCTTCGTCACGGCCGATGAAATCCGGATGCCTATCAAGGCTGAAGCACGCGCCGGCCTGCAATTCACCAGCATTGCCGGCGCATTCGAACAACTTGGTCGGCCAGCTGACTTCTTCATTGCGCACTGCTGCCAATGCCTCACCAACTCTGCTATTGGCAAAGCGCGCAGCGCCGTCGTAACGGTACTGCTCCAGCGGCGGCAACAAACCCATCGGCACCTGATTGCCCTGGTTGCCATCCAGCTGCTGCTTGGGCTGCTTGAAGTCGAAGCTGCGCAATGTCTGCGCGCTCGGCCCTACCCTGCGCCGCGCGCCCCAGCGGTGCAGGCCGGTACGTGCCAAGGTGCCTTGATCGGAGACATAGGCAATCGCGCCCGGCTCGCCGTGTACAACACTGAGTGTGGAGTCATCGCTGATGACCAGCGTATGCCCATCCTCGTCATGCACGAAACTGTAATACAGGCCTGCATCTTCCAGCAGGCGGCTGACGAAGGCGAAATCCGATTCGTTGTACTGCACGCAATATGACAGCGGCTGCAGCTTGCCGGCATTGAGATCGTAGCGGTAGCGCGCCAGCTGTTCGTAACCGGCAAATACTTCCTCGACGATCTCCAGAACGTTCTTGTCCTGGAAAATGCGGCAATTGCTGGTGAAGTCGAGGAAAGCAAACCAGGGTGCAATCTCGGCGCGGTAGCTGTTGAACTGCGCTTGTTGCCCCGTGCTGGCGAACTCGCGCACATAGCCATGCACGCTGCGGCCACCAAACTCGTCGCCGAGCAGCAGACGCAGCGGCTGACCAACCAGTTGCTTCAACTCCAGCCGTGGCTGGGTCGACAACAACTCGATGTGATAGAGGAAAGGCGCGGATACCGATTCGTTGCCGTCGAAACGTTTGACCAGGAATGTCTCCGGGGCAAGCGCGGTTTCAACACGAACCAGCCGGCGATCTTGATGCAGGCGTTGCAAGCCGCCTGCTGCTGAAAGTGATTCTGCAAACATCGGGCGTTCCGTCGTCCCATGCGGTATCGAGAACCCGACTGTGCCATTGCTTGATGCAGCGCGCCAGTTTTCTGACGCCGGTATCAGACAATCAAAGGCTGAATTCGTAGGAAAGTATTAGTCGAGGACGAGCTTCATCACGTGGTCCTAACGCAATCACGGCGTGCACATGCAGTGAACTGCGCAAACCCTGTGTGTCGCTGCCTTCCAATCCGTGTTTGTTGTCTGGACATTCGGAACCCGTCTTTAGCGATGTAGATCACACAAAGCTGCGGGTGAAGCCAGCTGGCGAGATCGGTCTCGCGCTGTTGGAAAGTGCGCCGGCTGGACGTGGCGACGCTGTAGCCCGGGTAAGCGCAGCGCACCCGGGAGCAGGAGTCCAGAACGTGGTGATGGATCTGCGGTGAGGCCCCTGCCGAGCGTGGCTCGGCACTACGCCAATGGCCCCGGGTGCGCTTCGCTTACCCGGGCTACGGGCTGCTACGGGTGATGGATCTGCGGTAAGCCCCTGCCGAGCATGGCTCGGCACTACAGGGGATGCGCTCAGCCTCTTCCTGCTCCGGGCCCTCTGCAGGTCAAACGGAGGCGCAGTGCTCGACGATCAGCTGGATGGCCTTGCCGCCGCGGTAGTCATCACTCACCAGGCGGTAAGCGACCTGCACATGTTGCGCCGGTGCCGTGCCGGTCCAGCCACTGAAATGGATTGCATTGATGCGCGCTGCAGCGCCAGATTGACGCAGCACCAGCTTCAGGTGGCGCTCCTTCAGCACTCGCCACTCAAGCACCTCGAACGTACCGTCAAACAGCGGCTCGGCGAAGCCCTGGCCCCAGGGGCCGGCCAAGCGCAGCGCTTCGGCGTGCTGGAAATCCAGCTCGGCGGGCGACAGTTCGCCATCGCTGAGCAACTGTTGTTGCAGCAATGCCGGGTCGAGGCTGCGTTGCACCTGCTGCACGAACGCCGCCTTGAATGCTTCCAGATTTGCCAGAGGCAAACTCAAACCGGCAGCCATCGCGTGGCCGCCGAATTTTTCCATCAAACCGGGATGATTGGCATTGATCGCAGCCAGTGCATCGCGGATGTGGAAACCACTGATGGAGCGCGCCGAACCCCGCAATGCATCGTCGCCCGGCTCAGCCGGCGCAAACGCAATCACCGGCCGATGCAGGCGGTCCTTCATCTTTGAAGCCACCAGGCCAACCACGCCCGGATGCCACTCGGCATCGAACAGGCAGGCCGCCACCGGCCGCTGCATATCGTCATCCAGCAAGGCACGCGCAACCGCCTTCTCGGCATCGTCGGTCATGATCTGCTGCACGGCCCGGCGTTCGGCGTTGATTTCTTCCAGCAAGGTGGCGATATGCCTTGCTTGTGCCGGGTCTTCGGTCAGCAACAGTTCGATGCCCAGCGCCATGTCTTCTAAGCGGCCGGCAGCGTTGAGCCGCGGTGCGACCGCATAACCGATGTCACTGGCACTGAGCCTGCGCGGGTCACGGCCGCTCACCTCGATCAAGGCCTGCAGACCCACACTGGCTTTGCCCGCGCGCAGGCGGCGCAAACCGGCCGAAACCAAGGCGCGGTTGTTGTCATCCAGAGCCACCAGATCGGCCACGGTGCCTACCGCGACCAGGTCCAGCAAACTCAGCAGATCGGGCTCGGCTTGGGTGCCGAATGCCGCCTGTTCACGCAGTTGCCGGCGCAGCGCCATCAACACGTAAAAGATCACACCCACGCCGGCCAATGCCTTGCTCGGGAATGCGTCGCCGTCCACGTTCGGATCAACAATCGCGTCGGCCGGTGGCAGCTGTTCGCCCGGCAAGTGGTGGTCGGTAACCAGTACCTGCCAGCCCAGCGCCTTCGCGGCGCGCACACCCGCATGGCAGGCAATACCGTGATCCACCGTGACCAGCAGATCCGGCTTCAATACGGCCAGCTCTTCCACCAGCGACGGCGACAGACCATAGCCATGCACCATTCTGTTCGGCACCGCATGCACCACATCGCGCGCGCCCAGCATGCGCAGGCCGCGCACGCCGACCGCACATGCGGTGGCCCCGTCACAGTCGAAATCGCCGACGATCAGGATGCGCTTGTCATTGGCGATCGCATCGGCCAACAACGCAACCGCTGCCTGCATGCCACCCAACAACTCCGGCGCATGCAACTGCGCCAGACGCGGCTGGGCCTGCCCGGGCGTGGTTGCGCCGCGTGCGGCATAGATGCGACGCAGCAGCGGCAGGGTTTCATCGCCCCAGCCGTCGCTTGCAACAGCGTCACGGCGAACGACCTTCAGATTCTCACTCATCAGCCAGCGTCGCTATCGGTTTTTTCCAGAAGCACCAACGCTGCCCGCGGGTGAGGCGATACGCCGTGCCATCCTCGAAATCGAGCTGCAGTTCGCTGAGCTCGCCCCGCGACAGGGCAGCAAGCAATGGCGTGATGGCATCGTTGGCCAGTTGCTGCAGCGAGCGCAGCTGGCGCAGATCAACCAGCGCGTCCACGCTCTGCTCACCGCCCAGGCGTACGCCAGCCAGTGCGGCCAGACCTTGCACCAATGCATCGCGGCTGCGCACCTGCGCATGTGCGGTATGCACCGTTTGCGGCAGGCTGCCGGCGCCCCAGAACCACAGGGAATTCACCGCACGTTGACCCTGCGCCACACGTTGCTCGTTCCACGGATGCTGGTGCAATACAACCTGCGCTTCGGTCAACAAACCACGCCAACGGCGCCCGTTCTCACCATCGGGAAGATGCGCGAACAGATCATCGCCAAGCACCGCATCGGGCTCGGCGAACGTGGGCAGCGGTGTGTCTTCCGGCAGGCGCAGATACCAGCGTGCAGGTGTCGGCGCATCCAGTTGATAGCCGAATCCTGCGAACAGCGGCTGCAATGCAGGCAGCAGTGCCTCCACGTCGGCCTGCTCCAGACGCAGGGTTTCCGCTGCAGCCATCAGCCGCGCGCCCTGCATGTCGGGCACGATATTGGCCGGATCGGCGCGCAGCCAGAAGCCGCCGGCGGCATCGCCGGCATCGGTCTGGCGGGTCAGGGCGGCGGCCGACCAATCGGCCGGCTGCACGCTGAAGTGACGGCGCAGCTGCGCCGATTCACCCGCCGTAC
The DNA here is from genome assembly GCF_039674165.1 of Stenotrophomonas terrae. Classification (GTDB taxonomy): domain Bacteria; phylum Pseudomonadota; class Gammaproteobacteria; order Xanthomonadales; family Xanthomonadaceae; genus Stenotrophomonas; species Stenotrophomonas terrae_A. The sequence goes on from NZ_JBDJMY010000002.1 coordinate 148,055, forward strand.
CGAGCGAACGCTCGGCACGGCCCAGTGCTGCAGCCACCTGCGCCGGCAGTTCGCCTGCCGGGAAACGGCTGCGTGCGGGCAGCAGCAGTGTGGCTTTGGCCATCGTCAGTCGAGGTATTCGACGCTGATGATTTCGTACTCGCGCTGCCCGGCCGGTGCGTCGATGGCGATGGCGTCGCCCTCGTGCTTGCCGATCATCGCGCGCGCCACTGGCGAGGAAATGGCGATCAAGCCCTGCTTGATGTCCGCTTCCAGGTCGCCAACGATCTGGTAACGCTTCTCTTCGTCGTTTTCCACGTCAGCCAGCGTCACCGTCGCGCCAAACACCACCTTGCTACCGGCGTTGAGCTTGCTGATGTCGATGACTTCCGAGTGCGACAGCTCACCTTCCAGCAGCTTGATGCGACCTTCGATGAAGCTCTGCTCTTCGCGTGCAGCGTGGTACTCGGCATTTTCCTTCAGGTCACCGTGCTCGCGCGCTTCGGCGATGGCAGCGATGACCTTGGGGCGCTTTTCCGATTTCAGGTGATCCAGCTCGTCACGCAGGCGCTTGGCGCCCTTCATCGTGATGGGGGCTCTCATGCATTCAACTCCTTGTGCAGTTCCTGCAGCGACAACACCGGACCGGTGCCACGGAACTCCAGCGACTGCACCAGCGCCTTGGCGCCTGCAACCGTGGTGGAGTACGTGATGCGGTTCTGCAGTGCTTCGCGGCGGATCGAGAACGAGTCGTTGATCGCCGCACGGCCTTCGGTCGTGTTGACGATGTAGACGATCTCGCCATTCTTGATGCTGTCCACGATGTGCGGACGGCCTTCAACTACCTTGTTGACCACGTCACAGGTGTAACCATGCTGCTGCAACCACGCGGCGGTGCCGCGGGTAGCCACCAGCGAATAACCACGCTCGACCAGGCCCTGCACCGCCGGCATCACGCGCTGCTTGTCAGCGTCGCGCACCGAGATGAAGACCTTGCCGACCGGCGGGGTCTTGATGCTGCCGGCTTCCTGCGCACGTGCGAACGCGGCGCTGAAGCTGCGGCCCACACCCATCACCTCACCGGTGGAGCGCATTTCTGGCCCAAGGATCGGGTCCACGCCCTGGAACTTGGCGAACGGGAAGATGGCTTCCTTCACCGAGTAATAGCCCGGCACGATTTCCTTGGTTGCGCCCTGCTCGGCCAACGTCTTGCCGGCCATGCAGCGTGCAGCAATCTTGGCCAGCGCCATGCCGGTGGCCTTGGACACGAACGGCACGGTACGCGAGGCGCGCGGGTTCACTTCCAGCAGGAAGATCACATCCTTGCCATCGGCGTCGGTCTGCACGGCGAACTGGGTGTTCATCAGGCCGACAACCTTCAACGCCTTGGCCAGCTCGGTGACCTGGCGACGCAGTTCGGCCTGGGTTTCAGCCGACAGCGAGTACGGCGGCAGCGAGCAGGACGAGTCACCGGAGTGCACACCGGCTTCTTCGATGTGCTCCATCACGCCGCCGATCAGGACGTTGCCATCCTTGTCGCAGATGATGTCCACGTCGGCTTCGACCGCCGCATCCAGGAAGTGGTCCAGCAGCACCGGCGAATCGTTGGACACCTTTACCGCGTCGCGCACATAGCGGGCCAGGTCGGATTCGCTGTACACGATTTCCATCGCACGGCCGCCAAGCACGTAGCTCGGGCGCACCACCAGCGGGTAGCCGATTTCGCGGGCCAGCAGCAGGGCTTCCTGGTCGTTGCGGGCGATGCGGTTCGGCGGCTGCTTCAGGCCGAGCTTGTCGACCAGCTGCTGGAAACGCTCACGGTCTTCGGCCAGGTCGATGGAGTCCGGCGAGGTGCCGATCACCGGCACGCCATTGGCTTCCAGTGCGCGCGCCAGCTTCAGCGGGGTCTGGCCGCCGTACTGCACGATCACGCCCTTGGGCTTTTCGAGCTCGACGATTTCCAGCACGTCTTCCAGCGTCAGCGGCTCGAAGTACAGGCGATCGGAGGTGTCGTAATCGGTGGAGACGGTTTCCGGGTTGCAGTTGACCATGATGGTTTCATAGCCGTCCTCGCGCAGGGCGAGCGCGGCATGCACGCAGCAGTAGTCGAACTCGATGCCCTGACCGATGCGGTTCGGGCCACCACCCAGAATCATGATCTTGTCGCGGTTGCTCGGTGCGGCCTCGCACTCCTCCTCGTAGGTGGAGTACAGATAGGCGGTACCGGTAGCGAATTCGCCCGCGCAGGAATCCACGCGCTTGTACACCGGGCGCACCTTGTGTGCACGACGCAGCGCACGGATGGCGGCTTCGTTGGTGCCGGTCAGCTGGGCCAGGCGCGCATCGGAGAAGCCGGCACGCTTGAGCACACGCAGGCGTGCAGCGTTGAGCGAGTCGATGCCTTCGGCATGGACCTGCTTTTCGTCGGCGATGATTTCCTCGATCTGGTCGAGGAACCACGGGTCGATATGCGACATCGCAAAGATGTCTTCAACGCTCAGGCCGCTGCGGAATGCATCACCCACGTAGAACAGACGCTCCGGGCCCGGGGCCTTGAGCTCGCGCTTCATGGTGGCGATGTCGTCTTCGTTGCTCAGGTCCAGCTCGGTCGGGTCGAGGCCAACCTTGCCGGTTTCAAGGCCACGCAGGGCCTTCTGCAGCGATTCCTTGAAGGTGCGGCCCATCGCCATCACCTCGCCCACCGACTTCATCTGGGTGGTCAGGCGTGCATCGGCAGCCGGGAACTTCTCGAAGGCAAAGCGCGGAATCTTGGTGACGACGTAATCGATCGACGGCTCGAACGAAGCCGGGGTAAGCCCGCCGGTGATTTCGTTCTTCAATTCGTCCAGGGTGTAACCCACGGCCAGCTTGGCGGCGACCTTGGCGATCGGGAAGCCGGTGGCCTTGGAGGCCAGTGCCGAGGAACGCGACACGCGCGGGTTCATCTCGATCACTACCACGCGGCCGGTGGTCGGGCTGATGCCGAACTGCACGTTGGAGCCGCCGGTGTCTACGCCGATCTTGCGCAGCACGGCGATGGAGGCATCGCGCAGGCGCTGGTATTCCTTGTCGGTCAGGGTCTGTGCCGGCGCCACGGTGATCGAGTCACCGGTGTGCACGCCCATCGGGTCGAGGTTCTCGATCGAGCAGACGATGATGCAGTTGTCCGCGGTGTCGCGGACCACTTCCATCTCGAATTCCTTCCAGCCCAGCACCGACTCTTCCACCAGCACTTCGCTGGTCGGCGACAGTTCCAGGCCGCGGCTGACGATCTCGATCAGCTCTTCGCGGTTGTAGGCGATACCGCCGCCGCTGCCGCCCAGGGTGAAGGACGGGCGGATGATGGTCGGGTAGCCAACGCGGGTCTGGATTTCCAGCGCTTCTTCCAGCGTGTGGGCAACGGCTGCGGTCGGGCATTCCAGACCGATTTCGCCCATCGCCACGCGGAACAGCTCGCGGTCTTCGGCCATCATGATCGCTTCGCGCTTGGCGCCGATCAGTTCGACGTTGTACTTCTCCAGCACGCCGTGGTCAGCCAGGTCCAGCGCGCAGTTCAGCGCGGTCTGGCCACCCATGGTCGGCAGCAGCGCGTCGGGGCGCTCCTTCTCGATGATCTTCTCGACCATCTGCCAGGTGATCGGCTCGATGTAGACGGCGTCAGCCATCTCCGGGTCGGTCATGATGGTGGCCGGGTTGGAGTTCACCAACACCACGCGGTAACCCTCGTCACGCAGCGCCTTGCACGCCTGCGCGCCGGAGTAGTCGAACTCACAGGCTTGGCCGATGACGATCGGGCCGGCGCCGATGATCAGGATGGTTTTTAGGTCGGTGCGCTTTGGCATGACAATCCTCAGTAAAGTCGTTCCTGCCACGCCGTCGGGGCGAGCCAGGTTATCTGATCGGTCGAAGCGGCATTGACCGCTCCGTGTTCGACCGCGGCGCGGACATCACGCTGCATCGCGGCCCAGCTGGGAGCAGCCGCGCCCAAGCGCGCGCCGATCCGGTTGTTGTGGGCATCCATCGCCCCGCTTGCATCGTTCAACCCGTCGCTCTCCATCACCCTGGTCACCCAATCGACGCAGCGCGGCGACAAGGTGTAGGCGACGATGGCGCTGGCCAGACTGTGCCGGTATGCATCGGCAGGACCATTACGTCCGCCGGGCAGATCGGCCTGGAAAAACTTCCAGTAGACATTGGCAAGCACGAAGGTCGGATAGGCAGCCAGCACCATTGCAGCCATCACTGGCCATAGCCAGCGACGGAACCCTGAAGCGGCTGCCGTCCGGGGCATCAGGCCTTGGCCTTTTCCATCAAGGTGATGAAGCGGTCAAACAGCGGCGCCACGTCACGCGGGCCGGGCGATGCTTCCGGGTGACCCTGGAAGGAGAACGCCGGCGCATCGGTCAACGCGATGCCCTGGATGGTCTGGTCGAACAGCGAGCGGTGGGTAACCCGGACATTGGCCGGCAGCACGCTTTCGTCGATGGCGAAGCCGTGGTTCTGCGAGGTGATCATCACCCGGCCGTCGTCGATGTCCTGCACCGGATGGTTGGCACCGTGGTGGCCATGGCCCATCTTCATGGTCTTTGCGCCCGAGGCCAGGCCGAGCAGCTGGTGGCCCAGGCAGATACCGAAGGTCGGCACCTTCTTTTCGACAAAGGTCTTGATCGCGCTGATGGCGTAGTCACACGGTTCCGGGTCGCCCGGGCCGTTGGACAGGAACACGCCGTCCGGATTCATCGCCAGCACTTCGGCCGCCGGGGTCTGCGCCGGCACCACGGTCAGCTCGCAACCGCGTTCGGCGAGCATGCGCAGGATGTTGGTCTTCACGCCGAAGTCGTAGGCCACAACCTTGAACTTCGGTTCGGCGCGGACGAATTCATTGCTGTCCAGGTCCAGCTGGCCGTCAGCCCAGCTGTAAGGCTTGTTGGTGCTGACCACCTTGGCCAGATCCATGCCCTTCAGGCCGGGGAACTTGCGTGCTGCTTCCAGTGCCTTCTCGACATCGATGTCGGGGCCGGCCATCAGTGCGCCGTTCTGCGCACCGCGCTCACGCAGGATGCGGGTCAGCTTGCGGGTATCGATGCCGGAGATGGCCACCACGCCGCGCTGGATCAACCAATCCTGCAGCGACACCTGGTTGCGCCAGCTGCTCGGGCGGCGCGGCACATCGCGCACGATCAGGCCCGATGCCCATACCTTGGCGGCTTCATCGTCCTGGTCGTTCATACCGGTGTTGCCGATATGCGGGTAGGTCAGGGTGATCATCTGCCGGGCGTAGGACGGATCGGTCAGCATTTCCTGATAACCGGTCATGGCAGTGTTGAACACCACCTCACCCACGGATAGGCCGGGCGCGCCTACGGATTCGCCCTCGAATACGGTGCCGTCTTCGAGCACGAGAATTGCGGCTTGGGTCACGGGAATCTCACTTTGGCTACCGGGGGACTCCGAAGCCACGCCTGCGTTCGCGGTCAAAAACCGGTTGCAAAAAAGCGCGGACGGCGGTCTGGGAACCGGTCCGGCTAACGTGTTTCGGCGAGCCGGAATTGTAAAGGCAAGGGGGCACCAACGCCAGCGCCCCGTGCGCTTTCCTTCAGCTGTTCAGGCGCAAGCGGATCCTTTTCCGGATGGATCACGCCGCGAATTCAGCTTTCTCAGGCCTCGGTCACGTTTCCGAGCAGATCCCGCACCCGGTACTGGCCGGGGCTGCGCTGGCGCAACTGTTTGGCTGCATGCAGGGCGCCACGCGCAAAAATGTCGCGGTTCGTCGCCCGATGCACCAGTTCAACCCGCTCACCCAGACCGGTGAACTGCACGAAATGCTCGCCGATGATGTCGCCGGCACGCAGGCTGGCATAGCGCGGCTCGGCGCCGCCGTGCACCGCCGATTCGCCCAGCGTCAGCGCGGTGCCCGAGGGCGCGTCCTTCTTGTGGACATGGTGCGACTCGACGATGTCGCAATCCCAGCCCGGCAACGCCGCCGCCGCCCGCTCCACCAGCTCGGCCAGCACCGCCACGCCCAGACTGAAATTGGTTGCCCAGACCAGCGGAATCCTGGCTGCCGCCGTGGCCAGCGCCGCCTGTTGCTGGGCACTGATGCCGGTAGTGCCCGATACCAGGCCCACACCCCGCTCGGCACACAGCGCCAGAACCGGGTCGAAGCCCTCCGGCAGGCTGAAATCAATCGCCACATCGAAAGCCGGCGCGCCGGCCAGCTCACTGGCGGCAAAATGCGGAATGCCATCGATCACGCGCTGGATCGGCGGTTTGCGCACCACCGCAGCAACCACCTGCAACGAGGAATCTTCTGCCGCGAGCCGCAGCAGGGCCTGACCCATGCGCCCGGAGGCACCGTGGATCAACAAACGGGTGGGAGTCGTATTCATGGGCCGAACGCTAACGCCTCAAGCGCCCCGCGCACAAGCGCGCTGCGCGTCATTCCATCCGGCCGACGTGGGTAACCGCTCGGCTGCTGGTCAGATAGGTGCGCCAACGCCTGCGTTCGACGGTATCGCGACCACGGCTGACCATGCGCACACCCGCCATTTCAACAATGGCCGACACCTCGACCTCAGCCGAACGGCCGTCACTGGCAATGCTGATATCGCCGACTGTCTGTTCGTAACGCAGCGGCATGCGCCCGCCGAACATTTCGCGCAACTGACGCAGCTGCTGCATGCTCTGCGCCAGCGCTGCGCAGGATTGCTCGCGGTCATGACTCTGTTCGGCCTGTGCGGTTTCGGTCTTGGTCACCGTGGTCTGCACATAGTCTTTTGACAACATTTCGCACAAGGGCTTGTCATCGCTTGCTGCAATGGCGAGGTCAGTACGCTGGTACAGCGCGCGCACCTGGTCCTGATTGATCTTGTTGCCGCCACGCAGGTACACCGACGCACAAACCGCCAGCACCACGACCAGCACCACAATTCCGATAAACGACCTCATGCCGATACCCCCCGGTTGCTTCCTGCAATCGCCACAGTGTACAGCCGGCGCTTATCGACAGGCACAGCCCAAATCCCGGCACCCGCCCCTGCCCTGCACTGCCCATCCGGGTCGGCCAACGTCGGATCAGCAGGCATTGCCGCAGATACGACAACGCCGGGATAACCCGGCGTCGTCGTATCACTCAATGCTGTTTCGGCTCGCCGGGCCCGCAACTGCTGCACCCACCACATGCACCGCCACTGCTGGCCGCCGGCGGCGCCAGCCGGCGCCCCCAGGCCTGCAGGCGCGGCGAACGCTGCGGGCGCACCAGCCACAACGCCAGCATGCCGCGCAGCTTGCGCAATACCCCCGGGAACTGCTTCTTCAGCACCACCCAGGCACTGACCAGCACCGCCACGGCGATGATCAGGTATTGCAGCAACAGGCTCTTGTCCATCTCAGCCGGCTCCCAACGCCACCGCCACCTGGTAGGTGACGAACGCCGCCAGATACGCCGCACCAAACAGGTACACCGTGGCAAAGGCCATCTGCTTCCACGAGTTGGTCTCGCGCTTGATGGTGGCCAGGGTGGAAATGCACATCGGCGCGTAAATGAACCACACCATCAGCGACAGACCGGTCGCCAGCGTCCACCCATCACTGATCACCGGGGTCAGCGCCTGGATGGCGGCATCGTCATCGGCAGCGGACAGCGCATAGATCGTGGCCAGCGAGGACACCGCCACCTCTCGCGCACCCATGCCGGGAATCAAGGCAATGCAGATCTGCCAGTTGAAGCCCAGCGGGGCGAAGATCACCGCCATCGCATGACCGATCTGGCCGGCAAAGCTGTAATCGATAGCCGGCATGGTCGCGTTCTCCGGCGCACCCGGATACGACAGCAGGAACCACAGCAGGATGGTCAACGACAGGATGATGCCGCCGACGCGCTTGAGGAAGATCATCGCGCGTTCGTACAGGCCTACCAGCAGGTCGCGCGGATTGGGTAGCCGATAGGACGGCAGCTCCAGCATCAAGGGATGCTCGCTCTTGTCGCGACGGAACTTCTTCATCGTCCACGACATCACCAGCGCGCTGAGGATGCCGGCCAGATACAGCGCAAACAGCACCAGACCCTGCTGGTTGAACATGCCCCACACGGTCTTGGCCGGGATGAAGGCGCCGATCAGCAAGGCATAGACCGGCAAGCGCGCCGAGCAGGTCATCAGCGGCGCGACCAGGATGGTGGCCAGACGATCACGCGGATCCTGGATCGATCGGGTCGACATGATGCCCGGCACCGCACAGGCGAAGCTGGACAGCAGCGGGATGAACGAACGCCCCGACAAACCCGCCGCCGCCATCATCCGATCCAGCAGGAACGCAGCGCGCGGCAGATAGCCCGACTCTTCCAAGGCCAGAATGAAGGCGAACAGGATCAGAATCTGCGGCAGAAACACCAGCACGCCGCCAACACCGGCAATGATGCCGTCAACCAGCAGGCTGCTCAGCGGCCCTTCCGGCAACTTGGCTGCTGCCAGCTGGCCGAGCCAGGCGAAACCGGCCTCGATGCCATCCATCAGTGGCGTGGCCCAGGCATACACCGCCTGGAAGATCAGGAACATGACCACCGCCAGGGTCAGCAGGCCGTAAACCGGGTGCAGCAACCAACGGTCCAGCGCGTCGTCCACCTTGGCAGTCGGCGCGGGCATGCGTACGGCCGAGGCCAGAATGTCGCGCACCTGCACGTGGTAGTCAGCACCAGGCTCAACCGGATGCACCGGCATCGCATCCAGATGCGGCATCAGCGCGTCGATGCGTTCCACCAGCGCGCGCGCGCCGTGGTGACGCACCGCCACGGTTTCCACCACCGGCACGCCCAGCGCCTTCTCCAGCGCCGGCACGTCGATTTCGATGCCGCGTTTGCGCGCCGCATCGACCATGTTCAAGGCCACCACCATCGGCTTGCCGAGCTCGCGCACTTCCAGCGCGAAACGCAGGTGCAGGCGCAGGTTGGTCGCATCGATGACGCAGATCAGTGCATCTGGCGCGGCTTCGCCCGGATAGAAACCCCGGCACAGGTCACGGGTGATTGCCTCGTCCAAGCTGGCTGGCTGCAGGCTGTAGGCGCCCGGCAGGTCCAATACCGCGAATTCCTGCCCGGAAGGCCCGCGCATGCGGCCTTCCTTGCGTTCCACGGTGACACCACTGTAATTGGCCACCTTCTGGCGGCTGCCGGTCAACTGGTTGAACAGCGCGGTCTTGCCGCTGTTCGGGTTGCCTACCAGGGCCAACCGTGCAACTGCCGTACTCATGACTGCGCTCCTTCTGCGCTTATCTGGACCCGCGCGGCCTCGCTGCGGCGCAGGGCGAAGCGGGTAAAGCCCACCTGGTACAGCAGCGGCTCGCCGCCCACCGGGCCACGCGCGACCAGACGCACCTCTTCTCCGTTGACGAAACCCAGCTCGCGCAGACGGCGCGCAATGGCGTCATTGGCATGCAGGTCCTGAACGCTTTCCACCCGCGCTGAAGCATGCAGCGGCAAATCTGACAACGTCACTGAATGGGTGCCTATGTAGAGTGGATAAGAATGATTATCGATTGTAGCATCGCCGCGCTGCGTCATGGTGTCCCACCCGTGCACCGCTATGATTCGTCGGATTTCCGTTAAAACAGGCATTACCTATGAGCGATGCACTGCTCGTGCAGCACCAGGGCGCGGTAGCGACCCTTTCGATGAACCGGCCGGACCTGCACAACGCCTTCGACGCCGCCTTGATCGGCGCCCTGACTGAAACCCTGGCCAGCTTGGGCGCCGACCCGGCGGTGCGGGCCGTGGTCCTGGCCGGAACCGGCCCCTCGTTCTCGGCCGGCGCCGACCTGCAGTGGATGCGCGTCATGGCCAGCGCCAGCCAGGAAGAGAACCGCATCGACTCGCTGGCCTTGGCGCGGCTGATGCGCACCCTGGACGAACTGCCCAAGCCGACCATCGCCCGCGTCCACGGCGCCAGCTTTGGTGGCGGCGTCGGCCTGGTGGCCTGCTGCGATATCGCCATCGCTGCCGAGGAGGCACGCTTCGGCCTGACCGAAAGCCGGCTGGGGCTGCTGCCTGCGGTCATTTCCCCCTATGTGATTGCCGCGATCGGCCCCCGTCAGGCGCGCCGCTGGTTCGCTACCGGCGAGCATTTCGACGCCGCCACCGCGCAGCAGATCGGGTTGGTCCACCAGGTAGTGGCTGCCGACGCATTGGATGCCGCCGTGCAGGCCCAGCTCAAACTACTGGGCAAAGCCGGCCCGGTCGCCAGTGCATCGGCCAAGGTGCTGGTACGCGAAGTCCACGCCGCCGTCGGCGACCGCGACGGCCTGGACCGCGCCAATGCCGGCTTGATTGCCGCCCTGCGCGCCTCCGATGAAGGCCGCGAAGGCCTGTCCGCCTTCCTTGAGAAGCGCGCCCCCCGTTGGGCCGCGCACTGATCCGCGCCCTCCTCCAGCCAAAGACCGCTCAATGAATGATTTCGTCCGTATCGTCGAAGTAGGCCCGCGTGATGGCCTGCAGAATGAAAAGCAGCTCATCGCCACCGCCGACAAGATCGCGTTGATCGACCGGCTGTCGGCCACCGGCCTGCGCAGCATCGAGGCCACCAGCTTCGTCAGCCCCAAGTGGGTGCCACAGCTGGCCGACGCCGCCGAGGTGTTTGCCGGCATCCATAAGCAGCCGGGGGTGAGCTACCCGGTGCTGGTACCCAACGAGCAAGGCTATGAACGCGCCTTGGCCGTGGGCGCCACCGAGGTGGCGGTGTTCACTGCCGCCTCCGAGCAGTTCAACCGCACCAACACCAATGCCGGCATCGACGAGTCGCTGCAGCGCTTCGAGCCTATCCTGGCGCGGGCAAAGCAGGACGGCGTGCGGGTACGTGGCTACGTCTCCACCGTGCTCGGTTGCCCGTATCAGGGCGAGGTGCCGCTGGCGGACGTGGTGCGCGTGGCCACCCGCCTGCACGCCATGGGCTGTTACGAGATATCACTGGGCGACACCATCGGCGTCGGCACCCCGCGCAAGGCGCGGGCGATGCTGCAGGCGGTGGCCGCCGAACTACCGGTAGCGGCGCTGGCCGTGCACTTCCACGATACCTATGGGCAGGCGTTGGCCAATATCGCCGCCTGTCTGGAAGAAGGCGTGGCCGTGGTCGACGCCGCCGTCGCCGGTACCGGCGGCTGCCCCTATGCACGTGGTGCAAGTGGTAATGTCGCCAGCGAAGACGTCGTTTACATGTTGCACGGCATGGGGATGAGCACCGGCGTGGACTTGCCGGCGCTGGCCGCTACAGGGAACTGGCTCGCAGAAAGACTGGGCCGGCAGACAGGCAGCAAGACAGGAAAGGCGTTGACAGTGTCATGACCGTATCCGGCCAGCATGTAATTCCTGACGACGGCGCTCACCGCGCCGCGCATGTCGACGCGCTGGCTGGATTGGAACACGCCCTGCAGCAACCGCTGCCACTGAATCTGCAACAGGCCCTGCTGGCCGCCCGCGACGCCCTGTCCGAAGCCATGGCCGAGCGGCGGGCGGCACAACGCCGCTATGCCGCGCTGTTCGATGCGGTACCCGACCCGGTCAGCATTCTCAGCGCAACCGGGGTGGTACTGGACGTCAACAGCGCCGGGGTTCGCGCCTATGGCCGTACCCGTGAGGAGATCGTTGGCCAACCCATCGAGCTGCTCAATCCCGACCTGCCTGCCGACCACCTGGAGCCGGTCTGGGAAACCCTCAACCGCGGCGAAACCTATGTGGTGGAAGTCACCAACATGCGGGGCAACGGCAGTCGCTTCCCGGTGGAAGTGCATTCGGCCGTGGTCGAGCATGACGGCGAGCACTGCATCGTCGCCGTTGCCCGCGACCTGAGCCGGCGCTGGCAGGCCGAAACCCGCTACCGCCTGTTGCTGGAGTCCATCGACAAGGGCGTGATGCTGTTCGACCGCCATCTCGGCATCATTTCCGCCAATCCGGCTGCGCACCGCATCTTCAACCTGGGCAGCGTTGCCCCGGCCAAGGTGCCGCTGCACGGCGACGAGTGGATCAGCGTTGACGAACACGGCCGCCGGCTGCGGCCCGAGCAGTGGCCGGTGACCCGCGCTTTCGCCGAGGGGCGGACCATCCCCAGCACCATCATCGGCCTCTACCACCGCCCGAACGGCCGCATGATCTGGATCTCGATCACCACCGTGCCGGTGTTCTCGGCCGGCTGTGACCTGCCCGACCACGTGTTTTCATTGTTCAGTGACATCACCGAGCTCAAGCGCGACCACGCGCTGTTCGACCGCGCCCAATCGCTGGCGCATATCGGCGGTTGGGAATGGGACCGTGGCCAGCAGCACCTGTACCTGACCGGCGAGGCACAGCGCATTCTCGGCCAACAGTCGGCACCCACCGACCTGGAACAACTTGCGGCCTGCCTCAACAGCCTCTCCCGCCAGCAGCTGCGCGAGGCAATGGACCTGGTGGTCGAACAGCACACCGGCTTCGAGCTGGAACTGCAGGGCCAGCGTGCCAGCGGCCACAGCTTCTGGATACGGATGATCGGCGAGGTGGAGCCCGGCGATGTGGCCTCCACCCGCATTGCCGGCACCTTGCAGGACATCACCGAGCCCAAACATGCCGAGCAGACCCTCAAGAACCAGGCGCGTACCGACCCGCTGACCGGCATCATGAACCGCGATGCCGCGCTCACCGACCTGGAAACCCGGCTCAGCAACCCCTCCCACGCCGGAGTGGCGGTGCTGTACATCGACCTGGACCGGTTCAAGACCGTCAATGACGTACTGGGCCACAACGCCGGCGATCTGCTGCTGATCGAAGCCACCCGCCGCATTGCCGATGCCATTGGTACCGAGGGCCTGCTGGCACGTTTTGGTGGCGATGAGTTCGTGGTCACCTGTGACGCGCGCGACCTGCCCGGGCGCCCGGAGCAATTGGCCGAAGCGATCACCCGCGCCTTCATCCCGCCGTTCCAGTTCGGCAAGGACGAGTTCCCGGTCACCACCAGCATCGGTATTGCCCGCGCGCCGCAGGATGGCCTGCGGCCGCAGCAGCTGATCCAGAATGCCGACCTGGCCATGTACGAATGCAAGCGCCGCGACCGCAATGGCTGGCAGCTGTTCTCACCGGAGCTGGCCCGGCGCCAGCGCGACCGCCTGCAGATTGAACGGCGCCTGCGCAAAGCATTGGACCGCGACGAGTTCCGCCTGGTCTACCAACCGCAGGTGGACCTGCGCAGCGGCCAGACCATCGCCTGCGAAGCGTTGATCCGCTGGCGCAACCGCCAGCTCGGCGAGCTGCGCCCGGACATCTTCATCAGCCATGCCGAGAACACCGGCGACATCGTGCGTATCGGCGAATGGGTATTGCATCAGGCGTGCCGGCAGATCCGTGAATGGCACAACGAAGGCCTGGGCATGATGCGGGTGGCGATCAACGTCTCCTACCGGCAGTTCAGCGGCGACCGCCTGGCCCGGCAGGTACGCGAGGTGCTGGACCATTACGGGCTGCCGGGCAGCTCGCTGGAGCTGGAATTCACCGAGCGGGTATTGATCGAGGATGCACCGGCTACCCTGCGCACCTTTGCCGAGCTGCGCGCCATGGGCGTGGTACTGACCATCGACGACTTCGGCGAGGGCTACAGCGCCCTGAACTACCTGCGCACCCTGCCCATCCACGGCCTCAAGCTCAGCCAGCTGTTCATCAGCGGGGTTCCCGACAATCCCTCCGATGTGGCGGTGTGCGAAGCGGTCTGCGGCATCGCCCGCAGCCTGGGGCTGGGCTTGGTAGCAGAGGGCATCGAGTCGGAGGCACAACGGCAGTTCCTGCTCGGACTGGGTGTTCCGGTTGGACAGGGCTTCCTGTTCGCGCCCGGCCTGTCGCCCACCGATTTCAGCCGGCAGATGACCTGAGCGGAAGCAGCGGGCCAAGTGCATCGCACAGCCATGTAGCCCAGGTAAGCGAAGCGCATCCGGGGCTTTCGGCATAAACGCAAAGTCCTCGAATACCCTCATTCCCCGGGTGCGCTTCGCTTACCCGGGCTACCTTGGCGCTCCGGACACTATGTCCCGGCCTGCCGCGTCACAGGTCTGATCACGCCAACTTGGCAGCGATCGGCATCAGCTAGAATCGGCGGATCACCCAGCAGGATTGTTCCAATGCAGCTGTCTTCCGTTCGTGCCGTCATCACCGGCGGCGTCTCCGGCCTTGGCCTTGGCGTCGCTCAGTTCCTGGTCGCCAATGGTGGCAAAGTCGCCCTGTTCGACCTCAACGATGAAAAGGGCGCCGCAGCGGTCGCCGAGCTGGGCACCGACAATGCCCGTTACTTCACCACCAATGTCACCGATGAAGCCGGCGTTGCCGCCAACCTGGCCGCCGCCAGGGAATTTCTGGGCGGCTTGAACGTGGTGATGAACTGCGCCGGCATCCTCGGCGCCGGCCGCGTACTCGGCCGGGAAGCCGCCATGCCGCTGGCCAACTTCCAGAGCACGGTGATGGTCAACCTGGTCGGCAGCTTCAACGTCGCCAAGGCCGGCGCCGAGCTGATGCAGCACAACGAAGCCAACGCCGACGGCGAGCGCGGCGTGATCATCAACACCGCCTCGGTGGCCGCCTATGAGGGCCAGATCGGTCAGGCCGCCTACTCCGCCTCCAAGGGCGGCGTGGTCGGCATGACCCTGCCGATGGCGCGCGAGCTGTCGCGTTTCGGCATCCGCGTGCTGACCATCGCCCCGGGCGTGTTCTGGACGCCGATGGTCGATGGCATGCCGCAGAACGTGCAGGAATCGCTGGCCGCGTCCATCCCGTTCCCGTCGCGCCTGGGCCAGCCGGCCGATTTCGCCAGCCTGGTCGGCCACATCATTGGCAATACCTACCTCAACGGTGAGACTATTCGCCTTGACGGTGCCGTGCGTCTGGCACCGAAGTGACCCATCCGCGGGCGCCCACACGGCGCCCGCCTCCGTTTACCCCAATAGACTTTCCAAGCATGAAAGCCAACGACATCAAGAAAGGCAACGTCGTCGAGTACAACAACGGCGTCTATCAGATCCGCGACATCGAGCGCAGCTCACCGCAGGGCCGCGGCGGCAACGTCCGCTTCCGTTTCATCATGTACAGCGTGCCGGGCGGCAACAAGCTCGATGCCAGCTTCGATGCCGATGACAACCTGCCCGAAGTCGAGCTGCTGCGCCGGCAGTCCACCTTCTCCTACATGGATGGCGATGCCTTCGTGTTCATGGACGACGAGGACTTCACCCCGTACACGCTGGACGCGGACGTGATCGGCGATGACGCCGGCTACATCACCGAAGGCCTGAACGGCATCTTCGTGCAGGTGATCGACGACCAGCCGGTCGCCATCCAGCTGCCACAGCACGTCACCCTGGAAGTGGTGGAAACCCCGCCGGAGCTGAAGGGCGGCACCGCCACCAAGCGGCCGAAGCCGGCCAAGCTCAGCACCGGCCTGGAAATCATGGTGCCGGAATACATCGTCAACGGCGAACGCATCCTGGTGAACACCACCACCGGTGAGTTTGGCGGCCGCGCCGATTGATTGACCGCAGCCTCCCGCCCAATGGCGGGGGGCTGTAGTGGCTGGTTTGTAGGAGCGGCGTAAGCCGCGAAGCTGTCCAACTGAAACGGCTGAAGGCTTTCAGGACCTGAAACATTGCCAGCTTCGCGGCTTACGCCGCTCCCACAAGCTACAAGCTGCAGACCTGCTTTCAGGCCACTACCGGGAAATACAGCGATACCGCGGCCCCACCCAACGGTGAGGTGCCGATCATCGCGGTGCCACCGGACTGTGCCGCGAACCCATAGACCTGGCTCAAGCCCAGGCCACTGCCATCACCAACGCTTTTGGTGGTGAAGAACGGCTCGAACACGCTTTCCTGGATCTCCGCCTGGATGCCCGGCCCGCTATCGCCCACACAGATGCTGACGAAGGGGCCACGCTCGCCGCCGCCCGAGGGCACGATGATGGTTTCCAGCCGCGCGCACAGCACCACCTTGCCGACACCGTGCATGGCATCGCGGCTATTGCTCAGCAGGTTCAACAGCGCTGCCTCCAGCTGACCCACGTCCACCGAAATCGGTGGCAGGTCCGCCGCCAACTCAATCTCCAGCTCGATGGTCTCGCCGCAGACCCGCCGGTACATCTCCAGCGAGGCCGTGAGCAGGTCGTCGACCCGGCTCAGCTGCGGCACCAGCGTCTGCCCGCGCCCGAAGGCCAGCATCTGCCGTGTCAATTGGGTGCCACGCTCCACCGCGCGATGGGCGATATCCAGGATCCGGCGCACGCTTTCGTCGCCCGAACGCCGCAGCGACAACATGTCCAGGCTGTTGCCGATCACCGACAGCAGATTGTTGAAATCATGCGACAAACCCAGGGTGAGCTTGCCAACCGCATCAAGACGCTGCGCACGCAGGGCGATTTCCTGCGCCTCGCGAACACGCTTCTGGGTCTGGAAGATCTCGGTGATGTCACGGATCAGCACCAGCACGCGTGAGCCCGCCGGGTCGGACACCCGCTCCATCATCACCGAGGCGCGGAAGCGGACGCCATCGTTGCGCACCATCGCCAGGCTGAGTTGCTCGATGCCCTGCTCCAGGGTCCGCGCCACCGCCTGCTCGGCAACCCCGCGCTGCGAATCGGCGGCGCTGAACAACAGCGAGAACGGTTGCGTGCGGAGCTCTTCAGCGGCATAGCCGAGCACCGCCGCAACACCGGCATTGCCGCCGAGCACGCGGCCATCGGAGTCAAGCTGGAGAATGGCGCAGCAGTGCAGCTTCAATACGTCATCGGCCAATACCGCGGCGGCCGTCTGTTCCTGTTCTGTACTGCTCAACCCTGCTCTCCCGAAAACTGAACCAACCGCCGGTGTTCCAGCGTTACCGCCTCTCCTGGCTGCGTACCGTAGCCTAAACGCAGACGTTCCCGCAGGTACAGCAGGTTGGCTTCAATGGCGGCCAGATTGTCGCGCTGGGCCGGAGGCAGCGCCGCCAACGCCGCCGCGCGCAAGGTCTGCCATTGCCGCTGCGCCGTAGCGGCACCGGCGGCGGTGTCGGTCTGCAACCGGGCCTGCTCGTCCGCGCTGGGGATGCCATAGCCCGGGCTGTCGGCCAACAGACTGCCGGGGGCCAACAAGCCCGCAGCGCGCTCCATCAGCGCGTGGAAATCGTCCTGCTCAGGCAGGGTCTTGCCCGCTACCAGCAGCTTGCGTTTGAGCACATCGCCGGCCGCCACCTCGGCCTGCCGCCGGGCCGCCTGTTCGAGCAGCAACATCGCCGCCAGCACCTGCTCGTCGGCCTGCTGCATCCAGGCCCTGCGCTTTGCCGGCGGCAGCGCCAGCCATTGGCTCACGCTGTCGACCGGCAACGGCAATGCCTTGCGCGCGACCTCGAATACCAGCCGGTAATGCTCCGCTGCCGACTCGAAGTAATAACCGCCGCGCAGGGCGGCTGCACGCTCGCGCGGCGGATCGGCCAGCGCCTTGGCGCGCAGCGTCTGCAGCAAGCCGGTCGGGGTGATCGACAGCAGCTGCGCCGCACCCAGCCGCGGCGCGCCATCGCCGAGCAGCTTGCCGGTTTCCACCGCACAGTTGTTGCTGATGAAGTAATAGCGCCCGTCGTAGTCCCAGTGCAGACGCGCGGCCTGCTGCAGCAGGCTGGTGATCTCCTCAGGCTGCAGACGCAGCGGCGTGGAGGAGACCCCGCGCAACTCGACCTTGGTGTATTCCTCGATCACCTGGCTCAGCGGCAATACGAACAAGCGCGAGGGATAGGCGCCGGTAAGCCCGCGCCAACTGGATATCTGCACATCACCGACAAAGGCCCGGAACGACAGCACCAAGTGATGGCGCAAGTCCATCCGGCAGGCCGGCCCGGGCGTACGGCCCGGGGCGCATATCACCAGCCGCAGCATGCTGTGGCCCCAGCGGCTCATCAGCTTCTCGTTGCCTTCGGCCAGCAGGTAATCAACCTGGTAAACCCGCGCCGGGTCCAGCGCCAGCAGTTCGGCCAGACCTTCCTGCTCACCGGCTTGCATGAATGGCAACGCCGGCGGGCATTGCGCGGCTCCCAGCTGGCCGGGCGCGCCCAGATTCTGTGCGAACCACGCATGCAGCAGCGGCCGCCGGCAGGCGTAGTCCGGATCCAGCAGATAGTGTTCGAGGTTTACCGCGAAAAACTCTGCCGGGCTGTCCAGCTCGTAACGGTCGGGGCTGCGCAGACTGAAATTATTGCGTCCGCGCCCGGGCCATAGCGGACGCTGCTGCCAGCCAGCCAGATCCAGAAAACGCGGCTGCGCTGACCAGCCACCATCGGGCGAGCGGTCCAAGGCGTGCGCCAGTTCGTGGATCAAGGCTGCACGGGCCTGCTGCAACGCTTGGGCGGCGGCTACCGAGTCCGCAGGACCCGCCTGCAGCAAGGGCTGCAACAAGCTACGGTCAAGCCCGAGTTCGCGACCATGCGCCCTGCCCTGCACGTGCGCCGGCAGATCGTCGCGCCAGCGCAGCTGCAAAACCAGCGAGCTCTCGGCTGCGATGGCGGGGGGGACACGCGCCAGTACGTCGTCAATCAACTGCTCGCTGGCCCGCACCTGTGCGGCGTCCAGTGCAGGCAGCTGCGCGTGCAGCTCGATGCGTAAAGCCGCCTGCAAGGGGGCGGCAACGCAGAGCAACAGCACCGCCAGCCACCGCGCGGGCGGCAGCCGGCAGCGGTACGTCACAGGGCCAGGATCTTCCGGGCCAGAGCCATGTCGCTGGCATCACGCGCGGCGGCATCACGCTCGCGCAGCTGGATCAGGGCCGCTTCCAACCAGGCACCACGGATGGCGCCATTGCTGGCGACAAAGCCTGCCGCGTCTTCGCGTGCATCCAGCAGCACCTTGTCATCGTCCGAGGAGCTACCCGATGAATTGGACGACGCACCCGACGCGGAGCCGGCCGACGTACCTGCAAAGCTGGAGGCAAAGACCGACATCGGCAGGGCAATCAGAGCGCAGAACAGGATCGGACGGATCATTGGCAGGTCAACATCGGACAAATAAGGATGCCAAGAGTACCCAGCGACGCGGCCGGTTGGAACCTGCGTCTGGCCTGCAGGCCCGATCCATTCATGATCCCCCGCCGGCAGCACCTCCCCGCGCAGCGGGCCGACGCCTACACAACCAGCGCCAACCGGCATCCACCACGACATAGAACACCGGCACGAAGAACACCGCCAGCACCGTTGCCGCCACCATCCCGCCGAACACACCGGTACCGATTGCCTGCTGGGTTTCCCGCGACGCCCCCTGCGCCAGCATCAGCGGCACTACGCCAAGCGCGAACGCCATCGACGTCATCAGGATGGGACGCAAGCGCAGCCGCGCGGCCCGCAATGCGGCCTGCGCTGCGGTCAAGCCCTGCTGCTGCAACTGCCGCGCAAACTCCACGATCAGGATTGCATTCTTCGCCGATAGACCGATCACCGTGATCATGCCCACCTTGAAGAAAACGTCATTGGGCATGCCACGCAACAGCACTGCCGCCACCGCCCCCAACAAGCCCAGCGGCACCACCAACATCACCGCCATCGGTATCGACCAGCTCTCGTACAACGCAGCCAGCACCAGAAATACCACCAACATCGATATCAGCAGCAGCCAAGGGGCTTGTGACCCTGACGTTTTCTCCTGCAGCGACTGGCTGGTCCATTGCAGGGCAAAACCGGGCGACAGCTGCGCCGCAAGCCGCTCCATCTCGGCCATCGCCTGGCCGGTGGAAACACCTTCGGCTGGCGCACCAGACACATTCAGCGCGGGGAAGCCAAGGTAGCGCTGCAGCTGCAACGGCGACTCCTCCCACTGCGGACTGACCAGTTCGGCAAGTGCCACCATGCCACCCTGTGCATTGCGCACGTACAAGCGCAGCACGTCCTCAATCTCCATCCGGAACGGCGCATCTGCCTGCAGGATCACCTGCTGCAGGCGCCCCGCATTGGGGAAGTCGTTGACGTATTGCGAGCCCATCGCCACCGACAAGGTGTTGCTGATGTCGGCAAACCCAACGCCCATCGCCTCGGCCTTGGCACGGTCTATCTGCAGCCGCACGCTGTTGCCCGATGGCAGGCCATCGGCGTGCACCTCACCGAGCAAAGGGCTCGCCTGGGCCAGCGCCAACAGCTGTTTCTGCGCGGCGCGCAGCTGCTGCTGTGTCTGGCCACTGCGCGCCTGCAGCGCCAGGCTGAAGCCGGAGGAATTGCCCAGGCTGTCGATGGCCGGTGGCATCACGCTGATCACCTCCCCCTCGCTGCTGGCGGCCATTGCTTTCAAGGTGGCTGCCACCTCATCTGCAGCGGTTGCCCCGCCGCGTTCGCCCCAATCCTTGAGCACGGTGTAGGCCATGGCTGCACTCGGGCCCGAGCCGGCAAAGCTGTAGCCAGTGATGACCTGGTTGGCGGCGATACCCGGACGTGACGCGATATGCGCCTCGTAGTCCTGGACCACGGCCAGGGTGCGTTCGGCGGTGGCCTCGGCCGGGAGCTGGATCGAGGTCATGAAGTAGCCCTGATCCTCTTCGGGCAGGAAAGCACCTGGCAGCCACTGCAGACCCAGCAACAACAGCAGCACCAAGCCAGCAAACACTCCCATGACCCGTCCGCAGCGCCGCAGCACCGCAGCGACACTGCGGTGGTAGCGCCCGCTCATGCGCGCAAATCCACGATTGAACGCTGCGAACACGCGTCCGCGTGGCCGGTCGTGTGCAACCGGCCGTAGCAGGGTTGCGCACAGCGCAGGCGTCAGGCTCAACGCCAGCAGCGCCGAGATCAGGATCGCCACCGCCATCGATACGGTGAACTGCCGATAGATCGCGCCCACCGAGCCACTGGCAAACGCCATCGGAATGAACACCGCCGTCAGCACCAGAGTGATGCCAACCACGGCGCTGGTCAGCTCACGCATGGCCTTGATCGTGGCTTCGCGCGGCGCCAGGCCCTCTTCGGCCATGATCCGCTCGACCCCTTCCACCACCACGATGGCGTCGTCGACGATGATGCCGATGGCCAGCACCATGCCGAACATGGTCAGCACATTGATCGAAAAACCCAGCGCCAGCATCACCGCAAAGGTGCCCAGCAGGGCAATCGGCGCTACCAGCGCCGGCACCAGGGTGTAGCGCCAGTCCTGCAGGAACAGGAACATCACTGCGAACACCAGCAGCATCGCCTCCAGCAAGGTCTGCAATACCTTCTGGATGGAGATCTTCACGAACGGTGCGGTGTCGAAGGGGATGCTGGCCTGCACGCCCTTGGGCAGCAACGCCTCCAGCTCGACCATGCGCGCACGCACGGCCGATGACGTGCTGACCGCATTTGCGCCCGGACGCAGCTGGATGCCGGCGGCAGTCGCCACCTGCCCGTCCTCGCGGGTACCCCAGGCATAACTCTGCGCTCCTACTTCAACCCGCGCCACGTCGCCGAGCAGCACCCGCGAGCCATCAGCGCCAGCACGCAGCACGATAGCCGCGAACTGCGCCGGCGTCGTCAGCTGCCCGTCAGCCACCAAGGGCACGGTGATGCGCTGCCCCGGCACACTTGGCGAGTCACCGATACGGCCCGGCGCGATGTTCTGGTTCTGCTGCTCGATGGCGGTGACCACATCGCCCACAGTCAGCTCATAGCCTGCCAGTTCGGAGGGATCCAACCAGATCCGCATGGCCTGTTCGGCACCGAACAGCTGCACCCGGCCGACGCCATCGATGCGGCGCAGTTCCTCGATGATGTTGCGCGCCATGAAGTCGCCAAGCTGCGCCTCGGCGACGCTGCCATCGGGTGACCTCAGGCCAACCAGCATCAGGAATCCCGAATCGGCCGCCTCCACGAACAAACCGCTCTGGCGGACGCTGGCCGGCAGCCGCGGTTCGATCGCCTTGATCCTGTTCTGCACATCAACCTGTGCCATTTCCGCATTGGTGCCGGGAGCAAAGGTCGCGGTTATCGAGGCCTCACCGGAGGTATCCACCGAGGATTGGAAGTACAACAGGTGCTTGACGCTGGACAGCTCACGCTCGATCAGCCCGACCACCGAGTCGTCGAGCGTCTGCGGGCTGGCACCGGGATAGCTGGCATAGATGCTGACGCTGGTCGGTGCTACCGCCGGATAGCGCTCCACCGCAAGCTGCGGGATCGCCAACACACCGGCCAGCACGATGAAGATCGCCAGCACCCAGGCGAATACCGGGCGATCAATGAAGAAACGGGCCATGTCCTACCTTCAGTTGTTGCTGGATGCGACGGTGGCCTTGCCCTGCACAGGCACTGGCTGCCAAGGCGAGGTTTCGACCAGAGCCCCTTCCTGCAGGCGCTCCTGGCCTTCCACCACCACCCGCTCACCGACCTTCAGTCCGCTGCGCACGATCCATTGCCTATCGACGCTGCCGTCGACTTCGATGGTGCGGATCACCGCCTTGCCATCGCCGCCAATCACCCAGGCATAAGCCTGTCCACCGGCACTGCGCAGTACCGCCTGCTGCGGCAGCAACGGCAGCTGGCTGGCGCCGCCTCGCGGCACCCGCGCACGCACGAACATGCCCGGCAACAGATCGCGCCCGGGATTGTCGACCAGCACCCGCAGCACCACATCACCGGTGCGCGCGTCGACGTTGATACCGGAGAACAGCAGCTGCCCGGCCTGCTCATGCAGCTGACCATTGGCGCCGATGATCGCCACCGGCACCGCGCCGCCATCAGCCACATCCCGCCGCATCGTCGGCAACTGCGAGGCCGGCTGACGTACGTCCACATAGACCTGATCGATCTGCTGCACCAAGGCCATCGGCTCGCTGTCGGTGGCATTCACCAACGCCCCTTCGGTCACCATCGCCTGATCGATGCGGCCGGCAATGGGCGCGCTGACCGTGGCGTAGCGCAGGTCAAGCTGGCGCCTGGCCAGGATTGCCCTGGCCTCGGCCACCGCGGCCCGTGCCTGCTCGTATTCGAAGGTCGCGTCGTCGCGATGCTGGTGACTGACCGCCTGCGCATCAGCCAGCGCCTGCAGACGCTGCGCCTGCACCCGGCTGCGTGACAACGCCGCCTCGCTGCGCTGCAGGGCGGCCAGCGCGGAATCGACATCGGCACGGAATGCCGCCGGATCAATCTGGAACAGCGCCTGCCCGGCGGTGACCTCCGCCCCCTGCTCGAACAGACGCTTGCGCACGATGCCGCCAACCTGCGCACGGATCTGCGCGGTACGCAACGCCGAAACCCGCCCCTGCAGCTCGTCATCGCGCTGCACACGCTGCTTCGCAACGGTCACGACGCTGACCTTGGGCACCACATCCGGAGGTGTTTCGGGAGAAGAGCAGGCCGTCATGGCCACCATCAGGACCGCGCACAAAGCGGTCGTAATCCGTTGAATGTTCATCACTACACGTGCCGCTGCAAAGCCTGCTGGAACGCAGGCGCGCAGTTTGCCCGGCGATGATGGGGTTTCGATGGAGGGAATGTGGAGATAGCATGGAGGCAAGAACCTTTCGGCCGCACCCGGTAATGACCGCACATCTACCCGCCGCCATGATGGCGCAATGGGACCGCTCCCCTGATGCACTTGTCCTGATCGTCGAGGACGAAGCCGAGATCGCCGACATCATTGCTGCCTATCTGGAGCGGGAGAAACTACGCGTGTTGCGCGCCGCCGACGGCCGGACAGCGCTGGAACTGCACCACAGCGCCCGCCCCGACCTGGTGCTGCTGGATGTACAGCTCCCCGATATCGATGGCTGGGGCGTGCTTTCGCAGCTGCGCCAGCGCAGCGACACGCCGATCATCATGCTCACCGCACTGGATCAGGATCTGGACAAGCTGACCGCATTGCGGATGGGTGCCGATGACTACGTGGTCAAACCGTTCAACCCGGCCGAAGTCGCCGCACGGGTACGTGCGGTACTGCGGCGCACCCTGCGGTCGGCGCCGCGACAGGCCGCCACATCATTGCGAGCGGGGCCGTTGTTGATCGATCCGCAAACCCATTCGGTGCATGTCGAGGGTGAAGGCTACAGCCACGAGTTGCTGCTCACCCTCACCGAGTTCAAGTTGCTGCACTGCATGGCGCTGGCACCCACCCGCATTTTCAGCCGCAGCGAACTGATGTACCAATGCCTGCCCGAAAGTGAAGCACTGGAGCGTACCGTCGACAGCCACGTCAGCAAGCTGCGGCGCAAACTGGATGATGTGGGCGTTGCCAACATGCCGGCCAGTGTGCGCGGTGTCGGCTATCGCCTGGCGGCGGATCGCTGATGCGCCGCCCCGGCCTCAGCCGGCACATCATCATGTCGATGTCGCTGATGGTGATCAGCGTCATCGTAATGATGATCCTGTCCTCCTACCTGCTGTACGCCATCTTGGTCGAGTTCTATCCGGCCAGCACGCTGGAGCCGGAAGGCTGGCTGCCAACGGGCCCAGAGCTGGCGTGGATGGTGGGCGTCACCGTGATCGGGCTGGCGTTGGCACTGACCGCGTCGATTCGGCTGACCCATCGCATCGTCTCGCCGCTCAATACCCTGATGGATTCCATCCGTGCCCTCGCCGACGGCAATCTCGGCGCACGCGCCAAGGCCAGCGATGACGCCCTGGACGAGGTCGCTCTGCTGGTCGAGGACTTCAACACCATGGCCGCCCGCCTGCAGCACATGGACGGCGAGCGCACCCTCTGGCATGCGGCAATCGCGCATGAACTACGCACCCCGCTGACCATTCTGCGCGGGCGCCTGCAGGGCTTGGCCGATGGCGTGTTCCAACCAGATGAAGCGCAGTTCCGCAGCCTGTTGACGCAGGTGGAAGGCCTGTCGCGACTGATCGAGGACCTGCGCGTATTGGGACTGGCCGGCAACGGCAGGCTCGACGTACGCCGCGCGCCAACCGACGTGGTGCAGGAAGTGCATTCGGTGATGACGATGGTCGATCCTGCCTTCCGCAACGCCGGTTCGGTGCTGGAACTGGAAACCCACCGCAACGAGCACGTGGCCTACTGCGATCCCACCCGCCTGCGCCAGGCCCTGCTCGCCCTGCTGGAGAACGCGCGACGTTATGCCAGCCCGGGACGGGTGCGGATTTCCATCCACGAAGGCAAGGACCACGTGCAGCTGGCGATCGAGGACAACGGCCCGGGCATCGAGGCCGCCATGCAGGCGCACGTGTTCGATCCCTTCAGGCGCGGCGATGGCTCGCGTTCGCGACAAGGTGGCGGCAGCGGCCTGGGATTGGCGGTGGTCAAGGCAATTGCCGATGCCCACGGCGGCCAGGTGTCATGCAGCAGCGGCGCCACTGGCGGCAGCCGCTTCGTACTGGAACTGCCGCGCGAGTAGCCTGCCCGCGATGGCGCCGACGGATCGGCTGTTCGATCAGGGATCGAACAGCTTGCCCGGGTTCAACAACCAGTTCGGATCGAAGGCGCGCTTGACGCCGCGCATCAGTGCCACTTCAGCGTCGCTGCGGGTGCTGGCCAGGTAAGCCTTCTTGACCAGGCCAATACCGTGCTCGGCCGAGATGCTGCCGTCAAAGCGGTGCAACACCTGCGCCAGCAGCTTGGTCACGTGCTCGCATTGACTGAGGAATTCAGCATCGCTGCTGTCATCGGGCTTGAGCACGTTGATGTGCAGGTTGCCATCGCCGATGTGCCCGAACCAGACCACTTCGAAGTGGGGATAGGCACCATTGATCAGCGCCTGGGTTTCAGCCAGGAAGGCCGGCATCGCCGAAATACGCACCGAGACATCGTTCTTGTACGGTTTGTAACGCGCCACCGATTCGGTGATGCCTTCGCGCAACCGCCACAGCTGCTGGGCCTGTGCCTCGCTGGTGCTGATCACCCCATCCAGCACCCAGCCCTGCTCCATGCAGTATTCAAACGCCGCCAGCGCAGCGGCTTCGCCGGCCTCATCGGCGGAGGCGTATTCGGTTACCACGTAATACGGGTGAATCTCGTCAAACGGATACTGCGCGCCGTGCGCGGTGACGTGCTTGACCGCCAGATCGGTGAAGAACTCAAAGGCTTCCAGCTGCAGGCGCTCGCGGAACGCCGAGAACACCTGCATCAGCACCTCGAAGGACGGCAGTGCCAGCACCATCACATTGGTACTCGGCGGTGGATCGGTGAGCTTCAACGTGGCCTCGACCACGATGCCCAACGTGCCCTCCGAGCCGATCATCAGCTGGCGGAAGTCGTAGCCGCTGGAATTCTTTATCAAGCCCTTGTTGAGCTCCAGCAACTCGCCGTTGCCGGCAACCACCTTGAGCCCGGCAATCCATTCGCGGGTATTGCCGTAACGGATCACGCGGATGCCGCCGGCATTGGTGGCGATATTGCCGCCGATCGAACAGGAACCGCGCGCTGCGAAATCCACCGGATAGATCAAGCCGTGTTCCTTGGCGCTGTTGTGCACCGCTTCCAGCGGCATGCCGGCCTGCACCGTCAGGGTGCGGTCCACCGCATCAAACCCCAGCGGCTTGTTCATGCGCTCCAGGCTGAGCACCAGTTCGCCGTTGGCAGCGACGGCGCCACCGGACAGGCCGGTACGGCCACCGGACGGCACCACTGCCACCTTGTGCGCATTGGCCCAGCGCACCACGGCCTGCACCTCTTCGACGCTACCCGGCAAGGCAATGGCCAGCGGCGCCGGCGTCCAGCGCCGGGTCCAATCGCGCCCGTAGTGTTCCAGATCACCGGCGTCGGTCTTCAAACGCAGGTCGGGGCAGGACTGCAGCAGGGATTCCAGGCGCGGATCGGTCATGACGGTGCTTCGGCGGCGTGAAAGCCGCCAAGCGTGACAGCCCCATCGCGTGCCGTCCAGTCACCTTGCCCGCACTTCGCCGCCGACCTGGATTTCATCTGAAACCTTTTGCCATCAAGGCTTTGCCGCGTTGCGCAGCGCACAAAAGCCGGCCTGCTTCTGGCATAGTTGGCGGCCTACCCCTCTACGCCGCCGTTCACGACATGTCGCCCAAGAAGACCTCGTTTCCGAAGCAGGACATCCGCGTTTTGTTGCTTGAGGGGGTCAGCCAGACCGCCGTGGACGTCTTCAAGGCGGCCGGTTACTCGCAGATCGAGCTGTACAGCAAGTCGCTGCCCGAGGACGAACTGAAGGCGCGCATCGCCGAAGCCCATATCGTCGGCATCCGCTCGCGTACCCATCTCAGCGCCGAAGTGCTGGCCCACGCAAAGCGGCTGATCGCGGTCGGCTGCTTCTGCATCGGCACCAACCAGGTGGATCTGGAAGCGGCCGAACTGGCCGGCATTCCGGTATTCAACGCGCCCTACTCCAATACCCGCTCGGTCGCCGAGCTGGTGATTGCCGAGGCGATCATGCTGACCCGTGGCATTCCGCAGAAGAACGCAGAATGCCACCGCGGTGGCTGGTCCAAGTCGGCCGCCGGCAGCCACGAAGTGCGCGGCAAGACCTTGGGCATCATCGGCTACGGCCATATCGGCACCCAGGTTGGCGTGCTGGCCGAGGCCCTGGGCATGCACGTGATCTTCCACGACATCGAAACCAAGCTGTCGCTGGGTAATGCCCACCCGGCAATCAGCCTGGACGACCTGCTGTCGCGTTCGGACGTGGTCACCCTGCATGTGCCGGAGAATGGTTCTACGCAGTGGATGATCGGTGCCGAGCAGCTGGGCAGGATGAAGAAGGGTGCGCACCTGATCAATGCAGCGCGCGGCACGGTGGTCGATATCGCCGCACTGGATGCAGCACTGGGCTCTGGCCATCTCGGCGGCGCTGCGGTGGACGTGTTCCCGGTCGAGCCCAAGGGCAATGGCGACCTGTTCGAATCCCCGCTTACCGCGCATGACAATGTGATCCTGACCCCGCACGTCGGCGGCTCCACGCTGGAAGCGCAGGAAAACATCGGCGTGGAAGTGGCGGCCAAGCTGGTGCGCTACAGCGACAACGGCTCGACCCTGTCGGCCGTCAATTTCCCGGAAGTAACGTTGCCGGAGCACGAGCAGAGCCTGCGCCTGCTGCACATCCACCGCAACGTACCGGGTGTGCTGTCCAAGATCAACGAGATCTTCTCGCGCCACAACCTCAACATCGATGGCCAGTTCCTGCGCACCGACCCCAAGGTTGGCTACGTGGTGATCGACATCAGTGCCACCGAGGAACAGGCCGCCG
Organism: Stenotrophomonas terrae; assembly: GCF_039674165.1. Classification (GTDB taxonomy): domain Bacteria; phylum Pseudomonadota; class Gammaproteobacteria; order Xanthomonadales; family Xanthomonadaceae; genus Stenotrophomonas; species Stenotrophomonas terrae_A. The sequence continues at coordinate 176,156 of NZ_JBDJMY010000002.1, forward strand.
CCATCCGCGAAGAACTGGCCGTAATCCAGGGCACCCTGCGCACCCGCATCCTGTACTGACGCAGCCGCGTAGTGCCGAGCCATGCTCGGCAGAAGCTTTCCCAGCAAAGCAAAAACCACAGCATCGCTACGCTCTGAAAGCTGCCCTCACTCCAACCCCTCTCCCGCATGCGGGAGAGGGGCTAGATCAATGCGGGCTGCGACGCCTGTAGTGCCGAGCCATGCTCCGCCAAAGCTCTCCCAGTAAAGCAAAAACCACAGCATCGCTACGCTCCAAAAAGCCGCCCTCACCCCAACCCCTCTCCCGCATGCGGGAGAGGGGCTAGATCAATGCGGCTGCGACGCCTGTAGTGCCGAGCCATGCTCGGCAGAAGCTTTCCCGGCAACGCTCCAGCCGAGCATGGCTCGGCTCCACCAATCTGCTTTCCCGGCAATCAATGTGTCTTGCCGGCAATGTCCCAGTGCAACATCGCTGCACGTCGCATCTATCTCTGCAACCAGCGGTTTGCCATGCGTCGCATGGACTCATCTTGGTCGCCGGCGATCTCAGCCACCGGCCGCCAGGCCAGTTCCAGCGATTCCTCGCTGACCACAAACGCCTCGTTGCCGCCAGCAACAACCACATAGCGCACGTCATAGTGCCAATGGCCTGGCACCTCCTTGCGCTCGGGGATCCAGTGGCGGTCCAGGTCGAAGATGTCTGCAGACGCCAGCGTCAGCCCCGGCAGTCCCGATTCTTCCTCGGCCTCGCGCAGCGCCACCGCAGCAAGGTCGTGGTCGCCGTCGGCGTGCCCGCCCAGCTGCAGCCAACGCTGCAGTTTGCGATGGTGGGTGAGCAGCGCGCGCTGACCGTCGGCGCTGACCAGCCAGGCGCTGCCGGTGAAATGACCGGCCAGGCGCTGGCGGGTGAACGGATCCACCCCACCCTCGTCAAGCAGCGCCAGGAACGCCTGCGCCAGCTCTGCATGCTCCCGATGCCGCTGGGAATAGTCCTCAAATGCCCGACGCAACTGTAGATCTTCTCCAAGCATGACTGTAAGCACATCCCATTCTTTCAAGCAGGCGGCCATTATCGCTGTCGATGTTGCAGTTGCGCTTGTCGAGTTTCGCTACCTTTGGCAAGGTAGAGTGGTTGCCGACCGTTCAGCTTGCGTCGCCAGACAACCGGCCCCGTCGCGCCAGCGCGTTCGGGCCAACACACAGCTCGGGAAATTGCGGAATGCTTAAAGCACTGTTGAGGGTCAAGCCGGTCGAACCGGCCGCACATGTCGATGCAGGTGAGCCTGTCGAAGGCAGCCTGCAAGGCGAAGCCACACTCAAACGCACCCTCACCGCCAAGCACCTGATCCTGCTCGGCATCGGCGCAGTCATCGGTGCCGGCATCTTCGTCCTTACCGGGCAGGCAGCAGCCAACCACGCCGGCCCGGCAGTGATGCTGTCCTTCGTCTTTGCCGGCATCGCCTGCGCGCTGGCCGGCCTGTGTTACGCCGAGTTCGCGGCGATGATGCCGGTCTCCGGCAGTGCCTACTCCTATTCCTACGCCACCCTGGGCGAAGGCATGGCCTGGTTCATCGGCTGGTGCCTGGTACTGGAATACCTGTTCGCCTCGGCCTCGGTCGCGGTCGGCTGGTCGGCCTACCTGATCAGCTTCATCACCACCACGCTGCACATGCCCTTCCCGGACGCCTTGTCGGCGGCACCGCTGGCCTGGACCGGCAGCGAGTTCGTCAATTCAGGCAAGCTGTTCAACCTGCCTGCGGTGCTGATCGTGGCCGCCATCACCGGCCTGCTGTATGTCGGCGTGACCCAGTCCACCTTGGTCAATGCCGTCATCGTGGCGATCAAGGTCATCGTGATCTGCCTGTTTGTCGGCTTTGGCGTCCAGTACATCGACCCGGCAAACTGGCACCCGTTCATCCCCGAAAACACCGGCACCTTCGGCGAGTTCGGCTGGAGTGGCGTATTCCGCGCCGCCACCATCGTGTTCTTCGCCTATATCGGCTTCGATGCGGTATCCACCGCTGCCGGCGAAACCAAGGACCCGCAGAAGAACATGCCGATCGGCCTGCTCGGCTCACTGGCCATCTGCACCATCGTCTACATCGTCGTCTGCGCGGTGCTGACCGGCATGCTGCCGTACAACCTGCTGGGCACCGACAAGCCAGTGGCTACCGCGCTGGAAGCCTATCCGACCCTGTCCTGGCTCAAGACCGCAGTCGAGATCGGTGCCATTGCCGGCCTGTCCTCGGTGGTGTTGGTGATGATGATGGGCCAGTCGCGCATCGCCTACACCATCTCCCGTGACGGCCTGCTGCCGAAGATGTTCGGCAAGGTCCACCCGCGTTTCCGCACCCCTTACGTCAGCACGGTGGTAGTCGGCGTGCTGGCCGCCCTGCTGGCCGGGCTGGTGCCGCTGAACGTGCTCGGTGAGCTGGTGTCGATGGGCACCCTGCTGGCCTTTGCCACCGTCTGCATCGGCGTGCTGGTGCTGCGCCGGACCAAGCCCGACATCGTGCGCCCGTTCAAGGTGCCGGCCGCGTGGCTGATCTGTCCGCTGGGCGCGCTGGCCTGCCTGGCGCTGTTCATGCAGGCCTTCGTCGTGCATTGGCACCTGTTCGTCGGCTGGACCGTGCTGGGCCTGTTCATCTATTTCGGCTACGGCATCCGCAACAGCAAGCTCAACAAGAGCGCCTGACCAACACCTCGACCGGCGCCCCGCGCGCCGGTTTTCTTTTGCGCGCCCGGCGCGCACCGACGAGCGAAGACCCGAAACATGTTCAAGCAACTCTGGGCCACCAAACACCCGCACGCCGCGCACCAGGAGGCCAATGGTTTGAGCCTGCGGCGCACCCTCGGCCCGTGGGGGCTGACCGCACTGGGCATTGGTGCGGTCATCGGCGGCGGCATCTTCGTCATCACCGGCCAGGCGGCGGCCAACCACGCCGGCCCGGCAATCATGCTGTCCTTCGTGCTGGCAGCCATCTGCTGCGCCTTCTGTGCCCTGGCCTATGCCGAATTCGCCTCGATGGTGCCGGTGTCCGGCAGCGCCTACACCTATACCTACGCCACCTTCGGTGAGCTCTCGGCCTGGTTCATCGGCTGGATGCTAGTGCTGGAATACGGCGTTTCGGCCTCGGCCGTGGCAGTCAGCTGGACCGGTTACTTCCTGAGTTTCCTCAACCACTTCGACATCCATCTGCCCGCCGCGCTGGTCAACGCGCCGCTGGATGCGCAGCTCAAGCCGACCGGCGCGATCGCCAACCTGCCGGCCGCGATCCTGGTGCTGCTGCTGACCTGGCTGTGCTACGTGGGCATCAGCAAGTCCTCGGCGATGAACATGGCCATGGTCGTACTCAAGACCGGCCTGATCATCCTGGTGATCATTGCCGGCTGGAAATACGTGGACACCAGCAACTGGACTCCGTTCATCCCGGCCAACGAAGGCCCGGGCAAGTACGGCTTCGAAGGCGTATTGCGTGGCGCGGCGATGGTGTTCTTCGCCTATATCGGCTTTGAAGCGGTGTCGGTTGCCGCACAGGAATCGCACCGCCCTCAGCGCGACCTGCCGATCGGCATGTTGTTGTCGCTGGTGATCTGCACCGTGCTCTACATCGCCATGGCTGCGGTCATGACCGGCCTGGTGCCGTACCAGCTGCTGGGCACGGCCGAGCCGGTGGTCACTGCAGTTGCCGCGCATCCGCAACTGGATTGGCTACGCATCATTGTCGAGATCGGCGCGCTGATCGGCCTGGCCTCGGTGGTGCTGGTAATGGTGATCGGCCAGCCGCGCATCTTCATGATCATGGGCCGCGATGGCCTGCTGCCGCCGGTATTCACCAAGATCCACCCCAAGTACCGCACCCCGCACATCAATACCGTCATCACCGGTATCGGCATCGCGCTGCTGGCGGCCTTGTTCCCGCTGGATATCCTCGGCGAGCTGACTTCGATGGGCACGCTGATCGCTTTTGCCGCGGTCTGCGCCGGCGTACTGGTGCTGCGCCGCACCCAGCCCGACCTGCCGCGCCCGTTCCGTATTCCGATGGCCTGGTTGATCTGCAGCCTGGGCGTGCTCAGCTGCATCGCGCTGCTGACCGCAATGACCCTGCACAACTGGATGCTGATGGGCGTGTGGACGGCCACTGGCTTCATCATCTATTTCCTGTACGGCGTGCGCCACAGCAAGCTGAACGCGGAAAACAAGGCCAAGAACGGCTGAGCCGCCGGACAGAAGCCAAGCTGAAGCCCGGGCCTTGTCCCGGGCTTTCTTTTTGCAGATCGTTGGCCGAACCGCCTCGCCCTGTAGCCCGGGTAAGCGAACGCGCACCCGGGGCCTTTCGCATGCATCCTGACTTAAGGCTCCCGGGTGCGCTGCGCTTACCCGGGCTACAACGGCGCCGCGCCGGGGTACCGACGACACCCATATTCCGCACTGGCATCAGTTCCATCCGGATGCGTGCATGAACCTGCAACTGTTCTTAGTAGAATGGGCGCCATGAACGCGCCTACTGTCCCCTACGACGCCCAGCGGCTGAGCGAACTGGCCCAGCTGCTGATCGACAACATCCGCGAGCTGGCCCACGCCGGCTGGACACCTGCCACCAGCAGCAATTTCTCGCACCGCCTGGATGATCGGCACGCGGCCATCACCGTGTCCGGCAAGGACAAGGGGCGGCTGATCGAAAGCGACATCATGGTGGTGGATTTCGACGGCAAGGCCGTGGGCCGGCCGCTGCGCCCGTCAGCCGAAACCCTGCTGCACACCCAGCTGTACGCCCGTTTCCCGGAAGTCGGCTGCGTGCTGCATACCCACTCGCCAGTGCAGACCATTGCCTCGCGCCTGTACGGCAGCGACGGCCATATCCGCCTGGAAGGCTACGAGCTGCTCAAGGCCCTGCACGGCAACGCCACCCACGAAACCGCCGTGGACCTGAAGGTATTCCCCAACACACAGGACATGGATGTGTTGGCCGCCCAGGTCGAGGCCGAACTCGACAAGGGGCCGATGTGGGGTTATCTGATTGATGGCCACGGCCTGTACGCCTGGGGCCGCGACATGGCCGAAGCCCGTCGCCACCTGGAAGCCTTCGAGTTCCTGCTGCATTGTGAGCTGGAGCTACGCCGCCTGCGCGGCAACGCCTGACCCCCTTTCCACGTCGAGTCCCCCATGAGCCGACTGCGCATTTTCAATGAAACCGCCCCTGACGCGCCGCTGTTCGACAGCCGCGACGGCGAGGTCATCGCTGCTGAACTGAACAAGATCGGCGTCACCTTCGAACGCTGGCAAGCCAAGCACCCGGTCACGCCCGGCGCCAGCCAGGACGAAGTGTTCGCCGCCTACCGCGAAGACATCGACCGCCTGGTCGCCGCGCACGGCTTCAAGAGCGTGGACGTGGCCTCGATTGCCCCGGACAACCCGGCCCGCGCTGAGATCCGCAAGAAGTTCCTCGACGAGCATTACCACAAGGAAGACGAAGTACGTTTCTTCGTCGCCGGCTCGGGCCTGTTCACCCTGCACGTGGATGACAAGGTCTACGAAGTGGAGTGCGTGAAGGACGACCTGATCGCCGTACCGGACAGCGTCAAGCATTGGTTCGACATGGGTGAGGAACCGAGCTTCGCCGCCATCCGCTTCTTCACCGAGCCGGACGGCTGGGTCGGCCACTTCACCGGCACCGACATCGCCCAGCGCTTCCCGCGCTACCAGCCCAGCGCGGCATAAGCCGAGCTGAGCCCGCTTTTGCCCGGAGCCTCCGCTCTGCTTAAGCCCCTCTCCCGCTTGCGGGAGAGGGGTTGGGGTGAGGGCAGCTCCTGACTCTTGCCCCATACCCTCGCCAACCAAGCATTCGTGCCGAAAAGCACCGTGCAGGAAGACCAGCATGACCATCAACGCCATCCTCACCGACATCGAGGGCACCACCTCCAGCATCTCCTTCGTCAAGGAAGTGCTGTTCCCCTACGCCCGCAAGGCCTTACCCGGCTTCGTCCAGGCCCACGGCCAGGAACCGCAGGTGCGCCAATGGCTGGATGCAGTGGCCACCGAAATCGCCGCCAGCGCCTGCCAGGACGAGGTCATCGTTGAAACCCTGCAAGGCTGGATAGACCAGGACCGCAAGCACACCGCGCTCAAGGCGCTGCAGGGCATGATCTGGGATACCGGCTACCGCAATGGCGACTACGCCGCACACATGTACCCGGAAGTAGCCGATGTGCTGCGCGGCTGGCACGCGCGTGGCCTGCCGCTGTACGTGTACTCCTCCGGCTCGGTGCCGGCGCAGAAGCTGTTCTTTGGTTTCAGCAACGCGGGCGACCTCAATAGCCTGTTCTCGGGCAACTTCGACACTGAAGTCGGCGGCAAGCGCGAAGCGGCAAGCTATGCGCACATCGCCAAGGCCATCAACACCGCGCCGGGCGAGATCCTTTTCCTGTCCGACATTGTTGAAGAACTGGATGCCGCCCGCGATGCCGGGCTGCAGACCGTTCTGGTGGACCGCCTCGACGACTACCCGCAGCCGCGCACCGGCGAAGCCACGCACGGTCATCCCCGGGTCGAGCGCTTCGATCAGATCACCCTCTGATCGCCCCAGCCGCATACCGCAAGACGGCCCCTGATGGGGCCGTTTTCGTTTCAGCTGCCGGCGGCGGGTTGCCAGCAAAGCAGCTGCTGGTTTCACGCCAAACCCACTCCGCCATCACCGGCGGTAAAGCTTCCGCAACGCAGGATCATCGAGCCGCCCACAAGGACACCTGGCGCGCGATCAACCCAGCAACGGAGACCTCATCGCATGAGCATCACCGCAGAGATCGGCCAGGCGCTGGCCGCCGAGTTCAGCCTTCCCGACGTCCGCACATTGACCGTCATCGTCTCACGGCTGACCACGGCCATCGTGCTGGGCGGCCTGCTGGGGCTTGAGCGTGAGCGCAAGGGGCGCGCGGCCGGACTGAAAACCCACATCCTGGTCTCGGTAGGTTCGGCGCTGTTCGTGCTTGCGCCCTTGCAGATGGGTATCTCCGGCGCCGACGTTACCCGCGTGATGCAAGGCATCGTCTCCGGCATCGGTTTTCTGGGTGCTGGCGCCATCCTCAAGCTCGATGCCGAGGAGCGCATCCAGGGCCTGACCACCGCCGCCGGCATCTGGATGACCGCCGCCATCGGCATGGCTGCCGGCATGGGCATGGAAATGGTGGCCTTCATCACCACGATTGCCGCACTGGCCGTGGTCAGCACGCTGCCGAAGCTGATGCCGGACAAGCGCAGGAACATGGATGGCAGCCAGACCGATCTCGACACCTGATCGGCCTGGGTTACCGCAATACTGGCAACTTGAACATGTGCAGCACCCAGCAGGATCCAACCTCAGAGCAGCAAAATCGATTTCTCTTGTGGGAGCGGCATAAGTCGCGAAGCACACACATTTTCAGATGACATAGCTGCCAAGGCTCTGAACAATGCCAGCTTCGCGGTTTACACCGCTCCCACAAACAGATGCCGAGCTGGCGCATCCCCTGCTTCGCAACCGGGCGTTCTACGGCAACACCGACCTTCGCTATTCCGTTTGCTTGGCCGGGCTGCGCAGCACCAGCACATCGATGCTGGAACGCACACCCAGGCGCGCGGTGAAACCGTCCCATTGGCCCACGCCACTGCTGACGAACAACACCATCTCGCGCACCCGGTACTCGCCACGTACATAGCCGTGATTGAAAGGTGCTACCACCCAACGATCAAACCCGAGCATGTGCCCGCCATGGGTATGGCCGGAAATCTGCAGATCGATCGCACCAGTCGCAGCGGCCGCGCGTGCCTGCTTGGGCTGGTGGGCCAGCAGCACATGCACTTCGCCGCCCCTGCCGCCATCCACCACTGCCTGCATGTCCGGCGCCAGGCCACCGTGCATGTACGAGCTAGGCTTCAGCGCCGCCAGGTCACCAATGCCCGAAACCGCCAGCCTGCGGCCGTTGATGGTCAACAGCGCGGTCTGGTTCTCCAGCACACCCAGCCCCATCTGGCGGAAATGCGCCATCCACGCGCTGTAGTCGTAGTAATACTCGTGGTTGCCCGGCGCCAACCAGACACCGTAAGGGGCCTTGAGCTGCGCCAGCGGCGCGGCGAAACGGCCGCTGTCCTCCAGGCCACCGTCAGCCATGTCACCGGGCAGCACGATCATGTCGGGCTTGGCCGCCAGGGTGGCATCGACGATGCGCTGGGTACGCCAGGTGCGCTTTACCGGGCTGATATGCAGGTCGGCCAACACCGCTACGCGCAGTCCGTCCATCTCCTTGGGCAGGTTGGGAAGGACCAGGTCGCGCTCGTGCACCTGCGGCGGCTTGAGACCGTTATAGATGCCAAGTGTGGCAAGCAGCACGATCACCGTCGCCGCGCCATGGTTGAAGCCGGTGCCGTGCCAAAGCGCGGCCAAGCGCGAGCTGCGCGGCAGCAGGCGTGACAACAGCCAGCCGGCCTCGCGCAGCAGCACGAACACCAGCACCAGCATGAACATCACCAGCACCCAACCGAATACCAGTTGGATCCAGGCTTCGACCGTGTAGCTGAAGACATCCATCCGCCACAGCGTGGCGAAGCACAGCCCGAGCAGGGCCAAGCCGACGGTGATGCCGGTACGCCAGCGACGTTGGCGCTTGGACAGAGGGTTGACCGGCCACCAGAACAGAATGACGAGCAGCGGCAGGATCAGCGATACGAATAGAGTCATCGGCTATAGCAGCAGCGGCGCGCAGAACAGCCGCGATCACGCCGCAAACAGGTTTGAAGGGGATCGCGCACTGTGCCACGGCTACATGGCAAATCGCGCGGTTATGGCTGGAACACTACGTACGACCGAGCGTTGAATGTAGAGCCGAGCCATGCTCGGCTGGAGCTTGCCAAGCAATGCTGGGGCGGCTTGGGCTTCCCCGGCAATGCTGGGAAAGCCCTTGCCGAGCATGGCTCGGCAATACGCTCCTGCTCCCTCCCTTTGGCCAACGGCCAAGGGGAGGGTTGGGGAGGGGTTAGCCTTTTGCGGTAATGCCCCTTGCCGAGCATGGCTCGGCACTACAGTTGGGGCTTTGCTGGTGAAGCCCTTGCCGAGCATGGCTCGGCACTACCGGTAACCGGCGTTGCCGGTTACTTGGACTTTTCGGCGATCCAGGCGTTGAGCTTCTCGTCCAGCACGTCCAGCGGCACCGAGCCGTCCTTCAGCACTTCGGCATGGAACTCACGGATGTCGAACTTGGCGCCCAGCTTGTCCTGCGCGCGCTTGCGCAGTTCCTGGATCTTCAGCTCGCCGGTCTTGTAGGCCAGCGCCTGGCCCGGCCAGGCGATGTAACGCTCGGCTTCTGCAATGGCATCGGGCTCGCTCACCGAGGAGTTGGCGAACATGTAATCCAGCACCTGCTGGCGGGTCCAGTTCTTGGAATGCAGGCCGGTATCCACCACCAGGCGCACCGCGCGCCACAGCTCACCCTGCAGGCGGCCGAAGTAGCTGTACGGGTCGGTGTAGACGCCCAGGTCCTTGCCCAGGCTTTCGGCATACAGGCCCCAACCTTCGATGAAGGCGGTTTCGCCGCCGAAGCGACGGAACGCCGGAACGCCGCTCAATTCCTGCTGCAGGGCCAGCTGGAAGTGGTGGCCCGGAATGGCTTCGTGCAGGAACAGGTCTTCCGCGTCCCAGGTCTTGCGCGTCGGCAAGTCATAGGTGTTCACGTAGAAGATGCCCGGGCGGCTGCCGTCTTCGCTGGGCTGCATGTATTCGCCGCCGGCGGCCGACTTGGCGCGGAAGGCCTCGATCGGGCGGATCTCGAAGCCCGCCTTCGGGGTCAGCGAGAACAGTTTGGGCACATTGGCGTTGATCTTGGCCTCAAGACCACGGTAATGCTCCAGCAGTTCCGGCTCGGACTTGAACTCAAACTGCTTGTCGTTCTGCATGAACTTGAAGAAGTCCTGCAGCGAGCCCTTGAAGCCCACCTCGGCCATCACCTTCTGGATTTCGCCGTGGATACGCTCCACTTCCTTCAGGCCGATCTCGTGGATCTGCTCCGGCGTCTGCGCGGTGGTGGTGCTCTGCTTGGCGTTGAAGGCGTACCACGCCTTGCCGTCCGGCAGTGAATCCAGGCCCACCGTGTCGCGCGTGGCCGGCAGATAATCGTTGGCAATGAAATCACGCTGCTGCTTGATCGCCGGCATCAGCTTGTCGTTGATCACGCTGCGGAACGCCTCGGTCAGGCGGTCCTTGTCGGCCTGCGCGAAATCGGCCGGCAGCAGCTTGATCGGGCCCCAGAACTGGCTGTCCTCGGCCTTGGCGGTGAGGATCTCGTCGAACTGCGGCACCACTTTTTCCATCAGCACGCGCGGCTGCACCACACCGGCCTTCATGCCTTCACGCATGTTGGCGTTTTCGGTTTCCAGCAGCACCGGGATGCGCGCGGCACGTGCCAGCCAGTTGTCGTAGTCCTTGACCGTCTTGAACGGCTGCGCCACCTGGCCCGAACCCAGCATCACCGCATAGCTGACGGTGGAGCCCATCTGGTTGACCGGCATCATCCAGGTCGGGAATTTCTCACCTTCCAGCGACTGCTTCTGCTCTTCAACGAAGATGCGGTAGCTGAGCAGGTCCTGCCCGGCCAGGCCGGCATCGCCGAGCTTCTCGGCCTTGCCCAGCCATTCCTGGGTGAAGTCATGGCTCTGCTTGCGGAACTCGGCCGAGCCGAAATCCGGCAGCTGGTCGTTGTAGCGGTTGTCGCCCTGGAAGGTGGCCTGCAGCGGGTTCAGCTTGAGCACGCCCTCCCAATAGTCGGCATACAGCTGGTTCAGCTGCGCGGCCTTGTCGGCCTGCGGCGCCTGGGCGCTGCTGTCAGCGGCCGCAGGCTGCGAGGTCGGAGAACAGGCGGCCAACAGGGTGGCCAGGGAGAACGAGACGGCAAGCGCCAACGGTCGGACGGTCATCAGGGGTTTCCAACAAGGGGAACAAGGCCGCCAGCGTCAGCGCAACTGTCATTTGCCGGAAGGGCCAAAGGTCATTGCCGGGCAACCGACATCGCAGCCGGGGCCGCAAACCGTCATAATCGCCTCCCTGATGCGGCCGTCACCGGCGGCCGTCACCCGTATTCACGCTCGCCCGGGCCCGCTTATGCCCGGAGTGAGCCTTTGCCGTTGCTGTATTTATGACTACTTCGCGTCGCCCGCTGGGCTTCTGGTCCGCCACCGCCCTGGTTGTGGGCAGCATGATCGGCTCGGGCACCTTCCTGTTGCCCGCCACCCTCGCCCCCTATGGAGCGGCAACCCTGATCGGCTGGGGCATCACCCTGTGTGGCGCGCTGCTGCTGGCCATCACCTTTGCCCAGCTGGCAAAACGCTGGCCGCAGACTGGCGGCCCCTACGTGTTTGCGCGCAATGCCTTCGGCGAACTGCCGGGGTTCCTGGTGGCCTGGAGCTACTGGATCTCGATGTGGTGTGCCATCGCCGCCATTGCGGTGGCCTTCGCCGGCAGCATCGGCGCCATTTTCCCGGAACTCACCGCCACCCCGGTGCGCGCGGCCACCTGCGGCCTGGTCGCGCTGTGGGCCTGCGCCGGCGTCAATCTGATCGGCATGCGCGAGGCCGGCCGCCTGCAGCTGCTGACCACGGTATTGAAAGTGGTGCCGCTGCTGATGTTCGGCCTGGTCGCGCTGTGGCTGGTGGATACCAGCCACTACGTGCCCTTCAATCCCTCCGGCCAGTCACTGGGCAGCGTGGCCGCTGCCACCGTGGCACTGACCCTGTGGGCCATGATCGGCCTGGAGGCGGCTACCGTGCCGGCCGACTCGGTTGACGATGCGCCGCGCACCATTGCCCGCGCCACCGTCACCGGTACGCTGATCGCCGGCATCGCCACCGTGCTGGCCTGCACCACCGTGCTCGGCCTGCTGCCGGCCGATGTGCTGGCCAAGTCCGGCGCGCCGATGGCCGATGCCGCCGCCGCGCTGTGGGGCCCGACCGCCGGCATGCTGCTGGCGGTGGTGATGGCCATCTCCTGCGTTGGCGCACTCAATGGCTGGACCCTGCTGTCGGCGCAGCTGCCGATGGCGGCCGCCCGCGATGGCGTGCTGCCGCGTGCTTTCGCATATGAAAACAAGCGCGGCACGCCGGTATTCGGGGTGATCGTCAGCTGCCTGCTGGCCACCGTGCTGGTGATCTGCAACTACAACCGTTCGCTGGTGGATCTGTTCAAGTTCTCGGTGCTGCTGTCCACCGCCGCCACCCTGCTACCCTACCTGGCCGGCGCCGCTGCCTGGTTGTGGCGCGGCACCGGCATTCCCTCACGCATCGCCGCCGCAGGTGCGTTGGCCTTCAGTCTGTATGCCATCGCCGGCATCGGCAGCGAGGCCTTGCTGTGGGGCGTGGCGCTGATCGTGGCCGGTTTGCCGATCTACTTCTGGCTGCGCCATCGGCGTTGACCGGGCTGGTGCCGGGCCATGCTCGGCAGGGGCTTTACCGGTAAGGCCCCCAGCCAAGCATGGCTCGGCTCTACGCAGTCAAAAGCTACCCCTCCCCAGCCCTCCCCTTCGCTGCGCGAAAGGGAGGGGGCAAAACGGTAGTGCCGAGCCATGCTCGGCAGGGGCTTTGCCGGTAAGGCTTCAGCCGAGCATGGCTCGGCTCTACGCAGTCAAAAGCTACCCCTCCCCAACCCTCCCCTTCGCTGCGCGAAAGGGAGGGGGCAAAATCGATCACCCTCCGCCAATTGCACCCGCCGGAAATCCGGCGCGCAGTCTGGCACCGCTCTTGCATCTATCCGGGCATGAGTCCCGAACTTGCCCTCACCGAACTGCGCGGCGGCCTTGTCGCCACGCTGTGGATCGCCGGCCCGCTGCTACTGATCGTGCTGGTCGTCGGCGTGGTGATAGGCATCATCCAGGCCGCCACCCAGCTGAATGAGCCGACCATCGCCTTCGTCGCAAAAGCCGCAGCCCTTACCGCGGCGCTGTTCGCGCTGGGCAGCCTTCTGCTCGGCCATCTGGTCGAGTTCACCATCTTGTTGTTCCAGCGCATTCCCCACCTGATCGGCTAGCGGCATGGACTCGGTCACGCAGACGGTCATCGACGGCCAACAGGCATTTGCCATCATCGGCAATACCCTGTGGATCATGCTGCGCATCGGCGCGATGCTGATGGCCATGCCGATGCTGGGCACACGCGCGGTGCCAGCGCGGGTGCGCGCAATGCTGGCCATCGCCCTGTCCGTGGCGCTGGCGCCGGTATTGCCGCCGGTACCAATCTTCAACGGCTTCGACTCGGCTACCGTGCTCAGCATCCTGCGCGAGGTAGCGGTCGGGGTCAGCATCGGTTTCCTGCTGCGGTTGATCTTCGAAGCCGGCGCGATGGCCGGTGAAATGATCGCGCAAAGTACCGGCCTGGCGTTTGCGCAGATGGCCGACCCGATGCGCGGTGGCAGCTCCGGTGTGATCGGGCAATGGTTCTACCTGATGTTCGGCCTGTTGTTTTTCACCAGCAACGGCCATCTGGCACTGATCTCGCTGCTGGTGGACAGCTACAAGGCGCTGCCGATCGGAACTGCCCTGCCCGATCCGCACGCGGTGGCGGCATTGGCGCCCACGTTGGCTCTGCAGATCTTCCGTGGCGCGCTGTCGCTGGCACTGCCGCTGGTGGTGGCGATGCTGGCGATCAACCTGGCTTTCGGCGTGCTGGCCCGCGCCGCGCCGGCGCTCAATCCGATGCAGCTGGGTCTGCCGGTGGCACTGCTGTTGGGGCTGTCCCTGCTTACCCTGTTGTCAGGGGAAATGGGCGCGCCCGTGCAGCGTTTGTTCGACACCGCCTTTGATACGGCGCGACAGGTGACAATGTGACGTTGCGCTCAGCTCAAGGTTTTTGATTTGGTATTGCCTGACCCCCCTATTGCCGGTTCCTCTATACCGGTGGATAGTCCGGGTACAGGCGGGCGCCGCAGGGGAATGCGGAACCGAGTACGGCATCTCGCTGCCGCAACCGCGGCACGACAATCTTAGGGAGAGGGTTTGATGCTCGTTGGCAGCTACAACCCGTTGTTTGTCGTGTTGTCCATCCTGGTTGCCATTCTTGCCTCGTTCACGGCATTGGACATGGCTTCACGGGTATCGGCCTCGCAACCACGGCGCATTGCCGCCCGTTGGCTGCTGGCCGGCGGCGTGGCAATGGGTGCGGGCATCTGGTCAATGCACTTTGTCGGCATGCTTGCCTTCCGTTTGCCGATCCCCTTGGGCTACGACCTGTGGCTGACCCTGGAATCGCTGCTGGTCGCAGTGGCCGCCTCGATCTTTGCCCTGTGGCTGGTGTCCCGGCCCACCCTGCCGCATCTGCGGCTGGCACTGGGCGCCTTGTTGATGGGTCTGGGCATAGCCTGGATGCATTACGTCGGCATGTCGGCGCTGAAGATGTCGCCGGAAATCGACTACGACCCGATCTGGTTTGCGCTGTCCATCATCATTGCGGTGGGCGCCTCCTGGAGTGCGCTGTATATCGCCTTCCGTCTGCGCACCGTCGAACACGCCCTGCCACCTCGGCTGATTGCCGCGCTGGTGATGGGCCTGGCCATCGTCGGCATGCATTACACCGGCATGGCCGCAGCTCGGTTCCCGGCCAATGCAGTCTGCACGGCCGCCATTGGCGGTGGTGTTCCCACTGAATGGCTGGCTGCCTGCGTGGTGCTGCTGACCGTTGGCGTGATGGCGGTGGTTTTGACCATCTCCCTGTTCGAACAACGCATGCAGGCGCGGCTGCTGCACCTGCGCAACTCGATGCTGTCGGCCTCGCTGGACGATGCCCGCAAGGAGCTGTTCCACGCCAGCCAGCACGATTCACTGACCCGCCTCCCCAATCGCCAGCTCTCGCATGAACGCATAGAGCAGATGCTGCAGGACGGGCAGGCCATCACGGTGATGTCGATCGACCTGGACGGCTTTCGCCATATCAATGGCACCTTCGGTTCGCAAACCGGCGATGCGGCCCTGGTCGAAATAAGCGAGCGCCTGCGCCAGTTGCTGCCGACCGAGGACCTGGTAGGCCGCCTCGGCGGGGACCAGTTCGTCATCGCCAGCACCTTGGTGCAGCCCGAGGAAGTCGATGCCCAGGCCGAGCGCATCATCCTGGCGGTCAACTCGGTGCGGGCCGGCGGTCGCGACCTGCGCATCACTGCCAGCCTGGGCGTTGCCCAGTTCCCGCAACATGGCAGCAACGCCGCACAACTGATCGCCATGGCCGAAACCGCCATGGCCTACTCCAAGCAATCCGGCCGCAACAGCCATGCGCTGTTTGCCGACTGGATGAACGACAACGTCGAACAGGACCGGCGCCTGCTCGAGGACCTGCGCAAAGCCCTGGGCAGCGCGCAGTTGTCGCTGCACTACCAGCCGCGGGTGCACGCCAACAGCGGCCGCATCAGCGGCGCCGAGGCACTGATCCGCTGGCGTCACCCCGAGCACGGCTATATCCCGGCCGAGCGCATCATCCGCCTCACCGAGCAAAGCGAGCTGATGGATGCCATCAGCAACTGGGTGCTGGATGAAGCCTGCCGGCAGGTACGCAGCTGGCAGGATGCCGGCAACAGCGACTGGCGCGTCTCGGTGAACCTGTCCGGCCGCCAGTTGGGCTCGCCCAAACTGCTGCAGGACATACGTGCCGCGCTGGAGCGCAATGAACTGGACCCCTCACGACTGATACTGGAAATCAGCGAAACCGCAGTGATGCGCGACGCTGAAAGCACCATTGCAGTGCTGCGCAGCGTCGCGGGGCTGGGGGTGGGCATTTCGATCGACGATTTTGGCACCGGCGTCTCCAGCCTGCTGCACCTCAAGCGCCTGCCCGCCACCGAGATCAAGATCGGCCGTGCCTTCGTACTGGCGCTGGAGGACAGCGACGAGGACGTGGTGATTGTCTCGGCCATCGTCGCACTGGGCCATGCCTTGAATCTGCAGGTGGTTGCCAAGGGCATCGAGACCCAGGGGCAACGCTCCTACGTGGAACGCCTGGGCTGTGACCACCTGCAGGGCTACCTGCTGGGCCGCGCGGTCAGCGCCGAGAACTTCATGCGCCTGCATGGCGGCGACGCCCAGCTTGCCGCGATGGAGGCCCGGCTGGCCTCGTTCCAGGCCAGCCCCGAATAGGCCCTGTAGTGCCGAGCCATGCTCGGCAAGGGGCTTTACCGGTAAGGCCTCTGCCGAGC
>NZ_JBDJMY010000003.1:0-165911 GCF_039674165.1 Stenotrophomonas terrae
GTGGGTAGCGCTGCCCAGGGGGTGCCGGGGTCATGAGGGGTCCCGCCCCTAGCACCGGTGGCCCCCCCACTACCTAGTAGCTGCCGTCGAAGGCGAAGATCGGCTTGCGCTGCTGCCACAGGCCCTTGGTGAAATCCGGGAATTCCAGGGTCTGGAAGCTGTTGGCGATCGACTGCTCCGACAGCGGCGTGATCGCGCTCCAGGTCACCGCATCGTAGATGTCGATCGGCATCGGCGCCTTGGCCTTCAGTGCTTCAACGAAGGCATGGATCACGAACCAGTCCATGCCACCGTGACCGGCACTGGCAGCGGTCGCGGCATGCTGCTTCCACAGCGGGTGCTCGTACTGGTCCTGGTAGGTCTTGAACTCTTCCCACTGGTGCGGCGGGCTGCGGCCTTCGATATGGATGCCGTGGTTGACGTCCATCCACAGGCCCTTGGTGCCCTGCACGCGGAAGCCCATCGAATACGGGCGCGGCAGGGAGGTGTCGTGCTGCAGCAGGATGGTCTCGCCGTTCTCGCACGCCAGCGTGGTGGTGACAATGTCGCCCAGCTTGAAGGTGGCCTTGGTGCTCGGATGCGTGGTGCCGCCGCTCTTGGCCACGGTGTATTCGTGCAGGCCGCGCGCCTTGCTGGCGAACGCATTGATATGGGTGAAACGGTTACCGCGATTGATGCCTGTATACATCGCGCACGGGCCGATGCCGTGGCTGGGATACAACTCGCCATTGCGCTGCACCGAATGCTCGGTGCGCCAGCGCGCTTCCGACCAGCCCTTGGCACCAAACTCAACGCCGCTGTCGTAGGGCTGCGACGGATCGCCGGAATTGAACTTCACCCCGCGCAGGTCGTGCTGATAGCCGCCCTGCAGATGCACCAGCTCGCCGAACAGGCCTTGACGCACCATCTGCAGCGCCGCCATCACATCGCGCCGGTAGCAGACATTCTCCAGCAGCATGTATGGAGTGCCGGTGGCCAGCTGGGTGTTGAGTACATCCCAATGGTCCTGCAGGGTAATGCCGGCAACCACTTCGCAGCCCACCGCCACCTTGGCCTGCATCGCGGCAATCGCCATCGGTGCATGCAGTTCCCACGGAGTGGCAATGATCACGCCGTCCAAACCGCGCTGCTCCAGCAGGCGCTTCCAGGCATTCTGGTCGCGGTCGGCACCATAGGCCTGCGGCGCCGGTTTGCCGGCCTTGGCCACCATGTCCATCGCACGGCCGAGCATGATCGGTTCGATGTCGCACAGGGCAACCACTTCCACGTCGTCACGGCGTACCAGCTCCTTCAGCAGCACCTGACCGCGCATGCCGGTGCCGATCACACCCAGACGCATCTTGCGGTTGCGTGCCCAGGCGGGGGTCTCGGGCAGCAGGCTGGTGGCGGCAAGGGCCGCACTGGCCATGATGAATTCCCTACGCTTCATTGTGTTTCCTCTTTCATGGATCTTGCCGGTGGTGACGTGCGTGTCACGACCTTGCTGACGGTGTCACTGTCTTCCCCCTCATGCAATGCATGAGGGGGAAGCGATGCTGCGGTTTGCTCAGAACTTGTAGGTCGCGGTGACGCTGTAGATACGGCCGAAGTTGTTGGTGTAACCGGAGAAGTTCATCCAGTCGTTCGGATCGTAGAACGGCAGGCGGTTGAACAGGTTCTTCACCGTGACGCCGACACTCAGCTTTTCGATCGGCCGCCAGTTCACGCTCAGGTTGGCCGTCCACCATGCCGGGGCGCCGCCACAATGGCCGGGAGCCAGGTCGAGGAAACTACCGGTGCAGGTCTGCGCGTTGTTGTCTTCCGCATCAACACGGTCGTAGGCCCACTTGGTACCGCCGACATAGTTGACGTAGAAGCCAGTGTCCCACTTGCCATACGTCCAGTTGGTGTTGAACGTCGCGCGCACCTTCGGGTTGTTGTAGTAGCCAACCAGGTTGCCGTAGTACCAGCCGTCGCCGTTGTCGGAGTTGTACATGTTGCGATTGGCGATGGTAGCTGCCACACCGATGTTCAGACGGCCCCATTCCCCCAGGTCGAAGCGGCTGCGCAGATCCACGTCGAAGCCATCGATCAGGGTGCGGCCACGGTTGCTGTACTGGCCGATCACACTGGCTACGTTGCCGATGCTGTAGCCCGGCAAGGTACCCGGACAGGTCACACCGCTGGACGGGTCGCTGCACATGGCGGCCAGCGCAGCAAGGTTGGACTTGTCGGACTCGGTGATCGGGAAGCGGGTCATCGAGTCGATGTCTTCTTCCTTGCTGTAATCCGGCGCGACGATCTCATCACGGCGGTACACGAACCAGTAGTCGGCCGACACCGACAACCAATCGGTCGGCTCCAGCACGAAGCCCAAGGTGGCGATCTTCGCCTTCTCCGGCTTCAGATCCTGGTTGGGTTGGGTCATGCGTGCCACGTTGCGGCTGCAATCGCTGTTGAACAGGCTGTTGCCCAGGTCCTGGTCGACGACGCGGTTGGACTGCCGCAACAAACCGGCAATTGCATTGGTTTCGGCGCAACGGACTTCATCACGGTAGCCACCGATCTGTGCGTACACGCCACCGCTGCCGGCCTCGGCCAGGCTGGGTGCACGGAAGCCTTCGGAATAGGTACCACGCAGCATCAACTGCGGCAGCGCCTGGTACTTCAGGCCGATCTTCGGCGCGGCATTGGCGCTGAAGCCCGGGTACTTGTCCAGACGCAGTGCCAGGTCCATCTCCAACTTGTCGGTGAGCGGCGCCACGGCTTCGCCGAAGATTGCATAGGTGTTGCGCTTGCCGTCGAACCACGAGCCACCCTGCTGGGTGATCAGGCCGTTTGCAGCATCCGGGTTGCCCGGCGTATAGAAGGTTTCGCGGGTAGCGTTGAAGCCGAATGCCGCGCGCACTTCACCGGCCGGCATGTTGAACAGCGGGCCTTCGATCTTGCCGTCCAAGGTGTGCAGACGCGTCCACGACTCGATGTCGAAGGTCGGGAAGGCTTCACGGATCAGCGCCGCATTGGCCTCACTGATCTCACCGAACTTGTAGGCCGGGTGATCGGAAATGATGACGCGGCCGGTGCCCGGATCGACGGTATACGGGCCGAATGCCTTCTCGAAGCCCTTCAGGTTGACGTTGGTGGTCTGGTAGGTGACCGAGTGCGAGCCGGCGGTGGCGAACGCGGTTTCCCAGTTCCAGTCGCCAGCAGCGCCACGCAGACCTGCCACCACGCGGTAGCTGTCATCGGTATTGCGCTGGCCGAAGTGGCCACCGCCGACGTCCTGCAGCAGGTAACCCAAACCGACCACACCGCCCATCATCGCCTTCAATTCCGGGCTGGCATGGTTGTATTCGTTGTTCGGGCCCAACCACGGGGTCAGGAACTGGTTGACCGTATTGCCGGTGTTGCGCGAGAACCAGCTCTGCGGGTTGCCGGTGGTGGTGCCATACGCGCGCGGCGTGCCGCCATTGGCATGCAGGTCGATGTCGGTATAGGTGACTTCGGCAAACGCCTCGGTGCTGTCGTTGAGCTGGTAATGGCCATTGACGTAGGCAGTGACGCGCTTGGAATCCGCGCCGCCATTGATCTGCCGGTTCATCCAGGTCTGCCAGATGCAGCGCGTGCCGCTGCTGACCTGCAGCACGTTGTTGCAACCCGGTGCGGCCTCATCCCTGCGCGCGCCGGTGACCGGATCGATCGCGTAGTAATAGCCAGGATTGAACACGCCCGGCGCGCTGCCGGTGTCCAAGCGCAGGTTCTTGATGTAATCCGGATTGTTGACGTAGAACTGGCCCGGGTTCTTCAGGTACCACTCGCTGTCCGGAATGCCATCGCGCTCATAGAGATTGACGCTGGCATAGACGTTGTAGCCGTCCTCGGCCATGTCACCAAAGCCACCGGTAACGCTGGCCTGCTTCTCGCCGAAGGAATCAAAACGCGAGGCGGTGTCCCAGGTGCCACTGACTTCCAGGCCCTGGTAGCTGCTCTTGGTGATGACGTTGATGACGCCGGCCACCGCGTCGGTGCCGTAAACCGCCGACGCACCATCGGTCAGCACTTCCATGCGTTCGATGACGGCGGCAGGAATGGCATCGATGTTGACGAACTGGGTCTGGAAGCCAGCTGGAGCGCCGTAATACGACAGGCGGCGACCGTTCAACAACACCAGCGTGCCCTGCGCGCCGAGGCCACGCAGATTGGCCTGCGAGGCGCCATCGGAACCGGTGAACAGCGACTTGGAATCGACCTGGCCTGGCCGTGCCGCCGGCAGGTTGTCGAGCACCTGCAACAGCGTGCGCGCGCCCATGTTTTCGATGTCCTGCTTGCTGATCACCTGCACCGGCGATGCGGTTTCCACATCGGTGCGGCGGATGTTGGAACCGGTGACCTCGATGCGCGAAAGCTCGGTGGTCTTGTCCTTTTCCTTTTCTTTCTCGGCGCTGGTCTGCGCGAACGCAGGTGCGGCGATGGCGAACAACACGCTGGCGACAGCCAACGATAACGGGGCTGGCAAACAGCGTTTGGCACTGCGATTGGCTGGCAACATCGGGGTTCTCTCCTGGCAAGGGCACGCAAAAAAAACAGCAGATGGCGGGCAAAGCGATCCCATGCCACGGTTTTTGAACCGTAGCCGGGGTAATCCGGTGGGAAGAGCGGTGTTACGGGTAGGTCATGGCGCGAGGATGTCGGCGGAATCGCCCTCCTCGCCGATCAGTACGGCATTGGCCCAGTTGGCGCAGACCTGGGACGGTTGGCTGCCCTGCGCGCCCAAGGTGCGCAGACTCAATTTGGACAGACCGCGGATGTCGAGCTCGGGCTTGACCACACCCGGCGCTTTCACGAAGCCGCTGTCATAGAGCAGGCGGTCATCGCCCCATACCTGGAACTGCAGGCCACCGGCCTGACGGCATTGGTCGTCGACGCCCAGATCGGCACGCAGTGTCTTCCACTGGCCTTTCAAGTTCATGTCGATGCGGCTTTGTGCGCCGACGCCAAGGCCGCGGCGGAACTGCAGACCATTCATGCGCATTGGCACTTCAGCGGCGAACGAGCGGTCGGCATGTACCTGGGCGGCCAACACGGCCGGCAGCGGCAGCTGGGAGAGGTATAGCTGCCGCGCCGGCCGCTCGGCCGTTTGCTGCTCGAGGATGTGGAAAGTGGACAGTGCAATCGGGCCAACATCGCGCGGCTGCAATGCATCCACTGCGCGTGCAGTATTGCCCTGCGCGGCGGTCACCATCGGATCGGCGCCGCTTGCGCCATCGCCATCCGGGTTCTGCACGCTGAGCACGCGGAAGCGCAGCAGACGACCGGCATGGGCCGGGAAGTCGATGCGCTGGAGTTCCTGCTTCAGCTGCAGGTGACCGCTGGCAATCGGCTTGCCCCACTCGCCATTACTGTCGGCCATGTAAATTTCGTAATCGCGCACCTGGCCGTGCTTCCAGTGCTGGTCGTTGCGCGGTGCCAGCTCGATGCCGTCTATCAGCTTGCGCTCGCCAAAGCCCACCACCCACTCATGGGCGCCGGTGCGGATGGCTTGGTTGCGTACGCTGCGGAACCAAGTTGCCGGATCGTCGTCGAAGGCATTTTCCAGCGGATGGCCGGGTTCTTCGGCCGGACGGTTGACCACCAGCAGGCTGTCGGAAGGCAGCGCGCGGCCCAGTTCCGGCGCGTTCGGGAAGGCATCGTCGGCCAGCGCGGCGGCAACCGGGAAATCCAGTTGCAGTTTCAGCGGCGCGCGGATGTCCTGGGTCGCAGTGCGCACGTGCAGCGTACCTTTGCGCTCCTTGGCATCGAAATACCAACCTTCGCTTGCTGCCTGCAGTGCTGCGGCATCGGCCAGCTTGGGCAGCGCGCGGCCATCGAGCTGCACGGCGGTCGGGGCATTGCGATTCAACACGCGCAGGCCGTAACGACGCTGCGCCAATTGGCCCTGGTACTCGCCCTGCACCGGCGCGATCTCCACCTGCACCGGGCCACTGCCCTGCGCAGGTGCCTGTACGCGGATCTGCTGCGTGCTGGATTCGCCCTTCTGGTAGCGACGGGTGCTGCCATCGTCTTCATACAACGTGTAGCTGGACTCGCCCTGCGGGTACAGATCGAAGCTCACTTCATCCAGCGGCTTTTCGCCGTCGAACAACATCTCCGGATACATCGGCAGGATCGCGCCGGCGCGCACGAATACCGGCAGCGTCGCCAGCTCGACCGGACGGTCGAGTTGCTTGCCCGCGGCACCGGCCTGCAGATGGCGGCCATCCCAGTAGTCGTACCAACCGCCGGCCGGCAGATGGATGTCGCGGCGCCAGCCACGGCTTGCCGCCTGGCTGCGGTAGACCGGTGCAACCAGCAGGTCGCGGCCGAGCAGGAACTGATACTTGTAGGTTTCGTCCTGCGCGTGCGGGTCCTGCGGGTTGTCCCACATCAGCCCGCGTACCGGTGGTGCGCCAGTCTGTGCGGCCTCGTGTACCAGCCCGTACATATACGGGGTGAGGCGCATTTTCAGCTTGAGGTAGTCGCGGTTGATCGAGCGGTAGGGTTCGTCGAACCACCACGGGTGCTTGCGCGCGTTCGATGACCAGCCGGACATGCCCATCAGCACAGGAGTGAAGGTCTTCCACTGCAGGTCGCGGGTGAAGGTTTCGGCGCTGCCGCCGAAGATCGCATCGACGTCGCCGCTGGCGTAGGCCATGCCCGACAGCCCGGAGCCGACAAGGGTTGGCACGTGCCAGCGGATGTAATCCCAGCTGCTGCTCTGGTCACCGGTCCACGCAACCGCATAGCGCTGGATGCCGGCCCAACCCATCACAGTCCACAGGAACGGGCGCGAGTCGGAATTGTTGAGGATGCCGTCGAAGGCCTGGCGGTTCGCATCCATCGCGAACTGATAGCCCTGCCCGGTCCAGGCCACGTCCAGCTTCTGCACGCGGCTGCCGGCCTTGCCCACTTCCCAGGCAATTTTGTCGACACCGTTCTCGGTCCACAGACCGGTCTTGAAGCCGTACTTGGCCAAACCCTGCGCGGTTTCCGGCAGCTGCTTGTAGCCGCAGCCGTAGCCATCGTTGGGCAGGATCCAGCCGCCCGGCATGTCGTTTTCGCGATACTTGGCAGCGACACTGTTGACCACATCGATGGTGGTACCGGTGGGACCATCGCTCCAGCCCTCGGGCACGCTGCCGGGCTTTTTGACGTTGTCGCCGTCGTTGTAGCAATCGGCATCGCCGTAGGACAGCGCCCAGCGCGCGACCATGTTCGGTCGGCCGGTCAGCTGCGTATAGCGCTCCAGCAGCCGCTGCAGATCGTTGCCTACGAAGTAATACGCGTCGAAGCGGTCTTCGCGGTGCAGCAACGTTGCTTGATCGGGCTGGCGCAGGTCGTAGCTGCCGTCGCTCCAGGTGTTGCGCAACATGCCCCAGCCGCGTGAGCTGAGCAGCATCGGCGCCGGGCTCGGGCGGTCGCCCTCTTCCCAGCCACCGGAATAGGAAACTTCAAGTTCGCGGCCCTTGAACTGGAAACGGCCGTTCTGCTGACCACCACCGTAGAAGGCTTCATCGGCCTGCGAGGACAGCACCTGCACGCTCTGCTCGGCTGCCAGGTCCAGCGGCTGCTGTTCCTGCCACAGCGGTACCGATTTGCCGCCGTCCAGGCGCTCCAGGCGCAGCTGCAAGGGCTGCCGCTGCACATGCAGGACCAACGCCGGGGTACGCACGCGAATTTCCTGCGCGTCTTCTTCCAGTTGTGCCTGTACCGGCTGTACCGGCTGCGGCAACACGATGGGCGCAGCCTTGTCACCGGCTCCGCTCAACTTGCCGTTGCGGCCGGCCTGCACATGCACGATGTCGTTGGCCAGCACCTCGATGCGCAGGGTGCTGCCGGTATCACTGCGTACGTCCCAGGCGCGTACGCCGTCGCGGCCATCGCTGGCAGTGACCGTGCGCAGGTTGCCGATGGGCTCGGCCTGTGCGGTCACTGCCGGCAACAACAGGGCCGAAAGCAGCGCCAGCAACAGCGGCGATTGACGAACGCAGTGTTCCACCTTGCCTCCAACCCGTTCAACGGGCGTTTCGAAACCGAGTGCGCCGACTCTAGGGCAGTAAATCGAAAGATGTCAACAAAATGAAAGCCAAAAGTAAGTAAGATTTCTTCCATGCGAAAGATGGTGCAGAGCACCATCTTTCATATCGCCAAACTGACTGTATTCATTGCTGCGAAAGCGTTTCGCGAGAAACCTTTCGCTTGGGACGATTCTCAAGCAGGCAAAGCGGCACGATTATTTTCTTTCGTTTTACTTTCGCTATTTGACATTTCGAAAGAAAAGAAAGATCGTGCGCTGGCCAATCAGGAATCACACATGGATGCCACCCTGCTTCACGATCTGACCGCCTGGCAGCGCCTGGGCGGAGCCGACACCGCTACCGAAATCGCCCAGCAGCCTGCGCTGTGGGAAACCCTTGCAGCTGATCTGCAACAGGCCAGCTCGCGCCTGCAGGATTTCCTCGGCCAGCGCCTGTCCGACCCGCGCCAACGGGTGATCTTCACCGGCGCCGGCAGCTCGGGCTTCATTGCCGAGATGGTGGCCGACAGCATCAACGCGCAGTGGCCGGCCGAGGTGCGCGCCGTGCACACCACCAGCCTGCTCACCCACCCGGCGCTATACCTGCAGCGTGACCGCCCGACCCTGCTGGTGTCGTTCGGCCGCAGTGGTTCCAGCCCGGAAAGCGTTGCCGCCGTCGACCGCGTATGTGCCGACGTGGACGATGCCCGCTTCCTCGACATCACCTGCAATGCCGAAGGCGAACTGGCCCGCCGTGGTGCCGGCCGCGAGGACACCTGCACCGTGCTGATGCCGGCCGCCAGCTGCGACCGCGCCTTCGCCATGACCAGCAGCCTGAGCTGCATGCTGCTGACCGCGTTGACGGTATTCGACAGCGCGCCATGGGCCGAACGCGTACAGCGCCTGCAGCAGGTTGCCGCACTCGCCCGGCAGGGCCTGGGCAACTGGGATGCGGCCGTTGCCGCACTGGCCACGCAGCCGTACAACCGGGTGATCTACCTGGCCAGCGGCCCGCTGGAAGCACTCGCCCGCGAGGCCGCGCTGAAGGTGCTGGAACTCACCGCCGGCCGCGTGCTGGCGCTGGCCAATACGCCGCTGGGTTTCCGCCACGGGCCCAAGTCCACGCTCAACGATGAAACGCTGGTAGTGGTACTGCGCAGTGCCGAGCCGCTGTCGCGCCGCTACGAACAGGATCTGCTGGAAGAACTGCGCGGCGACGGCGTCGCCGGCAAGGTGCTGTCGATCGGCCCGCATTCGGATCTGGGCATCCACGACGACTACACGCTGGCGGTCCCGGCCTTGCCCGACAGCTGGCTGGCACCGGTGTGGCTGCCGTTCGCACAGCTGTATGCGTTGCAGCGCTCGGCCGCACTTGGGCTGACGCCGGACAATCCGTTCCCTGACGGCACCGTCAACCGCGTGGTCAAGGGCGTCACCATCCACCATGGCTGATACCCGCGCCCCAGCCTGTTACGGCATCGACATCGGCGGTACCAAGATAGAACTGGTGGCCTGCGATGCCGCCCTGCAGGTTGCGTGGCGCAAACGCATCGCTACTCCGCAGGGCGACTACAGCGGCTTTCTGCAGGCGGTGGAAACGCTGGTTGCAGATGCCGATGCCGAACTCGGCCAACGCGCCGACGCCATCGGCATCGCCCTGCCCGGCGTGCGCGAGCGCCGCAGTGGCCGCCAGCTCAGCGCCAACGTACCGGCACTGACCGGCCAATGCGTTGCTGCCGATCTGCAGGCGCGGCTGCAACGGCCGCTGCATTTCGGCAACGACCTGCAGTGCTTTGCCTTGTCCGAAGCACACGGCGGTGCGGCTGACGGCTATGCCAGCATGTTCGGCGCCATCCTCGGCACTGGTGCCGGCGGCGGTTACTGCCTGCACGGCAAGCTGGTCGGCGGCTTCAACGGCCTGGCCGGCGAATGGGGCCACTGGAGCGTGCCGGCCAACCTGCTGCAACGCCACGGCCTGCCGTTGCTGGACTGCGGCTGCGGCCTGCGCGGCTGCGTGGAGCGCTATGTGTCCGGCAGCGGCGTGGCGATGATCGAACGGCACCTGGGGGGCAACGCTGCCAATGCCAGCGAAGTCATCGCCTTGGCCGAAGCCGGCGATGCCCGCGCCATGCATGCGTTGGACATCCATCGCGACCTGCTCGGGCACAGTTTCGCCGCGCTGATTCTCGCGCTGGACCCGCATGTGATCGTGCTTGGCGGCGGCCTGTCGCAATACGCGCCGCTGTATCAGCAACTACCCGCAGCCATCGCTGCACATCTGTTCAATGGCGTGGAAGTGCCGCCGATCGTGCCACCACGTTTCGGCGATGCCGGCGGCGCACGTGGTGCCGCCCTGCTCGCCTGCCAACCTGCCTATCTGATTCCCGGAGCCTGACCATGTCACCGCTGCAGTCCCTGCTTGCCTCTCATCGCCAAGGCCACAACGTCGGCCTGTACAGCGTCTGCTGCAGCAACGAACAGGTGTTGCGCGCCGCCATGCACGTGGCCGCGCGCCACGGCACCGTGCTGCTGATCGAAGCCACCTCCAACCAGGTAGACCAGTTCGGCGGCTACACCGGCATGACCCCGCCGCAGTACCGCGCCTATGTGGAAGCCTTGGCCGACGAAGAAGGCTTTCCGCGTGCGCGGTTGATCCTGGGCGGCGACCATCTCGGCCCGAACGCCTGGCAGAAGCAGCCTGCCGCCGAAGCCATGGCCAACGCGCGCGTATTGATCGACGCCTATGTCGCTGCCGGCTTCCACAAGATCCATCTGGATTGCAGCATGTCCTGCGCCGACGACCCGACCCCGCTGCCCGACGCGACCGTCGCCGCACGTTCGGCCGAGCTGGCGCACATCGCCGAAACCACCGCCAAGGCCATGGGCCTGCCGCCGCCGGTATATGTGATTGGTACCGAAGTGCCGATTCCCGGTGGCGAGGCCTCGCTGGCAGGTGGGCTGGCAGTCACCACGCCGGCCGCTGCCGCGCAGACCCTGGCCATCCACCAGCAGGCGTTTGATACGCCGGATCTACGCGATGCCTGGCAGCGCGTGATTGCGATGGTGGTACAGCCCGGCGTGGACTTCGACCACAGCAGCGTGCACGAGTACGACGCCGCTGCCGCCAGTGAACTGGCTGACTTCCTGGAACAGCAGCCGCGCATCGTATTTGAAGCGCACTCCACCGATTACCAGCGCGAATCCGGCTTGCATGCGCTGGTGCGCGACCACTTCGCCATCCTCAAGGTCGGCCCGGCGGCGACCTTCGCCTACCGCGAAGCCTTGTTTGCGCTGGCTGCGATTGAAGCCGAACTGCTGCCTGCCGACCAATGCTCCAAGCTGCCTCAGGTGCTGGAACAGGTGATGCTGGCCAAGCCGAAGAACTGGCAGGCCCATTACCACGGTGACGCGGACACGCTGCGCCTGCTGCGCTCCTACGCCTTCAGCGACCGCTGCCGCTACTACTGGGGCGAGCCGGAGCTGCTGCAGGCGGTGCAGACGCTGTTTGCCAATCTCGAACAACACATCCCACCGCTGGTGCTGCTCAGCCAATATCTGCCGGGCCAGTACTTGGCCGTGCGCGAAGGCCAGCTGGCTGCCACGCCGGCAGCGCTTGTACAGCACCGCATCGGCCAGTGCCTGGACGAATACGCGCGCGCCTGTAGTGCCAATCAGGCAGGTACTCGCAAGCAAAGCGAAAGTTTGCATGCCGCGAACCTTGCGAACGGTTAATCTCCGCTTTCAAACGCACAAGAGAACTGACCATGCGCAATACCCGTCCCCGCCGACAGCAGATCCTGCAGCGCCTGATCGACCAAGGCACCGTGCAGGTCGCCGAACTGGTTGATCAGTTCGGCGTGTCGGCGGTGACCATCCGTACCGACCTGGGCCACTTCGAGGCGCAGGGCCTGGCCACGCGCACCCACGGTGGGGCAACGCTGGTACGCATGCCGCCGCAGGAACAGGACATCCATGAGAAAGATGCGCTGAACCTGTCGCTGAAGGAATCCATCGGCATGCGCGCCGCGCAGCTGGTGCAACCCGGCGACAACATCATCATCGACTCCGGCTCCACCACCATGACCCTGGCCCGGCACCTGCGCGATCACCGCGATGTGACGGTGATGACCAATGGTTTGAACATCGCCTGGGAGCTGGCCAATGCCCCGGCCGTCAACGTGCTGCTGACCGGCGGCCTGCTGCGCAAGCAGTCGCTGTCGCTGCAGGGCAGCCAGGCCGAAGCCAGCCTCACCTCCTACAGCTTCGACACCTTGTTCCTGGGCGTGGATGGTCTTGATCTGCAGTTCGGCCTGACCACCCATGACGAAGCCGAAGCCCGCCTCAACCACCGCATGGTCGAACGCGCACGCCGCATCGTGGTACTGACCGACGCCTCCAAATTCGGCCGCGTCAGCCTGCATCGCATCGCCCGCCTCGACCAGATCCACGCCATCATCACCGACCCCGGCATCGACGAGGCAACCCGCGAAGGGCTGCAGCGGCAGGGCATCGAAGTGATAACCGCCGAGCCACCGCCATGACCGATACCCGCAGCCTGTACGGCCGCATCCTCACCCCGCTGGGCTGGCGCCGTGGCCATGTCCATTTCGACCAGCAACTGCGCACCTTGGAGCTGGAAGATCATGCCGGTGACGGCGGCGAGCTGCCGATCATCCTGCCCGGCTTCATCGACCTGCACGTGCATGGCGCGGCCGGCGTGGACCTGATGCAGGGCGGCGATGTCGCCCGCCGCATCGCCCACACCCACGCCCGCTACGGCACCACCACCCTGCTCGGCACCACCATGACCGCCGAGTACGGCGAGATCGAGAACGCCCTGCGCGGTGTGGCGCAGGTGATGGCAACACCGGACGCGGATGCCGCGCAGATCATCGGCGTGCATCTGGAAGGCCCTTTCATCAGCCCGCAGCGTCTGGGCGCGCAACCGCCACGCACGCTCGAGGCCACGCTGGAATCGGTACAACATCTGCACGCGCTTGCACCGATCAAGGTGCTGACCATCGCGCCGGAAATCGGCCAGCACACCGCCTTGATACCGGCCTTGGCAGCGATGGGCATCCGCGTGCAGATCGGCCACAGCGCCGGCACCTATGAAGACGCAGTGGCTGCATTGCAGGCCGGCGCTACCGGCTTTACCCATCTGTTCAACGGCATGACCGGTGTTGATCACTACAAGCCCGGCATCGCGGCTGCCGCCTTGGCGCATGCCGAGTACGCCGAACTGATTCCCGACCTGCAGCACGTGCATCGCGGCGCCATCCGCATGGCGGTACGCGCCATTCCGCGCCTGTACGCAGTCACCGATGCCACTGCCGCCACCGGCATGCCCGATGGCGAATACGCGCTGGGCGAGCAACGCGTGCACAAGTGCATGGGTTGCGTGCGGCTCTCGACCGGCTCGTTGGCCGGCAGCGCACTGACCATGGACCAGGCACTTCGAAATCTGGTGGATGTGGGCCTGGAACTGGCCGACGCCTCGCAGCGTGTTTCCACCATCCAGGCCGATTACCTGGGCCTGGAAGACCGCGGCCGCATCGCCCCCGGCCTGCGTGCTGACATGGTGGTGCTGGACCCGCAACTGCAATTGCAACAGGTATGGATAGCCGGCCATCCGGTCAACCCGAACTGATCCGCTCCATGTAGTGCCGAGCCATGCTCGGCATAGCGCATGAATTCCAGCGCGTTCCGGCAGCATAACGCCGGAACGAAGTGCAGCCGAGCATGGCTCGGCACTACAAAATCTTGCCCAGGAACGCGTTGATGACTGACACCACGTTTGCAGTGCCCGCCACCGACGCCGCGCCGCGTTGGCCCGTGCGCTATCTATTGTTCATCGCCGGCCTTGGCGGCCTGTTGTACGGCATCGACATCGGCATCATTGCCGGCGCCCTGCCCTACCTGGAAGCCACCGCCAGCCATGCCTGGCAACTGAGCAGCCAGCAGATGGGTTTCGTGGTGGCGGCGGTGTTGTTGGGCAGCGTGCTGTCCTCGTTGTTCGCCGGCATGATTGCCGACCTGATCGGCCGCCGCGGCGCGATGCTGCTGGCCGGTGTGTTGTTCACCGCCAGCATCCCGATCATGGCATTGGCTTCCGGCTACACGCCGCTGCTGTTGGGGCGCCTGCTGCAGGGCATCAGCGGTGGTTTGATCGGTGTGGTGGTGCCGCTGTATCTGGCTGAAGTATTGGGCCCGGAACGACGCGGCCGTGGCGCGGCGATGTTCCAGCTGTTGCTGACCGTAGGTTTGGTGCTGGCCGCACTGATTGGCCTGTATCAGGCGCATTCGGTGGATGCGGCGACCGAGTCGGTGCGCAACCTGCCGCTGGTGCAGCAGGCGCAGCATCTGTTCGCGGTCAAGGACCAGGCCTGGCGCACCATCTTCTGGACCTGCCTGTTGCCGGGCGTGGTGTTCTGCATCGGCCTGTTCTGGCTCAATGAATCACCGCGCTGGCTGGTACGCCGTGGCCGCATCGATGCCGCACGCCGTGGCCTGCAGGCCACGTTGCCCGCATCGCAGGTGGAAGCCACGCTGGCGCAGATCCAGAATCCGGTGACGGCCAAGGCCGAGGGCGAGCGCGACCGGCTTTTCAGCCGCCGCTACATGGTGCCGTTCGTGCTGGCCTGCCTGGTACTAGCCTTCACCCAGGCCACTGGCATCAACTCGATCCTTGCCTACGCGGTCAACATCCTCAACCAGGCCGGCCTGCCCGGCGCTGCCGCCAATGGCGCGGATGTGGCGATCAAGCTGCTCAACGTGATCATGACCTTGGTGGCCTTGTTCCTGGTCGACCGCAAAGGCCGCAAATTCCTGCTGATGATAGGCAGCGGCGGCATCTGCCTGGCCTTGCTGGCCGCTGCGATGCTGTTCTTCAAGGCCGAGCAGGGCCGCGCCGATGTGCAGCCGGCCTTGCAGCATGCGGTGCAGGCCGATGGCCTGCAGTTGCAGCTGGATGCTGCGCAATGGCATCAGCTGGCCGGCACGCGCAGCCAGGGCGAGCAACCGATGCAGCTGACCATATCGTGGACGTATGGCGGTTTCAGCGACGTGCGTTCGTTGCGCAGTGACGATCCCGGCGATCAGCAACTGCTGATCGAGCGCGCCACCACGGTACGCGGCGACAGCGTGATCGGCCGCTTCTTCCGCAGCCTGCATCTGAACCCGTTCCCGGACCCCAGCCAGGCCGCCGACGCACCGCTGCGCATCGAGCAGGCCTGGATAGGCCCAGTGCCGTCGGCTTCGCATGGCTGGGCAGTGGCCGCCTGCATCCTGGTGTTTGTTGCGTTCTTCGCGGTGGGCCCAGGTGTATGCGTGTGGCTGGCCTTGTCGGAACTGATGCCTAACCGGATCCGTTCGAACGGCATGAGCATCGCGCTGCTGATCAACCAGTTCGTCTCGACCACGATCGCGGCGGTATTCCTGCCGACGGTGGGCCATTACGGCTATGCCAGCATGTTCCTGTTCTGGGCCGCGTGTACGTTTGCGTTCTTCCTGATTGCTGCATTCTGGCTGCCGGAGACCAAGGGCAAGACGCTGGAGCAGATCGAGGCGCATTTCCGCTGAGCTGCTGTACGGCGAGAAGCCGGCGCAAGGATCAAAAGCCCCCTCATCCGCCCTCCGGGCACCTTCTCCCGCAAGCGGGAGAAGGGAAAGCTGGCATCACTTTGAACTGACGCATTGCTTGCGCTCAGGCATTGCTCTGCGCGGCCAACCATCAACACGCAAAAAGCCTAGCCTTCCCTTCTCCCGCTTGCGGGAGAAGGTGCCCGGAGGGCGGATGAGGGGGCTTCTGAGCTTCTGAGCTTCTGAGCTTCTACGCTTCTGAGCTTCTACGCTTCTGAGCTTCTGAGCTTCTGAGCTTCTGAGCTTCTACGCTTCTACGCTTCTACGCTTCTACGCTTCTACGCTTCTCACTTCTCACTTCTCACTTCTCACTTCTGCATTCGCAATGCTTCCCCCAACCCCACAAACGCAAACGGCCACCCGAAGGTGGCCGTTGCTGCAAACAGGCGGAGCCTGCTGCGAGGATTACTCGGCGGCCTTGGCGGCCAGACGAGCAGCCTTGGCCTGCTGGGCAGCAGCCAAGTCTTCCTTGATGCGGGCAGCCTTGCCTTCCAGGCCACGCAGGTAGTACAGCTTACCGGCGCGAACCTTACCGCGGCGCTTCACTTCGACCGAGTCGATGATGGCGCTGTGGGTCTGGAAAACGCGCTCGACGCCGTAGCCGTGCGAGATCTTGCGCACGGTGAAAGCGGAGTTCAGGCCAGCATTCTTGGTGCCGATGACGACGCCTTCGTATGCCTGCACGCGCTCACGGTTGCCTTCCTTGACCTTCACGTTCACCACGACGGTGTCGCCCTGGCTGAACTTCGGCAGTTCGCGGGTGATCTGGGCGGATTCGAATTCCGCGACGATGGACTTGTTCAGCTTGCTCATTGGGTTACACCGATTGTTCGGGGTGGGCGTGTCGGATCGACAGCTTGGGCTCATACAGTCGCCGGATTGCGCTGCACGTTATTGTTTTGGCTCCACGCAAGGCCATTCAGCCCACGGGAACTCGCAATTCTAACCTACTGGTCGCCACCGGCGCCAGTGGCTTGCTTGAACGAATCTGCAAGCGCCTGCCGGGCTTCGGCCAGCAGCTTGCGGTCAGCCTTGTTCAGGCTGGCTTCGTCCAAAAGATCAGGCCGCCGCAGGGCAGTCCGCAGCAGCGATTGCTGGCGGCGCCAAGCGGCAATGGCGGCGTGGTTGCCGGAGCGCAGTACGTCCGGCACATCGCCCAGCGCATGACTGGCCGGATGGCTGTAATGCGGGCAATCCAGCAGACCATCACCTTCAAAACTGTCCTGGACGGCCGATTCGGCGTCATTCAAGGCACCTTCTTGCAGGCGGGTGACCGCATCGATGATCACCGCCGCACCCAGCTCACCGCCGGACAGCACGTAATCGCCGATGGAGATCTCCTCGTCCACCTCGCTCGCCAGGAAACGCTCGTCCACGCCTTCATAGCGGCCACACAGCAGGATCATCCGCGGCAGAGCCGCCAATTCGCGCACTTTGGCCTGGTCCAGCGGCCGGCCTTGCGGGCTGAGGTAAATCAGCGGTGCAGGCGCCGGATCAGCGGCACGCGCCGCGGCCAGGGCCGCGCGCAGCGGCTCGATCAGCATCACCATGCCCGGGCCGCCGCCGAACGGACGGTCGTCCACCCGCCGGTAATTGCCCTGGGCGTAGTCGCGCGGGTTCCAGCCATGCAGCTCCAGCAAGCCCCGCTCCTGCGCACGACCGACCACGCCCAGCGCGGCCGATTGGGCGAGGAATTCCGGGAACAGGCTGATGACATCTACACGCACGGCTTTAGAACTCCGGATCCCAGTCAACCACGATCAGGTTGGCCTCGAAATCCACAGACTTGACGAAGTCGCCCATCACGAACGGAATCATCCGCTCGCGGTCACCGCGCGTTACCAATACGTCGTTGGAGCCGGTACTGAACAGGTGCGAGGCCATGCCCAGCTTGACGCCGTCCACGGTCTGCACGTCCAGGCCTTCCAGATCCACCCAGTAGTACTCATCCGCGCTCGGCGGCGGCAAGGCGCTGCGGGCGACGTAAATCTCGGTCCCGATCATGGCCTCAGCCACGTCGCGGTCGGTCACGCCCGGGAAGGTCGCAACCAGCGTCTTGCCCGAATCACGGCCACGCACACCGGTCAGCTCGGACTCCTGCCCCGCGGGGGTACGCAGAATCCAAGGCTGGTATTTGAAAATGGCGGAACGTGGCTCGGTCCAGGACTCAAGCTTTATTTCGCCGCGCACACCAAAAACGCCGGCAACCCTGCCCAGCAGGATCCGGCGCTCGATATCTTTCTTCATATAGCAGTCGGGCGGGGGGGTCGGGCTGCCCGCCAGGATCAGGCCGCAGCGGCCTGGGACTTGGACGCTTCCTTGTACAGGTTGCGAACCTTGTCGGTCATCTGGGCGCCGTTGGCGATCCACTTGTCACAAGCAGCGATATCCAGCACAACGCGCTGCTCGCCACCCTGTGCAACCGGGTTGTAGTAACCGACGCGCTCGATGTTGCGGCCGTCGCGGGCGCTACGAACGTCGGAAACGATGATGTGGTAGAACGGACGCTTCTTGGCGCCGCCGCGGGTCAGTCGAATCTTGACCATGGTGGTGTTTTCCTATGTTGCCCAGTCGCCAGGATGGCGCGGTAAGCCGGCGATTATAGCGACGGTGCCGGCCCATTCCAAGTCTGCCCCGTGGGCAAAGCTGAATACCCTCCAAACTCCCCTGCCCCGACGCGTCTTCTGCGCTTGCAGCGCCGTGCCCGTGATCTTCCGGTACCGGCAGATTCAGTGTCGATATATACGATTCGTATATGATCCATGCATTCTTTTTGCTGGAGCGCCGCATGGGCATCGTGAACATCGACGACGAGCTGCACGACAATCTGCGCCGGGCCAGTTCGGTCTCGGGGCGTTCAATCAACGCGCAGGCCGGGTTCTGGATCAAGATCGGCATGCTGTGCGAACTCAATCCGCAGCTGAGTTTCCAGGAAATCGTCGCCCGCGAGCTTTCCGCCGCCGGCGTACGCCCGTCCGCCTTGCTGGCGACAAGCGAATGATCAAGCAGCCACACGAGCTGGCGCTGATGGCCGAATCCGGCCGCCTGCTCGCCTCGGTGTTCGAGGCGCTGTTGAAGCTGCCGCTGGAAGGCATGACCACCTTGCAGGTCAACGACTGGGTGGAGCGCTACATCGTCCAGACCCTTCAGGCACGCCCGGCCAGCAAGGGCCAGTACGGCTTCGCCTACGTATTGAACAGCTCGATCGACAACGTGGTCTGCCACGGCGTGCCGTCCGCGTCCGACATCCTGCGCAATGGCAGCATTGTCAATCTCGACATCACCCTGGAGAAGAACGGCTACATCGCCGATTCCAGCCGGATGTTCCTGATCGGTGAAGTCAGCCACCCGGCGCAGCGACTGGTACGCGTCACCAACGAGGCGATGTGGAAAGGCATTGCCGCAGTGCGTCCCGGCGCGACGCTGGGTGACATCGGCTACGTCATACAACGCCACGCCAAGGCCGCCGGCTATTCGGTGGTGAAGGAATACTGCGGCCACGGCATCGGCCGCGAAATGCACGAGGAACCACAGGTACTGCACTACGGCCATCGCGGCACAGGGCTGGAACTGCAGGCCGGCATGACCTTCACCATCGAACCGATGATCAACCAGGGCCGCGCGGCGATCGACAACCACGACGATGGTTGGACCGTGACCACACGCGATGGGAAGTTGTCGGCGCAGTGTGAGCACACGGTGCAGGTGACGGAGACTGGCGTGCGGGTGCTGACGTTGCGCGATGAGGAACGGGCGTTCGCACAGAAGCTGCTTGGCACGCCCGTGTAGGACAGGCTTTTGTAGGAGCGGCGTAAGCCGCGAAGCTGGCATTCCTGGAACTGTCGGCACCTTTGCGACCTGATGATCTACCTGCTTCGCGGTTTACGCCGCTCCTACAAAAAACAGGTCACTCGCCGTCAATGTAGTCCAGCCAAAAAGAAGGCCCGGCAATGCCGGGCCTTCGTTCACAGATCGCGGTCAAACAACCGAAATCACCAGATCACGACACGCTTGTCGTCAGCACGCACCATCGCATCACCGGCCTTGCACTGGAACGCAGCGGCGTAGGACGGCATGTTCGACGGTGCACCATTGGCGCGGAAGTTGGCCGGTGCATGCGGATCGGTGTTCAGGCGCACGCGCAGCTCGCCATCGGTGAAGTTGCGGCGCCACACGGTGGCCCAGTTCATGAAGAAGCGCTGATCCTGGCTGTAGCCATCAACCGGCACGTTGACCTTGGGGTCTTCCTTCAACGCCATCTGCAGCGCGTCATAGGCCACGGTCAGGCCGCCGAGGTCGCCGATGTTCTCGCCCAGGGTCAACTTGCCCTTGACGTTGACACCCGGCAGCGATTCGTAACCGTCGAACTGCGCGACCAGCTGATCGGTGCGGCCGGTGAACGCAGTGCGATCAGCATCGGTCCACCAGTTGTCGAAGTTGCCATTGGCGGCGAACTGGCTGCCCGAGTCATCGTAGCCATGCATCATCTCGTGGCCGATCACCGCGCCGATGCCACCGTAGTTCAACGACGGGTCCGCCTTGGCGTCGAAGAACGGCGGCTGCAGGATGGCGGCCGGGAACACGATTTCGTTCTTGGTCGCGTTGTAATAGGCATTCACGGTCTGCGGGGTCATGCCCCACTCGGTCTTGTCCACCGGCTTGCCGATCTTGCCCAGCATGTAGCGGTAGTTGAAGGCCTGCGCGGCCTGCACGTTGCCCAGGTAGCTGTCGCTGCTGGTGGTCAGGCCCGACCAGTCACGCCACTTGTCCGGGTAGCCGATCTTCGGGGTGAAGCTGGCCCACTTTTCCAGCGCCTTCTTCTTGGTGTCCTCGCCCATCCACGGCAAGCCTTCCAGGCGCGCCTTCAGCGCGACCGAGAGGTTCTGCACCAGGTGCTCCATTGCTACCTTGGATTCGGCCGGGAACACCGCGTCCACATACAGCTGGCCCAGCGCTTCACCCATCGAACCATTCACCGAGTCCAGCACGCGCTTCCAGCGCGGCTGCATTTCCTGCTGGCCACGCAGCGTCTTGCTGAAGAAATCGAAGTTGGCCTGCTCGAAGTTCTTGCTCAGGTAAGGCGCGGCGTTGTCCACGGTGTGGAAGCGCAGGTAGGCCTGCCAGGTGGAGGCCGGCACGTCGGCCAGCATGGTGTTCAGCTCGTTGAAGAAACCGGGCTGGGCCAGCGAGAACTTGTCCTTGGCCGGGATCTGCAGCGTATCGAACAGCGCGGTCCAGCTGAAATTCGGGGTCTGCTTGTCGGCATCGGCGGCGCTGACCGGGTTGTAGCGCTTGGCCGGGTCACGCAGGTCGATGCGCGACAAAGAGGCCTTGGCCAGGCGGGTTTCGAAATCCATCACCGCCTTGGCCTGCTCCTTTGCCTGGGCGGCGTCGACGCCGGACAGGGTCAGCAGCTGCTCGATGTAGGCCACGTAGGCGTCGCGGATCTTGGCCTGCGACTCGTCGAAGTAATAACCCTTCTCCGGCAGGCCCAGGCCGCTCTGGCCAACATAGGCGATGACGTTGGACGAATCCTTGAAGTCCGGGCTGGCGTACAGCGAGAACAGGAAGCCATTGCCCTGCGCATAGGCGTCACGCAGGTAGCCGGTGATGGCGGCGGTGTCGTTCAACGCCGCGATCTTGTCCAGTTCCGGTTGCAGCGGCTTGATGCCAGCCGCCTCGATGGTGGCTTCGTCCGAACCGGTCTTCCAGATGTCGCCGATCTTGGCTTCGTTGGAACCGGCAGCGGCCTTGCCTGCGGCAGCCTGCTGCACCAGCGCGTGCTGCACTTCCAGCGAGCGCTCACGCAGGATCTCGAAGCTGCCCCAGGTGGTCTGGTCGCCCGGCACCGGGTTGGCCTTGAGCCACTTGCTGTTGACGAAGCCGTTGAGGTCGGCGCAGGCCTGCACGGCCGGGTCCAGGTCAGCGGCATTGAGCGAAATCAGCTGGGTCTTGAGCTGCGACTGGTCGAACGCAGCCTTGGCTTCAGCCGCCGGGGCGGCGGGCGCCTCGGTCTTGCCACAGGCGGCCAGCGAGGCGGCGATTGCAACCGTCAGGGACAACGGGACGAGCTTCGAAAACGACATGGATATCTCCGGCCAAACAGGGAAAGGCCGCGCAAGGCTGCGCGACACAGCCCTGAAGGGTAAAGGATCAACCCGTATCGGGGGACCCGCCGAAGGTCACGCCTGGCCTGCCCATGCACTGCCGAAGTACACGGACGCCTGCGCGGCCACGACAGCCACGCACAAGCCACTGCATCCCACCCGGCCTGCGGGCAGCCGGGTGCTCCGTATAAACCGCCCCTGTGCGACACTGCCGCGACGCGGACAAGAGCGTCCACCCCTCGGGAATCGTCCATGCATTGGCTACGCGCAGCTGTGTTCGGTTTCGCCGCGGTCTGCTGCCCTGTTGCCTTCGCACAGGCTACCCCGCCGCCCGCCCCGGCCACACCGGCCATCGCCGCGCAGCCGACCCCAAACACGCCGGAGC
Source organism: Stenotrophomonas terrae (assembly GCF_039674165.1). Lineage (GTDB taxonomy): Bacteria > Pseudomonadota > Gammaproteobacteria > Xanthomonadales > Xanthomonadaceae > Stenotrophomonas > Stenotrophomonas terrae_A. The sequence continues at coordinate 22,166 of NZ_JBDJMY010000003.1, forward strand.
CCGTCGACAGTGCCCTGATCGTGATCCGCGCCGACACCGACGAGCGCCTTGCCATCTCCGCCATCGAACGCGCCGGACAGCCCGATCCCACCGCCGCGCTCGGCCCTTCCCTGGAAGCGATCACCCGCTCGGTGGACCAGCGCAGACAGGCCTTGTCACCGGCGCAGCTGCGCAGGGTTCCGATCATTCGCCTGGAAAGCCTCGACCGGCACTGGCAATTCGACAGCAAGCGCTTTGCCCGCTGGCGTGATGCACTGCAGACCGCCACCGAACCCTATGCCGAAGATGCCGCCGAACTGGCGCGACGCCGGGCCAGTTGGCAGCTTACCCGGCAGCATCCGAGCGACATCCCACCGGTGCTGCTGGGCCGCATCGATGCCTTGATCACACTACTGACCCGCGCCGAGCAGGCACTAGCCGCCCCGCTCGCACGGCAGATTGAACTGGGCGCCCGCGCCAATGCGCTGGAGGCCCGGCTGCAGTCCGGCCACGCCGCCGTTAGCGATGCAATCAACTACCTCGACCACCAGCTGTTGCAGATAGATGCGCCGCCACTGTGGCAGGCCGAAGCGTATTCGCCTGACCAGCGCGCAGCAGCCAGCGACGCCCTCAGCTCGGGCCTGCAGATCGAACTGGAGTTCAGCCGTGCCTATGTGGGCGAACACCGGCGCACGCAGTTCCTGTTCCATGCAATCCAGGTGCTGCTGATACCCTTGTTGCTATGGGGCTGGCACTACAGCCGGCGAACGCCTGCCAACAGCACGATTGAAGCCGCAACGCAGCGCGTGCTTGCGCGGCCGGTGTCTACCTGGCTGCTGCTGTCGACCATGGTGATGCTGGTGATGGAACCCGATGCACCACTGCTGACCCTGCAGATCGGCATGTTGTTCGCGCTGGTGCCGGTGCTGCGACTGCTGCCACCGGGCAGCCGCCGATTGCTGGGCTATTGGCCCTTGGCCGCATCGTTGCTGTATCTGCTCGGAGGCCTGGGCCTCTTCTTCCTGTCCAGCAATGTCGCGTTCCGTTACTACACTTTGGCGCTGACCATTGTCGCCATGCTGCTGACCGGACTGGTGCAATGGCAGGCTTACCGCAGCGGTCACGCCAGTGCTACCGGGCGCGCCGGTCAGGCGCTGCGCATGGCGGCCTGGGGTGCGCAGGGCTTGTTCGCCGTGTCACTGGCAGCCAACGTCGTCGGCAACCTCACACTGGCGGAGATGCTGACCAGCGCAATCATCGACAGCGCCTATTTCGGGCTGCTGCTCTACGTCGGTATCGCGGTGCTGTTGAGCCTGTTGCACCTGCTGCTGAGCCGCCCCAGCCTGGCACGCTACCGGCTTACCCGTGATCACGTCCCGCCATTGCTGGCACTGCTCGGGCGGCTGGGCATATTTGCCGCCATCGTCGGCTGGGTGGTCTATGCAATGGACAGTTTCCGTATCCTGCGGCCGATCTACGCAGTGCTGAGCAGGGTGCTGTCGCATGAGTTTTCCATTGGTGAATTCAATTTGTCGCTCGGCCACGTACTTGCCTTCGTCGCGGCAATCACCATCGCCTTCTGGGCGGCGCGGATAACCCGCCTGCTGCTGCAGGATGTGCTGCAGCACGGCGCCAAGATGTCACGCGGCATCGGCAACAGCATCGCCTCGCTGGCGTCGTATGCGGTGCTGATGCTGGGCGTGATCATCGCCTTGTCCGCAGCCGGCTTCAAAGGCAGCCAGCTGGCGCTGCTGTTCGGCGCACTGGGCGTGGGCATTGGTTTCGGCCTGCAGAACGTGGTCAACAACTTTGTTTCGGGCCTGATCCTGATGTTTGAACGGCCCATCCAGCCAGGCGACGTGGTCGAGGTGGGTACCATCAACGGCCGCGTACGCGACATCGGCATGCGTTCCACCCGCATCAAGACCTTCGATGGCGCCGACGTGGTGGTTCCCAACGGCACGCTGTTGTCCGAGCCGCTGGTCAACTGGACCCTGCTCGACCGCAACCGGCGCATCGAGGTGAATGTAGGCGTTGCCTACGGCAGTGATCCCGAGCAGGTGCTGGCGCTGCTTTCCAACTGCGCTAAACAGACCAACGGCATCGCCAGCGAGCCAGCTGTTGCCGCGCTGTTCGTTGGCTTCGGCCCCAGCTCACTGGATTTCAGTGTGCGCGCCTGGACCCGCGACTACGACAACTGGCTCAACATCCGCAGCGAGCTCATCAGCCGCATCCACGCAGCATTGCAGCAAGCCGGGATAGAAATCCCCTATCCGCAGCAGGATGTGCATGTGCGCAGTCTGCCGAAGGCAGCGCCGGACACTGACGCCACGCCGCCGCCCGCTACCGTGTGAGCCTTGCCCGCAAGGCCCGCGCCGATGCTGTCCAACACAAGCATCTGCGCTGCCCTGCAAAAAGCGGCGCTCACCGCACCCGCAACAACGAACCGATCACGGCTACAACTGCCAGCGACGCTGCCGCCATCAGGAACGCTGCAGGCAGCGACCATTGCTGGGCAATGAAGCCGATTGCCGCCGGCCCCAGCAGTACGCCGGCATAGCCCATGGTGGTGACGGCCGGAATGGCGACACTCTCCGGCATGCGGGTCTGCCGCCCGGCCAGGCTGAACATCACCGGCACGATATTGGCGCAGCCGATACCGACCAGCGCGTAACCCAGCAGCGCCATGCCGAAGCTTGGTACCAAGGTTGCCAATACGAAACCTGCACCCGCAAGCAGACCACCCAGCAACACCGCCATGCTCGGCCCAAGCTGGTTCACCAAGCGGTCACCGAACAGGCGCGTGGCGGTCATGGCGATGTTGAAGGCGACAAAGCCCCAACCGGCATGGGCCAGCTCAACGCCGCGCACGTCATGCAGGAACACCGCACTCCAATCCAGCATCGAGCCTTCGGCAAGAAAGCTGATGAAGCACACTGCGCCAATCACGATCACCACGCCACGCGGTAGCGCAAAGCTGCTTTCGCCCTGCTCTGCGCGTTCACTGCGCCACCAACGCGATGACAGTGCCGTGATCGCGACAACGCCCGCGGCCACCACCAATGTGGACAACAAGGCATCGCCACCGATCGACAGCAGCAACGTCACCAAGGCCGCGCCAGACAGCGCGCCAATGCTGTAGAAGGCATGGAAGCCAGACATCATCGCGCGGCCGGACTCACGCTCCACCACAACGGCCTGGATGTTCATTACGCAATCCATCGCACCGATGCCCGCGCCGAACACCAGCAGCACGATGCCAATGCCCAGCGGCGTGGTGGTCACCGCCAGCAGCGGAAGCGTCAACACCATCATCAGCACGGTTGCTAGCATCACTGGCCGGCAACCATGGCGCGCAGCCAGCATGCCGGCAAGCGGCATCGACAGCAGCGAGCCCAAGCCCAGGCACAGCAGCAGCACGCCCAGCAATGCGTCATCAAGACCTGCGCGGGCCTTGGCGAACGGCACCAGTGGCGCCCAGCATGCAATCGCAAAACCGGGAACGAAGAAGGCTGCGCGGGTGGCCATCTGCTGGCTGCGCTGTAGGGATGAGGAATGGCTCACATGTAGTTCCTGGATGTTGTTCTGCGGCCCGCGCTTGCCGGTGATGGGCTGTTGAATCAGGCTTTCGCAACGGCAACGCGATGCAGGCGCTGCGCAATCGGCGCCAATCGCGCCTGCATTTCCATGGAGACGCGGTCACTGATCAGCAGTTGATCAACCTGCTCGATAGCGGCAATACGGAAGCTGCCGCGCGCACCGAGTTTCTCGCTGCTGGCGACGACGAACGCCGTATCGCTGGCGCGCAGCATTGCCTGTTTGAACGCGCATTCTTCGGCGTTGATGCCCCAGATGCCGGTTTCAGGATCGACCGCGCAGACGCCGGGAATGCAGACATCGGCCTGCAGCTGGGTCAGCTGCTGCAATGCGATGGAACCGATGGCTCCACCACTTCGCGGATCGATGCGTCCGCCAATCATCACCACCTCGGTGGCCTGCGCGCCACTCAGTGCAGCGGCGACCGCAGGCGAGTTGGTCACCACCGTCACTGCCATGCCGCGCAACGCGCGGGCGATCTCGACGTTGGTGGAACCGGCATCCATCAGCACCACCTGCCCTGGCACCAACAACGAGGCCGCGTGGGCCGCCAAGGCACTGCGTTCCGGATCGTGCCGCCCTACTCGCTCGGGCAGTGCGTCGAATTGTGGCGTCGGCAACAGCGCCCCGCCATATACCCTTCGGCACAGCCCTTTGGCTGCCATGTCGCGCAGATCGCGGCGAATGGAATCCTCGGAAACCACGAATTCCGCCGCCAGGTCGTTTGCAACCACGCGGCCGTGCTTTCGAAGCTGATCGAGGATGCGCTGCTGGCGCTCCTGCGGTAGTGCATCCGGATTGGAGGCGGTCATGGGTTCATTTTGGCGGTGGCTGGCGTTTGGGGCGGGCGACAGGGATCGCGCGCAGCTTGATCGGCTTGAAGTGCCCGTTCGCCACATCATGCAACAACAAGCACAATCGTGCAACTTCACGCACTCGTGGGTGTCGTGCACACGAATTCAGGCAAACGGGCGCCGCCCTAAGTTTCGGCTGTCGCCGAGGCACGGAACCTCCGCAATCGAGAACATGCCCTACGGGGGAACTGCAGTAGGAGCTTTACCCCTCCCCAGCCCTCCCCTTCGCGTTGCGAAAGGGAGGGGGCAGAAGCGTTGCCGCTCACTGCTTTCGCCATTCACTGCTTTCGCCATTCACTGCATGCGCGGGCTCACTGCATGCGCCATTCACTACAGGCGCCGCTCAATCCGCAGTGCAGCGCGCCAACCATTGCTGCAGCGCTGGGTTGTCGTGGCCCGGCCGCAGGCATAGCTGCAACTCGAAACCAGCGTCCGCTGTGCCAATGTGCTGATAGTGGATCTCTTCGCTGCGGAATCCGGCCATGCTCGCGGGCACGATGGCAACACCGGCGCCAACCGCTACCAGCGACAGCACCGCATGCATGCCGTGCGCTTCCTGCACTACGTCGGGCACGAAGCCCGAGGCGCGGCACAGCGCCATCACATGCGAATGGAAGCCGATGCCTTCGTCAGCGGGCCACATCACGAAATCCTCGCCCGCCAGATCCGCGACATCAATCGATTGCGCTGCGGACTGCAGCCGATGTCCCTGCGGCAACGCTATTGCCAGCCCGTCGCGATCGAATGGACGCAGTTGCAGATCACCGGCTTCGGGCACCGGCGCAATCAAAATACCCAGATCGATTTCCGCCGCGCGCAACATGCGCTGCTGCTGCCGTGAAGTCGCTTCGCGCAACTCCAGCCGCACCATCGGATGTGTCTGGCGGAAGCTGCGGATCAGGCTTGGCAGGCGGCCATACATGGCACTGCCGACATAGGCCATGCGCAGGACGCCGCTGCGTCCCGCAGCGACATCACGGGTATGCACGAACGCACGTTCGGCCTGCTGCAGGGTCTGCCGCGCTTCCAGCAGCAACACCTGGCCAGCGGCAGTCAGCCCAAGCGTGCGATTGCCACGCACGATCAGTTCGGCGCCCAGCAACTCCTCCAAACGGCGGATTGCAGCGGTCAACGGTGGCTGCGACATGTGCAGCCGCGCCGCGGCACGATGGAAATGCAGCTCCTCGGCGACGGCAACGAACTGCCGCAACAGACGAAGGTCGATCATCGAGGACACCGTCAGCAAGGGCCTGCAGCCTAACAGGCCGCCTGCGCTTGCGGCAGGCTGACGCTGGCGGCGCTGATCCGCGCCCATGCCTCATGCACGGCCTGCGCAGTGTCCGCGTGCACCGCAAGCAGATCACGCGGGTAGCTGACGCCCTCAGTTTCCTGCAGCCGCGTCGCGCGGAACTGGCCATTGCTCGCACGCAGGACCCAGCCGCCTTCGCTGCACTGCCTTGAGGCGAGGAATGCCACGCCGGGTGCAACCGACTGCGGATGCAGGTCGTCCGGCTCGCCGCTGATACCCCACATCCGTGTCTTTGCCACCGGCGATACCGCGTTGACCACGATGTTATGCGGCGCGCCCTCCGCTGCGAGCACATTGACCAGACCCAGCGCAGCGCTTTTGCCCATCGCATAGCTGGCAAGGCCTTGCTGCACGTACTGCGGGTACAACGCGCGATCGGAGGTGGTCACCACGATGCGTCCGCCACCGGCAGCACGCATCACCGGCCAGGCGGCCTGCGCCAACCACAGCGGGGCCTTCGCGGCGATGGCAAGCATGTGATCCAAATGCTGCTCGTCCAGTTCTTCAATCGGCTGATACTCAACCCAGCCGGCATTGTGGATCACGAAATCCAGACGGCCATGCGCACGCACGATGCGCTGCACCAGCGCATGACAGGCAGCACGCGTATCGATCGGCTGATGGTCGCCCTGCGCCTGCAGGCCGTTGCTAGCCAGACAATCGACGGCTGCAGCCACCGCCACCGGATCATGGCCACTGCCGTCGGTGGCGGCGCCAACGTCATGCAGCACCATATGTGCGCCCATGCCAGCCAGCAACCGCGCGTAAGCCAGGCCCAGGCCACCTGCGGCACCGGTGACCAGGCCGACCTGTCCGTTGAACGAAATGATGTTTGAATTCATCTACCCAGCATCGGTGCAGGACTGCATCGGCACCAATACCGATTGCATGCCGCTGCGATACCGGCCAGCTATCGCGGCGGACGCAGCGTCGTTGTCACCACGCTCACGGCCAGCATCGGGATTTGCTACACCGCGTCCGTCCAGCCTAGATGATCGGCCCGGGTGCGTTTCGCGCACCCGGGCCATCTTCTGCCAAACAAGCCTGCCGGCTCACCTTCAGTGCGCGCGCCGGCTTGGCAGGAACGCAGCGACGATACCCAGCAGCGGCAGGAACGAGATCACCTTGTAGACCCAGATGATGCTGGTGTGGTCAGCCAGTACACCAAGCACCGCCGCCCCCAACCCGCCCATGCCGAACGCAAAACCGAAGAACAGGCCGGACACGGTGCCGATGCGATTGGGCATCAGCTCCTGCGCATACACCAGGATTGCCGAGAACGCCGAGGACAACACAAAGCCGATGATCATCGACAGGATCATTGTCCATTGCAGATCGGCATAGGGCAGGATCAAAGCGAACGGTGCCACGCCCAGGATCGATGCCCAGATCACCGGCTTGCGGCCGATGCGGTCACCCAGCGGCCCACCCAGCAACGTACCTGCCGCCGACGCTGCCAGGAAGCCGAACAGATGCAACTGCGCGCTCTGCACCGACACATGGAATTTCTGCATCAGATAGAGCGTGTAATAGCTGCTCAAGCCAGCAATATAGAAATACTTGCTGAAGATCAGCACCAGCAGGATCGCGATCACCCACGCCACCGTGCGCGGCGGCAATTGCGGCAAGGTGCTGCTCGGGGCCGGCCGGGGACTGGCCGCACTGGCCACCAGGTGCTGCTGGTACCAGCGGCTCACGTAACTCAGCAGGCCGATGCCCAACAACGCAGCGCCAGCAAACCAGGCCACGCTGCGTTGCCCGTTCGGCACGATGACCAGCGCTGCCAGCAACGGACCAACTGCCGTACCGGCGTTGCCGCCCAGCTGGAACACCGATTGCGACAGCCCGTGGCGGCCGCCGGAGGCCAAGCGCGCAATGCGCGAGGATTCGGGATGGAAAATCGCCGAGCCAACACCAATCAACATCGCCGCCGCCAGCACCGTGCCGAAGTTGGGCGCATAGGCCAGCAACAACAGGCCGCACAGCGTCGAGGTCATGCCCATCGGCAACGAGTACGGCGCCGGGCGCTTGTCGGTGCGCAGGCCGATCAAGGGTTGGAACACGGAAGCGGTGAGCTGGTAGGTCAAGGTGATCAGGCCCACCTGGGCAAAGCTCAGGTGAAACTGGCCTTTGAAGATCGGATACAGCGCCAGGATCAGCGACTGCATCATGTCGTTGACCAGGTGCGAGCTGCTGATGGCAGCCAGCACACCGACAGCGACCGGACGACGTTGTGAAACGGGGGCTGCAACCGATGGAGCAATGGATGACATGGCATGACCGCAGTTGGGGGGCGGATCGCATGGTAGATTCAAGCACCACGCCCATCCTGCGCAATATGGTCATGCATCTGCTCGAAAAGGACATAGCTCCGCGCAAGGGCCGGCGCATGCCGCTGCCGGTGGGCCCGGACACCGCCGTGTACTGCAAGGCGCGCGATTACGACGCCACCACGCCTATCCCCTTGCACCACCATCCCGACCGGCACCAGCTGATCTACGCCGAAACCGGGGTACTGGTGGTGCGTGCCGGCATGGGCCGCTGGGTGGTGCCCAGTACCCGCGCTATCTGGATGCCTGCCGGCATCGGCCACCAGGTGCACTGCATCGGTGCGGTCCGTATGCGCAGCCTGTACATCGCCCCCAGCCATATGCCGCACGCAGCGGCCACGCCGTCCGCGGTGTCGATCACGCCGTTGCTGGCAGCACTGATCCACGCCGCCGCCAGTGTGGCGCAGCCCTATCGTGAGCAATCACGCGACGGGCGCCTGATGCGCCTGATCCTGGACGAGGTGCAGACGCTGCCGGAGCTGCCCTTGCACCTGCCCGAACCCAGCGACCCCCGCCTGCGCAGGATCGGCCGGCAACTCGAACGTCACCCCGACGATGCATCCACGCTGCAGGACTGGGCGCTGCGGCTGCAGGTGGATGTGAAAACCATCCAGCGTCTATGCGCCCGCGAACTGGGCATGACCTTCGGTCAATGGCGCCAGCAGGCACGCCTGCTGCGTGCGTTGGAGCGGCTGGCGGTCGGTGAAAAGATCATCGATGTGGCCTTGGCCCTGGGCTATGAAAGCCCCAGCGCCTTCGCCACCATGTTCAAACGCCGATTCGGCTTGACCCCAAGCCAGTTCTTCCGCTGAGGCGCAAGCATGTTCTGCCAGCGCGCTATTGCGGCAGAACACGTCACGGGGCCACGCCGCTGTCAGCCCGCAGTGGCGGTGGCGGCCTCGTCGATCAACGCCGCAATCTCGCCGGCGTGCGATGCCAGCGACGCATGGCTGGCCTCCAGAGTGATCACCTTGCGCGCATTCATGCGATCAGACATCGCCTTCTGGTTTTCCGGCGCGATCATCCGGTCCTGGCTGGATATCTGGTACCAGCTCGGCTTGTGCCGCCAGGCCGGGTCGGTGACGTTGTCGCCAAACGTGCTGGCCAACGGGGCTTTCTGCGCCACTGCCATTACAAATGCCTGGTCCTCAGGCAGATCCTGGCAGAAGCTTTCGTGGAATTTGTCGACCTTCAGCCACAGGTAGCCATCGCTGTCCGGCGCCAGATTCGGTGCAGCGGCAGGCAGGTGTTGCTGGGTAAGCCCTCCGGCGCTTTCGCCGGCATCGGGTGCAAACGCGGCGACGAATACCAGCGCCTTTACGTTGGGCAGGTTGCCGGCCTGACTGATCACCGCGCCACCGTAGGAATGGCCGACCAACACCACCGGACCATCGATCTGCGCCACCATCTTGCGGGTGCGTTCGGCATCATCGGCCAACGATGTCAGTGGATTCTCGACTGCGTGGATATCCCGATAACCCAGCCGTTTGAGCTCCAGAATCACCCCGGCCCAATGCGCCGCACCGCCCCAGAAACCATGTACCAGAACAACTGCTGGCTTGCCCATGACGTGTTGCTCCTGTTGGTTGGAATAAACAATAACGGGATAGTCGCCGCGGCGCATTGTCGGCGGCGGCAAGCTACTGCCCGCTATTCTGCAAGCCAACCGTAAAATGATCGTGATGGATTCATTGGCGCAGGCTGACACGTCGCAGCGCAAGCCCGAGGCCAAAGCCGATACCGCGGTTTGCGAAGTTTTGCGCCCAGGCCGCCTCAGCCGTTCGCAATAGCCGTGCAACTGCACCCGCACCCTGCGGCACCGCTGATGCATACCTATCCACCCTTGCTGGCTGGCACCCACCGGCGGGTTTTCGCTATGCTGCGCGGCCACCCGCCGGGCATGCGCCTGCGCGGGCTTTGCATTTGTAGAACTCTTTACTTCATTGGATGGAAAATGGCTGCAAACGTAAGACTTGACGCATTGAGCGAGATCGCCGGTTTCATCGGCGCGGCATTGGTGGATGGCGACAGCGGCATGACCCTGGGCACCCTGGGCGGCGGCTCGGTCGACATGGAAGTTGCTGCGGCCGGCAATGCCGATGTTGTCCGTGCCAAGCGCCGCGTGGCGAACGCACTGGGCCTGACCGATGTGGTCGAGGACATCCTGCTGACCCTGTCCAAGCAATACCACCTGATCCGGCCACTGGATGGCAACAAGGACCTGTTCCTGTACGTCATGCTTGACCGCACCCACGCCAACCTGGCGATGGCGCGACACGAACTGAAGTCGTTCGAGAAGACGCTGGACTTCAAGTAAGCCCGCACCGAACGTGTTGACCAGAAGCCCGGCCCGATGCCGGGCTTCTGCGTTGTACGGCAAGCCACCAAACACATTGTTGTAGGAGCGGCGTAAGCCGCGAAACACATAGCGGGTCAGGCCACAAACACCGTGGAAGCTGCCGCATGCCCAGCTTCGCGGCTTACGCCGCTCCCACAAACCGGGTCGGCTTCTAGCACTTAGTTGGGCGAGGCACGCAGATAACGCTGCCCATCGAACTCAAAGCCAAGCAACTCGCCCTGCGTATCGCGCAGGAACTGCAATGGTTCCGGTACCGACAAGGGTCCGTCCTGGGCGGCAAACAGATCCGCAGCGGCTGGCGTCAGCGTGCGGCTGAGCGCACCTATCCGAAGCTGCAGGCCCTCATCAGCAGCAATAATCCGTGCGCTTACCGGTAGCTGTTCAGCACGGAAGTCTCCGCCGTAGCCAGCAACGGCCGCCGGCCGCCACTGCCAGCCCTGCCAACGCGGATCGTCGTGCTCTTTGGCTTGGCGCGCGCGCATGCCTGTCAGCTGCTCGGCAACGCGCTTGGGATAGGCCTGTTGACGGATCTGCGCCCACGAATCAGCCTCCGGGTGATCAACCAGATACTGGAAGAACTGCACCACCGTGCGCGAGGTCAACCAGCCAGTGGCGTTATCCGAATTGGAGAACACACCGATACCCACGCCCAGATCCGGTGAGAACGCCATCATGCTGCGCGCACCGGTGTAGCTGCCGCCGTGGATGTAAAGCGTATGCCCCTCGAAATCACATACGTTCCAACCGTAGGCATAGCCGTTGCAGGGCAGCTCATAGGCATTGCGCGCCTTGGGATCCACCTGCGCGCCAATGCGATGCGCAGCCTGCAAGCTGCCGGCACCCAACTGCGATGAAAGCGGTGCACCCAACTGCAGCCGCAACCAGCGGCCCATGTCACGCGGCGAGGTCATCATGCCGCCGGCCGAATGCATGAGCGCATCGGGTTTCGGTGGCACCAGCCGCCAGCCCTGCCCTGCACCCAGCCACTGGTGATTGAAAGCCAGCTGCGCCGGATCGAAGGACGAGGTGCGGGTTGCGGTTTCATGCAGCTGCAGTGGCGTGAACAGCTGTTGCTGCAACCAGTCCTGCCAGGAGCGGCCGGTGCGTTGCTGCAGGATTGCCGCGTAGATGTTGTAGCCCAGGTTGTCGTAGTCGAAGCCATCAGCGCGCTTGCTGGCGAACTGCTGCAGCAGCTGCGGATACAGGGTTGGATCCGGACTGCCGATGTAGGCCTCCAGCGTGGTGATGACATCGGCACTCAAAGGAACGCGGTGATTGAGCAGGTCGGCCAGCGTCCAGGCGGCTGGATCAACGCCTCCTGGCAGCTGCAGCGTTGGCCAGTGATCGGCCAGGGTACTGTCCAGGCGCAGCACGCCCTGCTGGTCCAGCAACTGCGCCAGCAGCCCCATATACGATTTGGTCTGGGAGGCGATGTACATCGGCGTGTGCATCGTCAATGGCGCTGCCGTGCTGGCATTGCGCTGCCCGCGCGCATAGCCCAGCAGTTGCCGATCACGATCAACAACCACTACCGCATAGCCGGGGCCCAGCTCCGGAATGCCGTCCAGGAACGTGGCGAGCTTGCGCGCAGCCTGTTCCGGGGCCGCGGCTGATACCGTCGCAGCGCCGCCCAGGCAAGCGGGCAGCAATAGCAGGGACAGGATGTTGCGCAGGTACATGGGCCGATTCCGTGACTGATCGCAGGCACGATGCCTTATCGCTACCCGGCAAATCTTGAACGGATTGAACCTGCTCATGCCCGCAGCAGCGCGCGCAACCGGGCCGGGGTCAAGCCGCTGTGCGCCCGCGCGATGCGGCTGAGATGGGATTGATCGGCAAAGCCTGCACGTTGTGCCACATCGGCCAGCGCGTGGCCCTTGGCCAACAACGGCAATGCCCGCTGCAGCTGTGCACGCGCACGGAACACCGACGGTGCACAGCCCATCCAGCGCGCGAAAGCGCGGGCGAAATACACCGGATGCACGCCGACCTCGCTGGCCAGCGCGGCCAAGGGCAGCGTCTGCTCCTGCAGGCGCTGGCAACTGCCTGCAAGCCAACGCGGCGGTGCGCCTGCCGGGCGCTCGCCGGTGGTGGCCATGCTGGCCAGCAATTCCCATAGCCGACTGTCGATATCGCAGCTGCCCAGCTCACCGGCAGACAATGCCGACAACAGGCTTCGTCCACTGCGCAGCGCTGGCTGCAGGTCACCACCACGCCATTGCCAGGCCTGGCCAATGCCGAGGGTCTTCTGCAGGTCGAACGCGGCCGGTAGATCGATACCCAGCATCAACGCGCCGGCTGAGCCGTAGTCATTGGCATGCATCACCCCGGCCCGCTTCACCCCCAATGCGGGCACAGCCAGGCGCTCCTCGCCCTGCGAGGTCTGCTCCTGCAGGGTGCCCAGCAGCAGCAACGAAAGCTGATGGCAGTCATGCGCATGCCGTTGCATGTGTTCGCCAGGCGCGTACCAACTGACCCGCACTGCCAGGCGCTCACCCTCGAACACGCGGCGCCGTGCTGGCGCCTGTGCTGCGTCGCTGCGATATCTGGCTGGCGGCAAGGTCATGGGTCAGCACAGGCAGGGAGTTGACCGAAGTCTAGACACATCGCGCGGCGGCGCACCTGCCGTTGGTCGGGGTGCCGCGCACTGGGACCGGACGCTGTCAACGCCACGGCCCCGGCCTTGTGCCCGGCATGGCTCAGCCCTGTGGCGCAGCCAGCAGATATTTCAGCCCATGCATGAAGCCACGCGGTGCGACGCTGAGGTGATCCTCGTCATTGAGCACGTCCAGCTTCAGCTGCAGTGAGCGGCCACCGCGGGCGCCCAGCAGGCCGATCATGCGCTGCGCATCGACCACCATGTCAGCGTCGCCGCCGTGCTGCACCGATTCGTACTCGCCCACGTACATATAGGCCCGTACCGGCAGCTCAGGCGCCTTGCCGGCCTGGGCCAGCCGGCGCTCCATCACCTGTTTGTCGAACCAGTACGAGGGACTGCCGAGGATGTAGGCACTGAAAAGCTGCGGCCGCTCCAGCATCACCTGCGTGCCCAGCAAGGCGCCATAGGAGTGCCCAAGGAACATACGCCGGGTTTCGTCCGTGCGGTAACGCTTGGCCATGAAGGGCAGCGCCTGGGTTTCCAGATAGGTGATGTAGGCACCGGCGCCACCATGCACGGCATCGGCTGGCGAACTGCTGGGGCCATTGGCGGTGGGCGTGTAGTCGCGCCGGCGACTCTGCATGCCGCCCTCGCCCTTTGCATAGGACAAACCAACCAGGATGAAGTCTTCGATCTTGCGCCCTTCGACATTCAGGCGCCGCGCCATCTGCCAGACCAGTGGGAACGCGTAGTCGGCATCGGTGACATACAGCACCGGGTAGCGCTTGTCGGGGTTGTCGGCGTAGCCGGCCGGCAGGGCCACAAACATCTGGTAGTTGCGGCCACTGACCGGGTCGGGAACGTCCCAGACTTCACTGCCCAGCACTTCGTAAGGGGCGCCCTCGCCGCGCTGCGCGGTTACCGCTCCCGGCTGGGCGGCAGTAGTTTGTGGCGGCGCGGTGGCAGCCTCATCCGGAGCACCCTTACAGGCGCTCAGCGCCACCATTACCACCACCGACATCATCCATTTGCTCAAGCAGACTCTCCAACGATCGTGATCAGTAGCCGATGATGGCATGGCACCGTACGCTTCCAAAGTTCGCTCCAGCCACCGGCATACCCAGTGCGATGCTGTGCAGCTGCGACCAGAGAAAGCGCAAGCTGTTGATTCAACTAGACCGACAGGCCCTTGTCGGCTTGCTGTCGTGTTGCCGACCGAGATTTTCCGGCAGCCTGCCCGCTCGGCTAACATCGTCAGGAACGCGCCATGGAAGATGGAACAATGAAGATCGACGGACAGCGGATCAAACAACTGCGCGAAGCCCGCGGATGGTCGCAGGAACACCTGGCCAGCCTCTGCGGCTTGAGCGCACGCACCGTGCAGCGGCTGGAAGCCGAGGGCAACGCCTCGCTCGAGTCGCGGATGGCGGTTGCGGCGGCGCTGGAGGTTGCGGCGGTGGATTTGCTGCTCTTCCAGCCTGCCAGCAACCCGCACACCATCACCACCCCGCCAAGCTCTGCAGACATCCGTACCGACAACCTGATGATTGGTCTGGCTTTGCTGGTAATAGCGCTGCTGTACGGCGGCTACAACATCGGGAAAGACCTTGCATTACGTGACAACGCACGTTGTGAAGCCAACCCGGCGCAGTGCCAACGTTGAGAGTACAACCGGGGCTGCGGAGCTGATTTTTGTAGGAGCGGCGTAAGCCGCGAAGCAGAGACATCATCAGATGCCATCCGCGCTTGCGACCTCAGCAGTGTCAGCTTCGCGGCTGACGCCGCTCCTACAAGAATACGGAGCTGACTTTGTGGGAGCGGCGTTAGCCGCGAAGCACAGACATCATCAGATGCCATCGGCGCTTGCGACCTCAGCGAGGTCAGCTTCGCGGCTTACGCCGCTCCCACAAATCCAAAGTAGGTCGCTGCCACAAATCCAAAGTAGGTCGCTGCTTCAAAAGCAAAGACCGATGCCAGCATGCTGACATCGGTCTTTGGATGATTCATTGCCTGAGCAGGCAACAACGACGCTGCTTTCAGCGGGTCGCTTACTTGGCCTTGCCCTGGTTGGCCACGGCCTCGGCGGCCTTCTTGGCCGCTTCCGGATCGCCGAGGTAACGGAACGACTTGACGGTGAGGTCGTCGTTCAATTCAAACAGCAACGGAATGCCGGTCGGGATGTTGAGCTCAAGGATCTGTTCCTTGCTCACGTTGTTGAGGTACTTGTACAGCGCGCGCAGCGAGTTGCCGTGGGCGGTGACCAGCACGGTCTTGCCTTCCTTCAACTGCGGTGCGATGGCGTCATGCCAGTACGGCAGCACACGGTCCAGCGTGGTTGCCAACGACTCGGTGGCCGGCAAGGCGTTGCGGTCCAGGCCAGCATAGCGACGGTCGTGGATCGGGTGGCCCGGATCGGCCAGGTCCATCGGCGGCGGCGGGATGTCGTAGGAACGACGCCATACCTTGACCTGCTCCTCGCCGTGCTTGGCGGCGGTTTCGGCCTTGTCCAGGCCCTGCAGGCCACCGTAGTGACGCTCGTTCAGGCGCCAGGATTTGTTGACCGGCAGCCAATCCTGCCCCAGCTCGGTCAAGGCACCCTGCAGGGTGTGGATGGCGCGCTTGAGCACCGAGGTGTGGGCCACATCGAACTGCAGGCCTTCGTCCTTCATCAACCGCCCAGCGGTGGCAGCTTCCTGGCGGCCCTGCTCGGTGAGGTCCACGTCCACCCAGCCGGTGAAGCGGTTATCGAGGTTCCACTGGCTCTGGCCATGGCGCAACAGCACGAGTTTGCGGGTCACTGCGGATGTCTCCGGGATGGGGAAGGAAGACCGCGATTGTAGCCCCTTCGCGTTGGCATCCGTTCTTCGTTGGGGGTTTGGGTATGGGGGCTGGGTAGTTGTAGCGGAGACTGGCTTTGTTTGTTTGTCCGGCATTTTTCTAATGAGCAAGAGCGGGAGCTCACCCCTCCCCAACCCTCCCCTTGCCTCCGGCAAAGGGAGGGGGCCAGAGCGGCTGCGCGGCAATCTGTGAAGTAGCCGCGAACTGCCCCCTCCCTTTGCCGAAGGCAAGGGGAGGGTTGGGGAGGGGTAACGCTTTCTGGGGTAGCGCTTTCAGTCGCCACACCACCCCGCCACACCACCCCATCAAAAAAACAATCCATTCCCCGCACGACACCCCGTCTTCGCCGCCCCCATGCCATCCTGCGCGCACATTCATGCAATCCGGAGCCAGCCCGCCATGACCACCATCATCAGCCCGCGTGTTCACGACCTCGGCGGATTCCAGGTCCGCCGCGCGGTGCCCTCGCTGCAGGCGCGCAGTGTGGGTTCGTTCGTGTTCGTGGACCATATGGGGCCGGCCATCTTCAGCCCCGGCCAAGGCATTGATGTGCGTCCGCATCCGCATATCGGCTTGGCTACGGTCACTTTCCTATGGGCCGGCCAGATCGGGCATCGCGACACGCTGGGATCGGAACAGGTCATCCGCCCCGGCGACGTGAACTGGATGACGGCCGGCCGTGGCATTGCCCACTCCGAACGAACCCCCGCTGCCGTGCGTGAGCACGAGCAGGCGGTACATGGCATGCAGACCTGGGTTGCACTACCCAAAAGCCACGAAGAAACCGACCCGGCCTTCTTCCATTTCGGTGCTGACCAGCTGCCGCAGCAGCGCCGCGATGGCGCCTGGCTGCGGGTGATTGCCGGCCGTGCCTACGGCGAGGAGTCGCCGGTAAAGGTATTTGCCGACACCTTGAACGTCGCCATCGACCTGGAACCCGGCGCCGAGATCGACCTGGATACCTCGCACATCGAGCGCGCGCTCTACATCCTGGAAGGCGATGCGCAGCTGGACGGCACCGACGTTCCCAGCCAGCACCTGGTCATCCCCGAACCCGGCGCGCGCGGCCGCCTGCGCGCCAAGACCCCCGTCAAAGCCATGCTGATGGGCGGCGAGCCGCTGGATGGGCCACGCCATCTATGGTGGAACTTCGTCTCCAGCTCCAAGGAGCGCATCGAGCAGGCCAAGGACGATTGGCAGAACGGCCGCTTCGGCACCATTCCCGGTGACGACAAGGAGTTCATCCCGCTGCCGGGCTGACTCCGCTCCTCCCGTCAAGGCCGAGGCTGGTCACCACGTACAGCCGTTGCCGCCCTGTAGCCAGCAACGCGCAAGCCGCGCATAGTGCTAAAGCACTACAGGTAAAAGCGGGAAATAGTTAACGATTTCGCTACGCATCCGCCCCTCTTCTCCGTTACTTTCCCCACACCCGAATCGGGGAACATAAAAGGAACGACACAATGAGCATGGGAAAGCGTCTGGCTGCCGAATTTCTTGGCACCTTCTGGCTGGTATTGGGTGGCTGCGGCAGCGCGGTATTGGCGGCGAAGTTCGGCGGTGACGGTAATCCGCTGGGCATTGGTTTTGTCGGTGTTTCCCTTGCTTTCGGCCTGACCGTACTCACCGGTGCCTATGCGTTTGGCCATGTTTCCGGCGCGCACTTCAACCCGGCGGTCAGTATTGGCCTGTGGGCCGGCGGTCGCTTCCCGGCCAAGGACCTGCTGCCCTACATCGTGGCCCAGGTGCTGGGCGGCATCGTCGCTGCCTTCATCCTGCTGCAGATCGCCCAGGGCAATGCCAGCTTCCTGATTGATGGCAGTTCGCCCGGCGCCTTCGCCAGCAACGGCTACGGCGCGCTGTCGCCGGGCGGCTATACCGTGGCTGCGGCCTTCCTCTGCGAAGTGGTGCTGACCGCGGTGTTCCTGATCGTGATCATGGGTGCTACCCATGGCCGCGCGCCGGCCGGCTTCGCACCGATCGCGATTGGCCTGGCACTGACCCTGATCCACCTGATCAGCATCCCGGTCACCAACACCTCGGTGAACCCGGCCCGCTCCACCGCCGTCGCCCTGTTTGCCGGCGCCGGCGCAATCAGCCAGCTGTGGCTGTTCTGGGTGGCGCCCATCCTTGGTGCGGCCATCGGCGGCCTGGCCTATAAGTGGATCGGCAACGACAAATAAGTCGCACGATTGGTTTCAACTGATACGGATATACCGAACGGCCCCCACGCGGGGCCGTTCCCGTTATGGAAAGAGATTTTGCAAGTGATGGGGATTTTGTAATACCGTCGCCACTTGGCTGGCGCGCATGGGGATGCACGTACAGAGGGGGACGGATACCCCCCACCAGCCATGACGTCACTTCAGAAACATCCACACGACTTCGTCGCGCCGTTGGGCCGATGTTCCATGGGGGAATGCGTAGTGAAGACTGTCTGTATTTTTTCTGCCGTACTTGCACTCGGCGTCAGCGCCAATGCTTTCGCCCAGCAAGCCGTGCAGTGTCCGTCACTGCCTGCCAGCAGCGGCCTGCACTGGGACCAGCAGACGCAGAATGATTTCATCGTCTGCAAGGCCACCACCGAAGATGGCCGCACGGTACTGAACATGATGCTGAGCGGGCGTGATCCCGACCTGGCCTTGAACCGCCCACTGCGCGCGGAGAAAGGCGAGTTCGGCGGCGAGCAGATGTACTGGTACAAGCTGGACATGGGTGGCCGCGATGTACCCGGCCTGGAGTCACGCCGCATCAGCGTGGTCAAGCTGGACAAGAACCGCTACGCGCAGATCTGGATCGACGCGGCCGACACCACCGAGCTGGGCACGCTGCAGAACCTGACCCAGACCTTGAACCTCAATCCGTCCGCCTTGGCCGGCAGCAACTGAGCCGGCGCTGATACCGGTCCCGGCGCAGCACGCGCGGGACCGGCCATCGCTCAGAAGCGGCCTTCCTGGTAATCGACGAAGGCCTGCATAAACTCCTCACGGGTGTTCATCACGAACGGCCCATGCCGCGCTATCGGCTCGCGCAGCGGCCGCCCCGCCAGCACGATCAATCGTGCGCCCTGCGCACCGGCGCGCATCTGCAATCTGCTGCCACCACCCAGCACGGCCAGCTGCTGCAGCTCCAGCGCACGCGCATCCTCGCCTTCACCCAGCACTGCGCTGCCTTCGAATACATAGGCGAAGGCGTTGTGCCCGGCCGGCAGCGGGCACGTCCAGGCGCTGCCCGCGCTCAGGCTTACGTCCAGATACAGCGGCTCGGTAGCCGGCTGCTGGATTGGCCCGCTGACCGAATCCACCGTACCGGCGATCACCTTCACGCTGACACCCTGCGCCGGTGACAACTGCGGAATACGTTCGGCAGCGAATTCCTGATAGCGCGGATCGGTCATCTTGTCGCGCGCCGGCAGGTTCACCCACAGCTGGAAGCCGCGCATGCGGCCCGATTCCTGCTCGGGCATTTCCGAGTGCACAAGCCCACGACCGGCAGTCATCCATTGAACGCTGCCAGGCGTCAGCAAACCCTCGTTGCCGTGGTTGTCCTTATGCCGCATGCGGCCATCGAGCATATAGGTCACCGTCTCGAAACCACGGTGCGGATGGTCGGGGAAACCAGCGATGTAGTCCTCCGCCCTGTCGGTGCCGAACTCGTCCAGCATCAGGAAAGGATCAAGCTCGGGCAGCGAGGGCGTACCGATGACGCGGGTCAATCGCACCCCCGCACCATCGGAAGTAGGCATGCCGCGGATGCTGCGAACCACCCGCGCCGAATCCTGGTTACTCATGAACAAGCTCCTTGAACGTGCAGCAGACAATGCCTGCCACCCGTACCCAAACCAACCGTCATCACTGCAACCTTTCGTTCCAGCACCGCACAACAGCGCGACAAAGCCCGCAGTCATATTCAATGGGACGTTGACCTAAGACCAAAGTCGCATCCGCTTCAGCCGCCATGCACATTGACCCCCGCCCGGCATGGGTAGAACCTTGGGCATATTCCCCTGCGAGGCAACTCGATGAAAGGTTTTTCAAAAGCCGGATGGGCGCTGCTGTCCCTGATCGGCGCATTCTGTCTAGGCGTCGTGGCGCTACGCCGCGGCGAACACATCAATGCCCTGTGGATCGTGGTAGCAGCGGTATCGCTGTATCTGGTGGCCTTCCGCTACTACGGCCTGTTCATCGCCAACAAGGTGCTGGGGGTTGATCCCACCCGCGCTACGCCGGCAGTGCTCAACAACGATGGCCTGGACTATGTGCCCACCAACAAGCACGTACTGTTCGGACACCACTTCGCCGCAATTGCCGGTGCAGGCCCGCTGGTGGGCCCGGTGCTTGCCGCCCAGATGGGCTATCTGCCCGGCACGCTATGGCTGATTGCCGGCGTGGTGCTGGCCGGTGCGGTGCAGGACTTCATGATCCTGTTCATCTCGACCCGTCGCAACGGCCGCTCGCTGGGTGACCTGGTACGCGAGGAGATGGGCCAGGTGCCTGGCACCATCGCCTTGTTCGGCGTATTCATGATCATGATCATCATCCTGGCGGTGCTGGCGATGATCGTCGTCAAGGCATTGGAGGGCAGCCCCTGGGGCATGTTCACGGTGATCGCGACCATGCCGATCGCCATCTTGATGGGCGTGTACATGCGCTACATCCGGCCGGGCAAGATCGGCGAGATTTCAATCGTTGGCCTGATCCTGCTGTTGGCTGCCATCTGGTACGGCGGCAAGGTTGCCGCTGACCCGGTGATGGGCCCGATGTTCACCTTCACCGGTATCCAGATCACCTGGATGCTGATCGGCTACGGCTTTGTCGCCGCCGTGCTGCCGGTGTGGCTGCTGCTGGCCCCGCGCGATTACCTGTCTACCTTCCTCAAGATCGGCACGATTGTCGGTTTGGCGATCGGCATCCTGATCGTGATGCCGGAACTGAAGATGCCGGCACTGACCCAGTTTGCCGATGGCACTGGCCCGGTGTGGAAGGGCAGCATGTTCCCGTTCCTGTTCATCACCATTGCCTGCGGTGCGGTGTCGGGCTTCCATGCACTGATCAGCTCGGGCACCACGCCCAAACTGCTGGCCAATGAAGGCCATGCCGCCTACATCGGTTACGGCGGCATGCTGATGGAATCGTTCGTGGCAATCATGGCCATGGTCGCCGCTTCGATCATCGAGCCGGGCATCTACTTCGCCATGAACAGCCCGGCCGCCATTATCGGCACCGACGTGGTCCATGCTGCGCAGGTCGTGACCAACTGGGGCTTTGCCATCACCCCGGAACAGTTGACCGCAACCGCTGCGGAGATTGGTGAAAGCACCATCCTCTCGCGTGCCGGTGGCGCGCCGACGCTGGCCGTTGGTATCGCGCAGATCCTGCATGCAGTACTGCCGGGCGAAGGCATGATGGCCTTCTGGTACCACTTCGCCATCCTGTTCGAAGCACTGTTCATCCTGACCGCTGTGGACGCGGGCACCCGTTCGGGCCGCTTCATGCTGCAGGATCTGCTGGGCAACTTCGTGCCGGCCCTGCGCCGCACCGACTCGTGGGTGGCCAGCTTCATCGCCACCGGTGGCTGCGTGGCGCTGTGGGGTTACTTCCTGTATCAGGGCGTGACCGATCCGCTGGGTGGCATCAACATGCTGTGGCCGCTGTTCGGCATCGCCAACCAGATGCTGGCCGGCGTGGCACTGCTGCTGTGCACCGTGGTGCTGTTCAAGATGAAGAAAGACAAGTACGCCTGGGTGCCGCTGGTACCGGCCATCTGGCTGCTGATCTGCACTACCGCAGCAGGCTTCATCAAGATCTTCTCCGACATCCCGGCAGTGGGCTTCCTGGCCCAGGCGCACAAGTACCGTGACGCCATTGCCGCCAAAGAACTGCTGGCACCGTCGAAGAACTTCGACCAGATGCATCAGGTGATGGTGAACAACTACATCAACACCGCCCTGACCGCGCTGTTCCTGTTCGTGGTGTTTGCGGTGCTGGTGTATTCGGTCAAGACCATCGCCGCCGCACGTCGCTCGCCGACGCGCACCGACAAGGAAACGCCTTATGTGGCATTGAAGCCGCACGAGGTCGATCTGTAATGGGCACCGAGCTGGTCCCCGTCGGCCAGTACCAGACGTTCCGCCGCACCTGGCGGCGTCTGGTGCAGACCGCGCGGCTTTGCTGCGGCGTGCCGGACTACGACAACTATGTCCGACACATGCGCGAGAAGCATCCTGACCGTGAGGTCATGGATTACAAAACCTTCTTCCGCGAACGTCAGGAAGCCCGCTTCGGCGGCAGGAGCGGCTTCCGCTGCTGCTGAGGCACCGGGAAGAAAAACAAAAAGGCGGCGCCAATGGCGCCGCCTTTTTTTTACCTGTAGTGCCGAGCCAAGCTCGGCAGAGGCTTTGCGAGCGAACAGCCAACCCCTCCCCAGCCCTCCCCTTGCCTGCGGCAAAGGGAGGGGGCAGAAGCGTAGTGCCGCGTTACAGCTCGACCGTGTCGAACGTCTGCCCGTACTGCGGGTGCTGCTGCCACATCTGCTGCAGGCTCAAGCCACGTACCGGGTCGACGAATTCCGGGGCGATGTCCGCCAGCGGCTTCAGCACGAAGGCATGCTTCAACTCGGGCCGCGGGATGCGCAGATGGCCGGGGCCTTCCACCACCAGGTCGCCGTAATACACCACGTCGATGTCCAGGGTACGGTCGCTGAAACGCGGACCGGAACGGTCGCGACCATGCGCGTCTTCCACCGCGTGCAACCAATCATCCAACTCGGCCAACGGCAGCTCGGTATCCAGCATCACTGCGTTGTTGAGGAAGTCCGGGCCGTCGAAACCCACCGCGGGCGTGCGGTAGGCCGGCGAGACGCTGATCGCGCCGAAACGTTCGCGCAATACGGCAACCGCCGCTTGCAGGTAATGCTGCGGTTGCAGGTTGCTGCCCAGGCTGAGAAGCACAGTGGTCATGAGTTGGTTTGCCTGCGGGCCCGCCCGCGCCACGGTGGACGAGCTTGAGCACCGCAACGTAGGGGGGCGCACATGATAGGCCAGCGGCCGCCAAGCCGCACTGCCAACGGCCTGTTTCAGCCCACCCCAAGTGCGTCGGCAACGGCACGAAACACCCGCTGCATCTCCAGGGGCTTGGGCAGCACATGCACGCTGATGCCCGATGGCGCCTCACCGTCGGCGAAGGCCGGTGCATTGGCGTCCTCCAGCACGATCGCCGGGCCGCGATAGCCCATGGCCTGCATCTCCGCCAGCAACTGGCCCGCCGACAGCAATGGGATGCCGCTGTCCACCAGCACCACGTCCGGCAGCCCTGCCTCCTGCAGATGCCGCATCGCCACCGCGCCATCGCTGGCCAGGCGCATGCGATACCCCTGGCTGGACAAGGCGTTGCCCAGCAGCGACAACCGCGTGGCTTCGTCGTCCACCACCAGCAGGCGTTCGCCGTGACCGACCCGATTGCTTTCCACCGGCTCGGCATCTTCTTCGCCGCTGCATTCAAACATCGGCAACAGCAGTTCGAAGGTGGTGCCTTCGCCGAGCTGGCTCTGCACCTGGATCTGCCCACCGATGCTTTCAACAATGCGATGGCAGGACACCAGGCCCAGCCCGGTGCCGTCGGACTTGGTGGTGAAAAACGGGGTGAACAGGCGCTTCACCGTGGCCTCGTCCATGCCGATGCCGTCATCACTGACACGGATGCGCACCTTGTCCTCGTCGCCAGCGACACGTTCGGCGATCAGGCTCAACTTGCCGCCGTCCGGCATCGCCTGGATGGCGTTGAGCGCAAGGTTCAACAGCACCTGCTGCAGCTCGGTGTAGTTCGCCTCGATCGCAATGCGATCGTCGGATACTTCAAGGTGCAGCTCGGCGTTGCGCGGCAGGCTGCTCTTGAGCAGCATCCCCACGGCCTGGAACAGGCGCTGCAGCACGATGCGTTCGCTGGGCTGGCGTGAGCCGCGCACGAAGGACAGCATCGATTCGACCATCTCATGGCCGCGACGCCCGCATTCGGCGATGACATCGGCCAGACGAATGATCTTGGGGTCGTCGCTGCGATCGCGGATCAGATCCGGAATGATCAGCAGCGGCTGCAGGATGTTGCGCAGGTCATGACTGAGCCCGGCGGCAAGCAGGGCCAGGCTTTCCAGCCGCTGCGCACGCATCAGCTCATCTTCCACCCGCAGGCGCTCGCGCTCGCTGCGGGTTTCACGCACCAGCCGCGCTACCGCCGAGGGCAGCCGCGCCGGCTGGTGCTTGATGATGTAATCGTTGGCGCCGTGCTGCAGCGCCTCCACTGCGGTCTCCTCACCCATCGTGCCGGAGACGAAAATGAAGGGCACGCTGGGGTGCAGCTCGCGCAGGATGTGCAACGCGTAATAGCCTGAAAACCCAGGCATGCTGAGGTCGGACAGCACGATATCCGGCATCCAGGCCTCCAGCGCGCTACGCATCGCCGGCTCATTGTCGACCCGCTCGAACTCGATCTGCAGACCAGCCTCGAGCAACTGGTCGACAACCAGCTCGGCGTCTTCGGGCGAATCCTCCACCAGCAGGATACGCAACGGCCCCAATGGCGTTCCCTTGTTCGGCATCTGCGTTTACTCGCTGTCCGCTGCCTGGTTGATCAGTGCCCAGAACGTACCAATCGTTTTCACTGCCTGGAAAAACTGTTCAAGATCGACCGGCTTGACCACATAGGCATTGACGCCCAGGTCCCAGCTGCGGGCCAGGTCGCTCTCCTCGCGCGAAGACGACAGGATCACCACCGGCAGCCGCTTGAGGTCTTCATCCGCGCGGATCAGCCGCAGTACTTCCAGGCCGTCCATGCGCGGCATCTTGATATCCAGCAGCAGCACCGCCGGCAAGCCCTCCTCGCGCTGCGCGAACGCCCCGCGCCGCAGCAGGAAGTCCATCGCTTCCACGCCGTCCTCCACATGCACGATGGGATTGGCCAGGGGTGCATCACGCAGCGCGTCGATCGCCATCTCGGCATCGGCTTGGCTGTCTTCGGCAATCAGGATGGTGCGCAGGGGACTCATTCCACGGTGTCCTTGTTGGATGTTTCGGGTGTTTGAGGAACAACGAAGCTGAAGGTGGCGCCCTTGTCCACCTGTGCGTCCGCCCAGATGCGACCACCGTGGCGGGTCAGCACACGGCGTACGCTGGCCAGGCCGATACCGGTACCGGGGTATTCGGACGCCTTGTGCAGGCGCTGGAACACACCAAACAGCTTGGACGCGTACTGCATGTCGAAGCCGGCACCGTTGTCGCTGACACTGAACTGGTGGCTGCCGTCAGGCAGCTGCTTTGCCGACACCTCGATGACCGCCTTGTCGCGGCTGGCGGTGTACTTGACCGCATTGCCGAGCAGATTCAACCAGACCTGGCGCAACATGTTTTCATCGCCGATCAGCACCGGCAACCTGCCTATCTTCCACTCCACCTCACGCAGCTTGCCGTCGGCCCCGGCCTCGTTCTTGAGGTTGGAGTCCAGCAGCGCGCGGGTATCGGCCACCAGCGATTGCATGTCCACCCGCTGCAGACGCATCGCGCCACGGCCCAGCCGCGAGTAGACCAGCAGGTCATCGATCAAGGCCGCCATCAGCTGCGCGGAGCTGCTGATCACGTCCAGATAGTGCTGGGTCTTGGTGTCTACCGCCTCGCCCAGGTGCCGCCCCAGTTTGTCGGAGAAGCCGGCCACATGGCGCAGCGGCGCGCGCAGGTCGTGCGAGACCGAGTAGCTGAAGGCTTCCAGCTCGCGGTTGACGTCGGCCATCTGTTCGACCTTGCCTTCCAGCTGCCGGTTCAGCTCCTCCACGTGCTGTTGCACGGCACGCTGCAGGGTGATGTCGCTGACCGTCATCAACACCACTTCATCACTGGCATCGGGCAAGGCCATGCGCCGGGCATTGATCAGCATGGTGCGGTTGATGCCATCCACGCTGCGTTGCTGGTGCTCGAAATCCCATAGTTCGCGCCCACGCAGCAGTACATCGGCCAGCCGCTGGCGCACCAGTGGGTCGTCCCACGCGCCGTCGCCGATATCCTGCAACTGACGCTGGCTGATATCGGCCTCCTCGACGCCGTACATTTCCGCGAAGGCGGTGTTGTGCAACAGGATGCGCAGCTGCCCATCCAGCAGCACGATCGGCTCACGCACGGTCTGCAGCACCGCGCTGGCGCGGGCGCTGGCCTTGCTCAGGCGCAATTCGATATCGGCGCGGCTGCCGATCTGCCGCTGCAACAGCCACAACACCAGCCCCAGCAGCAGCAACTGCACCGCCAACGCGGTCCAGGTCACCATCGATGCCATCCGCTGCTGGCGTCGGGCCTCGGCAGCGCGCTCGACCAGCAAGGCGTCCTCGTGCTGCTGCAGTTCCAGCACCAGTTGCCGGATCGGGTACTGGAACGTCATTTCCTCGATCAGCTCGCGCTGGCGCGGCGTGTCGGTGCTGGCCGCGATCTCCTTGGCCAAGGCCATGCGCCGTTCCAGCATCGACTCCATCTTGCCGATGCGCACAAGCTGCTCGGGGCTGTCACTGACCAGCCGTGCCAGCTCGTGCAGGTTGTCGCTGATGCTGTCGGCGGTATGCAGGCGTTGCTGCAATGCCTGCGAGTTGATGCCCTTGGACAAGGTCAAGGCAGCCGACTCCACATCGCGGATGTCGGCTTGCAGGTTGTACAGGCGCGCGCCCACCGCCTGGGTATGTGCCACCCAGTTGGCAGCGTTGACGCTGTCGGCGGTCAACCGTTGCAGGGTCAAGGCCGGCACCACGATGATCAACAACGCGGCCAGCCCCAGCCCCAGCAAGCGCCAGCGGCTCCAGTCATCATCGGTCAATCGTGTTGCCATCCCTTGCCCTGCATGCTGACGGGCCGCCGCGCTTGGCGGCAGCCCGGTGTTCGTCGACGGAGCGACCCGGGGTCAATCGATGACTGCGTGACCAGCACGACAGCATCGCTGACTGTCGGCCAAGGATTGCACGAATACGTGTACCCGTGCACTCCCCATTAACATGACCTGTGCGACCCACCGCGCACCCGCCGTGACGCCTCAGCCCGCCCCCCCCGCCGGCTTGATTGCATGCCCGCCAAACTCGTTGCGCATCGCCGCCAGCATGCGGTCACTGAATGAATTGGACTGCCGTGAGCGCAGCCGTTCCAGCAGCGACAAGGTGATGACCGGCGCCGGCACATCCAGCTCGATGGCCTCGGCGACGGTCCAGCGGCCCTCGCCGGAATCCTCCACATACGGGGCGATGCCATCCAGCGCAGGATTGCCCTGCAGTGCATCGGCACTGAGGTCCAGCAACCACGAACGCACCACGCTGCCATGCCGCCAGACCTCGGCCACCTGGGCCAGGTCCAGATCGAACTCGGCCTTCTTGTCCATCAGCGCGAAGCCTTCGGCATAGGCCTGCATCATTCCGTACTCGATACCGTTGTGGACCATCTTGCTGAAGTGGCCCGCACCCACCGGGCCAACATGCGCCCAGCCACGGTCGGCCGCCGGCGCCAGCGCCTTGAACAGCGGCGCCAGCCGGTCAACCGTTGCAGCGTCACCGCCTATCATCAGGCAGTAACCCTCCTGCAGCCCCCATACCCCGCCGCTGGTGCCGCAATCGACGAAACCCACGCCGGTGGCGGCAGCACGCGCGGCGCGCTGCTGCGATTCGCGGTACCAGGAGTTGCCGCCGTCGATCACCACATCACCCGGTGCCAGCAGCGGCAGCAGTTTGTCCAGGGTGGCATCCACCACCTTGGAAGGAACCATCAACCACAGCGCGCGCGGCGCCGGCAAGGCCTGCACCAGCGCCTGCAGGGCGTCCACCGTGGCGATGCCGTGCTCGGCCACCTGCGCCCGTGCCTGCTCGCCCGGGTCAAAGCCGGTGACCGCAATCCCGGCACGCTGCAGACGTTGTGCCATGTTGGCGCCCATCCGACCCAGCCCGATCATTCCCAATTCCATGCTGAAGCTCCTCCGACGGTAGTAAAGATGCTGCCGTGCAGGCCCGTAGACGGGACTGCAACCAGCGTTGGTAAATAGTGGTGTGCAGGTTGTGCAGGACCAGTTCGATGACGAACGGCGTGCGCGGATTGCGGTCCAGCAGACGCACGATGTGATACCCCAAAGGACGCACGCCCTGGTGATGCACGTAGAGCATCAGTTCGCGATACACCGGGTCGGCAAGCACCGCTTCCATCTGCGCCAGCACCGCCTGTTGCGATGCGGGCAAGGCCGCACGCAGGGCCTGGTCGCGCGTGTACAGCAGCCGTTCGAAACGCCGCCAGCCCTGCCCCGGCATCTGCTGGGCAAGCTCCCATAACTGTTTGTTGAGCGCATCGTAGTGGGCAAAGCCGCCCACTTGCGCCAGCGCCTGGGCCGCGTCGGCGCTGATATCGGTGATGACGAAGTTCTCGGCCTGGTTGTTGATGTCATCCAG
This sequence comes from Stenotrophomonas terrae, assembly GCF_039674165.1. Lineage (GTDB taxonomy): Bacteria > Pseudomonadota > Gammaproteobacteria > Xanthomonadales > Xanthomonadaceae > Stenotrophomonas > Stenotrophomonas terrae_A. The sequence continues at coordinate 50,472 of NZ_JBDJMY010000003.1, forward strand.
ATAAGCGGCGTCGAAGGCATGCACCACGTAACCCGGCACACCCATGAATGCCTGCCGGCCCAACGCCGAGGTGCGTACCGCCTTGCCATCGGCAAACAGTTCCCCTGCACTGCTGCCCAGCAGGATGCTCTGGGTGTCGTGCAGGCTCAGGAAGGTGCCGATGGACAGCTCACCGGAGACAAACGCGGTATCGAAGGCCGCATCGCCGAACAGTTCGCGGATCGTCGCCAGCTGCGCCACCTGCCGCCCCACTCCGCATTCGGAGCGCACACGGCCGGAATAGAACGCCTCCATCGCCACTGAATTTGATCCATGTGGCGCATAGCCACGGCCAAAGCTGCGGAAACCCTGCCAGCCCTGCGCGCGCGCGCCGCGCACACCGAACCCGATCCAGCCCAGCTGCAAGGCCGAGAAGCGATAGCCCGGGTTGTCCTGCAGACGGGTACTGGCGGTGCGCGCGGCCTGGCCCAGCTCGAACGCATAGGCGCAGATGCTGGCCGGCTGCTGCAACACCTGCGCAGCCAGCTGCTCCCGCTGCGCCTCGCTGTAAGCGCTGGGTACCTGCAGGCGCAGATCACCATGCGCCTGTGCATCGGCAAGTGACGCACGCCGGCAGGGATCACCTGCGCTGATCTGCACTGCCTGCTGCGTTGCCGTGCTCACCTGCCAGCCCAGTTGTTGCAGCACCGCCATGTTGCAGCCGGCATTGGCCAGCAACGGGGCTGTCATCAACGCCGCCCCCAGCACCGCCCAACGCTTGGCCCGCCGCACCGCGTACCGGCCAAACCTCATCGAGCCGGTTCCGCCATGGCTGCCGGCGCGGCCTGGTCCACGTAGTACTGCAGACGGCCGAAGAAATTGCGGTAGAACTGCGCGTCCTGCACGGTGCGGCTGGCGACCCGCACCAGCGAATCATCATTGCTGCCGAACGGCAGCGATACCGAGCCCAGCGCGCCGACGCCTACACTGGCCGAGGTTGGCGATTTCTTCAGGGCATAGCGGTCCTGCACCGCGCTGACGAATACCTGCGCCTTGTCGGCGCCCTGCGCGGCACACGACACGCGCAGTACCAGCTGCTCGTGCACCTCGTCCTTGGGCTGGAAGTTCTTGTTGCCTTCCACATTGCCTGCGTCGGCACGGCTGATCGCATAGCCCTGACCGAGCAAGGCGCGGCGCGCGGCCTCGCAGGCCTGCGCCGGGGTGGCATCGATGCTGCGCGTATAGGTATCGCCGGAATCGAATGACTCACGCAGCAGGCTGCTGTCAGCGGCTTTGCCACCGCAACCGGCCAGCAGCAGACTGATGGCGGCCAACGCAGGCAGCGGATATCGGCGCATGGGCGTCTCCACAGTGAGCGAAGACCCACAGCATAACGCCGCCAACGTAGGGCTACGTTGACGGCGTTGAATGCGTGCAATCCCTGTTGTCGCTGCGCTCAGCTGGGCTGTGCGCAGCGCTGGCGGCGAGTGCCGCTCAGTCGGCCCAGCGGCCGGGACCGGTGGACTGCGGCAACACCTGTGCCGACAGCGGGCGGTCTTTTTCCAGCACGTTCACGGCATCGGCCAGGATCGAAGCCGACTCCTTCAACAGCGGGTCCGGACGCTTCTCGGCGGCTTTCTCGCGGGCGGCATCCTTGACGATGTCACGCTCGTTGCCGGTCAGGCCGTCGTCGGTGCTGTCCTCGGCCAGCGGATCCAGCGGCAGGCCCAGCTCCTTGCGGATCTGCTGACGCTGCTTGCGCTGCGTTTCCTGCTTGTCACGCTCGGCGCGACGTTCGGCTTCGTTGAGCGAAACGTACTTCTTGGCGGCCTCGGTGCGGAACTGCTGCACGTCCTCTTCCCACCACTGGAACTCGCGGTCGGCGCGGATGCGGGTGTCGTGCAGGGTTTCCAGACGCGGCACGATCGGCGCGAAGTTGCCGTACTGGGTATGCGGCACGGCGGCGATGCGGGTCCACGGCAGCGCGTTGTCGTAGGTGCTCTCGCCAAACTCGCTGGCGTCGACGCTGGCCGGGAACGCCAGGTCCGGCACCACGCCCTTGTGCTGGGTGCTGGAGCCGCTGACGCGGAAGAACTGGGCGATGGTCAGCTTGACCTGGCCAAAGCGCTCTTTCTCGCTGGCCGGCCAACGGTCCAGCGGCACCACGTTCTGCACGGTGCCCTTGCCGAAGGTGGTTTCACCGATTACCAGGCCACGACCGTAGTCCTGGATGGCGCCAGCGAAAATCTCCGAGGCCGAGGCCGAACCACGGTTGATCAGCACTGCCAGCGGGCCGTCCCAGGCCACAGCCGGGTTGCGGTCGCTGTTGACGGTGACGCGGCCGCCGGATTCACGCACCTGCACCACCGGGCCCTGTTCGATGAACAGACCGGTCAGTTCGATGGCTTCATCCAGCGAGCCACCACCGTTGTTGCGCAGGTCCAGCACCACGCCGTCGAGCTTGTCGGCCTTGAAGCCGGCCAGCAGCTTGGCCACGTCGCGGGTGGCCGAGGCATAGTCGGCGGCGTTGCGGCGGCGGCCTTCGAAGTCCTGGTAGAAGGTGGGCAGCTTGACCACGCCGATGCGGCGTTCCGGTGCGCCAGCGGCGCCGGGGATGGTCATGGTTTCGCCCTTGGCGGCCTGCTCGGACAGACGGATCTTCTGCCGGGTCAGGGTCAGCATGCGGTGCTTGCCATCCACGCCTTCGGCGGCCGGAATGTATTCCAGGCGCACCTGGGTGTCCTTGGCGCCACGGATCTTGGCCACCACATCGTCGATGCGCCAGCCGATCACGTCTTCAACCGGGCCGGAGCGGCCCTGGCCGACACCGACGATGCGGTCGCCGGCCTTGAGCGTGCCGTCCATCGCCACCGGACCACCGGGCACCACCTCACGGATCACCACCATGTCGTCCTGGCGCTGCAGCTGGGCACCAATGCCCTCCAGCGACAGCGACATGGCCTGGTTGAAGTTCTCGGCCGTGCGCGGGGTGAAGTAATCGGTATGCGGGTCAACGGCGCTGGTGTAGGCGTTCATGTAGAACGAGAACACGTCCTCGCCCTTGAGCTCGTTGATGGTCTTGAGCAGGGTGTCGTAACGCTTGTCCAGGGTCTTGCGGATATCCGCAGCCGGCTTGCCGGCCAGCTTCAACCGCAGCCAGTCGTTCTTGACCGACTTGCGCCACAGATCGTCCAGTTCGGCGTTGGTCGCCCACGGCACGTCCTTGCGGTCGTAGTTGAAGCGTTCTTCAATGGTGAAATCCGGCTCCTGCCGGAGCAGGCGGCGGGCGTAGGCCACGCGCTCACCCACCCGCTGGCGGTACACCGCGAACACCTGGTAGGCCGGGTCCAGTTCGCCCGAACGGATGGCCTCACCGGTCTGTGCCGCCAAGGGCGCGAAACGATCGACGTCCTCCTTGGTGAAGAACTGCTTGCCGCTGTCCAGCGACTCCAGGTAACGCTTGAACACGTCCTGCGAGGTCGCCGCATCGAGCTGACGCGGACGGTAGGCATAGCGGCTGTCCGACAGCAGGCCGTACACCAGCTTGGAGGTGGTGGCCTGGTCGACTGTCGCTGCCGAGGGCAGCGCTGAATCGGCGCGCGCCAGCAGGGCGGCGGGAGCGGTCAGCGCGAAAGCCAGCAGGAAAACGGGAACTCGGTAGTTCATCAAAGTACTCGTAGCACCGAACGTTGGGGGGAGACTGCGGGCAAGTACGACATGCCGACAGTGCCGAAAGTTTCGACACTTGTCACCTTGCTCAGTGCCAGAGTAGCCGCCGGCCCGTAGCAGTTTGTGAATCGCTGCAGAGGCACCGCCGCTGCGGCTATCGGTTGGGACGCGATCCCGGCTGCGGCAGTGCGCCGCAGCGGGATGCTGTTGCGTGGTTCAGGCGCCGACGCCGGCACCGGCCGCCTGCTGGTCGGCGTGATAGGACGAGCGCACCATCGGCCCGGAGGCGACGTGGCTGAAGCCCAGTTCATAACCGTAATCCTCGAACGCCTTGTATTCCTCCGGCGTCCAGTAACGCAGCACCGGGTGGTGGTGGGCGGTCGGCTGCAGGTACTGGCCGATGGTCACCATTTCCACGTCGTGCGCGCGCAGGTCACGCAGGGTTGCCTGCACCTGTTCGAGGGTTTCGCCCAGGCCCAGCATGATGCCGGACTTGGTCGGCACGTCCGGGTGCTGTGCCTTGAAGTTCTTCAACAGGGTCAGCGACCACTGGTAGTCCGCGCCCGGGCGTACGTTGCGGTACAGGTCCGGCACGGTTTCGATGTTGTGGTTGAACACGTCCGGCGGGTTCTGCGCCAGGATTTCCAGCGCGCGCTCCATGCGGCCCTTGCCACGGAAGTCCGGGGTCAGCACTTCGATGCGGGTGTTCGGCGACTTTTCGCGGATGGCGGTGATGCAGTCGACGAAGTGCTGGGCACCGCCGTCGCGCAGGTCATCGCGGTCGACGCTGGTCACCACCACGTACTTCAGGCCCATGTCGGCCACGGTCTGGCCCAGGCTGGCCGGCTCGTTGGCGTCCGGCGGCTTGGGCCGGCCGTGGGCCACGTCGCAGAACGAGCAGCGACGGGTGCAGACTTCGCCCAGGATCATGAAGGTGGCGGTGCCGTGGCCGAAGCATTCGTGGATGTTCGGGCAGCTGGCTTCTTCGCACACCGTGACCAGACGGTTCTCGCGCAGCTTGGCCTTCAGGTTGGCCACGGCATTGCCCGAAGGAATGCGTACGCGGATCCAGGAAGGCTTGCGCAGCACCGGCGCGTCGGCGAACTGCACCGGCGAGCGGTTGATCTTGTCACCGCCAAGCTGTTTGACACCGGCCTGCAACGGCGCGGACGGGACGTCGCCCTGCACGACCTGCAGGGGAATGGAGCGCGTGGTGGTTTCAGTCATGGCGTTATCAGCGGTCTCAGAGCCGCGTAGTCAGATCGGGCAGTTCGGGCGTCGGCTGCAAGGCCAGACCGAACTGCTGGGCCAGATGGGACAGCAGCACGGTTTTGACCGCTTCTATGCCCGAAGGGCCGCCCAAGTCTAGCACCGAGGTCACCTGCATCCCGGCGTAGCCGCAGGGGTTGATGCGGTGGAAGGGTTCAAGATCCAGCGACACATTGAACGCCAGACCGTGGAAACTGCAGCCGCGGCGCACGCGGATGCCGAGCGCGGCGATCTTGGCGCCGCCCACGTAGACACCGGGCGCGCCGTCCAGGCGTTCAGCGCCGATGTTCCATTCGTCCAGGGTGTCGATGATGGCCTGCTCGATGCGGCACACGTAATCGCGCACACCGATGCCGAGCCGGCGCAGGTCCAGCAGTGGATAAACCACGATCTGGCCGGGGCCGTGATAGGTCACCTGGCCGCCACGGTCCACATGCAGCACCGGGATATCGCCCGGCGCCAGCACATGCTCATCCTTGCCGGCCTGGCCCAGGGTGAATACCGGGTCGTGCTCGACCACCCACAGCTCGTCGGTGGTGCCGTCACCACGGGTGTCGGTGAACTGCTGCATGGCGTGCCAGACAGGTTCATAGCCCTGCCGGCCCAGATCCCGCAGCAGCGCCGGCCGCGTGGTGCTGGCCGGCGTTTCTGCAGCGCATGCGATTACAGCGTCCACTTCACTTCCGGGTGGTCACGCATCACGGCGTGGGCGGCGTCGTACTGCTCGCGGCTGTCGGCCTTGAAGGCGATGCGCACCGAGACGTACTTGCCGTTGGAGGATTCTTTCCAGCTGATGCGCTCTTCCAGTACCTCGATACCGGCGCCTTGCAGCAACTTGGGCAGCTCAGCTTCCAGACCGATGTTGGCCGCGCCCATGGCGCTGAGCTCAAAGGTGCCGGGGAACTGGAAGCCGTGTTCAGGGTTGTCAGACTTGATTTCCATGCCGCCATTATCGGGGCGAACGCCCACAAACCCAAGGCCATACCCGGATTACAGCCTTCCATGCGAGCCCACCTGTAGTGCCGAGCATGGCTCGGCACTACCGGTTCCAGAAACCAGAAAGGCCGCTTGCGCGGCCTTTCTGTGGGGTAAACCCAGGCTTACTTGGACAGCTGCAGCAGGGTGGACGACACCCAACCGCGGTTGCCCAGCTCGTCCTCGACTTCCCACATCACGCCTTCCTTGGTGCCGGTCGGGTACAGCATCATGCCCGGGTCCAGGGTACGCACCGGCGCACCGGTGCCGCGGGCGTTGGCCAGCAGACGACCAGCACGGGTCACCGTCACTGCCTGCTGCGCATTGGCCGCGGACGCATTGTCCGGCAGGCCGCCGAGCTGGGCGATGATGTCGGTATAGGCCTGCAGATAGGCCATGGTGATGACCTGGCCGATTTCGGTATTGGCATAACCGCCAACGCCGGCTGCACCCAGGCCGCTGCCGCCGAACAGGCCGCCGCCGGCACCGAAGCCCATGTCGCTCTTGCGCGCCGAACCTTCGGAGATGGCTACCTGCTCCGACGAACGCACGTCGGTCACAGTCAGCACCACGTCGGCGGTCTTGCTGGTGAAGTTCAGGCCACCCACCAATGCACCGGCGCGGCCACCGATCAGGCCACCCAGCAGGCCACCAATGGCATTGCCACCGGCATTGCTGTTCTGCGAGACCAGATCCGGAATCATCACGTAGTCAGCGGCCTTGATCTGGCCCTTACCGACGTTGGAACGACCACGCAGGTCGCCACTGGCCGCCAGCTCACGCTCGAACTGGCCCGCCGCCATGCCGGCGCCACGGTCCACCAGGGTGAAACAACGCGAACGGTTGACGAAGGCCTTGATCAGGCGCGACGGCGCCGGCAACTGCTGACCGGTCCACCAGTTGGTGGAGTCTTCCGGCTCGATCACCGACAAGGTGCCGATCGGGCGCTGACAGGTTGGAATCTGTGCGGCAGCCTGTTGGCGCTGTTCCTGCGCCTGGGTGCCCTTGGCCTTGAATGCTGCCTGGGCCGGCTGGCTGCTGACAGCCGCAGCAATACCCAGAGTAATGACCGCTGCAGTGAGCGGCGAAAAAACGTTACGCATCTGATGCTTCCCCATTAACCTGCACCTTACGAGGTGCGTTCCATTGGCTTAGAGACCTTGCGGTAAGACTCTGTCCCTGATGTTACCTAGCAGACGAGCACGGTCCGGTCCGCCGGAATCCTAACCCAGACAGGCGTCAGGATAAATGGCGTTTTTGTGAGCCGGTTCCTTTATGGGGGCCAAACACCGCTCCTCGGGCACCCAGAACTGTCCCGAAAGGGCCGCAGGGCTCCCCTGCGACCCTTCGCGCGGCGCTTACTGCGCGGTTTCCACCGCCGCCGCCGGCACCCAGCCCTTGTTGCCCATCTCGTCCTCGACGCTGAGCATGCTGCCCTCGGCGCTGCCGGTGGGGAACAACAGCATGCCGGCCTTCAACTCAGCCACCACCGCGGCCTGGTTGCTGGCGCCGGACAGCAGCCGCGCCATGCGCCGCAGGACCAGGGTTCCACCGCTGGCCAACTGCTGCACGGCGGCTCCCGGCTCAGCGGCAGCAACCGCAGTTTCCACACCAGTCGCCACCACCGGCGCGGCGGCTACCAGTGCTGCCTGCACCACCGGCGCCACCAGCGAAGGCGCAATCTCCTGCAGTGCGGACTGCACCGGTGCAGCCTGCCGCAGTGCCGCCTGTACTGGTGCAACCTGCTGCAGCGCTGCCTGTACCGGCGCGACCTGCTGCAGCGCGGCCTGTACCGGCGCAACGTGTTGGAGTGCCGCCTGCTGCGTTGCGGCCATCAACGAGGCCGGCTGCCCCTGGATTTCATGCTTGCGGCGATTGATCTGGGTGACCATGCGCGAGAACGCTTCCTCGTAGGCCTCCTTGATCACCTTGCCGATCTCGGTGTTCTCCCAGCTGCCAACATTCGCCCGGGCCGCGCCCTGCACATTGGAAGCGGCCACTGCCGCAGCCCACGCCTTGTCGGTGATCTTGGCTTCACCGCTGACGCTGATCAGCTGTTCGGAAGTACGCACGTTCACCAGCGTCAGTACCACTTCGGCGGTCTGCTTCTGGGTGGACAACTTGCCCGATATACCCAGGGTGGCGATGTTGAGCATTCCGCCCATCAAGCCGCGCTTGGATCCGCCACTCGAAGCGCTGCCACCGATGTTCATGCCACCGGCATTCGGGTTCTGCGAGACGATATCGGGAATCAGCACGAAATCAGCACCGCGCATCTGCCCGGCACCGATGTTCTGGCCTTCCTGCAGATGGCCACCGGATGCCAACTCACGCTCGGCCTGTGCGGCGGCAAAACCGACACCACGATCGAGTACGGTGAAGCACTTGGAGTCATTGACCAATACACGCAGCATGCGTGTGGGTGCCGGCAGACCGTATGTTGCCCATGCGCCGAGACCATCGTCGGGTTCAACAATGCGCAGCGAACCGGCATTGACCTGGCAATTGCCGAACATGCTGCTGATGAAGGCGTGGCTGGGCGCGCTATAGGCTGCTGATGCAATGGCCAACGCGCCTGCGGCCCAAAGCTCGGGCCGACGGATCAAGTACTTCATGTTTTTCCCCTGTATCGCTTCCGTGCTGGTAGCGGTGTTGCTGATGACGAGTGCGCCGCGCAATGAAAAGCACAGCAATTCACGCAGTAATCACACTCCTGAATACGCAAGCCTAGCTACTGATGCATAGCGCTTGCAAGTGTCCGAGTAGGTTCGTCACCACTCTTACGTTTGCTCAGTGCGCACCTGCGAAAAAAAATCCACCGCCTCACTTACAACAATCTGTCCGTTCGGTAGCGATATGCCTGCCAACAACCCGCTACTAAGCTGCATGCCAAATTAGCTGGCATTGAGGCTTGGTCATGAAATCCGGTGTCGGACTGCTGTTGTTGATGGCAGGAGGAGTAGGTTCCATACCTGCATTTGCGACGGAACAGTGCGCACAAAGTGCCTTGCGTGATCACCCACCGGCAATCAATATCCGCATCGACAATGACATGCTGGGCGGCGCACAGCAGGACCAGGGCTACACCAACGGCGCGATGTTGACGCTGGTATCACCCAACCTGCAGGACTACACCGACGACCCCTGCCTGCCACGCCTGGCACGATGGATGAACCGTCATCTGGAACGCCTGCATCCGGGCGAATTCCAGCAGCAGAACATGATTTTCAGCTTCGGCCAGGGGCTGTACACGCCTACCGACAACACCCGCAGCGAGCTGATCAAGGACGACCGCCCCTATGCGGCCGCGTTGATGGTCAACTTTGGCTACAACGCGCGCAACGAAGATCACCTGCGCACCACACAACTGGCGGTGGGCATGATTGGCCCCTCGGCCCAGGGCAAGCAGGTGCAGGACGCCGTCCACGACGCACTGGGTGATGACAAGTTCATGGGCTGGCGCAACCAGCTGCACGACGAACCGGTGTTCAAACTGTTGCATGAGCGCATGCAGCGCTGGCCCGCCGAAGCCAACAGCAGCGGTTGGGGCTGGGATGCGATCAGTCATTGGGGCGGCGCCATCGGCAATCTGGCCACCTATGCCAATGCGGGTGGCGAAGTACGTTTTGGCTGGAAGCTGCCAGATGATTTCGGCAGTTCACCGATGCGGCCGGCCGGCGAAAACACCGCCCCTACCCGTCGCGGCCGCGCAGAAGGCTGGTCCAGCCATGTATTCGTGACCAGCGACGCACGCTGGGTAGTGCGTGACATCACCTTGGACGGCAACACCTTCCGCAACAGTCACAGCGTGGACAAGCGTTCATTCGTCGGCGACATCGGCTATGGCGTGGCAGTGATGCGAGGCAAATGGAAATTCGCCCTGGCCCGCTACCACCGCAGCCGCGAGTTCGACGGACAGAAGGAAACACCGGTATTCGGCAGCTTCACCATCAGCCGCACGCTTTGATCGTAATGGCGTTGCCATGCACGGGTGAGCACGTTGAGAGCGCAAGCCAAAGCGCCCTCACCCCAACCCCTCTCCCGTAAACGGGAGAGGGGCTCGCATTACGTCGGCGGCCAGTGCATTAACCCCTCTCCCGTTTACGGGAGAGGGGTTGGGGTGAGGGCGCTTTGGCTTCGGCTTCGGCTTTTGCTTCGGCTTCGGCTTCGGCTTCTGCTCTCCAGCTTTTGACGTACCGGGTCCCCTTCCGCAGCGACGGAGCTGGCAGACAAGACCCCGCACGGGGCGACGCACACGGATGTGCGTCGTTTTTCGACGATACAAGGATGTATCGTCGAAAAATCCTGCCAGCGGAGTGGACCCGCGCCGCGCAGCGGCGTGGGCGCGGAGGCAGGGTGTGCTTTCTTTGGGCCACCTTTCTTTGCACAAGCAAAGAAAGGTGTGCTCGCGCGCGGTAGGCGGGCGAAAGCCCTTGATCTTGATCTTGATCGCGACTGCAGCTGCGGCTAAAGCAATAGCGAGGGCAAGGGCAAGGGCAAGGGCAACAACAAGAGCTTTCTCTCCCCTTCGGGGAGCGAGTTACTTTTCTTTGCTTGTGCAAAGAAAAGATAACCAAAAGAAGAGCTCTTCAACAGCCGAATGGCTGGTCAAGCACACCCTGCCTACGCGCCCTCCGCGCTGCGCGCTCCAGGTCCACTCCGCTGCCGGGATTTTTCGACGAGACATCCTTGTCTCGTCGAAAAACGACGCACATCCATGTGCGCCGCCCCTGCGGGGTCCTATCCGTCAGCTCCGTCGCTTCGGAAGGGGCCCAACAAGTCAAAAGCCAGAGCAACAGCAACAGCAACAGCAAAAATCAAAGCCAAAGCCAAAGCCAAAGCCAGAGCCAGAGCACCCCTCCCCAACCCTCCCCTTGCCTTCGGCAAAGGGAGGGAGCTGAGCGGCCGGCGCGGCGTCACTCAGCAGACAAAACAAAAGCGGCGTCACCGCATCCCTTCGACCCGAACCCCAGTCGACAGAACACCGCAACGCCGCTCGGCCTTTCAGCCTGTGAAAGCCCTTATTCGGACTTCCACCACATCATGAAACCGTCCCACAGACGCTTGAAGAAACCACCCTCTTCCACCGCCTGCACAGCCACCAGCGGCGCCTCCGCAACTACCTTGCCGTCCAGCGACACCTTGACCGTACCAATCTGCTGACCAGCTGCAATCGGTGCCACCAACTCCTTCGGCACGTCCATCGACGGCTTCAGATCGTTGTAACGACCGCGCGGCACGCTTACCAGCATCGGCTGCGCCACACCCAGCTGCACCTCATCGGCCGCGCCCTTCCACACATGCTGCGTGGTCACCGCCTTGCCCGGCTCGTACATGCGATGGGTTTCGAAGAAACGGAAACCCCAGTTCAACAAGGCCAGGCTGTCATTGGCGCGCTGCTTCTCGGAAGCGCCCCCCATCAGCACCGCCACCAGACGCTGATCACCGCGCTGCGCCGAGCTCAGCAGGCAGTAGCCAGCAGCCGAGGTATGACCGGTCTTGATGCCGTCAACGCTCTGGTCGCGCCACAACAGCAGGTTGCGGTTCGGCTGGGTGATCTTGCCTACCGTGAATTCCTTGATCTTGTTGTACGCGTAGGTTTCCGGGTAATCGCGCACGAACGCGCGGCCCAGCAGCGCCAGATCGTAGGCGCTGGACTGGTGGCCCTCGGCATTCAGACCGTGCGCGTTGACGAAGTGCGAATCCTTCATGCCAATCTTGGCCGCGTAGCTGTTCATCAGCGCGGCGAATGCTTCCTGGCTGCCGGCTGCATGCTCGGCCAGCGCAATGGCTGCGTCGTTGCCGGACTGGATCGCCATGCCCTTTTCCATGTCTTCCAGACGTGCAGTCTGGTTGACCGGGAAGCCGCTGTAGCTGCCGTCGGTGCCTGCGCCGCCTTCGCGCCAGGCGCGCTCGCTCATCATCACCTGGTCATCAGGCTTGATCTTGCCACTCTTCATTTCCGCAGCCAGCACATAGGAAGTCATCACCTTGGTGATGCTTGCCGGCGGCAGCGGCGCATGGATGTTCTCGCCGGCCAGCACCTGGCCGGTGGCGTAATCCATCAGCACCCATGCGGTGGCCGTGGTCGGAACCGGTGCCGGCGGCGTAGCCACCTGGGCCGGAGCGGCAGCAGCGGCCGGGGTGGGCATCGGCGTTGGGGTGGGCGTCTGGGCGGAGGCCAGACCCACGGCGAGCGTGGTGGCCAGAGCGGCGGCGGCAAAACGGAATTTCATCGGAAAACGGTTCCTGATGGACGAGGAAGAAAAATTCGGGAGGTCATTGTAGGGCGACGCCAGCCAGGCGGCGGCACCCCGGTATGGCTGCGGTTAATCGCGAACCACTTGCGGCAGGCCAAATCCCAGACCGGCAATGCGTCCGGCAAGTTCCGTGGCACTGCTGTTGTCGCTTGCCGGTACCCGCAGGCGCCACAAGGTACGCCCACCACTGACGATGTCACTGAGGCTGGCACCAACGATCCCCGCCGACGACAGCTGGCCCAAGGCGCGGGCGGCATTGTCACGGCTGGAGAAACTGGCCACCTGCAGCAGAATCGAGCCCAGCGCGCGCGCCGCCGGGTCAGCCGGAACGGTTTTCGGCGGCGGGCCGGCGGCAGCCCTCGCCGCTGCGGCCGCAGCCGAAGCCGTGGGCGGGGTGAACTGCAACAGCTCCGAGGCAGCCGGCAGCGCCTGCATGCTCACCGGTGCTGGCGCTGGGCCGGCAGCAGTGGTCGTGGCCGGGCGACCGGTCGCGACACGCACGCCGTTGTCCTTCATCCAGGTTTCGAAATGGTCGGCATTGCCGGCCACCGGGCGTACCGGGGCGGCAGGCAGCTTCTCGACCAGCTGGTCCATGCGACTGGGCGCCGCCGGCACTGCTGCAGCAACAGCGCTGGCAGCACGTTCGCGTCGAGCACGGCGGCTGTCGGCGGACGCCCGCAGGTTCTCGCTGCCGGGGGTGAGGCCGTGCACTTCCACCCGCCCGGTACCGCGCTGGGTGATGCCCAACCGCACCGCAGCGGCATAGCTGAGATCGATCACACGGCCGTCGTGGAACGGGCCGCGGTCATTGACCCGCACGATCACCGACTCGCCATTGTCCAGGTTGGTCACCCGCGCGAAGCTGGGCAGCGGCAAGGTCTTGTGCGCGGCGGTGAAGGCATACATGTCGTACACCTCACGATTGGAAGTGAGCCGGCCGTGGAACTTCTGCCCGTAATACGAGGCGGTGCCCTGCTCCACGTAGTTGTCGACACGGTCCATGATCTGGTATTGCTTACCCAGCACCGTATACGGCGATCTGTTGCCGACCGCCGAGCGCGCCTCGTTGGTCACCAGCGGCTCGGGGATGCAGTTCACATTGGGTACGTAGGTGGGCGTGGTGTCATTCACCCCGGGTTTGTACAAGCCGCCGGCGGTGTAGTTGCCGCGGGTGGACAGGTCTTCCTGCGCCTTGGCATAAGGCGAACCTTCCGGGCACTCACCACGTGCATTGCCCTGGCCGTGCACCACCGTCGCCGGTCGCGGCGATGTGGTCGCACCGGTCGAGCCATGAGCCGACTTCTTGGGGGCGCTGCTGCAGGCAGCCAGCCCGAGCACTATGAACGCAGGGACCAGCCACTTGATGTTCATGCCGGGGGAAGCTCCTTGCCGGCGATGGCCTGGGACAGCTGGAATACGGCCATCGCGTACATTTTGGAGATGTTGTAACGGGTGATTGCGTAGTAGTTCTGGAAGCCCAGCCAGTACTGCTTGCCGTCGCTGCCCTCCAGGGTCACCGGGGTGGCCTTGGCGTTGACCGCGCGCACGGGGGTGACCGGCTGATAGCCGCGTGCGGCCAGCTCGGTGACCGTGTAGGTCGGGGTCCAGTCGGTGGGATTGAACTCCTCGAAACCGGCCTGCAGCGTGGCCGGCACCGCAACGGTGCCACCGCGGATCCAGCCGCCCTTCTTGACGAAGTAATTGGCGATGGACGAGAACACATCGTCATAGCTGTTGAACAGGTCGCGGCGACCGTCACCATTGCCGTCCACCGCGTAATCCAGATAGCTGGACGGCATGAACTGGCCCATGCCCATCGCGCCGGCATAGCTGCCCTTGAGCGTGGTGATATCGAGTTTTTCCAGCGCGCTCAGCTCGAACAGCTTGGCCAGCTCATCGCGGAAGAACAGCTCGCGGCGCACTTCGCGCTCGAGCTTGGCCGGGTCGCCGGTACGCGGGTATTTGAAGGCCAGCGTGTACAGCGCATCCAGCACGCGGTGGTTGCCGGCATTGCGGCCGTAGCTGGTTTCCACACCAATGATGGAGACGATCACTTCAGCCGGCACGCCGGTACGTTCCTGCACGCGCATCAGCTCGTCGCGATGCTGCGCCAGGAAGGCACGGCCGCCATCGATGCGCGCCTGGGTGATGAACATCGGCCGGTATTCATTCCACGGCTTGACCCGCTCGGCCGGGCGCGACATCGCCGCGATGATCGGCTCGCGGATCTGCGCCTGGGCCAGCGTTGCTTCGATAGTGGCCGGGTCGATCCGGTACCTGGCCGCCGTATCACGCACGAAATTGGCGCGGGCGGTTTCGAACGGCACCGGGGTCAGGTCGACCGGCGGCAGCGCGGTCTTGGCCTCGGGTACGGCTTCGGCCGGGCCAGCACTGGGCTTGACCGGGCTTTCCGCCGGGGCCGGCAGAGGTGCAGGAGACTTCGGCTGGGTTGCGCAGGCAACCATGCCGAGGGTGAGGCAACAAACCAAGGCGCGTCTAATCATCGGGCGAGATTAGCAGGTCAAAGATGAATTTCCCGCAATAACACCATGAAACACAACAAGATTGAAGCAAAAAATACACCTCGCCCAGCACGCTCGAATGCCTGCACATTCGGCCACTACGATGAATAGGCGACGCCCCGCCGTCGGCAAGGGAACAGGCAAGGGGAGACAGCAGCTGGGGCCCTGCATGTCAGCTTGAAAAAAAGGAGCGCCGGTCATCTCCCCATCCCGCTGAGATGACCGGCGCTCGCGTCAGCCGCTGGAGGAACCGGAACGACGGCTCCCCCCGTCATTCCGCCAGTTGCCGACCTGCCAGCTGCCCCATACGGCAAGCTGGCTGCCACAGCGCGGTAGCGCGCCGGTGACGGGGTGTAGTGTGAAGGTTTGGTGAAGGCAGGTGTTTGATCTGGATCAAAGCTCGCAACATTGCATGAGATGAATCTGCAATGCGCGCAACAGCGTTGCGCTAGCCGCCGTGCACCGGGCGGTGCGCGCGTACCGCCATCACCAGGCCGAAACCGGCCAGCAGTGATACCGCCGAGGTGCCGCCATAGCTGATCAAGGGCATCGGCACGCCCACCACCGGCAACAGCCCGGAGATCATGCCGCCGTTGACCAGGATGTAGACGAAGAACGCCAGCCCGGTAGCGCCGGCCAGCAGCCGCGAATAGGTGTCGCGCGAATCCACCGCAATCCACAGGCAGCGGCCGATCACAAACAGGTACAGCGCCAGCACCACCGCCACCCCGACCCAGCCGTATTCCTCGCTGAGCACGGAGAACGCAAAGTCGGTGGTCTGCTCCGGGATGAAATTGAGGTGCGATTGCGAGCCCAGCCCCCAGCCCTTGCCGGTGAAGCCGCCCGAGCCAATGGCAATCTTGGACTGGATGATGTTCCAACCGGCGCCCAGCGCATCGCTCTCCGGGTCCATGAACATCATGATGCGGTCCTTCTGATAGGGCCGCAGCAACCAGAACCAGGCCACCGGCGCGGCGGCGGCAACGCCGCCCACGCCCACGCCCACCCACCACCATGGCAGGCCGGCCAGCAGCAGGACGAAAGCACCGCTGGCGGCGATCAGCACGCCGGTGCCGAAGTCGGGCTGCAACATCACCAGACCGGTCGGCACACCAATGATCACCGCCGCCACCAGCACCACGGGAATGCGCGGCGGCAAGGGCATGCGGTTGAGGTACCAGGCCACCATCATCGGCAGGCTGACTTTCAGCAGCTCGGCTGGCTGCAGGTAGAACAGGCCCAGGTTCAACCATTGCCGCCCGTACTTGCCGGTGCCCAGCACGAACACCGCCAGCAGCGGCAGCATGGAGATGGCATAGACCATCGGCGTCCAGGCGCGGATGCGCAGGATCGACACCCGCGCAATCGCCCACATCGCCACCAGGCCCACCGCAAAACGTGCGCCCTGCGCCATCACCAGGCCACTGCCACCGGCGCTGTCCAGCACCGACAGGCCAATCGCCATCAAGGCGAGCAAGGCAAACAGCAGCGGCCAATCCAGGCCGCGGCTGAGCCGCTGGCCCATTTCCAGGGCCCAGCGCAGGAAATCCCTCATCGACGCACCTCGCTTGGCGTGGCTGCCGGCGTCTGTGCGCGGGCGCCGGCCGGGGCCGTCGCAGGCAGCGCATCGGGCGCAGGCGGTGTGGGTGCGCCTGGCAGCGGCGCGGGCGTGCCGACCATCACCGGCAGATCGGCGAACTGTGGCGCAACCTGCTCGCCGCGCGCACGCCAGCTGGCATCTTCGGTATCAAACGTCGCCACGCCCACCGCCACCGTGCCGCGCTCGGCATCCAGCGGCTGCAGGCCTTCGGGCATTACGCCGAGCAGCCAGGCATCAAACACCTTGCGCGCGATCGGGGCGGCCGCCGAACCACCATAGCCGCCGCCTTCCACGGCGATGGCAATGGCGATCACCGGCTCTTCGGCCGGGGCGAAACCAACAAACAGCGCGCGATGGCGCAGGTGCATCGGCAGGCTGCGCGGATTCAATGCCGCCGTGCCCTTGCGGCTGATGACCTGCGCGGTACCGGTTTTGCCAGCCATGCGGTACTGCGCACCGGCAGCGGACCGCCAACCACTGCCGCCGGGCTGCATGGTGCCCATCATGCCCTCGCGTACCGCCTGCAGATTGCCCGGATTGGGGCTG
Source organism: Stenotrophomonas terrae (assembly GCF_039674165.1). Taxonomy (GTDB): domain Bacteria; phylum Pseudomonadota; class Gammaproteobacteria; order Xanthomonadales; family Xanthomonadaceae; genus Stenotrophomonas; species Stenotrophomonas terrae_A. Next base: position 67,292 of record NZ_JBDJMY010000003.1, read on the forward strand.
ATCGGACGGCTCGCCGGCTGCTGGGTGGGCATCCAGTCGTGATCGAAACCGGCACGCTGTTCCATCACCAGATGCGGCGTACGCAGCTGCCCGGTAGCCAGGCCGCCAACACCACGAACCAGCTGCAGCGGCGTCACCTTCCACAGGCCCTGGCCGATGCTGGCATTGACCGTGTCACCCGGATACCAGCGCTCCTTGTTGGCTTTGAGCTTGGCTGCGGGTGACGGCAGGATGCCGCCGATCTCGCCTGCCAGATCGATGCCGGTCGGGTGGCCAAACCCGTAGCGGTTGCCCATGTAGTCGTCATAGCGCTCGATGCCCATGTCGATACCGAGCTGGTAGTAATAGGTATTGACCGACTGGGTGATCGATTTGCGCAGATCGGTCCAGCCATGGCCGCCACGGTTGGCATCACCCCAGCCACGGCTGACGCCGGGCAGGTAGAACATGCCGCGCGACAGGATCTTGTCTTCGGGACGGCGCAGGCCGCTATCCAGGCCAGCCAGGCCAAGGAAGGGCTTCACCGTCGAACCGGGCGCCACGCCGCCCAGCACCAGCCGGTTGAACTGCGGCCGCGAGGGGTTCTCGTTGAGTGCCTTGAAATCGGCGTGGGAGATGCCGTTGACGAACAGGTTGGGGTCGTAGGACGGCAGGCTGACCATCGCCAGCACCTCACCGGTGCGCGGATCAATCGCCACCGCCGAACCCTCCTGCTCACCGAAAGCCGCCACCATCGCCCGTTGCAGGTCGGCATCGATGGACAGGCGCAGGTCGGTGCCCGACTGCGCCGGCACCCGGCCGATGGTACGGATGGCACGGCCCTGCACATTGGTCTCGACCTGCTCATAGCCGATCTTGCCGCGCAGCTGGGTTTCGTAGAAACGCTCCAACCCCGACTTGCCGATGTGGGTCAGCGCCGCATTGCCCTCGCCCAGTTCTTCCAGGTCCTTGTCATCGACCCGGCCGACGTAGCCGATGATGTGGCCGAACAGATCGCCGTAGGGGTAACGGCGGGTCAGATACGGTTCCAGCTCGACGCCCGGGTAGCGCCAGCGGTCCACCGCGAATCGCGCCATCTCGTCGTCGCTGACCCGCAGTTTCAGCGTCACCGGCATGAAGCCACGGCGCGCCTTGCGCGACTGCTTGAAGCGCTCGATGTCTTCCTCGCTGAGCGAGAAGATCTTCTGCAGGCCGGCCAGGGTGGCGTTCATGTCCTGGACCTTGTCGGCGGTGACATCCAGACGGAAGGCCGGCACGTTCTCGGCCAGCAGGCGGCCGTTGCGGTCGTAGATCAGCCCGCGCCCGGGCACCACCGGCCGCGCCTTGATGCGGTTGGCTTCGGAGCGGGTGGCGTAGATGTCGTGGTCCAGCACCTGCAGCTTGAAATACCAGGCACCCAGAAAACCCAGGCACAGCAACACGCCGAGGAAGCCGATCGCGGCGCGGCGGCGGAACTGCTCGGCCTCGGCATGGGGATTCTTGTTCTGGCGGCGCGAAACCATGCGTCAGCGCCCGCGCTTGCCCAGCCGCACCGCATCCAGCAGCACATACAGCGGCAGCCACAAGGCCATGCCCAGCAGCGGTGCCACCCAGTAACTCCACGGCAGCAGCGGCTCGCCCACCAGCAGATGGATGGCGGCGTCGATCACGCGGTCATTGAACAGCAGCCCGCCCATCGCCAGCGCCTGCTGCGACAGCGGGAAGAAACGGATGCGTGCGCGGAAGCGCTGCAGGATGAACGCCATCACCACCAGCCGCAGGGCCTGCTCGCCGAGAATGCCGCCAAACATCACATCGGCCAGCAGGCCGATGCAGAACGCAAAGCCCAGCCCGACCTTGTCCGGGGTTTCGATCACCCAGTACGCCAGGACCAGCGCCAGCCAATACGGCCGCGCCGGCAACAACAGCTCCGGCAACGGGATCAAAGCCAACAGCAAGGCCAGTACGACACTGACCGGCATCACCCAACCCTTGTTGCGCAGACGACTCATGGGCGCACCTGTGCCGGGTTCGGATTGTCGCCAGTCACCGGCGTTGCAGGTGTCGGCGTCTCGCCGGTCGGCGTGGCCGCTGTCGCCGATGCTGCGCTCGCTGGCGCGCTGGACGCTGCTTGCGGCGGCGCCGGAAGGATCTGGCCTGCGGCCGGATCGCCAGCCGTATTGCCAGCCGTCTGGGCAGCCGGAACATGCGCCGCTGCCGCCGCCATGCGGTTGTTCGGGGCAGGCGCCGGTGCAGCTGTTGTCGCTGCTTCCGTGGGCAGATAGCTTTCGCTGCTGTCAGGCAATTGCGGCAGGGCCGGCACCGAGCGCAGCAGCAGCACATTGCGGCCACGGTCCAGCTTGGCCGCCGGCTCCAGCTCGCCCACCAGGAAGGCGTGGGTATCGTCCGGGCGCAGCTTGAGGATCTTGCCGACCGGGAAACCAGCCGGGAAACGCCCACCCAGGCCGGAAGTGACGATCTCATCGCCCACTTCCACGCCCGCGCTGAGCGGGATGTCACGCAACTCCAGACGGTCGCCGCGGCCGTAGACGATCAGCCGCACGCCATTGCGCGCCACCGCCACCGGCACCGCATGGTCCGGGTCGGTCAGCAGCAGCACGGTCGAATGTGCCGGCGTCACCGCGATCACCTGGCCCATCAGGCCACCGGCATCAATCACCGCCTGGCCCACATGCACGCCAGCGCGGCTGCCCGAATCCAGCACCAGACGCTGCTTGACCGGATCCAGGTCGATATCGAGGATCGGCGCCAGCTGCACGTCCAGGCCATTGCGCTCGGCCACGTTGAGCAGCTCGCGCAGCTGGGCGTTGTCCAGCGCTGCGGTCTGCAGGCGGGTCAGGCGTGCGTTGGCGATCAGCAGCTGGTTGCGCAGCTCGCGGTTTTCATTGACCAGCTGGTTATGGCTGGCGGCGTTGTCCTTGACCGAGGCCCCGACCCGGCCCGGCACACCTGCTAGCGCCCAGATCGGCTGCACCAGCACATTGGCCTGGGCGCGCAGACGCGACATCCAGCCGCCCTGGTCATCCAGCACGATCAAAGTGATTGCCAAGGCCAGGTACGCCAGCAAACGCAGCGTGCTGCTGGCATCCCCCTGACGGGAGGCTACGGGAGGACCGGCGTAAGGGGGCACGGCAGAAGGCTGGGAATTGGGTTTCGGGAATGAATGGCGGAGACAACGTGCTTGGAAACGGCGTGAATGACATCACGCCGTTGGGCCGGGGAAACGGGCAGCAGGGTGTGGATCACGTTGCAGGAAACCCTGCCCCATTCGCTGATCCCCATTCCCCGTTCCCTCCGACTTGGCCGATTATTCCGGCGCAAAGAACTCGTTGCCGTGCATGTCCACCAGCTCCAGCGCACGACCGCCACCGCGGGCCACGCAGGTCAACGGATCGTCGGCCACCTGCACGTGCAGGCCGGTTTCTTCGGAGATCAGGCGGTCCAGGTCACGCAGCAGGGCGCCACCACCAGTCAGCACGATGCCGCGCTCGGCGACGTCGGCACAAAGTTCCGGCGGGGTCTGTTCCAGCGCCAGCTTGACCGCCGAGACGATGCCCGACAGGGGCTCGTGCAGGGCTTCCAGCACCTCGTTGGAGCTGATCTTGATCATCTTCGGCACGCCCTCAGCGAGGTTACGGCCGGAGATTTCCATCTCGATCACTTCCGCCTGCGGGTAGGCGCAGCCCAGCTCCACCTTGATGCGCTCGGCGGTTGCTTCACCGATCAGCATGCCGTGGTTGCGGCGCACGTAATTGGTGATGGACTCGTCGAAACGGTCGCCACCGATACGCACCGAGGCCGAGTAGACAATGCCGTTCAGCGAGATGACTGCCACTTCGGTGGTGCCGCCGCCAATATCGATGACCATCGAACCGCGCGCCTCGGTGACCGGCATGCCGGCACCAATGGCAGCGGCCATCGGCTCTTCGATCAGGAATACATCACGTGCACCGGCCTCTTCGGCCGATTCCTTGATGGCGCGGCGCTCCACCTGGGTGGAGCCGGCCGGCACGCACACCAGCACGCGCGGGCTGGGACGCAGGAAGCGGGATTTGTGCACTTTCTTTATAAAGTGCTTGAGCATCGCCTCGGTGTAGGTGAAGTCGGCGATGACGCCATCCTTCATCGGGCGGATGGTGGTGATATGGCCCGGGGTACGGCCCAGCATCTGCTTGGCTTCGGCGCCGACGGCAGCCACCGAGCGGGTACCACCGATGGCGCGATCCTGGCGCACGGCCACGACCGATGGCTCGTTCAGTACGATTCCCTGGCCGCGCACATAGATAAGGGTGTTGGCCGTGCCCAGGTCAATGGACAGGTCATTGGAGAACATGCCACGCAGCTTCTTGAACATCTGGGGAGTGATCCTGACGGGTGTCGTGCCCACGCCGGTTGGCGAAAAAATGGGCAGAAAATGAGGGCAGTTAGCCTATCAACCCACCCCCGCCCGAGCAAGGAAAATCCTAGGGAATTCTGGGCTTTCGACCACACTGGGCAGCTGCGGTACATCCTTGGTTGTGGCCGTGGGCCGCCGCAGCCGGTAACCTTACGCACTTTGGCGCGCAGTCGCGCCGGTCCGTCTGCGCGTGCGCGGCGGCACTTCCCTTTACGTATAGGCCTGTTCGCAATGTCCGCTTTGATCTGTGGTTCCCTTGCCTTTGACACCATCATGGTGTTCCCGGACCAGTTCAAGAACCACATCCTGCCGGACAAGGTGCACATCCTGAACGTGTCGTTCCTGGTGCCGCGCATGCGTCGCGAGCTCGGCGGTTGCGCAGGCAACATCGCCTACAACCTGAAGCTGCTGGGCGGCAGCCCGATCCCGATGGGCACCGTGGGCCAGGATTTCGGCCCCTACCGCGAGCACTTCGAGCGCATGGGCATCGACCTGAGCCAGGTGCGCGTGCTGGAAGACATGTTCACCCCGCAGTGCTTCATCACCACCGACCACGACAACAACCAGATCACCGCCTTCCACCCGGGCGCGATGATGCGCTCGCACGACAACCATGTACGTGACGTGCCGGGCGTGAGCTTCGGCATCGTTGCCCCGGACGGCCGCGAAGGCATGATCCAGAACGCGGCCGAGTTCGTGGAATGCGGCATCCCCTTCATCTTCGACCCGGGCCAGGCGCTGCCGCTGTTCAACGGCCCGGAGCTGCGCGAATTCATCGAGCAGGCCGACTACGTGGTGGTCAACGATTACGAGTCCAACCTGCTGCAGGAACGCACCGGCTGGAACGAGAAGGACATCGTCGCCCGGACCAAGGCCTACATCACCACCCAGGGCCCGCGTGGCGCGATCATCCACACCCCGGAAAAGAGCTTCGACATCCCGCCGGCGCACGAGCGCCGCGTGGTCGACCCGACCGGCTGTGGCGACGCCTTCCGCGCCGGCCTGATCTACGGCATCGAGAAGGGCATGGACTGGCTGACCGTTGGCCGCATGAGCAACCTGATGGGCGCGCTGAAGGTCGAGCACCCCGGCACCCAGAACCAGCGCTTCGACTTCGCCGAGTTCAACGACCAGTTCAAGCAGCAGTTCGGCTACGGCCTCTAAGAAAAACGGCGCCCACAAGGCGCCGTTTTTTTATGCCCGCACTGTAGTGCCGAGCCATGCTCGGCAGAGGCCTTACGAGCGAAAAGCCCCCCTCACCCCAACCCCTCTCCCGCAAGAGGGAGAGGGGCTAAAGCGGTAGTGCCGAGCCATGCTCGGCAGAGGCTTTACGAGCGAACAGCTGCCCTCACCCCACCCCTCTCCCGCAAGCGGGAGAGGGGCTCAAGCGGTAGTGCCGAGCCATGCTCGGCAGAGGCCCTACAAGCAATCCATCAGCCGCATGGCATTTGTAGGAGCGGCGTAAGCCGCGAAGCTCACATATCGTCAGATTGCGGAACACGCCCGCAACCCGGCATTGCCAGCTTCGCGGCCTACGCCGCTCCCACAACAACAACAACAACAACAGGCTTTATCGGTAACGCCCCAGCCGAGCATGGCTCGGCTCTACCCCAAAGCCGCCGCCTGCCAATGCTGCAGCAACTGCGCACAATCGCGCAGCTGCCATTGCGCCATGCCCGGCCAGGTATCTTCCGGCATGTTGATCAGGATCCCAGGCACGCCGGCCGCCTTGGCGGTGGCCAGATCGTAGTAATGGTCACCAACCATGCGCATCGCCGCAGGCGCCACATCCCAGCGCGCAGCAAAATACTGCAGGCCGGCCGGAGACGGCTTCGGCTCGACCTCCCAACGACCCACGATCTCCCCGGCCGCAAAACACTCCGCCAGGCCGATCGCCGCCAGGGTCACTTCGGCCAGCTCACGCGCATTGCGGGTAAGAATGCCCAGCCGGCAACCCTCGGCATGCAGCGCGCGGATCAGCGTCACCGCACCCGGTGCCGCAATCGACCCCTCTGCCAACGCGCGCTCATGCTGCATCAACCAAGCATGGCTGTCGGCGGCCTGTTGCGCCGGCAACGCGGCCAGGTGCTGCAGGATGTCAACACCCGGCGGAATCTGCAGTTCGCGCCGGATCAACTCGAAATCATGCACAGGCTCGGTCAGGGTGCCATCCATGTCGAACACCCAATGGCGACTGGCGGCGACGTCGCAACGCCCCGCCGCATCAGCGAGCACCGGCCTCAATCCCAATTCGGCATCTGGCTGCCATCCAGCCCACCGACCTCGAACACCGCCTTGCGGGTGCCGCCGGCCTGCACCGGGAATTCGATCTCGATGACCTTGGCCCTGCGCGCCTGTCGCCACAGGCCACGGTTGTCGACGATGAACATGGCGATGGCCTCGTCGGTATCCGGGCGATGTGCGGCCATGTTGCGGGCCGGCGCACCATCCACGCTCACCTTGACCTGACAGCCGCGGTAACAGGCCTTGGCGAAGTCGCTGGACTGCAACACCAGATAGGCGTGGCGCTTCCACTCGGGGTGGTCACGGAACACCAGATTCACCTGTTTGGCACCGGTGCTGTCCACCTCGACCCGGTCCTTGCTGTAGATCGCCGCCGAGCGCTGCGTGCCGCCCTTCACCGGCACCTGGTTGTAGTTCCACAGGGCCTGCATGCGGCGCAGTTCGCTGGCGGCGGCAGCCTTCTCCCTGACCTCGGCGAAGCCCGGCTCGATGCGCTGGGCAGTTGCCGAATCCGGGAACTGATCGAGCAGCGCGGCACCGTGGATGCGCGCCTTCTCCCAATCGGTGGCGGTGATGGCGGCGTCGTAGAGCTTGCCGATACCTTCGGCGTCGGCCTCGCGCTTGGCGCGCTCCTGGGCTGCGGCGGCTTCCTGCTGCTGGCGCTCGGCCTCCGGGTTGCTGCAGGCAGCCAGGGCGAAGACGCAGAGGGCGCCGAGGATCAAAGGTCTCATCAAACAGCTCCGGTGAACGTGGCGCGGAATGGGCGCGCGATGGGTTCACTTTAGAGCATGTTGGGGAATCGGGAGTCGCTTTGGCTTTGGCGTTACGTCATCACTCCCGCGCAGGCGGGAATGACGGCATCACGGGCAAAGGCAACCATCACTCCGCACCCACTCGCCACCACTGCGTCGAAGGCGCAGGCGCACGTATATCCAAGCGCTCGCCCATCTGCGGTGCAGTCAATACAACCCCCTGCTCCGCCGCCAATGCGGTGATCCGCTCGAACGGCTCGGTCCACGGATGCAGGGCCAGGTCAAAGGTGCCGTTGTGGATCGGCATCATCACCTTGCCGCGCACATCCAGATGCGCCTGCAGGCTCTGTTCCGGCTGCATGTGTACACCCGGCCAATCAGCGTCATAGGCACCGGTCTCGACCATCGCCAGATCGAACGGGCCATAGCGCTCACCGATCTTCGCAAAGCCGTCGAAGTAGCCACTGTCGCCACTGAAGAAGACCCGCGTGCGACCGCTATCGATCACCCACGATGCCCACAGGGTGCGATTGCCATCAGACAGCCCGCGACCAGAGAAATGCTGTGCAGGCGTGGCGGCGATCTTCAGCCCTTCCACCCGCGTTTCCTGCCACCAATCCAGCTGGGTGATCTTCTCCTGCGGCACGCCCCAGGCCAGCAGGCGATCGCCCACGCCCAGCGCCGTCACGAAGTGCCGCACTTTCGGCGCCAGCGCCAACACCGCGTCATGGTCCAGGTGATCGTAGTGGTCGTGCGAAATGATGACGCCGGTGATCTCGGGCAATTCCTCGATCGACAGCGGCGGCGCATGGAAGCGCTTGGGCCCCATGAACGAGAACGGCGACACGCGCTCGGAGAACACCGGGTCGGTCAGCCAGAAGTGGCCATCCAGTTTCATCAGCATGGTCGAGTGGCCCAAGCGCCACAGGCTGTCGTCGGGCGCGTCCAGCAGCGCCTGCCGGGTCAAGGCATGCACCGGGATTGCTACCTGCGGCGTGGCATCGGCCGGCTTGTCGAACAGAAACCGCCACCAAACCTTGGCACCGCGTACGAAACCAAGCGGCACCAGCTTGGCCACATTGTGGAAACGCCCCTGGCCGTATTGCGGCGACTGGTCATAGGAGGCGGCAGGATGTGCGCCGCAGAACAGCAGGCCAATGGACATGGCGATCAACACCGTAAAGAGGACGAGGAAACGAGGCAGGCGACGCTTCATGGCTGGGCTTGCCCTCGAAAGTACACTTGTGAGTCTACTTCCATCCCAAGGAAAGTAAACTGAACGGTGTAAAATGAGCCTATGACCGAGCCCAAGCGCCCCCTCCGCCTGACCGACCGCAAACGCGAGGCCATCCTGCGCGCGGCCGTGGCCGAGTTCCGCGAACTGGGCTTTGCCGCCACCAGCATGGACCGCATCGCCGCCACCGCCGAGGTCTCCAAACGCACGGTCTACAACCACTTCGCCAGCAAGGACGAGCTGTTCACCGCCATCCTCTGGCAGCTGTGGGAAGCCAGCCAATCGCTGGACGCACTGGCTTACGACCCGGCACGGCCACTGCGCGAGCAGTTGCTGGCCTTCGTCGCACAGAAGCTGCGCCTGCTCAGCGACGCCAGTTTCATCGACCTGTCGCGGGTGGCCATGGCCGAACTGGTGCATGCACCAGAACGGGCGCGGGCAATGATGGGCAGGCTGGCCGAGAAGGAAGAAGGGCTGACCACTTGGATCCGCGCCGCACAGGCCGATGGCCGCCTGCGCGATGACATCGCCCCGGCCGATGCCGCCCACCAGCTGCAGGGCATGGTCAAGGCGTTCGCGTTCTGGCCACAGATTGCGATGGGCGCCGCGCCGCTGGATGCCAGCGTGCAACAGCGGGTGATGCATGACTGCGTCGACATGTTCCTGGCGATACGCGCCCTCAAGCCCTGAGTGCAGCGCAGGACCGGCATCAGCAACCCGCTCCGGTCGCCTGCTGCAGGAATCATCGGTCGGCTTTTGGCCGATCTGACTACAGGTGTCGTTACGTTTGACACTGCAACGGCGACAACGCCATTCGTACACTCCACGAACACGCCCACCGGGCCCTTCGCAGACACAAGCAACGTGCGCACTTCACTGAAATGGTCTTCGCTGTTGTTGTCCGTACTCCCGCTCCATGCCCTCGCCGCCGATCAATGGATCCTGGCAACCGATCTATGGGGCAACACCGCACAGCAGACCTTGAATCTGGACGTGCAAGGCACGCGCGTCAGCGGAACATTGGGCGGCGACCCGATTACCGGCAGCTTGAACGGCACCCAGTTGAAGTTCACCGCAACCGGCAGCGACGGCCAGGTCTATCACTACGACGGCCGCATCGATGGCAGCCGCATGCAGGGCCGCAGCGACGAGCCGGATACCAACAACCGCAGCGCGCGTGCGGCGCACACATTCAACGCGTGGCGGGTACCTGCGCGGGCAGACAATGCACCGCGCCTGCACGACTTCAAACCCATGGACTACTCCAATACCTTCAGCGCCGATCGCGCGCCGGTGCTGGTGATCTGGCCGGGCGACTCGGTGCAGACCAAGACGTTGGATTCTGGCGGCGTCGATGAGAACGGCATCACCCGCGCCTTGTTCGGCAACCCGCAGGTCGGGCCGTTCTTCGTCGCCGGTGCCGAGCCTGGCGATACGCTGGCGATCACCATCAGCTCGCTCAAACTCAACCGCGACCATGCCGACAGCCTCGACGGCATCGTCGGTCGCTTGAAGACACCGCGCATTGCCACCGAAACAGCGACGCTGGGCAATCCGGTGCGCTGGGAACTGGATCGCGTGCGCGGCATGGCGCGGCCGCAAGGTGCCAGCGGTGCGTTGAAAAACTTTGAAATCCCGGTCAAGCCGATGCTCGGCGGCCTCGCGGTTGCACCCGGCTTTGGCTACCCACCGTTCTCCACTGGCGACACCAGCGACTTCGGCGGCAACATGGATTTCAACGCAGTGGTCCAAGGCAACACGGTTTACCTTGAAGTGCAGCAGCCCGGCGCATTGCTGTATGTCGGTGATGGCCATGCGCTGCAGGGCGACGGCGAAACCAGCCAATGGGCGCTGGAGACATCACTGGATGTGGTGTTGAAAGTGGAACTGATCAAGAAGCAGTCCCTCGCCACGCCGCGCGTGGAATCGCCTACGCAGATCATGACCCTGGGCCAAGCTGGCTCCAGTGATGATGCACTGCGTCTGGCCACGTCAGGGATGCTGCAGTGGCTTCGCCAGTCCTATGGTTTGGACATGTCACAGGCAACCCAGGTGCTGGGCGTGGCGGTGCAGTACAACGTGGTCAATCTTGCCGGTCGCAGTGTTGGCGTGGCGGCGAAGATCGACAAGTCGGTACTGAAAGGCCTGCCGCCTGCGGCGGCAAAGAGCGCCAACTGAGGGCTGTGATAGAAATCTGATTGCGGCTACGGCGCAACCCGCGCCGGAAGCCGACGAGCGCTGGACCGTCGTACAACCCGTTAGCCAAAGCCGCCGACCTGTAGTGCCGAGCCATGCTCGGCAGAGGCCTCACCGGCAGAGCCCCAGCCGAGCATGGCTCGGCTCTACAAAAAGCTGCGCGCGAACGCCGGAAGCCGACGAGCGTTGGACCGTCCTACAACCTGTTAGCCAAAGCCGCCGCCCTGTAGTGCCGAGCCATGCTCGGCAGAGGCCTTCGCGATAAAGCCCCAGCCGAGCATGGCTCGGCTCTACAAAAAAGCTGCGCGCGAACGGCCTCGGGTGTGCAGCGCTTAGAGAGCGCCGCAACCATGCGGTTCACGGCAACACAAAAACAAACGGCGAGCCTAAGCTCGCCGTTTGCGTTGAAGCATGCCGATGCCGATTACTGCTTCGGTGCAGCTTCCTGCTTCGGTGCAGCTTCAGCCTTGGCGATCATGTCTTCCACCGAGGCGGTGGTGATCGGGTGATAGCCCGGCTTGGCCTTGGCAAACACCTCCTTGGCGAAGGCCAGGCCTTCCGGCGTCTTCAGCAGCTCGGCATAGATCGGCAGCACCAGCTTGCGGCGACCCACGCGCTGGATGAACTCGCCGGCAGCGGCCTGCGCATCGGTGTAACCGCTGCGGATTGCCAGCGGGTACCAACGCATCGCGATTTCGCCGTTCGGGGTACCGGTGAAGTGGTAGCCCTTGTCCAGCACGGCCAGCTTCTCGATCGGCTGGGTAGCACCCAGGCCATCAATGAAGCGCACCCATTCCTGCGTGTTCCACTCGCGGGTTACCTGGTTGCTCGGCAGCGCGCTGCTGCCCAGGAAGGCAATGCGCGCAGTGTCGACCACGGCGAAGTTGCGCGAACGGGCCTTGCTGGCGAACGCCGGAATACCCGGCTCTTCCAGCCATGCCTTCAATTCGGCATCGGTGACCGCCGAAGGATTCTTCGGCAGCAGGTTCTTCTTCATGTACTCGACGAACTGGTCGGTATTGGCGCTCTGGAACGCATGGTCGTTGAACCAGCCACGCAGGAACGGATCAAACACCGCACGACCAAAACGCTGCTCCAGGAACTGCAGGAACCACGCGCCCTTTACATAGGCCACGTTGCTCAGCGCTTCGTCCGGGTCACGCTCGTTCAGCGGCGGCAGCGCCAGCGCCTGGTCGGCCGGGCTCATCTCCTTCACTTCATTGAGCAGATCGGTCTGGTCGATCTCGCGCTCCATCTCGGCCATCTCCGTGCCGTACAGCGCCTCGGTGATACGGCCCTGCACGTAGGTGGTGAAACCTTCGTTGAGCCAGATGTCCTTCCAGCTGGCGTTGGTCACCAGGTTGCCGGACCAGCTGTGCGCCAGTTCGTGCGCGACCAGCGACACCAACGACTTGTCGCCAACGATGACGGTCGGGGTAGCGAAGGTCAGGCGCGGGTTTTCCATACCGCCGAACGGGAACGACGGCGGCAGCACCAGCATGTCGTAGCGGCCCCAGCGGTATTCGCCATACAGGTTCTCGGCGGCACCAATCATCTTCTCGGTGTCTTCGAATTCCTTGGCGGCCTTGTTGACCATGGTCGGCTCGGCCCACACGCCCGAACGCTCGGAGATCGGCTCGAACACCAGGTCACCGGCAGCAATGGCCAGCAGGTAGGACGGGATCGGTTGCGGCATCTTGAAGGCGTAATCGCCATCACGCGCGGCCTTCGGGTCGTTGTCGGCGCTCATCAGCACCATCACGTCCGGGCGGCTGGTGACATGCGCGCTATAGGTGAAGCGGACGCTCGGGGTGTCCTGCAGCGGCACCCACGAACGGGCGTGGATGGCCTGCGACTGGCTGAACATGAAGGGCAGCTTCTTGCCCTCGGTCATGGACGGCTCCAGCCACTGCAGACCGGAGGCGGTCGGCGCGGTGTGGTAGGTGATGCGCACCGAGGTCGGCTGGGCCGGGGTTTCGATGCTCAGCTTGCTGCCAAACACCTTGTCAGCCGGTGCCAGCACGAACTGCAGCGGAGTGGCGGCGCCGTCGGCGGCCACAGCCTCGACCTTTTCAACGGTCAGCTCGCGGGTATCGAGCAGCAGCTGCTTGGCCGCCTTGTCCTTCCACTCCAGCGTGTAAGTGGCGGTACCGCCGATCTGCTTGGCGTCGAAATCCACCTTCAGATCCAGCGCCAGGTCCTTGATGACGACCTTTTCGGGTTCGGCGTAGGAGCTTTCATCGTGGCTGCGGCTGACGGTATTCACGGCGGCGGCGGGCTTCTGGGCGACGGGATCGACGGTAGGAGCTGCAGGCTCCTTGGCACAGCCGGCGACAAGCGCCACGGCCAGGGGCAGCATCAGGAACGAAGAACGCATTGATCTGGAACCGGTTCAGGGGATAACTGCCGATTTTAAACCCGAAAGCCCGGAGCGGATGCGGCGGTGCGGCAAGCGGCGCCCCGCTGGCTTTGCGAAAGCGGCTTAAATGCATGAAATCGTTACCCCCACGCAGGCGGGCATCGCTCTTTGCATTGGTTAATCGCCCCGAGCAGAAGCAGAGCACCCCTCCCAACCCTCCCCTTGCCTGCGGCAAAGGGAGGGCTCAGCGCGCGCCCGGACCACTGTAGTGCCGAGCCATGCTCGGCAAAGGCCTTACCGACCAACCCAACCGTAGGGCCGAGCCATGCTCGGCAAGGGCCTTACCGACAAAAGAAAAAGCGCCCCTCATCCCAACCCTTCTCCCGCAAGCAGGAGAAGGGCTAACGCAAAAGTAAGCGCGGCCAGCCAATGTAGTGCCGAGCCATGCTCGGCAGGGGCGTTACCGACAGAATCAAAAGCGCCCCTCATCCCAACCCTTCTCCCGCAAGCGGGAGAAGGGCTAACGCAAAAGCAAGCGCGGCCAGCCCATGTAGTGCCGAGCCATGCTCGGCAGAAGCATTACCGACCAAACCCAACCGTAGTGCCGAGCCATGCTCGGCAAGGGCGTTACCAGCAAAGGTAACGACTAAAAACCACCATCCCACATACGAAAAAAGCGGCCAATGGCCGCCTTTTCCTCAATACACCCAGCAACCCAGCCTTACAGCTTGTAACCAGAGTGGATCGAAACAATACCCGCACTCAAATTCTTGTAATGGCAGCGACCAAACCCAGCCTCCGTCATCATCGCCTTCAACTCTTCCTGCGGCGGGTGCTTGCGGATGCTCTCGGCCAGATACTGGTAGCTATCGGCATCGCCGCGCGCGAACAACTTGCCCAGCTTCGGCAGCACCTTGAACGAATGGAAGTCATAGATCGGCTTGAACCAGTCCACAGTCACTTCCGAGAATTCCAGCACGCGCGCCTGACCGCCGACCTTCAGCACGCGGTACATCTCGCGCAGCGCTGCTTCCTTGTCGGTGACATTGCGCAGGCCGAACGAAATGGTCACCAGATCGAAGCTCTGGTCCGGGAACGGCAGCGCTTCTGCATTGAGCTGCACCCACTCGAAGCCCGAAACCTGGCCACGATTTGTCAGCCGATCGCGACCCACCGACAGCATGCCGGCATTGATGTCGCCCAGCACCACGCTGCCCTCGGCGCCGATGCGCTCCTTCAGCAGTACCGCGATATCACCGGTACCGCCGGCCAGATCCAGCACCCGGTCACCCGGCTTCACCTGCGCGGTGGCTACGAAGTAGCGCTTCCACAGCCGGTGAATACCCAGGCTCATCAGGTCGTTCATCACGTCGTAGTTGTCGGCCACGGAAGTGAACACCTGGCCGACAAGCTTCTGCTTGTCCTTGGCCGGTACATCGCGGAAGCCGAAGTGGGTGGTGCCGGTCTTGTAGGGGGATTCGCTCATGACCACGATTATCGCACCGACAGCCCGGCTGCGGCGCCGGCAGCCTGAATCCGGCCGTTATGATGGCCCGCACAGCACCATGAGGACCCTGCATGATCACTACCCCGGATTACCGCGCCCTGCTTGAAACCGCCATCGCCGAGGCCCGCCAGGGCCTGGCCGAAGGCGGCATCCCGATCGGTGCGGCGCTGTACCACAACGATGGCCGCCTGCTCGGCTGTGGCCACAACCGCCGCATCCAGGAGGACGACCCGTCCATCCACGGCGAAACCGACGCCTTCCGCAAGGCCGGCCGCCAGCGCGGCTACCGCAACACCATCATGGTCACCACCCTGGCGCCGTGCTGGTACTGCAGTGGGCTGGTACGGCAATTCAACATCGGCACCGTCGTGGTCGGCGAATCGGTCAGTTTTGCCGGCGGGATCGACTGGCTCAGGGAAAACGGCGTCCAAGTGATCGATCTGAACGACGCCGGCTGCATCGAGATGATGGGCCGCTATATCGCCGAGAACCCAGACGTCTGGAATGAAGATATCGGCGAATAACGCGACGGAATCTGAATAAACCCCCATTAATCTCATAGGGAAATTAGACGCTGTAGCCAGATCGTAAGATAAATAGCGCTATGCTCGGGGTACAGGGGCACTGCCATCGAGGTGAAGCGATGTATACGACGCCCATCCAAAACAGCAGTCGCCGATCACTCCAGCTTGCTGGGGAACAATTGCGACAGCAGTACGCACAACATCGCTGCACGGCACCGTTCTGGGATGCTTACCAACAGGTTCAACGCGACCTGGTAGCTGCTTTCCCGGAACATCAGGCCGAGTTATGCAACCGCTTGGCAGTATTCGCCCAGCGTTTGGGCGCGGTTGAAAAGGCTCAGTTACTGGAGCTTGCGGAACACGAAGTGTAAGAAGAACCGGGCCAGGCCCGGTTTTTTTTTGCCTTGTTTTTGTAGTGCCGAGCCATGCTCGGCAGGGGCTTTATCGGTAAAGCCTCTGCCGAGCATGGCTCGGCACTACACAGCTCCCACAAACCTGCAAAAACAAAACCGCAAAAAAACAAAAGGCGCCTTTCGGCGCCTTTTGCTTCCAGCTACCCTGCCCGCTTACTGCTCCGGCAGGTCGCCGTTCTTGGCCAGTTGCTTGCGGTTGAACACCCGTTGCACCACCACGAAGAACAGCGGGATGAAGAACAGGCCCAGCAAGGTGCCAACCACCATGCCACCCAGCACGCCGGTACCGATGGCGCGCTGCGCACCGGAACCCGCACCGGAGGCGATTGCCAGCGGCAACACGCCCAGGCCGAAAGCCAGCGAGGTCATGATGATCGGGCGCAGACGGTCGCGGACCGCATGCATCGTCGCTTCGATCACGCCCGAACCCTTCTCCAAATGCTCCTTGGCGAACTCGACAATCAGAATCGCGTTCTTCGAGGTCAAACCCACGGTAGTCAACATCGCCACCTGGAAGTACACATCACGCTCCATGCCGCGCATGGTGTTGGCCAGCACCGCACCGAGAATACCCAGCGGCGCAACCATCAGCACTGCGGTCGGTACGCTCCAGCTTTCATACAGTGCAGCCAGGCACAGGAACACGATCAGCAGCGACAGCGTGTACAGCAGCGGCGTCTGCGAACCGGCTTCGCGTTCCTGGTAGGACACCGCCGTCCACTCGATGCTGAAGCCCGGCGGCAACTGCTTGGCCAGCTTTTCCACTTCCAGCATGGCGTCGCCCGAGGCTACGCCCGGCGCGGCTTCGCCTTGGATTTCCAGTGCGGAGACGCCGTTGTAACGCTCCAGACGCGGCGAGCCGTAATCCCAACGCTGGCTGGCGAAGGCCGAGAACGGCACCATCTCGCCGACGTTGTTCTTCACCGTCCACAGGTTGAAGTCTTCCGGGTTCATGCGGAAGGGATCATCCGCCTGCACGTAGACGCGCTTGACCCGGCCACGGTCGATGAAGTCATCGACGTAGCTCGAACCCCAGGCAGTGGCCAGGGTGCCGTTGATCGCATCCAGCGACAGCCCATGCGCACCTGCCTTGGCCACGTCGATGTCCAGACGCAGCTGCGGGGTGTCGTCCAGGCCGTTCGGGCGCACATTGGCCAGCAGCTTGCTCTGCCCGGCCGCGCCCAACAGCTGGTTGCGTGCATTGACCAGTGCATCATGGCCGGCGCCGCTGTTGTCCTTCAGGAAGAAGGTGTAACCCGAGGCGATACCCAGTTCCGGCATGGCCGGCGGCGGGAAGGCGAAGATGAAGGCGTCCTTGATCTGACCAAGCGCGGCCATTGCGCGCCCGGTGATCGGGCCTACGCCTTGATCAGCACTGCGCTCGTGCCAGTCCTTGAGCTTGACGAAGGCCATGCCCGAGTTCTGGCCCATGCCCGAGAAGCTGAAGCCCTGCACCGAGAACACCGACTCAACGGCGTCCTTCTCGTTGTTGAGGAAGTGATCTTCCAGCTTGTAGATCGACTCCAGGGTACGTTCCTGGGTAGCGCCCACTGGTGCGTTGACCAGCGCCATCAGGATGCCCTGGTCTTCATTGGGCAGGAACGAGCTGGGCAGGCGCACGAACAGCAGGCCCATCACCACCGCCAACGCCAGGAACACCGCCATGAAGCGGCCCGGGCGGGCAAGAATGCCGCGCACGCCGCGCTGGTAGGTGCCGCTGGTGCGGTCAAAGCCATTGTTGAACCAGTTGAAGAACCGGCCCGAGATACCCTTGTGCGCAACGTGGTGCTCGCCCTTCTTCAGCGGCTTGAGCATGGTGGCGCACAGCGCCGGGGTCAGCACGATGGCGACCAGCACCGACAAGGCCATCGCCGACACAATCGTCGCCGAGAACTGCCGATAGATGACGCCGGTGGAGCCGCTCATGAAGGCCATCGGCACGAACACCGCCGACAGTACCAGGCCGATGCCGACCAGCGCGCCGGTGATCTGGCTCATCGATTTGCGGGTGGCTTCCAGCGGCGACAGTCCTTCCTCGGACATGATGCGCTCGACGTTCTCCACCACCACGATGGCGTCATCCACCAATAGACCGATCGCCAGCACCATCGCGAACATGGTCAGCATGTTGATCGAGAAACCCAGCACCGAGAGGATGCCGAAGGTACCCAGCAACACCACCGGCACGGCGATGGTCGGAATCAAGGTGGCGCGGAAGTTCTGCAGGAACAGATACATCACCACGAACACCAGCACGATGGCTTCCAGCAGCGTCTTCACCACGCCCTTGATCGACACCTTCACGAACGGGGTGGTGTCGTACGGGATCACCGCCTTCAGGCCGGCCGGGAAGTTGGCGCGCAGCTCGTCCAGGGTGGTGCTCACGCCTTCAGCGGTTTCCAGCGCGTTGGCGCCGGTGGCCAGGGTGATGGCCAGGCCCGAGGCCGGCTTGCCGTTGTAGCGGGTAACGAAGTCGTAGGTTTCCGCGCCCAGCTCGACGCGGGCAACGTCGCCCAGCTTCAGCGTGGAGCCGTCGGTTTCAGTGCGCACAACAATGTTGCGGAACTGCTCCGGCGTCTGCAGGCGGTCCTGCGCGTTGATGGTGGCGTTGAGCTGCTGGCCCTTCACCGCCGGCGCGCCGCCCAGCTGACCCACCGCAACCTGCGCGTTCTGCGCCTTGACTGCCGCCGTCACCTCGTCGACAGACACCTTGTAGGTCTGCAGCTTGGTCGGGTCCAGCCAGATACGCATGGCGTACTTGCCGCCGAACACCTGGATCGAGCCCACGCCCGGCACGCGGCTGAGCGGGTCGACGATGTTGGAACCCACATAGTCGGAGATGTCGTTCTCATCCATGCTGCCGTCTTCGGAGACGAAGCCCAGCACGTTGAGGAAGCCCGAGCTGGACTTGGCGACGTTGATGCCCTGGCGCTGCACTTCCTGCGGCAACAACGGCATGGCCAGCTGCAGCTTGTTCTGCACCTGCACCTGGGCGATGTCCGAGTCGGTGCCGCTCTGGAAGGTCAGGGTGATGCTGGCCTGGCCGTTGGAGGAGCTGTTGGAGGAGAAGTACATAAGGCCGTCCAGGCCCTTCATGTTCTGCTCGATGATCTGCGTGACCGAATCCTCCACCACCTTGGCCGAAGCGCCCGGGTAGTTGGCGGAAATGGACACCGCAGGCGGCGCGACCTCGGGATACATCGAGATCGGCAGCTTGATCATGGCCAGCGCACCGGCAAGCATGATGATGATGGCAATGACCCACGCAAAGATGGGCCTGTCGATA
Organism: Stenotrophomonas terrae; assembly: GCF_039674165.1. Taxonomy (GTDB): domain Bacteria; phylum Pseudomonadota; class Gammaproteobacteria; order Xanthomonadales; family Xanthomonadaceae; genus Stenotrophomonas; species Stenotrophomonas terrae_A. The sequence continues at coordinate 86,203 of NZ_JBDJMY010000003.1, forward strand.
AAGAAGCGAGCCATGTATTTCTCCGCTTACTGCTTGTCGGCCGGCGCCGCGGCAGGCGCGGCGGCAGGCTTGGCGGCTTCGGCACCCTTCTCGGTGGCCTGCACCGGCATCCCCGGGCCAATCTTCTGCAGGCCTTCGACGATGACCTTGTCGCCGGCCTTCAGGCCGTCTTCGACCAGCCACTTGTCACCGATGGTGCGGCTGACCTTGACCGGGCGAACGGCAACCTTGCCTTCGGCATCGACCACCATCGCCGAGGTATCACCTTTGGGATCGCGGGCGATGCCCTGCATCGGCACCAGCAGCGCGTTCGGGCGCACACCACTGCCCAGCACCGCACGCACGAACATGCCCGGCATCAGCACCTGGTCCGGGTTCTCGACACGCACGCGCATCAGATAGCTGCCGGTGGTCGGGTCGACGCTGACTTCGGAGAACTCCAGCTTGCCCTTGTGGGCGTAGGTGCTGCCGTCTTCAAGCACGATGTCGACCGGCAGCTCCGAGGCGCCTTCCAGGCGGCCAGCGGCCAGTTCGCGGCGCAGCTGCAGCAGCTCGGCCGAGGACTGGGTGACGTCGATGTAGATCGGGTCGAGCTGGTTGATGGTCGCCAGCGGTTCGGCCTGGCCAGCGCTGACCAGCGCGCCCTGGGTAACCGAGGACTTGCCGATCTGGCCGCTGATCGGCGCGGTGATGCGGGCATAGCCCAGCGTCACGTTGGCCGCATCCAGCGAGGCGCGGGCGGCCAGCACGTCGGCCTCGGCCTGCTTCCAGGTGGCCTGCGCATTTTCATCGTCCTGCACGCTGATCACCCGCGACTTGACCAGCTCACCGCTGCGCCGTGCCGCCAGGCGGGCTGCGTTGGCGGTGGCTTCGGCACGGGCCAGCTGCGCGCGGGCGCTGTTGGCCTGGGCGCGGTAGGCAGCGTCATCCAACTGGTACAGCGGGTCGCCGGCCTTGACCACACTGCCTTCGGTAAACAGGCGCTTGGCAATGATGCCGCTGACCTGCGGGCGCACTTCAGCGACCTGGTAGCCATTGGCACGGCCCGCCAGCTCGCGGGTCAAGGTGACGGTTTCCGGCTTCAGTGTCACCACCGTGACCTGACCGGGGCCCCCTTGCTGTGGCTGCTCACCGCCGCCTTTGCAGGCAACGAGCGCAACGGATAGTGCGAGAGAAAGCGCGACAAGACGGTAGCGACTGATAGCAGGCATGGGAGAGGAGCTCAATGAGGAAAAGTGGCGCTCGAGGATCGGACGGAACATGAGATATGCCGACGCATATCCCTCCATACCGCATACGTTACGGGTACAGGTGTGGCAACCGCCACCACTGAACACATCACGGCCATCCTGCAGAGCAAGCCGCGGAAATATACATACATACACGCATGTTTGTAAACGGCTACAATTCAGGCCGGGCTCATCCAGCATTTGCACAGCGCAATGGCCAGAAAGACCAAACAAGAGGCGGCGGCCACCCGCGAAGGCATCCTGGATGCCGCGTTGGCCTGCTTCCATGAACACGGCGTTGCCGGCACCTCGCTGGCCGCGATAGGCGAGCGCGCCGGGTTTTCGCGTGGCGCGGTGTATTGGCACTTCAAGAACAAGACCGAAGTGCTGGAAGCGATGATCAACCGCGAGCGGGTGCACTTCATCAACCGCCTGCGCCATGCCTATGCACGCGAGCGCAGCACGCCGATCGAAGACCTGCGCTCGGCGATGCTGATCTCGGTAGGCGAGATAGCCCACGACCAGCGCCTGCGCGACATGATGGAAATCATGCTGCGCAATGACCTGTCCGCTGAAAGCCTGGCCATGCAGCAGCTGCAGCGCGACAGCGTGGACGAGGAAATGGATATTTTCTGCCGCGCCCTGTTGCGCGCGCAGGAGCTGGGCCAACTGCGCGACGGCGTCAACATCAACACCCTTGCCCGCATCCTGCACGCCTGTCTGGTAGGTGTGCTGTACGGCGCAATGCTGCAACCCGAGCATTTCGATCTGGAAGGCGACAGCCGCGAAACGATGGACGCGATGCTGAGTTACTACGTGACTCCAGGCGTCTTCACCCCCGGCACCGCCCCGCTGCCGCTACCAACCCCGGATCCAGCAGCCTGAAACCCGGTAGTGCCGAGCCATGCTCGGCAGGGGACGTGCACGCAGCGCCACAGAAGCCGCCGACGCGTTGTGGGAGCGGCGTAAGCCGCGAAGCAAGCGAAGGCTGAAGCTGAAGCCAAAGCACCCCTCCCAACCCTCCCCTTGCCTGCGGCAAAGGGAGGGCTAAATGCCGGAGCAAAGCGCGCCACCTGTAGTGCCGAGCCATGCTCGGCAAGAAGCTTTCCCGGTAATGCCTCAGCCGAGCATGGCTCGGCACTACCAACGGCGCTGCGCGAACGACCCCGGGTGCGCTGCACCTGTTGCGCGGCGCCGACGGCCTGGCCGGCGCGGCAAAAAAAACGGCGACACCAAAGTGTCGCCGCTTCTCACCAACCCGAACCAACAATCAAAGAATATAGCGACTCAGATCCGGGTCCTTCACCAGCTCACCCAGGTGCTTGTCCACGTACGCCGGGTCAATCGCAATGCTGTCGCCATCGCGATCCGGCGCTTCATAGCTCAGCGAATCCAACAAACGCTCCAGCACGGTGTGCAGACGACGCGCGCCAATATTCTCCTGGCGCTCGTTGACCTGGAACGCAATCTCCGCCAAACGATCCACTGCCTCGGCGGTGAAATTGACCTTGACGCCTTCGGTGGCCAACAAGGCTTCGTACTGCTTGGTCAGCGCCGCCTTCGGCTCGGTCAGGATGCGCACGAAATCATTCTTGCTCAGCGCACCCAGCTCCACACGGATCGGGAAACGACCCTGCAGCTCGGGAATCAGATCACTCGGCTTGGCCAGATGGAACGCACCAGAGGCGATAAACAAAATGTGATCGGTCTTCACCGTGCCGTATTTGGTGGACACATTGGAACCTTCCACCAGCGGCAGCAGATCGCGCTGAACACCTTCGCGTGACACATCGCCACCAGAGGAACCTGCGTCGCCGCGCTTGGCCACCTTGTCGATTTCGTCGATGAAGACAATGCCGTGCTGCTCGCAGGCTTCAATCGCGGCGGTGCGGATATCGTCTTCATTGACCAGCTTGCCAGCCTCTTCCTCGATCAGCAGCGGGCGCGCGGCCTTGATGCTCAGCGTGCGCTTGTTCGACTTCGCCGTGCCCAGGTTGGCGAACATCGACTTCAGCTGCTGGCCCATTTCTTCCATGCCCGGCGGGGTCATGATGTCCATGCTGACGTTGGCAGCAACGTCCAGCTCGATCTCGCGCTCGTCCAGTTCACCGGCACGCAGCATGCGGCGGAACTTGATGCGGGTTTCGTTGTCAGCGGCTGAAGGCTCGTTGCGCGCCGCTTCCGGATCAAAGCCGATACCGGTGCTACGACGCGGCAACAGCGCGTCAAGGATGCGGTCTTCGGCCTTTTCCTCAGCCTGGGTACGCACACGCACCTTGGCCTGCTCGCGGTACAACTTGACTGCGGTATCAGCCAGATCACGGATGATCTGCTCCACATCCTTGCCGACATAGCCGACCTCGGTGAAGCGCGTGGCTTCAACCTTGACGAACGGTGCATTGGCCAGCGTTGCCAACCGGCGCGCGATCTCGGTCTTGCCGACACCGGTGGGGCCGATCATCAGAATGTTCTTGGGCATCACCTCGTTGCGCAGCTCGGTGGGCAGCTGCATGCGGCGCCAGCGGTTGCGCAGCGCGATGGCGACCGCGCGCTTGGCGTCGTGCTGGCCGACGATGTGGCGATCCAACTCCTGCACGATTTCGCGCGGGGTCATGGTGGCGGAAGAAACTTCGATCTTATGGTTCATGGCTTTACCTAAGGGCGGGCAGGAACTGGAAACGGGAAAAAACCGAGGAAGCGTGCGGCGCTGGGCCTGCTCTCACTCCTCACTCCTCTTCACTACGTTTCTCAGAGCTCCTCCACCACGACATTGGTGTTGGTGTAGATGCAGATGCCGCCAGCGATGTTGATCGCCTCGGTGGCCACGCCACGCGCATCCAGATCGGTGTGCTTGAGCAGGGCCCGCGCTGCGCTGAGCGCATATGAGCCGCCAGAACCAATCGCGATGATGCCGTCTTCCGGCTCGATCACATCGCCGGTACCGCTGATGATCAGCGAGGTTTCGCGGTCGGCCACGGCCAGCAGCGCTTCGAGCTTGCCGTAGCGGCGATCGGTGCGCCAATCCTTGGCCAGCTCCACCGCAGCGCGGGTCAGCTGGCCGTGCTTCTCAAGCTTTGCCTCGAACAGCTCGAACAGGGTGAAGGCATCGGCAGCCGCGCCGGCAAAGCCCGCCAGCACCTGGCCATCACGGCCAAGCCGGCGCACCTTGCGCGCATTGCCCTTCATCACCGTGTGCCCCAGGGTGACCTGACCGTCGCCAGCAATCGCCACGTGTTCGCCGCGACGCACGCAGCAGATGGTGGTGGCATGAAAAACATTCGGGTTCTGACTGGGGTCCATACGGCCTCCGGAATACTGTTCACCGGTAATGGGGCCGGTGGGCGCCGCGATCAAGCCTCCCCCCCACCCCGCCAGCGACAGCCACCGTTCAGAAAAACTACCTGTAGTGCCGAGCCATGCTCGGCACAAAGCCCAAAACCGCATGTGTGGGAGCGGCGTCAGCCGCGAAGCCAGGAATGATCAGATTGCCCTCATGGCTAGGGTTCCAGCGCTGCCGGCTTCGCGGCTGACGCCGCTCCTACAGCCAGGGACGGCCTCAGGCCAACGCCCAACCACCCGCCGCTGTTGGATTGATCAACGGCACCGTATCACCGGGGCTGGAGCGCGCAATCGTATCCATCGACGCAGACAGCCAGTCGAAAAGCTCACGGAAATTCACTTCCTTCAACTTCAGCGGCGCACGCACCGATATCTGCGCGAGTGCCTCCATATCCGCGCCCTCCATGCCAACCGCGAAGAACTGGAAATCCTTGCTGGCTTCGCCTTGCCGCACAAGCTCGGCGGCATTGCGCCAGCTGTCGCTGGGCGCACCTGCGGTAACCAGGAATATCCATGGCCGGTAGTACCCAAGCCCGTTGGCCTGGTAGTACTGCGTACGCTGGCGGACCATATCGACGCCCTGCTCGATGGCCGCACCAATCGGCGTATCCGCTGTGCTGACCAGGAACGGCGGATAGAACCGGTCCGCCGATACGAACTCGGTAACCGTGCGCACCGGGCCGAAGCTGACGATGCCAACGTCCACGCGCTGCGCACTCTGCGCGTTGGCGTAGAGCGCCTGTTTGAAGTGCATCAAGCCTGCATTGAGCTGATCAATGCGCTGCCCGCTCATCGCTGCCGATGTATCCAACAACAGCAGACATGCGCAGCGGGTCTGCTGTGCTTCGGCCGAACCACCCACACCTTGTCCAATGCCATAGCTCATCGCGGAATCTCCTTATCCTTGGCGCCAGTCTATGCGCAAACACCGGTTTGGCCACAGCACAGGTGCCCTCAACGCTGCGGCTTGCGGGCCTGCCCCGGCCTGAGCGGGTCCGGCTCGATCCCCCAGGCCAGATACCAATCTTCGCCCTGCGACTCCGCCGGATGCTGGGTACGCCCGGAACCGTTGCCGCAGGCCAAGGCGTCGGTCCCGCAATATTTATCGCAGCCCCAGCAGATCCGCTCGGGGTGCTTTGGATTCAATGGAAATGGCTTCGCCATCGCGGCAACCTCCTCGCCTGGGTGCCAACCATGCGCCGCCGGCTGGCGCGTTGCCTTGACGGAAATCAACACTGGCCCAAGCTTCGCGGCCAAACCCGCATGCAACGGCTTGCCAGCCCCCTGTCACGCAAGCAGCTGGTGCATTCAGCCCACGCGGCATCCACTGTTGCCCATGGCTTGGCGCGGTTTCAGGCGCGGTCGGCACGGCAGGCATAGCAGCCGTATCGGGCAAAATGCAGGTGCACGTAGGCCACAGACACATCATCAAACGCATGCTGCAGCCAGTCGGCGACATGCAGGCCGTCGCAGACCTCGGCGGAAATGATTCGATCCTGCTGGTCATAGGCACGCAGTGACATCAAGCGGCGCTGTACTTGCGCCGGCACCTCGTCGGCCGCCAGCGTCGCGCTCACCGCACCACGGCGAACAAAGATGGGGCCGCTGGCGCGATACGGTGAATCCGCCGGCTGATGTTGATACGACAGCAACAACAGCTCCTCGCCGACCTCGGCATCGGCCAGACTCACCCGACACGGGAAACCGGCTGTTGTCGTCGCAACGACCCGCGCCATCTGCCGCGCCGCAAGCGCCGCTTCGTCCAGTTGGAACAGTGCCTCGAATGAGGTGTGGCGCAGAGCGTGTAGAACGAAGGCGGCCATGCTGCGGTCCGTTGGGATGGGCCTGCAGCATCAACGCTGGCAGGCGCTCATGCTCGCCATGATCGGACGTTGCAGTTCTTCGGCGCTGGCGGTGCCGGCCAGTGTTGGTAAAGCAGAGCGTCGCTGCGCTCGAGCGTTAGGGGAAGGCCCCTTGCCGAGCATGGCTCGGCACTACAGAAGGCGCGCCGCCGCGCTTGCCGACAACAACTGCACTCACTGCTAGCGATTTGGCTCGCCACCGCCGGCTGCGATCCATGCATCCACGGCTTGCGTCACCACCGTCATCGGCATCGCACCGTTGCCGAGAATCAAATCGTGGAAGGCACGTATGTCGAACTTGTCGCCCAGCGCCTTGCGGGCCTGTTCGCGCAGTTCAAGCAAGCGCAGATGGCCCATTTTGTAGGACGACGCCTGGCCCGGTTGCACCAGGTAGCGGTTGATCTCCACGCGCACATCGCCGGGGTTCATACCGGTGGCCTGCTGCATGTAGGCCACCGCTTGTTCCGGTGTCCAGCGTTTGCGATGCAGGCCGGTATCCACCACCAATCGCACCGAGCGGAACATCTCTGCCTGCAGCCGGCCCAGATCACCGGCAGGGTCATCCTTGTAGACACCCGCCTCGGCCATCAGCTGCTCGGCATACAGCGCCCAGCCTTCGCTGAAGGCGCTGGGGTTGAGGCTGCGGCGCAGCATCGGCAGGTCGGTCAGGGTCTGGCCGATGGATATCTGGAAGTGATGGCCGGGCGCACCCTCGTGGTAAGTGAAGGTCGGGATGCTCCAGCGCGTATTGGACGCGATATCACCCAGATTGATGAAGAAGGTGCCGGGCCGCGACCCATCCATCGCCGGTGGGTAGTAATAGCCGCCCGGTGAGGTTTTCTGCATGTGTTTCGGCACCGGTTCCACGGCCAGCTTCTGGGTTGGCACCCACCCAAACCAGGTGGGCAGGATAGGCTCCAGATCGACGAGGCGCTGGCGGACATCGCCCAGCAACTGTTCACGGCCAGCATCACTGTCGGCGTAGCGATAGCGTGGATCTTCGCGCATTTTCTGGACTCGCTCGGCGACGCTGCCTTCACGCAGGCCGAGTTCGATCAAGCGAGCATCCATCTGTTTGTCCAGCCGCGCCACTTCATCCAGACCGATCTGGTGGATGGCATCGGCATCAAGATCGGTGCTGGTATACCAGCGCAGCGCTGCGTCGTAATAGGCCTTGCCGTGCGGCAACGCCCACACACCGTTGTTGCCCAGATGCCGCGCCTGCAGCGCCTGCACATCGGCAAGCAATTGCTGGTAGCCGGGATTGACGGAACTGCGCACCGCCTCCGTTGCCTGCGCGATCAGCTGTTCACGACGCGGTGCCGGCAGCGCAGACACTTTGTCCAGCTTGCGCCGCAGCGAGTTCACCCACAGGCTGTCCTTCGGCGCAGGCGCAAGCAGTGCGATGAACTGATCGGCTGCGCCCTGCAACGCCACCTCCGGTGGCACTACGCCCTGCCCGGCCTGCATGTCGAGGTTGGCGCGGATCTGATCGAGCTTGTTGCCCAGCGCCTGCAGCCGCGCGATGTAACTCAACGCGCTGGCTTCGTCGGTGACCACATGCTGGTTGTCCATGAACTGCGGCAGGTTCACCGCCGGGCTGAACAACTGGTCCACGGCATAGGTACTGCCACTCATCGGCACCCATGCCGCCGCCCACGGCACCGCCATCAGGTCGAGTTGCGACTGGTAGAACCAACGCGCCAAGCCATCGCTCAAGCGCTGCTGCGGATCCAACGGCGTACCGTTCCAGTGCTTGAGAATGGCAAGGTTGTCGGACAGAAAGCGGCGGTTGACCTCACGCTGCTGCAGCGAGACATCGGTGAGTTGGCTGGAAAGCGGCTCCAAGCCATCGCCGCTGAGGCCGAGCATGGTGCGCAGTTCGGGATCGGCGTTGATGGCTGCCACGGTCTGCGCATCAAGCAAGGCATTGAACGACGGCTCAGCCTGCGCGCTGGCGTTGGGGGCCTGCGCATGGACCACGGGAGCTATCGCCATCAGTACCGCAGCCAAGACAGCAACGCGCAGCACGGGCAACACGGACACGGGATTGCGTGGCGGCACAGGGATACTCCAGATGCTTGCCGGGCTGGCCTTGCGCATATTACGCAAGCAGCGCCGGGCTACAACGAGGTGAGTCACATCCCGCCCAGATGAATAGTCGCAGGCATGTGCTGCTGGAGCCTGCGACAAGCGCAGGCTTCACTACGCGAACGCAATAAGGCCAGCCTCAAGCAGCCGCTTTGCGCAGGGCGAGCCAACCGATGGCGGAACCAACCAGCCCACCCCAGACGACGCCGAGCGCGAAGCCTTCCCCGGCAACATATGCAACTACGGCGCCGATGCCGGAGCCGGCCAATGCAAACCAAGCTACGCGGCGCTTGCGGGCAAGATACGCGGCTTTCGCTGCACGCCTGCGCTCAAGCGCCTGCTGGACATGCAACTGTGGCGCCAGCAAGGCCTGGGCAATCGCATCAGCTTGTTTTCCATCCACCTTCTTCAATCCTTTCCTTTCCCCAGCGAAAAACGCAGTCACTCCGCTCGCACCAGTGCGAACCATCGATAGACCAGGTAGACAACCGCCCCTACCACCGGCAGTAAGCTGATCCACAAAGGCAGTTTCAGCACGAACAACAACACGGCGAAACAAACAAACGCAAACATCGACAGCAGCAACGCCCAAACATCAAACAACGCGGTATCCGCCGCATCCTTGCCCAAGGAGTTTGCAGGCCTGCTCCTGCCCGAACGCTGCCTGCGCAGCACCCAGATATCGGTAACGAAATCCACAATTCCCTCAATCAACCCGCCGAGCAAGCCAGACATGATGAAACCTTGGCAGTCATGATGAATACGCGGATAGTCCCAGCGGGCCAGGGGGCCGTCAAGCGAAACGCACGACCTGCGCCGATCCCCCCGCCCTGGGCGGTCTCAGCGATCCCCGGACACGCAACTGCCCGAGCTACGCCCCGCCAGGAGATGCTGGATTCAGCGCGGAGGCAGGCCGTTCTTCCACCGCGCTCACTGCGAACGCGTGTGCCCAAACTCCTGGGCAAGCCCGATCAGAATTCCTTCAACACCACGGATGTAGCAGAGCCGATAGGTATCCTGGTAGTGGACCACTTCATCAACCACCGTCGCGCCCAGTTTCCGGAGCCGATCAAGGGTGTCGTCAAGGTTCTCCACCGTGAACATGACACGCAGATAGCCCAAAGAGTTGACCGGTGCAGTGCGGTGATCGGATGCGATGGCAGGGGCGTCGAAGCGTGAGAGCTCCAGCCGGCTGTGGCCGTCGGGTGTGCGCATCATCGCAATCTCGACCCGCTGATTACGCACGCCGGTAACACGGCCCGCCCACTCGCCTTCGATCGGCATGCGGCCTTCAAGGTTGAGGCCGAGCTCGCTGAAGAACTCAATGGCGGCGTCCAGGTTCTCTACAACGATGCCGATGTTGTCCATGCGCTTGACCGTCATAAAGACCTCTCTGGATGGCACCCGGCAACGGGACGACAAGCAACGACGGCGTGGTTGTCGTCGTTGACATTGCCACGAACTCTACATCCAACCTCAGCTTGATCAGCATAGCGCCGACATCGCAGCATTGCTGTACCGCGCTGGTTAGCGCTCCAATCAAGCATGCAAAGTATCGACAAACTACTTCAACGGCAGGAAAAAAAACCAACTGCCGTCAGATCGAGGTGAGCAGCTTGAAAGACCAGTACAGGCCAATCATCACTTGAACGATGAACGCGACAAACCGCAGCGTCACCGCTACCGAAGAAGAAGACGCCAGGTGGATCAGCGTCTGCACGAAGCGCGCTGCCACCAAAACATAGGCCAGCGGATCAGTGACATGCTCCCGCCCGCTGACAATCGCGATGAGCAACAGTCCGCCCAGAACTGGAATGTTCTCGATGCAGTTCGCATGAGCACGCGCCAACCGTTGCATGAACGGAGAGAGATTCGCGTTGTCCGGCCTGAACTCATTTGCCAGAACAGTCTTTTGAAGGACAAGCTTTGACCGGATGACTTCCATGAGCGCCATAAGAACCAACGCCCATGCAACAAACAAGGTCAGTGCAATCAGACTCGGCGAAGCCATTGCCATCACTCCGTGAAAGTAGGGGGGCCTGCGAAAGCATCAGCTGGATATCTGCGTGTTCGCTGAGCCCAGCGCTGCATTCTGGCCGGTTGCCGACACATTCGTAAACCACCTGCGCTCAACACGAAACTGTGATTACTGACTTGGTATCAAGGTCACGCCGAACTGATGTGTTCGACATGATGACGCTTCCAACCATCGTCGCCAGCGACTTACTTCTCCGCGACAGTGCTTCGAAGACGGATGCCCCTCATGCAAAGCCCTAAGTGCCTGCGCACATAGGACGCACTGCCGAATGCCCCCAGCAACTTATCCAACTCTGGGAAACTGAAATCCACCCAAGCACGGACTTGGTCATTACGCAATGTTCGTTCTCAAATACAACCCTCGCTTACTTGCACCAGCAGCCATGACTGCTGCACGTAGCGTAGTGCGAAGCTACCGCGACACAAGCCATCGATGGTGTACTCAAATACCAATTTCTCGGATTCTCGACGCAAATCTGTCTCCCACGCCCTTCCCTGGAGCATCTCAACAGAACTTCTTGCTACAAGTTCATCACCAACATTAACTACTTCTCCCACAATGAGAGAAAGATAAGTCACCTTGTGCGGCATATGCTGCCCAAGATAGCGCTTGGAATCCTTACTGGTGCCACAAAACATTGTTCTGGCAACGTCCCATGCCTGCTGCCCGTTCACCTTGGCAAGCCGATATGTTTCGCCCTGAAGTCTCTGCAACTCAGGACTACTGCAAACGGCCGGTAACATCACGTCCTCATGATGGAAGTCCTCAATTGCCTCCCTTCTATCCTTGGGCAATTCATTCAGATCAACAACGGGCACCTGGCCAAACAGCAACAACATTTCGAAGATCACGAACTCGCTCCTATTGAGATGCTTTCTAGACAATCAACGCTGACGGAACGACGCCCCGTCAGGCAGAAAATCTTACGGATGCGCTTCAATCCGCTTCCGGATGCTTGATAGCTGCCATTCGATATCAGAAGGGCAGTCCGTCAGGCAGATCTCCTCATTGATGAAGTCGCTCTTGCGTGGTGCCTTGCTATAGCCCTTGGGCTGATCACGCAGCAACACGCCTGGAGCGAAGTACACCGGTCGAATCGGGTCATCAAAATCGGCATAGAGAAAGTAGTCGGTGACCTCGCTGTTGTAGCGATCCTTCATCTCAAACGGCTCACCGTGGGTGAGGCGTTTGTTGATGGTGACCCGACCCAAACCAATCGTAAGCGGAGAAAATTTTGGTGAGATATCCCGAATTGCACCACTGTACCTATCAGTAGGCGGGGCAGCTGTCCCCGCACTTTCGTCCTTTCGTGCGAACCCGCAACTGATGCCGCCGTTGGCCATTTTTTTGCACTCAACGGTGTATTTCTGGGGGCGCAACAGCGGGACAAGTCGAGGCAGATGGCGGCCTGATTCATCAATAGAGAAGATGCTGGGTTCGTCGCTGGAGTGGACTTCGACATTTGGATCGAAGCCCGGCAGGTGCATGAGCCGCCAGCGAAGCTGGGTTTCCCTGTCAAAGTAATAGCCGTCGTCACTGAATTGATACAGGTCATTCTTGCTCTTGCCCAGCATGTATGCGTTGTAACCGACCAAGCGGTCCAGCTCACGCTCATCCTCAGGCGTCATCAGTTCAGAGCCGACATAGGAGCCGTCGGATTTCTCGTAGATGTAGCGGGTTCGCCATTGATCGATGGGGATCAACTCGGATTCGTGAAAGAACTCACGCTTGTCGTACCAGTAGATGTCGTTCGCCTTGCGTACATACTGGTCCTGCGGATCGGTACTAAAGAAGCGCTCGCAGTAGTGACGATTGAGGATCACTACCGCCCCTCGCTTTTCGCTAACAAGCTCAACATCCGACAGGTCATTGAGTTGCGGACGTATCAGATTTCCCAAATTTTTATAGAGATGATAGCTATCCGCACGACTAAGAATGACGCAATGGAGCCCTCCGCGCCTTGGGTCTTCACTCCAGCTGCGTTCAAACTGCCCTGCTGGCACATCCCCGCTCTGGCCAAGAAGAACCAATACGACCAGCAAAGCCGCCGTTTTGCATCGTGATTTCCAAGCGCTCACATTTTTCCCGGTTACCGAATGAGCCATGGTCTTGCACCTCCTCTGCCGTTAGCCGCCGGAAACACAACCGGTAACATCAACGGCCTCTGTTGATTTGGACCGATGTAGCCGGCTGTGTCGCGCGGATCCAGTGCTCTGCGGCTCCTGCAGGTGATGTGCAGATGATTCAAGTGGCGACCATCGGCGCTGTGAGGGTATTCATCAAACTGGTAGATGTGCTGGGCACTGTTCGCATAGCGGTGTTCATACAATAGTGTATTGAAGCGCCTCGCCAATGCATTGTTGGCAACGCGATTATTATTGAATCGGAACTCTGCCAATCTATCGTTGCGTGCGTCTACTGCAACAATATCGAGTGCGTCACCCAGCTTATGCAGGCAGGAGCCCAGCATCGGGCGCCACATGCCGCTGATCTCTACTTTGTTCACCCCCGCTTCCGCGCACGCAGACAGCAGCATCATGTAGATATAGGGGTGGTTCCTGGCCACGATCTCGACTTGTGACAACCCAGTGTATCTGCCCGCATTGTCACAGAAGCCGACTTGTAGTTTCAGTGTGAGATCCAGCGGTGCAATGATGATCTCGCCGCCTTGTGAAAAAGCCCTGTCCGGCAACGGAACATTGACGATCTGCCCGCTATAGAACGGCTCCAGTAGCTCAGACCAGGATAATTGCATGCGTAACGGCGAGGGAAGGGCTGCTGCGTTGGCCGCGAGAGCGGTTGCCGGCAACGTGAGCGCCGTACGGTATTCTGCTGCTTGCCCGGCATTGATCTTGCCGTGCTGCTCGGCCCAATCGATCTGGCGAAGACTCGGTCTCGCAACTTGGTACCAAGCACCCAAATCCCCGTGCTCATCTGGAAGCGTCAGGTTACCCGTGATCCATGTGCGGATGTCCTGCACCGAATAGCTCCGAGTGCACAGCGCCCAAACCTTTCCATTCAATCTGGCTGTGCGTTGCGGACCAATACCTTCGGCCGCTAGCAATTGCGCCAAGGCCTGATTGGGCTCCAACAATGTCGCTTCCGTAATGGTAACGATCGTTAGCCCCTCAGCCTCCGGAGTCAGGCGATACATAACCAGATTTCTCGCATCCCTTCGCCATTCGTCCCAATCACCATTGGCCGCCGCGCCGAGGACAATACCAACCGACTCCACCCCGTCCACGGCAACCTCCACCGTCGATACCTGGGTATGTGAGCCGGTGAATTTTGCGGGATCGTTGAGCCCCTTGCCGGCATGCAGGACTTCTAGGGTATTCGCATCCACAATCAGATACGGCAAGTTCCTCAGGTGGTTGGCTTGCCACCCGGCCCCATCGGGCACACGGGGCACGTTGTTGATCACATATTTCACCCGCTGCCTGCCTTGCCGCAAAGTCAGCGTTTCGCAGTGATTCTCTGATTGCGGCGCGGTCGTTGCCGTGGCGTTGAAAGTCAAACGCACTGTGGCAACAAAGGGCTTGTTCTCGGGCTTGCTTTGCACGCTTTGCCCTACAGAGCGACATTGCCCTCCGGACGGTGGGGCAATAGCCAGTGAGACGGCAACCTGACCTTGCGTGGTGATCTTGATGGTGCGCCCATCTGCCGCGGTTGTGCCTTCACGACGGGTCGCTTCCTGCGCACCAACATCCGTCCACTCCAGCGTGTAGCGGCGCCCTGAAATCATGTTGTTCTGCATATCCACCACCCGAAAGCACAGGTAGTGCGGGGCGGGCGGCGGGGCAGGCCTGTTGGCTGGTGCTGGCTGATTCATTCTTGATCGCCCTCGGTTTGAAGTGTTGCTCGCGCGCAGCATTCCTCATTGCCAGCCAATGAGGTGACATCAGGGTCATCTATCTCCCAGATCTCGTTGTCAGCAAGGACGATCTTCAGGTTCTCAGGCTTGTCACTTCGGGCGACGATTGAAGTAACGCCGTCTGCGCCGGTGACGGCATCCTCATAGGTTCCGTCCGCTCGCAAGATGCGAATCGCCTGTTTGCCAATGGCCTTTCCTGCCTCGTTTTTTAGCGCGATACGAATTTCAAATGGATCGCGCGACAGAAGCTGCATTGGCAATGCAGGCATCGCGGCAGGGCTATTGCTGCCACCCAGGAACGGATGATCCCCAGCCCTGACCTTGAACTCTCCCAAGCAGCTGAAGGTGATATTGCCGCCTTCCAACGTGATCGCGCTGTTACCGGCCTGCAGTGCCACCTTGCTTTGCGCGAGCACGTCGATTCGGGCATCGGTCGCGGTGATGGTGAGTGCCTGCTCGGATAGCAACTCCAGCTCACCATCATGCGCCTGAAGACTCGCGGGGCCATTGGCAGCAATCAAACGCAGCGGCCCACTTTGCGCGAACAATGAAACCCGCCCACCAGAGACGGTAGCGATGGTTTGGCCGCTGCTGGCGTGCAGGTCCTGCTGCACGGTGATTTGCAGGTTCTGGCCGGCGTAACCAATTGCGCTTGCTGGCGTAGTCCACGCGATGTGATTGGGTGCTTCGGCCAGCAGCATGGGTTTGGCGAAGCGCTCAACTGGTTCATCGCCAGTATTACGACCGTCGCTGGGTTTGAACTGCGATTGGCCGTTGACCTCAGCTTCAAAGCGACCATCGGCGCGTGGGTCCGCCAGCTCGCGTAACAGGCCGGTGCTCTGCCATGCCGTTAGTCCGGGGACCTGGTGTTGCTGCAGCGTCTGCTGCATCTGTTCCAGGCTGCGTTCGGCGCCTTTGAGTTGTGCGACGACTTCAGCGTTGTCCATCACGGTGGATGCAGCGCCTTGCTGGGTGCTGGCCGACAGCAGCAGGCCTTCGCCGGCATGCAAATTGCCCCAACCCTGCGTTGCCAGTTCAAAGCCTTCGCCGCGCAATGCGCCACGTGCCTTGTTCTGGTGTTGGATCAAATAGCCCAGCTCCAGGCGGCTATCGGCCAAGGAGCTTTGCAGGCGCGTGCGCAGCTGACCGGGCGTGTCATCCATTACCCATTGCTGGGTGCCGCTGCCATCGTGCGCTTGCGTGTGCAGACCGCTGAGCACGCCGGGGTGCTGCGCCTGCGCGTCGATGCCGCCACCGAACGGCGGTGCGACTTCGCCGTTGAACAGCTGGCCGGTGATGCGCGGCTGGTCGATATCGCCGTGCAGGAATTCCACCAGCACTTCGCTGCCGATGCGCGGCAGGAATGCGGTTCCCCAGTTGGGGCCGGCTACCCATTCCACAACCGGCACCCAACTACCGCTGGTGTGATCGCCGGGTGCGTGCCCGGACTGGCCGCTGCCGGTATCGGCAATGCCGCCGGGGTTTGGTGCCCTGCCGCGCTGCCAGTTGAACTGGATGCGCACCTGATGCTCACGGTTGGGGCTGAGCACGGCATCGGCTACGCCCACCACCCGTGCGGTCTGCGGGCCATGCAGGCTTGGGCGATCCTGCGGCAACGCCCGCACCGGAACTGCGGCATCGGTGGCGAGGAACTGGTTGCGGTAGCTACCGCGCTCCAGTTCGCTATGCCCCAATAGGTCGGCGATACCGTTGTCCAGATTGTTGACCGCAGCGTGCTGCACCACCAACACCTGGAACCGCTGGGCCTCGTGCTGCGGGTGCTGGACAAGCGTAAAGCCGATGCCCGCCGCCAGCCTTCGCTCGCTGCCGCTACCGCTGTACAGCAGCTGCGGCACTCGCAGCGCATCCAAGCGCGCTTGTGCTTCATCCTGTGCCCAGCTGGCGCCGGCAAAGCGGCCAGCACGCGGCTGCACATAGACCTCAAGCAGGGGCAGCTCACCGACCGCCGCACTTGCCTGCGCAGGAACGGCCCTGATCTGCTCGCCATGCCAACTGGCCACCGTGCTGCTGTTGGCGACCAGCTGTTGGCGCTCGCCGAATGTGGCAATGCCATCGCTGGCCTCGGTAGCCGCAATGCGATGGAAGCGCACTTCACCTATATCCGGAAGCTGGGCCTGTGGGCCAAACACCACCAAGGTGTGACTACCCTCGCTGCCCTGTGCCTGATCGATGCGCCACGCCAGGCCTACCTCGGCCAACAAGCGCGTAACGAACTGCCAGTCCGTCTCCCGGTACTGGGTAGTGATGGGCCGACGCGGCAGCGCCGCTTCCACATCGAAGCGATAAGCGGCTTGCGGGTAATCAGAAAATATCCGCTCGCATATACCTCGGATATCCATGTCCTGGAAGATCACGGCATTGCGGCGCAGGCGTAGCAAGGCGGTCCAGGGTTCAAGCACCAGCTGATAACGGGCCAAGCCGCCATCACTGCCCAACTGCGCCACTTCAGTACACAGGCCATGCCATTGGCGCAGCGAGCCGCCTGCCGTACGCAACTGCAGCGTCAGTGGCTGTTCCAGCCAAGGATCGACGTCCAGGAAGGCATCGGTGGACAGGCAATCGATCTGCAGGCGCAACCCGCCGCAGATGCTTTCCTGCCCTTCAAAACGCTCCACCACCAGACCGTCATGCGGCCCCTGCAGTTGGACCAGGCGATTGTGATGCGACAACGACGCCAATGAGGCGAGCAGTGCCGAGTGTCGGATATCCATATCGACAGACTCTTGATCAGGGCGAAATGCGCGCGATGCTTCCGGTTATCGCTAGCGCGGCCTGATTAGGCCATAGCACTGAATTGATTTGAGGCTGAGCGACTACTTTTGAGACGTTTCCCGTGAAATCTGTCAGTACCACTGTCAGCAGCTTCCCTTACCCAACGGCAATGAACCAGTGCGGATTGTTGGTTCTTCCACTGATGCTTCTGCAGCTTCCTGATGCGCGTGGTCCACTGCTCACCTCTAAAAACTGAAGGTGTATATGGACTGCTTGCATGTACAGTGGCAACGGCGCTGTAGCTGCTCATCCACACAAGGGTCTCGACATGAAGTCACTTCATCCCCTTCTGCTCCTGGCATCAACTGCGCTCGCGAGCGGCGGCGCCTTGGCCGACGATAAGAGCGCGTGCAGTTGGCCTCTCAATATGCCCGCTACAAGCCTGCTGCTGGCAGGCGAAGTCCATGGCACCAGCGAGGCACCAGCACTGATCGGCGATTTGGCCTGCGCCCGCGCAAAGTCCGGAAATGCAGTGACGGTGGCGCTGGAGGTTCCGATAGAGGAGCAGGCAAGGCTCGATCACTTCCTGACGAGCGAGGGCACCGATGCAGATCAGGCAGCCCTACTGAACAGTCGATTCTGGACACGCCAGCCCCAGGATGGGCGATCCAGCACCGCCATGCTGAAATTGCTGCATCGGCTGCGAACGCTTCGTGCCGAAGGTGCACGAATCAGCGTGTTGGCCGTCGACGATGGCATGGCAGGATCGAGGGACGCCGGCATGGCCATGCGCATCAGGGCAGCACACAGCAAAGACACGACAGTCATTGCTCTGCTTGGAAACGTTCACGCCAGCCGTGAAAAGGGCCGTCGCGGAGCGCCAGACTATGAACCGGCAGGATACTTGCTGTCTGATCGCAACCCACACAGCGTCTACCTGCGTGGGCCCGCCGGTACAGCTTGGGTATGTGTGCCGGAGTGCGGTGTCACATCGATACCAAACAATCGCTTCGTGGGCGACAAGAAGGGTTACATGCAGGCAAATGGAATTATGCCGGGCTATGACGGCCTGTATGGCGCATCGATCACGACGGCGTCACTTCCCGCCGTCAACTGAAGGCTCGTTCCAACTCTCGCATGGCTCCAGGCAAGAGGCCTACCAGCAACGCAGCGAAGGCTGTCCGCAGAAACCTACTCTGACCCTATTGCCGGCCAACCGCGCGTCATCACGGTAGCGTGCGCAACCAAGCTGCCGCCGCCGCAATCGCATATTGATCGTGAGGCACAAGATTCTCGGGCTTTATGCCCTGCAGATACGCCTCACCGGACCGGTCAAGAAACACTGCGGTCGTCAACGCAATAACGCCGCCATCAGGAAGCGCAAACGACTGGTTGGCAGTGGAGAGCCCTGCCGTGGGTTGCCCGAAGAACCCGGTGCCAGGGCGGGCTCTGAATGCAACAGCCACCGCTTCTCCGGAGCTTGCTGTCCTGGGGCCAACAAGCACGGCCACGCGGTTGCGGGAAAGATCGACGCCGCATGCCTTGGAGGGTTGGGAGCGCCACGCCGTTACCACACCATTGCGGTCGCGGATTGCGCCTATATCAGCATCGCCCAACAGTGATCTCAGCCCTTTTATCATCGGCCACATATTGCCCCCCGTATTGTCACGAAGATCGATGATCCAGCCCTTACTAGCAGTCTTCGCCAAGCTTGCAATGTGCTCGCAAAGTTGAGTGCTGAAGATATCACTGGCACGGGAATCGGAGCCACGCAAACCCGGCACCAACAGATAGCCGATGTCCTGCACTGGCCTGGCTTCTACGGCCTGCGTCGCGATTGCACTTGTGCGACGGGTCGAAGCAACCCTGGGCACATGCACGGAGCTATGATGATCTTCGAGAGCACTCAGAACCTTTCGAATCCTGCTGTAAGCCTCCGGTGCTGGAAGGTTCTTCAAGTCTGGGGTCAGAAGTGACTTCTGCTCGGCATCCCAGTCCAGGCGGTTTGCGTTCAGCGCGTTCGCGCGGATGAAAGAAATGGCGGTATCGAGCATGTCATAAGCGGATACGCCGTTCGAGGTCGCACGCTCGTTCTTGAGCGTGAGGTGCTCGACATCTACACGCCCGGCGCTGTCAAGGGACACCCATAGCTTGAGACTGGTCGCCCCAGACGGAATGTAGAGCCGGACCTCTCTCACCTGGGAACCCTCGTTGAAGCGCACCGACTGGTCACTCGTGCTTGCAAAGGCCAGAGCCCCTTCAGCGCCGTCCGCACGGACCCAGAGTGCAGCCTTGCCAGTGCCGCTTTTGACCAGAAGCCTGCCAGCGAAAAGTACCTCTCGTCCTCGAAAGGAGGCTGCGTCGATCGTTGTGATGGCGCCGACGAACCGATTTGCACCCATCGACTCGGCTGACAACGTAACTGCCGCGCCACCAGCTGCCGATATTTCGCCTGAGCCGTTGGCAAGCGACTGCGGGGTGGTGCCACGCCAGGTCGTGCCGGCCAAGGCACCGCCGCTGAAGAGTGCAAGCGAAAGCAAAAAAAACCAGTGGTGCATAGTCAACTTCCCTGTTCGACTTGAAGCGCAATCCTAGTTCAGACGCCTCGCCTTCACCACTTGTCCCGCAAGCAGGTCATGGATACCAGATGTGCAACAAATGATTGGCCGGAACCGCGTTCATCCCGAATGGCCATCCCCCGCCCGCTGCCATCCAGCAGCGGGCAGTCCGACTTCGTTGCAGTTACTCAACCACCAACCTGCGGAGCATTTTGTAGCGCAGCACTATCAGCCTCCAAGCGCTGGATAATCGCAGCCACCACGCCGCGTGTGGATTCCCAGTTCATGCCGGTGATGAGCCGGCCATCAACTTCCACATGCGATGTGCCGCGCGCGCCGTGACTGAACTGGCCTTTGCTTCCACGCAGGCGTTGTTCGATCGAGAACGGGAAGGTCTTGTAATAAGCCGCACTCATATCTTCGTATGCATCGGGGTAGCCGGTGACACGCTTGCCGCTGACCAGTGCGGTGCCGTCGGACAGGATCAGGTTCACCAGCCCTGCACTGCCGTGGCACACCGCCGAGACGATGCCGCCCCGCTGCTCGTAGATGCGCACCGCCAACCATTGCATGCCGGGGTGCTCGGCAACGCCATACATCGCGGCACTGCCGCCGATGTACATCAGCGCGGAATAGTCGCTGGCCGTCACCTCGTCGGGCCGGCGCGTGTTGGCCAGCGCCCACATCATGTCGGCGTCGTAGATGCCGTCTTTGTGTTCGGGGTTGCTGGTGTCGATGTAGGCCAGCGGCACGGCCCCGCCTTCGGGGCTGACGAACTGCACGCCGTAGCCAGCCTCGCGGAAACCGGCATAGGCGCGGACCAGCTCCAGGAAACTGTTGCCGGCGCTCAGGCGGGTGCCGGGCATGGTGTCCACGTTGGACACCGCCAGCACTACCTGGCGGCCATGGGCGGGCGCTGTTTCGCGGGTGGCGGTCTTGCTGATGATCAGCCAGCGCCCTTCCAGCTTCTTCAGCAGGAACAGATCGACGAAGCGCGCCTGATCCCTGCTGATCAGAATCTCCGCCTTGGCGGTGGCGATGTTGCCTTCGACCTCGATGCCGAGCAGGCGACCGACACGGCCATTGAACAGCCCCGGCTCCTTGCCGAACCAGCTGGTGTATTCGGCGATGCCCACCTCGCGCATGCCGTCCGCGCCCTGGCTCAGGTATAGCCGCGCATCAGGATGGAAGGCGCGGCTGAGCCGATCGCGCTGGTTGTACGAACTGCCGTGCAGATAGTCCTGGATGACCGCGGAGATCTCACGCTCATCCGTGACCGGCTCGGCATGCGCAAGCCCACTGAACCACAGCGCCAAGCTGACCATGGCGAACCATCTGACAAGGCGTGCTGGCAACGGTATGACACCGGCAATGGCCGGCTTGGAAGGCATTCCTGACATGAACAAGACTCCGGAGGATGGGTGCCCCGAAGTCTGCAGAATCTCTTTATGAATCAATCTACTGAAGCGCGTTTACGGACTCACCAAACGCGTTTCAAGAGCCAACCAACAAGCGCGACTGGGCCTGCCGCCACGCTGCAGGCGTCGTCCCCTCCACCTTCTTGAAGCTGCTGTAGAAGGTGGACGTGGAAAGGAAGCCGGACGCCTCCGCCACATCGTCCATCGACGCCGACGCCTGTGCGCGCAGCAACTGCTTGGCGGCCTCGATCCTGACCTGCGCCAGGTAGGGCTTGAAGGCGGTCTTGAGGTTGTCGTTGAGCAGCTGCGACAACCGTGCCGTAGGGATGTTGAGACGCTTGGCCAGCTTGGCCAGCGTCAGGCCAGCGTCCTTGTACAGGCCCTCGTCGGCCATCAGCGCATGCAGGGCGCGCAAGGTCGCCTCAGCTTCGCTCGGCGCGATCTTGCGGTCCCGGTAAGGCTCGGCGACCGGAGCGGGCTTACGCCGGGCAAGCGCAACACTGATGCTCAGGTACAGCACCAGCGAGAACGACAGCGCGCCGACGATGTACGACGTCAAGCCGGAGGTGGCATAGGCCAACCAGATCACGCCCACGCCCACGATCACCGAGAGCACATGGCTGCGGCTCAGCGCACCGGGTGCCGTATCGGCGTGACCTTGCTTGCCGCCCCGTAGGAACAGCACCGTTGACACCAGCAGACAGGCCAGCCAAATCACTTGGATGGAGGCCCACACCGGCCCAGCCCACAGGCTGACGTTCTCGGTATAGGGCCAAGCGACACCAAAGGCAGTCGCCAGCACCAGCAGGCCCAAGGCGATAGCCGCATCGTTCCGGGTCCGCCGGCTATCGGGGTCAAGCCAGGCACGCACGAAACCGATCAGGCAGATGCCGATGAAGAAGCAGGCGGTCAGGCCGACCTGCAGAACCAGCTTGGAGATGTCGTGCCAGAAGAAGACCAGCACGGACTTGCCGGTGCGCAGGCTCAGCATCAGCACCAAGGCCGCCAGCCAACGCTGGGCCGGCCTGACGGGTTTTCGGCATAGCAGGTAGACCGACAACGCCGCACCGTTGAAGACGCCCAGGCCGGCGAAGAAGAACAGCAGGTAGGAGGTCAGCATGTATGCGTGGGTGCCGGATGAGAAGCGGAGGGGTCTGATTGGATTCAGCACCCGGAAGTATGTCTGCTTCGGGTTGTGGCGTCATGGGGGCTTGGCAGAAATTAAACCCGGCCTTGAGAGCACCGACGTCATTCGTCGTCCCATCCGGAAGGAACGAAATCTCTAGCACACGCCGACAAAGCGCTGTGTAGAGACGAAGTACGTCGGGAAACCGGTCAACTAAGAGCCCGGCTAATCAGTTGAACTCAAGATCCCGTATAGCGTTCGACACCAGATTCTTAAGCAAAACATCAAAGCCCATCTTCGCACCAGCCTATTGATCAGTCCTTGCTTTCAAGCAACTCAACTATGGTCGCTGTTCTCTCTTGTTGTCAAAATATGTCTACTGCAGCACTTGCCGCACTTGCTGCAGATCGTCTTTCGCGAACAACGACCGCTGCAACAAAGCGAA
This sequence comes from Stenotrophomonas terrae, assembly GCF_039674165.1. Classification (GTDB taxonomy): domain Bacteria; phylum Pseudomonadota; class Gammaproteobacteria; order Xanthomonadales; family Xanthomonadaceae; genus Stenotrophomonas; species Stenotrophomonas terrae_A. The sequence goes on from NZ_JBDJMY010000003.1 coordinate 108,916, forward strand.
ATTGACACTTTTATTCCCTTTTCCCCGAATCAACCGGTCCTTTTCTTTGGCCCTCGCTCAAACTGAGAACTATGAAAAAACCTGCGACCAACGCCTAGTTGCCACTTGTCGTGACCAACGTCACTATTAAGCCTAAGGCGACGGAGGAATTTCTACCTCACCGCGAAGCACAGAGGATGTGACCGATGGCAAAGAAGGATGAGGCTGTTGTTCCTATGACATTGGAAGCGTGGCTGGACTCCCGGCCCAGTTGGTTAAGAATGGCTGCAGATGGCATGGTAAAAAGTCGGCGCATGCCAACCGACGAGGAGATCAAAGCCCTCGCCGACCATTGTTTGCACGAAGCAGGCAAAACCTTGGGAACAAAGCACCCAGCACTCGCTCCAGGTGTGATTCTTGGAACACCAAGCGCTGATGCATTGCGTATCGATTCGTTGTCCACCATCCAGGGGGTAAACGCCATTGGCACCAACGCCGTCTTGGATCTATCCCAAGGGCAGATGACAGTGGTTTACGGAACCAATGGTTCCGGCAAGTCTGGCTATGCCCGCCTGATGAAACACATTTGCGGCGCTCGAGCAAAAGGGACTATCCACGGTAACGTGTTCGATAGTGCCCCTAAAGCTACGTCCGCGCTGGTGAAAGCTTCTACGTTCAGCTCGATCGACGGAACATCTACAACCAACGACGTCCAGTGGGAAGCGACCTCCGGCCCCCACCCAAAGTTCAACGCCGTGCCAGTATTCGACTCAGCCACTGCAGGAGAACTTGGGGACACCCCCAGCACAGCAACCCACTTGCCACGCGCTATGCGATTTGTCGGCGCGCTTATCAGCATCTCGGATCGAGTCGAGAAACGTTTGGAGGGTCGTGCAGCCCAACTCATCTCCAAGCTCCCAGTAGTTCCTGCAGAGCACGCACAAGCCACAGCAGCGACCTTTCTCAAAAAATTGAAACCCACCCTCGACGAAGAGGCGATCGGCAAAGCTTGCGCCTTTCCAGAGGCCCTGCTTCAGGAACGGCTAGCCCTAGAAACCGCGCTAGCCCAGACCAATCCAGCAGTCGCCCATGCAAAAGCGATCGCCGATCTTGATCGGCTGACCAAACTAGCGGAGAACATGTCCGAACTGGCGGATGGCCTGGACGATGAGAAGGCCGAGGTTCTCGTCACCGCACGCAAAACCGCGACCGAGAAACGGCAGGCTGCCACGGCATACTCGACATCTTTTATCAACGGCATGCCACTAAAGGGCGTCGGGGAAGCAGTGTGGGAAACGCTTTGGGAAGCCGCTAAGGCCTACTCAATAAACTCTGCTTACCCCGATCATGCCCACCCAAATGTAGGAGACGGAGCACGCTGTGTGCTTTGTCAACAACCACTAGAATCGGAAGGAAAACAACGCCTCACAAGCTTTGAGCAGCATCTCAACGCAACCTTGCAGACCGAAGCCAAAGCCGCTGAGGAAACTCTCATCACATTGACGAGTGCGCTCCCAAAGAAGATGAGCGCCCCTGCCTGGCAGTCGCAGTGTGCTGCCGTGGGGCTCGACAGCGTGCAAACCGGATCACTTGCACAAGAGATCGACGCCAGACTAAAGGCCATGAGCAGCGCCATTGATCTAGCGGACATTCCTAAGGCGGCATGGTCCCTTTGGACGGATGCCCATGAACGTACCATGATCGAGACCACGGCCCAGCGCGAAGCATTGGCCGTCCTTTTGGATCCAGCCGGGCGTGCCAAGAAGGAGGCGCGTTTACACGAACTCAAGGCTCAGGAATGGATTTCAGGCCAGATTGATGCAGTGAGAGTGGAAGTGGAGCGCCTCAAGAAGGTGGCAATCATTCAAGCCGCTATCCAGTTGACGGCAACCAGAGCGCTCACCATAAAAAGCAATGAGATCGGCGAAGGTGAGTTGGCCAAGGGTTATTGCGATCGATTCAACGAAGAGCTTCTGGCGCTCGGCGGCAGCAATCTTCCAGTGCGAATGAACCATAAGGCCTCAGGCAAAGGAATTTACAGCTTCTATATCGAGTTGAAGGACGCCACCTCCCCAGCGAAGAACAGGGATATCCTGAGCGAAGGCGAGCAGCGGATCGTGGCACTAGCTGCATTTTTGGCCGACGCGACTGGTGTGGACCGAGGACTTCCAGTCATCTTTGACGACCCAATTTCCTCACTAGACCAGCGCTACGAAGAAGCGGTGGCAAAACGTCTAGTGGACTTGGCTGAACATAGACAGGTAATCGTCTTCACACACCGATTGTCGTTGATGGTCTTGCTTCGAAGCGCAGCGAAGCATAGAACTGATCTCGAGTTGACAGCAGTAGAGGTCAGCGTGGTGTCCATCGGGCGTGACGGCACCAATACGGGCATGCCTGTTTCCATCGACGCGTTTTCACTCAAGCCAAAGTCCGGGTTCAACCAAATGGTCAGCAGTATCGGGGCCATTAAAAAACTCGACGCTTCGCTAAGGGCTATCGCGCTTAAGGCCGCCTGTAGCAATTTCCGAATTCTTGTAGAAAGGTCAGTCGAGGATGAACTGTGCTCCGGCATAATCAACCGCTATCGTCGAGAAATAAAAACCCTCAACGTATTGAAACGCTTGAACGCCGTAACGCCGAATGACTGCGCATTGATCAATGAAATGATGACCAAATACTCGGCGTTCGAACACTCTCAGCCAACGGAAAGCCCTACATGGCTACCGGAGCCAGATGAACTACTGATGGATATTCAATCCATGCTGAACTGGATCAAAGACTTTGATGAACGCGCCAAGAAAGCAGCTACTGCCACCTGATTGATGACGTCCTCGACAGCGCCAACGACGTTTCACGAGCGTATCGATAAATCTAGAAACGTCGCCTTAGTGAAAGCACTCCGTTTGTCGTCAGGAAGGATAAATGACCTAGCTCGAACGTGCTATTGAGCTCACGCAACCATTGCCTCGATCTTTGATCACCTTCCACTCTTTCGCATAATCGCGACCACGCGGTCGCCGCTACCACGAAGATATAAAAGACCAATAAAGAATAGTCCTCAAGCCAACTCAACTTTTCCGCTTCGCCCTAGGATGCGCAGCATCATAAACCTTGGCCAGATGCTGGAAATCCAGATGCGTATAGATCTGCGTGGTTGCGATATCCGCATGCCCCAGCAGTTCCTGCACGCCGCGCAGGTCGCCTGAGGATTCCAGAATATGGCTGGCGAAACTGTGCCGCAGCATATGCGGGTGCACGTTTTTGAACAGCCCTTGGCGTTGCGCCAGTTGCTTGATGCGGATCTGCACGGCGCGTTGGCCGATGGGTCCGCCGCTGCGGCCCGGGAATACCGGTTTCTCGCCGGTGCCACCGCTTTCCTTGCGCCATTCCTGCAATGCATTCATTGCATGCGAGCCGACCGGTACGGTGCGTTCGCGGTTGCCTTTGCCGTGCACCAGCACGATGCCGCTGGCGGTATCGAGGTCGCGCCAGCGCATGGCGCAGAGTTCACTCAGGCGCAGGCCTGAGGAATAGAACAGCTCCAACAGCGCGCGGTCGCGCAGGCCTAGCGGTGCATCGGTGGGCAGCTCGACCAGTTGCACGGCTTCGTCGGCGTCCAGCACCTGCGGCAGTTTGCGCGGCGCCTTGGGCGCACGCAGGCCGGCGGCGGGGCTGGTGTCGATGGCGTTGTTCTTCAGCAACCAGGCGTAGAAGCTGCGGCAGGCCGACAGGCGGCGTTGCAGGCTTTTGGCCGACAGGCCGCGGCGATGCTCGCTGGCGATGAACTCACGCAACTGGTCGCCTTGCAGCGCTTGCGGATCGGCGACTTCGTGCGCATCGCACCATTGGCTGAGCGCGGCGAGGTCTCGCTGGTAGGCGTCCAGCGTATGCGCCGACATGCGGCGCTCGACCTGCAGATAGGACAGGAATGCCTGGACGGCACTCATCGCCGCATCACTCCATTCAAGCGCTGTGGAAGCGCTGCAAACCCGTCACCAGCGACTCGCCCATCATGCGCAGGAACAGCGTGCCCATGCCGGGATAGAAGCGGTTGGGGTCGTAGCTGCCCACGGCGATCAGGCCGACGTCGGGCAACGGCAGCAGCGCAGTGGATGAGACTTCGTTGACGCGCTCGCCGTACAGCACCACGTTCTTCTCCTGCTGCAGGCGGCCGCAGATGGGCTCGCCGTCCTGCAGGCAGTCGTGGAACGCGGCCAGCCGTTGGTCGTCCTTGGCGATGATCTGCAGCCACGGCGCTTCTGCCAGTTCCGGCACGTCATCAAAGCAGACGATGCGCACCAGGTCGCCGGCGAAATCTTCTTCCAGCGAGGCGGCCATAGCTCGCAGGGTGTCGGCGGCGCTGTTCTGGCGCATCAGCGCCAGGGTCAGCTGGTGGGTGCGCACGGCCAGGCGTTCGTTGATCTGCGCATTGGCGCCGAGGTCGGCCAGGCGCCGCGACAGCTCGCGGTTCTTGTCGCGCAGCACTTCCAGCTGGTAGCTGGCCAGCGAGGCGGTGGGGCCGTCGTCGCGCGGCACCACCATGGTCAGCGCCAGATCGGGGAACTGCTTGAGGAAGCTCGGATGACGCCGCAGCCAGGCTGCGACTTCATGGGCACCGATTTTCTCGACTGTGTCGTTCATCCCATCCACTCTCCGTCGAATACGAATGCTGCCGGGCCGGACATCACGATCTCGGCATCATCTGCCGGCCATTGGATACGCAGGTCGCCACCGGGCAGGGAAATCAGTGCATCGCGCTGCAGGCGGCCACGCTGCATCAGCACGACCGCGGCCGCGCAGGCACCGCTACCGCAGGCCAGGGTTTCACCGACACCGCGCTCGTACACGCGCAGGCGGGCGTGGCCGGCATCCATCACCTGGGCGAAACCGACATTCACCGATTCCGGGAAGAACGGGTTCTGCTGCAGCAAGGGCCCTACCCGCTCCACCGGAGCGGCGTCGACCGAGCCGACTTCCAGCACGGCATGCGGGTTGCCCATCGACACGGCGCCGAAGCGCACGTTCTCGCCCTGCAGCGAGGTCATGTATTCCTCACGCGCGCGTGGGAAGCCAAGCAACGGAATCTGCGCCGGCTCGAACTCGGGCTTGCCCATGGCCACGGCGAATTCGCCATTGGCCAGGCGCTGCACGGCGTGCGTACGGGTGGGGCTGTCGATGATGAAATCATCGCCCTGCACTGCGCCGTCGCGCACCAGCCAGGCGGCCACGCAGCGCGCGCCGTTGCCGCATTGCTGCGAGGTGGAGCCGTCTGAATTCCAGATGCGGTAGGACGCCACCGCGCCTTCGCTGCGCGGCGGCTCGATGGTCAGGATCTGGTCACAGCCCACGCCGCGATGGCGGTCGGCCAGCAGTGCGGCCTGGGCCGCATCCGGTGGCGCGCTGCCATCACGCAGGTCCAACACCACGAAATCATTGCCGGCGCCGTGCATCTTGCTGAAGTGCAGGCGCCCTGTTGCCGACTTACTCATTGACGCCATCACCACCGGTTGCATCGTCCAGGGCTTCGTCGGCCTTCTTGTCGGCAGCCGGGTCCTTCTTGTCGGTGGCCGGATCGGCAGCGGGCTGCTCGTCCGGGGTAACTTCCTGTTCCTCGATCGGCACCGGCTTCTGCGGCATCACCAAGGGGCCCTTGTTGCCGCAGGCACTGAGGCCCAGCAGCACGAAGGCCGCCGGGATGAGAATCAGGAAACGGGACGTCTTGTTCATGCCCCGGAGTATAGCCACTGGACCACCAAGTCCGAACCGCGCGCGTGCGCCGTTCAGCGTTCGCCCGGCGGCAGGGGCCGCAGCCACAGCCACAGGCAGACGCAGGCCATGATGCTGATGGAGGTCCATTTCACCCAGGCCAGCGGCACGCACCACAGGGTGATCAGGGCGCAGGCCAGCATGGTCAGGCTGGCCATCCACTTGCCCTTGCGGCTTACCGCGCCGTGCGCCTGCCAGTCGCGGATGGCCGGGCCGAAGCGCGGGTGGTCCAGCAGCCAGCGGTGCAGCCGCTCGGAGCCATGCGAGGCCGCCCAGGCCGAAATCAGCACGAACACGGTGGTGGGCAGGCCGGGCACGAAAATACCGACGATGCCCACCCCCAGGCTCACATAGGCCAGCAGCCACCACGCCCAGCGCAGGCGCGGCGGGCGTGGTTGGCGGGGCGGTGGCGTCTCAGGCATGACCACAACCCTGCTGCATCAATCGGCCAGGCCCAGCTGCCACAGCACGAAGGCGAAGGACTCGGCCTGTTCCTTGTAACGCTGGAAGCGACCGGACTTGCCGCCGTGGCCGGCTTCCATGTTGGTGCGGAACACGATGGGCGCGGTGCCCGTATTGACGTCACGCAGCTTGGCTACCCACTTTGCCGGTTCCCAGTACTGCACCTGCGAATCCCACAGGCCGGTACCTACGAACAACGACGGGTAAGCCTGAGCGGTGACGTTGTCGTACGGCGAGTACTTGAGCATGTAGTCGTAGTAAGGCTTCTGCTCCGGGTTACCCCACTCGTCGTACTCGTTGGTGGTCAGCGGAATGCTGGCATCGAGCATGGTGGTGACCACGTCGACGAACGGCACCTGCGCCACCATCACCCGGTAGTCGCCCGGCGCCTGGTTGGCCACGGCGCCCATCAGCAGGCCGCCGGCGCTGCCACCCGAGGCCGCAACGCGGTCCTTGGCGGCATAGCCCTGTGCCACCAGCGCGCGGGTCACGTCGACGAAGTCGTTGAAGGTGTTCTGTTTGTGCAGCAGCTTGCCGTTGTCATACCAGCTGCGGCCCATCTCCTCGCCACCGCGGATATGCGCGATGGCGTAGACCACGCCCCGGTCCAGCAGGCTCACCACGCTCTGGTTGAAGCCCGGGTCCATCGACATGCCGTAGCTGCCATAGGCGTACTGGTACAGGGCGGCGGTGCCGTCCTTCTTGAAGCCCTTCTTGTAGACCAGCGACACCGGAATACGGGCGCCGTCACGGGCGGTGACCCAGACGCGCTCGGTTTCATACTTGCTCGGGTCGTAACCGATCACCGGCTGCTGCTTGAGCAGGCGGCGCTCACCGGTCTTGACGTTGAGTTCGTAGGTGGTGGCCGGCGTGGTCAGCGAGGTGTAGGTGTAACGCAGCCATTCGGTTTCGGGTTCGGCATTGACCGACAAGCCCATCGAGTAGGCCGGCTCATCGGCCTTGACGAACTCGCTGCGGCCGTCCGCAAACAGCAGGCGCACGCGCTCCAGCGCTTCGGCGCGCTCGGCGATGGCGGTATAGCCGTCGAACAGCTCAAAGCCTTCAATCAGCACCTGCGGATCGTGCTTCACCCAGTCCTGCCACTGCTTGCGGCTGGTGGCGCCTTCCGGGGCGGTAACCAGCTTGAAGTTGGTGGCGCCATCGGCATTGGTGCGGATCACCCACTGGCCGTTGTAGTGGTCGGCGTCGTATTCCACGTCGCGCTCGCGCTTTGCCAGCACGGTGAACTCGCCCGGGTTGGCGGCCGAGGTGTAACGCAGCTCGGAGGACACAGTGCTGTCCACGCCGATGGTGATGAAACGGTCGTCGCGGGTGCGGCCGATGCCCATGTAGAAGCTGTCGTCCTTCTCCTCGTAGACCAGCACATCGGCGCTGACCGGGGTGCCCAGCACGTGCTTCTTGACGCGGACGGTGAGCAGGGTTTCCGGATCGTTTTCGACGTAAAACAGCGTGCGGTTGTCATCGGCCCAGACCACATTGGCCGACACGCCTTCGATCACGTCGTCCAGCATCTTGCCGGTGCCCAGGTCCTTGATGCGGATGGTGTACTGGCGGCGGCCAACGGCGTCTTCGGCGAAGGCCAGCAACTGGTTGTCGCGGCTGATGTCCATGTCGTCGATGCCAAAGTAACCCTTGCCTTCGGCCAGCACGTTCAGATCCAGCAGCACTTCTTCCGGTGCCTGCATATCGCCCTTGCGGCGGGCGTGGATGGGGTAGTCCTTGCCGGTTTCGTAGCGGGTGTAATACCAGTAGCCGCGCTCACGGTACGGCACGCTGGCATCGTCCTGCTTGATGCGGCCGACGATCTCGGCGTAGAGCTTGTCCTGCAGCGGCTTGAGCGGCGCCATCAGCGCATCGGTATAGGCGTTTTCGGCGTTGAGGTAGGCCAGCATCGCCGGCTCCTTGCGCGCGTCGTCACGCAGCCAGTAATAGTCGTCCTCGCGCTGTGCACCGAACGGTGCGGTCACCGTGTGCGGGCGCTTTTCAACATCCGGCGGGGTGGGCTGGGAAGCGGCGGCGGTATTGATCATCAGGCTTGCAACCAACAGGCAAAGAAAGGGTTTCATCAGGTTCGCTCCGGAACAGCGGTGGTGCATCCAGTGCAACAGCGCACAGTGTGCCATGCCCGGCGCTTGCGCCGTTGCCATCAACGCCGCCTATCATGCAGGCATGAACACGCCCCACGCCCCGCAAGCCCCCTATAGCCGCCGCAGTCAGGAGATCGCGCCCTTCCACGTCATGTCGTTGCTGGCCCGTGCCAACGCACTGGAGCAGCAGGGCCACGACGTGATCCACCTGGAGATCGGCGAACCCGATTTCACCACCGCCGAACCCATCATCCGTGCCGGCCAGGCTGCGCTGGCCGCCGGGCACACCCGCTATACCGCCGCACGCGGCCTGCCCGCCCTGCGCCAGGCCATCGCCGGCTTCTACGGCCAGCGCTACGGTCTGGATATCGACCCGGAACGCATCCTGGTAACCCCCGGCGGCTCCGGCGCCCTGCTGCTGGCCTCCAGCCTGCTGGTCGACCCGGGCAAGCACTGGCTGCTGGCCGACCCCGGCTACCCCTGCAACCGGCATTTCCTGCGCTTGGTGGAAGGCGCGGCACAGCTGGTGCCGGTGGGGCCGGACAGTGGCTACCAGCTGACCCCGGAATCGATTGCGGCCAACTGGAATTCGGCCAGTGTGGGGGCGCTGGTGGCGTCGCCTGCCAACCCGACTGGTACCACGCTGGATGCCGGGCAGTTGGCTGGCTTGTCGACGGCGTTGAAGGAACACGGTGGGCACCTGGTGGTGGATGAGATCTACCACGGGCTGACCTATGGCTTTGATGCACCCAGCGTGCTGGAAGTGGATGACGAAGCGTTCGTGTTGAACAGCTTCTCCAAATACTTCGGCATGACAGGTTGGCGCCTTGGCTGGCTGGTGGCGCCGCCGCGTGCGGTGCCCGAGTTGGAGAAGCTTGCGCAGAACCTGTACATCAGCGCGCCGTCGATGGCGCAGCATGCTGCCTTGGCGTGTTTCGAGCCCGAAACGATTGCCATCTTCGAGCAGCGGCGGGAGCAGTTCCAGCAGCGGCGGGATTATCTGTTGCCGGCGTTGCGTGCGCTTGGGTTCCGGATTGATGTGGAGCCGCAGGGTGCGTTCTATCTGTACTGCGATGTGAGTGCGTTCACCGATGACGCGCAGGCGTTCTGTGCGCACTTTCTGGAGACCGAGCATGTGGCGTTTACGCCGGGCTTGGATTTTGGGAACTACCGCGCCAACCAGCATGTACGGATTGCCTATACGCAGGATGTTGGGCGTTTGCAGGAGGCGGTGGCGCGGATTGGGCGGGGTTGGAGAGCTGGCTGGCTGGGAAAGTTGGCTGAGAGCTGAGAGCTGAAAGCTGAAAGCTAAAGGCACCCCTCCCCAGCCCTCCCCTTCGCCTGCGGCGAAAGGGAGGGAGCAGAAGCAACGCCTCAAGCGGCAATGAGGGGGGCTTTGGCTTTGGCTTTGGCTTTGGCTTTGGCTTTGGCTTTGGCTTTGTCTTTGGCTTTGGCTTCGGCTTCGGCTTCGGCTTTGGCTTCGGCCTCGGTTTTGATCTTGGCTTGGGTTGTTCCTTCTCCCGCTTGCGGGGGAAGGTGCCCGGAGGGCGGATGGGGGGGCGCTTTTGAGCTTTTGAAATTCCTACCGCAATTCACTAACTAGACTCCGCCCTGCCCTCACCCCAACCCCTCTCCCGCAGGCGGGAGAGGGGCTTAAGCCGAAGCAAAGCAAAGCGGAGCAAAAACAAACGCCACCTTTCGGTGGCGTTTGTTTTGCATCACTTCAAAACGAAAACAACTTCAAACCAAGCATCACTTCTTGCTCAGCTGCTCCCACAGGAAGCTGTAAGCCAGTGCCGACATATGCGCAGCCTGCGCATTGTTTGCCGCGCCACCGTGGCCGCCTTCGATGTTCTCGTAGTAGGTCACGTCCTTGCCTGCGTCGATCATCTTGGCCGCCATCTTGCGGGCGTGACCCGGGTGCACGCGGTCATCGCGGGTGGAGGTGGTGAACAGCACCGGCGGGTAGTTCTTGGCCGGGTCGAACAGGTGGTAAGGCGAGAAGGTCTTGATGAATTCCCAATCGGCCGTGTCCGGGTTGCCGTACTCGGCCATCCACGAGGCACCAGCCAACAGATGGCTGTAGCGCTTCATGTCCAGCAGCGGTACCTGCACCACCACTGCGCCAAACAGCTCCGGGTACTGGGTGAGCATGTTGCCGGTCAGCAGACCGCCGTTGCTGCCGCCCTGCACGCCCAGGTGCTTGGCCGAGGTGATGTTGCGGCTGACCAGATCCTGCGCCACCGCTGCCATATCCTCATACGCCTTGTGACGGTTCTGCTTCAGCGCCGCCTGGTGCCAGCGCGGGCCGTACTCGCCACCGCCACGGATGTTGGCAACGACATACACGCCGCCCTTGTCCAACCAGGCGCGACCCATGCCGCCGGAATAACCCGGGGTCAGCGAGATTTCAAAGCCACCGTAGCCGTACAGCAGGGTCGGGTTGGAGCCGTCCAGCTTCATCGCCTTGTCGTGCACCACGAAGTAGGGCACGCGGGTGCCGTCCTTGCTGGTGGCGAAGTGCTGCTCGATCACCTTGTCGCTGGCGTCGAAGAACGCCGGCATGGTCTTGAGCACTTCCGGCTGCTTGCCGATTTCGGCCAGTGCCAACGTGGTCGGGGTCAGGTAGTCGGTGACGGTCATCCACACCGCGTCGCTTTCATCCGCGTCCACCGCGCCAACACCAATCGTGCCGAAAGCCGGTGCACCGGTGAAATCGCTGGAAACCCAACCATCCTTGCCATGGGTCAGTACTTTCAGGCGATTCTTGACGTCGTCCAGCACGTTCAACACCACGTGCGACTTGGTCCAGGTGGTGCCGGCCAGCGAAGTGGTCTCGGTGGGGGCGAACAGCACGTCGAACTCGCGCTTGCCGGCCATGAAGTCATCAAACTTCGTTGCCAGCAGCGAGCCGGCAGCGTAGGTCTTGCCACCTACAGTCCACGGCTCACGCAGTTCCAGGGTCAGCCATTCGCGGCGCACGCCCTTTTCGGCCGAGTTCGGCGCGTCGACCTTGGTCAACTTGCCATCGGCGCCGATAAGGAACAGTTCGTTGTTGTAGAACGCAATCGTGCGGCTGACGAAGTTGCGCTCGAAGCCCGGCGTGTCGTCATGCATCGCCGCGATGTACATGTCTTCCGGCTTGCCCTCATACACCGGGGTAGCGGCGGTGATCGGGGTGCCGCGCTGCCAGCGCTTGACCACGCGCGGGTAACCGGAGGTGGTCATCGAGCCCGGCCCGAAGTCGGTGTAGACGAAGACGTTGTCCTGGTCGATCCAGCCCAGGCCGCCCTTGGCCTCGGCGCGGAAGAAACCGTCCTTGATCCAATCCTTCCTGGAAATGTCGAACTCGCGGGTGACATCGGCGTCAGCGCCGCCGCGCGACAGCGCGATCAGGCAGCGGTTGTATTCCGGGCGCAGGCAGTTGGCGCCATGCCATACCCAGTTCTCACCCTCGGCCTTGTTCAGCGCGTCCAGGTCCAGCACGGTTTCCCACAGCGGCTCGGCCTTGCGGTATTCCACCAGGGTGGTACGGCGCCACACGCCGCGCTCGTGCTGCTTGTCCTTCCAGAAGTTGTAGTAATAGTCGCCAATCTTCTCCACACCCGGGATCTTGGCGTCCGAATCCAGTACCTCGCGGATGCCGGATTCCATCGCCTTGAACTGTGGGGTCACAGCCAGGCGGCCTTCGGACTTGGCGTTCTGCTCCTTCACCCAGCCCAGCTGTTTGTCGCCGGTGACGTCTTCCAGCCAGGCGTACTTGTCCTGGGAATCGTCAGCGGCCATGGCGGCCCCGGCCAGGCCGGAAGAAAGCAGACCTGCCACAAGGCAGGCGGAGGTGAGTCGAGACATGTTGGCTCCATGCGGTCATAAGCCGCGAACGCTAGCACAGGCCCTGCCCCGCCCCCACGTGTCGAAGGTCAGGCCGCCTGTGGCAGACGGCGCCGGGCCGGCGGGCGGCCACGGGTAGCCTGCGGGCCGCGCTTACGCGGCTTGGCGTGGCGGTTCCGCCAAGCTGCGGGTAGGCGAAAGCGGTACAGCGCCCACCACGCGGACAGCGGCATCCCCAGCAGCCACAGCGGCAACCAGCCGATCCACTGGCTGTGGCCGCGGGCCGCCGGCCACACCAGCACCAGCGCCAGACCGGCCAGCGCCGCCTGCCTGACGCAGCGCAGCACGCGCGGATCAGGCGCTTCTGGCGCGTTACGACGGGATGACGATGCAAGCGGCTTGGTCATGACGTTCTCCGGCAACATGGCTGTGTTGGAGTGCATCCTCGGCGGCCGCCATCTCACAGACTGCGACCTGCCATTGACGCGCCCATCGCTGCCCGTCGAACATGCTGCCCTGACCTTCACTGGTGCCCTGCCCGCAATGCGACCCATTCCCGTTTTCCTGTCTGTCATGTTGTTGAGCCTTGCCCTGCCGCTGATCCCGGCCCACGCGCAGGAGGCTGCCCCGACGGCAACGACGGTGGAGGAAGGAATCGCCGAGGGCCCGATTGACCTGCAGCGCTTCATGGGCCGCTGGTATGTGATTGGCCGCGTGCCCAACTTCGTCGAGCGCGGCCATGTGGCCAGCGTCAACACCTATACCTTGCGCGACGACAACAAGGTCGCCATCCACTACCAGTTCCGCGAAGGCTTCGCCGAGCCGGAAGAGGAAATAGATATCCGCGCCAAGGTTGACGAAGACAGCGGCAACCGCCGCTGGCGCACCTGGTTCTACCGCGTGGTGCCCACCCACACCCGCATCCTGGAAGTGGCGCCGGATTATTCCTGGGCATTGATTGGCTACCCAGGCCGCGAAATGGCGTGGATCTTCGCCCGCGAGCCGGACATGGACAACGCCACCTACCGCCAGCTGGCCACCCGTCTGCGCGACAAGTACGACGTCAACACCGACAAGCTCAAGCGCGTGCCGCAGCATCCACAGCAGGTGGACAAGCTGGGCTTTGAAGTGCCGAACAAGAAGTAAAAGGCTGCTCATGTAGTGCCGAGCCATGCTCGGCAAGGGGCTTTCCCCGCTGCCAATTCGGATGTGGGACCTGTGGGAGCGGCGTAAGCCACGAAGCTGGCATTCCGGCAGCCCAGCGAAGAGCCAACCCCTCCCCAACCCTCCCCTACGCCTTCGGCGCAAGGGAGGGGGCAAAACCGTAGTGCCGAGCCATGCTCGGCAGGCTTTACCGATAACGCCCCAGCCGAGCATGGCTCGGCTCTACAGGTGCAGCTTCAGGGCCGGCGTGATCACGCTGTTGTAGGAGCGGCGTAAGCCGCGAAACTGGGGGAAAACGACGGCTACACAGCCAAACCCAGAGCCCCCCATCCGCCCTGCGGGCACCTTCCCCCGCAAGCGGGAGAAGGGACGAGGTTTGCTGTAATCCCAAAGTTTCGCTGCAGTCTCGCCGGACAGGTAACGCCCGAGCCGAGCATGGCTTGGCTCTACTTGGATTGTGTGTGATGCCCCAGCCGAGCATGGCTCGGCTCTACCTGGATTATGCATAACGCTTCTGCCGAGCATGGCTCGGCTCTACAGGTGCGGGGTCAACCGCCGGGCTTGGCGGTTTCTATCACCACGCCCATCTGCTTGCCGGCTTCGGCCAGCCTGACCTTCTTGCCGTCGCTGCGGGCAATCAGATAGTCGGCCGCTACCCAGCCACTCTTGCCATCGGCGCGCACGTTGCACCATTGCAGATCGGCCAGGCAGCGCTGCACTTCCACCGTGGTACCTACCGGCAGCACCGCCAAGCGCTCGGCGCGCTGGTCCGGTGCGCTGCGTAGGTTCAAGCCATTGCTGACCTGGGCGGCGGGCTCATTGATGCGCGGTTGGAACCACAGAACCGCGCCGATGATGGCCGCGCAGGCTGCGACGCGGGTGATTAGCCGGGGCATGTCGTATAGATCGGGGAATACGTGCCCCCAAGCTTGATCCTCATCGCCCCGGCTGACCAGCCCTGGCCGTGGCCGGTGTTCAGGCAGTCATGCCGTTATGCCGCAACAAGGCATCAATCTGCGGTTCACGGCCACGGAAGGCGCGGAAGTTCTCAGCGGCGCTGCGACTGCCACCGCGCGACAACACTTCGTCGCGGAAACGGGCACCGGTTTCAGTCAATTCAGCCGGCGCCTCCTCGAAGGCGGCATAGGCGTCGGCACTGAGCACCTCGGCCCACTTGTAGCTGTAATACCCGGCCGCATAACCGCCCGCGAAGATATGGCTGAACTGGTTGGCAAAGCGGTTCCAGGCCGGCGGGATGTTCACCGCCACCTCGTTACGCACGCGCTCCAACAGCTGCAGCACGGTTTCCTGTTCAGGCTGGTACTGGCTGTGCAGCAACATGTCGAACAGGCCGAACTCCAGCTGGCGCACGGTGAACATGCCGCTCTGGAAGTTCTTGGCCGCCAGCATCTTGTCGAAAAGTTCGCGCGGCAGCGGCGCGCCGGTATCGACATGCGCGGTCATCGCCCGCACCTGTTCCCACTCCCAGCAGAAGTTCTCCATGAACTGGCTGGGCAGCTCCACCGCATCCCATTCCACACCATTGATGCCGGCAACTGCCAGCTCGCCGATGCGGGTCAGCAACTGATGCAGGCCGTGGCCCATTTCGTGGAAGACGGTGGTGACTTCGTCGTGGCTGAAGGTTGCCGGCTTGCCGTCATTGCCGCGGCCAAAATTGCAGACCAGGTAGACCAGCGGCGTCTGCACGCCAGCTGCAGTGACGCGACGGTTGCGGCAGTCATCCATCCACGCACCGCCACGCTTGCCTTCGCGCGCGTACAGGTCCATGTAGAACTGGCCGACCAGCGCACCATCGGCGCCCACCAGGCGATAGAAGCGCACGTCTTCGTGCCAGACCGGCGCGCTGTCCTGCTCGACCTTGAGGCCGTACAGACGCTCGATCACGCCGAACAGGCCGGCCAGCACCTTCGGTTCGGTGAAGTACTGCTTCACTTCCTGCTCGGAATAGCTATAACGCGCCTGCTTGAGTTTCTCGGCCACGTAGGCAAGGCCCCAGGCCTGCAGTTCGTCCATGCCCAGCTGTTCGCGGGCGAAGGCCTCCAACTCGGCGCGGTCGCGCTGCGCATAGGGCTTGGCACGTGCAGCCAAGTCACGCAGGAAGCTCAACACCTGCGTTGCATCGCTGGCCATCTTGGTGGCGATGGAATACTCGGCGTAATTGTCGAAACCCAGCAGTACCGCCAGTTCGGCGCGCACGGCGAGAATGCGATCGATATTGCCGGTGTTGTCCAACGCGGCGTCGCCGAACTCCGATGCGCGCATGGCATGGGCGCGATACAGCTGCTCGCGTAGCGCGCGGTTGTCGGCGTAAGTCTGCACAGGCAGGTAGCACGGCATCTGCAGGGTCAGCTTGTAACCGTCGCGGCCATCCTTCTGCGCGGCCGCGCGGGCGCTGGCAATCACATCATCGGGCAGGCCCAGCAGGTCGTCGGCCACATCCACGTACAAGGCAAACGCGTCACCGGCATCAAGCACGTTCTGCGAGAACTTTGCCTGCAACCCGGACAGTTCTTCCTGCAATTCAGCGAAACGCGCCTTGCCTGCGTCGTCGAGCTCCGCACCGCCCAGGCGGAAATCGCGCAATGCGTTTTCCAGCGCCTTGCGCTGTGCTTCGCCGTAGTTGGTGGCTTCCGGCGCGGCGGCCAGTAGTTTGTACTGCGCGTACAGCGCCGGGTTCTGAGCGACCGAACTGCCGAAGCGGCTGATCTTCGGCAGATTGGCGTTGTACGCCTCGCGCAGCTCCGGCGTATTGACCACTGCCTGTAGATGCGAGACCTGGCCCCAGGCGCGATACAGCCGCTCGGTGGCATCGTCCAGCGGCACCACGAACGCCTCCCAGCTCACCGGCGCCACGGTCTCGGCGGTTTTCACTGCGGCTTCGGCCTCGGCCAGCAGGGTGTCGATGGCCGGGGTGACGTGTTCGGCACGGATCGCGTCAAACCGCGGCAGGCCAGAGAAATCGAGCAGGGGATTGGGGGTGTTCACGGCATTCCTTCAAACAGTTCCGGCTGCGCCGGTATCAGACCTGATATGGCGACGCTTCCAACCAGGCACAAGGCAGCTCCGGCATGCCCTGCCCGGCCACGGCGGTAGCCACCACCGCATCGGCGCTGGCTACCTCGATGCCCTGCTGGGTGTACCAGTCCGGGTTGTAATAGCTGTGCGCGTAGCGTTCGCCGGCATCGCACAGAATGCTGACGATGGAGCCGTCACGGCCGGCCTGGCGCATCTGCTGCGCCGCATACAGCACGCCGATGAAATTGGTGCCGGTGGAACCACCGACGCGGCGCCCCAAAGTGGCGCTGACATGACGCATCGCGGCCAGGCTCAGCGCATCACTCACCTTGACCATCGCATCCACGCAGGTGGGGATGAAACTGCGCTCAACGCGCGGGCGGCCGATGCCTTCCACGCGCGAACCGCCTTCGCAGGTCATCGTGCGCCAGTCGCGGCCTTCCAGCGCGGCGCAGTAGCCGTCGTAGAAGATGGACACTTCCGGATCGGCGCAGAGGATGCGGGTGTCGTGCCGGCGATAGCTGACGTAACGGCCCAGGGTAGCGGCGGTGCCGCCGGTACCGGGGCTGCAGACGATCCATTCCGGCACCGGATGCGGCTCCTCGGCCATCTGCTTGAAGATGGACTCGGCGATGTTGTTGTTGGCGCGCCAGTCGGTGGCGCGCTCTGCGTAGGTGAACTGATCCATGAAGTGGCCGCCGGTTTCGCGTGCCAGTCGCTCGGATTCGCAGTTCAGGTCACAGGCACGCTGCACCAGATGGCAGCGGCCACCGTGGAATTCGATGGCGGCGATCTTTTCCGGCGAAGTGCTGGCCGGGATCACCGCGATGAACGGCAGGCCCAGCAGGCGCGCGAAGTAGGCCTCGGACACGGCGGTGGAACCGCTGGAGGCCTCGATCACCGGGCGGCCCTCCAGCAGCCAGCCATTGGCCAGCGCGTACAGGAACAGCGAACGCGCCAGACGGTGCTTGAGGCTGCCGGTCGGGTGGCTGGATTCATCCTTCAGATAGACATCGATACCCGGGAAACCGGGCAGATCGACGGGAATCAGATGGGTATCGGCCGAACGGTTGTAGTCGGCTTCAATCTTGTGGATGGCCGCCGCCACCCAAGCACGCTGGGACATGGATCGCCACTTCATTGGTGAAAGCTGGAGTGGATTCTACTTGCTTGGGTTGCCTGGGGATTGGCAATAGCTACTGCCAGAGCCTTACCCCTCCCCAGCCCTCCCCTGCGCCTGCGGCGCAAGGGAGGGGGTAGAAGCGCCGGCGTCGTCAATTGATCGGGGAGGACGCACCTCCTCCCTTCCTGCGCAGCCGCAAGGGGGTTGCGGCCCTCGTTGAGTTGGCCGATGCCGGCTTCTACCTCCTCCCTTGCGCCGCAGGCGCAGGGGAGGATTGAGGAGGGGTGCTTTGGCTTTGAGAGACGTAACAGAGCCGGTTCCACCCAGCCTGTATGCGCACCCGCTCTCCCCAACCATTCAGCCCAGCCCCTACTCAGGAATGTTATGGTTCAGCCTCGCTTCCAACCGCAAAGCCCGTGCCGCGTATCCTGCTGCCCCTGCTGCTGTGCCTGACCCTGATCGCTGGTGCGGTCGGTTCGGTGTGGTCTGCAACGGCGATGGCCATGCCGATGCAGGCGATGTCGATGGCAATGGAAGCCGGCGACAGCGCACACGACTGCTGCCACGAGCAGGAAGCCAACCTGCAGTGCGAGGCCGGCGACGCCGACAAGGCAGCCTCGCCCTGTGCCAGCGGTGACAGCTGCGACTGCAAACAGCATTGCAACATGCTGCCCAGCGTCGCGATGACGCGGCTTGCACCAATGCGCCATGCATTGGCGCCGATGCCGGCACTGCCCTCCCGCGACGACGTGGCCCCAGGCCAGCTCAACCGCCCTCCCATCGCCTGAACCCGGCGCCTGTGCGCCCTGCAGATACCTGTGCCGTGGCCTTCGCCCTGGCGCATCCCTGATCTGTTCAGGACATGCAGCACCGCATCGTGATGCGGCTGCATGACCGGGAGTTCCACATGTCATCTGATTTTCTTTCCGACCCGCGCTCGGCGCTGTCGCGACGTCGTTTCGTGCAGGGCCTGGCCATTGGCGGCGTAGTTACCGGTGCCGGCCTGGCCCGCATTCCACAGGCTTTCGCCGCCGGTAGTGCCATGGCAGTGCCGCCGGTTGAGCTGCGCGGTACCGAACTGAGCCTTGCGATTGGCCGCTCGGCAGTCAATTTCACCGGCCGCACCCGCCCTGCCATCACCGTAAATGGTTCCTTGCCGGCGCCGATTCTGCGCCTGCGTGAGGGCGATACGGTCAACCTGCGCGTGGCCAATACGCTCACCGACGAAATGACCTCCATCCACTGGCACGGCATCCTGCTGCCGGCCAACATGGACGGTGTGCCGGGCTTGAGCTTCAACGGCATCGCGCCGGGCGAGGCCTACCAATATCGGTTCCAGCTCAAGCAGTCGGGCACCTACTGGTACCACAGCCATTCGATGTTCCAGGAACAGGCCGGCCTGTATGGCGCGCTGATCGTCGATCCGCTGGCACCGCCGCCGTACCACTTCGACCGCGAGCACGTGGTCATGCTTTCTGACTGGACCGACATGGATCCGACTGCGCTGTTCCGGCGCATGAAGAAGATGCCGATGCATGACAACACCTACCAGCGCACGGTCGGTGACTTCATGCGCGACGCGCGCAAGGACGGCCTGCGCGAGACGCTCAGCGACCGTGGCATGTGGGGCCGGATGCGGATGACGCCGTCCGACCTGTCCGACATCAATGCCCACACCTATACCTATCTGATGAACGGCACTGCGCCGGCCGGCAACTGGACCGGCCTGTTCCGCAGCGGTGAGAAGGTGCTGCTGCGCTTCATCAACGGCTCGGCGATGACGTACTTCGACGTGCGCATCCCCGGCCTGAAGATGACTGTGGTGGCCGCCGACGGCCAGTACATCCATCCGGTCAGCATCGACGAGTTCCGCATCGCCCCGGCCGAAACCTTCGACGTGATCGTCGAACCCACCGGCCAGGATGCCTTCACCCTGTTCGCCCAGGACATGGGCCGCACCGGCTATGCCTGCGGCACGCTCGCGACGCGACAAGGCCTGCAGGCACCGATTCCGCAGATCGATCCGCGCCCGCTGCTGACCATGAGCGACATGGGCCACGACATGGGCAGCCATGGCGACCATGCCGGCATGGAAGGCGGTTGCGGTGCCAACATGGGCGCCAAGGGTATGGAAGGCGGCTGTGGCGCCGCGATGGGCCACGATGCACATGCCGGCCATGGCGCGGCGGCGGGTGACAAGTCGCCCAAGCACAAGCCCAGCGAAGCCGGCAATCCGCTGATCGACATGCAGACCTCGGCCACCGAGCCCAAGCTCGACGATCCCGGCATCGGCCTGCGTGACAACGGCCGCAAAGTGCTGACGTACGGCGCGATGCGTTCGCTGTTCGAGGATCCGGACGGGCGCGAACCGGGCCGCGAGATCGAACTGCATCTCACCGGTCACATGGAAAAATTCGCCTGGAACTTCGACGGCATTCCGTTTGCCGGTGCTGAACCCATCAAGTTGAACTACGGCGAGCGCATGCGCATCGTGCTGGTCAACGACACCATGATGCAGCACCCGATCCATCTGCACGGCGTATGGAGTGACCTGGAAAACGCCGACGGCGAATTCCAGCTGCGCAAGCACACCATCGACATGCCACCAGGCACCCGCCGCAGTTACCGCGTGCGCGCGGATGCGCTGGGCCGCTGGGCCTTCCACTGCCATCTGCTGTACCACATGGAAGCGGGCATGATGCGCGAAGTGAGGATCGACGCATGAAGACTTTCTCTCACTCGTTGCTGTTCATTGCTTTGGCCGCCAGTGGCAGCGCCTTCGCGCAGGACCCGCATGCGGACCACAGTGTGGAAGCAAAGCCGGCGGTGGATCCGCATGCCGGGCACAACATGCCCCAGACCAAGCCGGCTGATCCACATGCCGCGCATCGCAGCCATGGCGAAAAGGCCAAGTCGGCTGATCCACATGCAGGCCATGCCATGCCCAAGGCGGAAGATCATTCCAATCACGGCGCGGCAGTAGACCCGCACGCGGGGCACGCAATGCCGGCCGATCCGCATGCAGGCCATGCCATGCCCAAGGCGGAAGATCATTCCAGCCACGGCACGGCGGTAGACCCGCACGCGGGGCATGCAATGCCGGCCGATCCGCATGCCGGCCACAACATGCAGGGCAGCAGCGCCAGCGACGCACCACGCGAGCCAATCCCGACGCCTACCAGGCAGGACTTCGACGATGCCTTCCCGGTACTGAAGCCGCATGCCATGGAGCACGCACCGTCATTCAACAGCCTGGTGGTGTTCGACCACTTGGAAGCCTGGGACAACGCGCACGGCAGCGGTCAGGCCTGGGGCATTGATTCCTGGTTCGGCAATGACATCAACCGCCTGTGGATCCGCAGCGAAGGTGAGCGCAGTGAGAACGCGCTTGGCGACTGGTCGGTGGACGCGCTTTACGGGCATTCGATCTCGCCGTGGTGGGACGTGGTAGCCGGTGTGCGGCAGGACAACAACCGTGAATCGCCGGACCTGACCCGCGCTGCGTTCGGCCTGCAGGGCATGTCGCCGTACAAGTTCGAAGTCTCGGCGATGGCTTACATCGGCGGACCGCGCAAGGCCGAGCTGGCCTTCGAGGTCGAGTACGACGTGCTGTTGACCAACCGACTGATTCTGCAGCCGGTGGTGGAAGCCAGCATCGTTGCCGATGACGACCCGCGTCGTGGTGTGGGCAAGGGCTTGAGCAGCGTGGAAGCCGGCCTGCGCCTGCGCTACGAGATCACCCGCAAGTTCGCACCGTATGTGGGCTTCGTGCACGAGCGCGCGTTCGGCGATACCGCCGACCTGCACCGTGATGCCGGCGAAGGCGTGAGTGAATCGCGCTGGGTTGCTGGCGTGCGCTTCTGGTTCTGATCTGCCGTGATGGCGCCGCGTGTCGGCGCCATCCCTATTCTTCCTACAAGGAATGCATTCAATGAAATCCAGTTTCCAAACTGCGCTGATCGGCGCGATTGTCCTTGCTTCCATTTCCATCGCGCATGCGCAACATGCCGGGCATGAGCATCACGCGCCGGCTGCCAAGCCTGTTGCGAAGGCACCACAGGCTGATGCAGCGGCCGTTTTCACGCGCTTTGATGCCAACAAGGATGGCTTCATCAGCCGTGAGGAGCTGCCCAGCCGTCACCCGCTGCTGCCGCACTTCGGCATGAGCGACGGCAACCGCGACGGCAAGCTGGATGCCAAGGAATTCGAGCGCGGCTTGTCGATGCTGTGACGCCCTTTGCCGCACCCGCAAGTGGTCGGTGCGGTGAACTTCCCAAGGAATCAAGATCATGAAAATTCGTTCAAAGCCGATGTTATCGCTGTTGGTGCTGGCTACCGGTACCTTGCTGATCAGCGCCTGCAATGCAAGTCCGTCGGCTTCTGCGTCCGCAGCAGCTACGCCTACAGTTGCGGCGCCTGCAAAGACTGTTGAAGCGGCACCGGCCAGCAAAGCCTTGCCGCTGGTGGTTGTGCACAAGGACCCGAACTGCGGCTGCTGTGGCGGCTGGGCCGAGCATATGCAGGCAGCGGGTTTCCCGGTGCAGCTCAATGACACCAGCGACATGATGGCGGTCAAGCAGCGATTGGGAATCGGTGACGGCATGATGTCCTGCCACACCTCCGAGATCGACGGCTATGTTGTGGAAGGCCATGTACCGGTGGAAGACATAAAGAAGCTGTTGGCCGAGCGCCCGCAGGCGCGCGGCCTGGTGCTGCCAGGCATGCCGGTCGGTACGCCGGGGATGGAGTCGCCGGATGGTTACCGCCAGGCGTTCACGGTTGCTTTGTTGGGCAACGATGGTTCGTTGAGCGAGTTTTCAAAGCACGAGTGACCTGCGCTTGAAGCCCCTCTCCCGTTTACGGGGTGAGAAAGGCTGCTTGCGAACCAAAGGTTCGCAGCCATTCGAACGCCCTTGCGCTAGCGCAAGGGCCGGGGCGCGGAGCGGGGGTTGGGGTGAGGGGAAGCTTCCAGCTAAGCCAAGTCAAAAAGCTCCCCTCATCCGCCCTCCGGGCACCTTCTCCCGCAAGCGGGAGAAGGGAATACCCAAAGCGTAAGCCGAAGCCGAAGCCGAAGCCGAAGCCGAAGCCAAAGCCAAAGCCGAAGCCGAAGCCAAAGCCGAAACCAAAGCCAAAGCCAAAGCCGAAGCCGAAGCCAAAGCCAAAGCCAAAGCCAAAGCCGAAGCTAGAGCGAAAGCCGGAGCAACAGCAACAGCCAAAGCAACAGCAGCTACAACAGCTGCAGACCTCCGACATCTGCAGCCGCAACAGCCAGACCCGCAACTACTCAGATCTTGAAGTCATCAAACGCAACCCGCTCATCTGCAACACCCAGCTTGCGTAGCAGCTGCCTGGTGGCCGCCAACATCGCCGGAGGGCCACACAGGTAGAACTCGCAACCCGCCAGATCCGGATGTTGTTTCAACAGATTTTCATGCATCGCCTCATGCACACGGCGCGCATCACTGCCCTGCCCAGACCACACCGGATGCCAACTGAAGTTGGCATGCTCATGCGCCAGCTCCTGCATCTGCTCGACATAAGGGCAATCGCGCCCGCAACGGGCACCGTACCAATAGTGGATACGCTCGCCACCACCTTCATCCAGCCGCTGCTGGATCAGCGCACGTAGCGGCGCCATGCCTGCACCAGCCCCGATGAAGATCTTCTCCCGTTCGCTACCGCTGAGTGCAAAGTCGCCGAAGGGGCCGCTGTAGCGGACACGGTCACCCTCGCGCAGCGTATAGGCGTAGCTTGAACCCTTGCCCGGCGGATGCTTTCGATTCTCCTGCCAGCCCGGGCTGAAGCGCACCAGCAACACCAAGCCGCCGTCTGCGTTCGATACCGGCGTTGCCAGCGAATAGGAACGGCGTACCGCTGCCTTGTTCTGCAAGGCCGCAGGCAAGGACAGCGCCTTCCAGTCCTCGTCATGCTCGGCCGGGTGCCACACCGCACTGCGCGGCAATTCGTACTCGGGCACGTGCAGCTGCAGATAGCAGCCCGGCTGGAACCGGGTATCCGCCGCCTGCTCCGGCCGCAGGTGAATCTCACGCAGGAAGGGTGTCACCGCGACGACTTTCTCGACACTGGCCCAGTGCTCGGTCCACAGGCTGGCACCGCCGGCCACTTCTATCTCGATATCGTCATCCACCTGCAGGTTGCAGGCCAAACGGCATCCGACCTTGCGTTTGGCTTCAGGTACGTGCGCGCGGTCGGCCGCCGTTGCCTTGCCCGCTCCGGTACGCACACGCACCTCGCACAGGCCGCAGCTCTGGCCACCGCCGCAGTTGGAAGGTAGATGGATTCCTTCGCGGGCGAGTGCCACATAAACACTGTCGCCGCTGGCAACATCGACCGTGCGCAGATGCGCCCCGCCCGGCGCGTACACCATCAACTGCCGGCGCGAGCGCCAGCGACGCGGGATGAACTCCTGCAGGTGGAAGCTGGCAATCAACAACCACACGCCAGTCAGCGCCAGCCACAGGCCGCCAATGCCCATGCCCACTACCAGCGGGTTGTTGAAGTCGACCCTGCTGCTGTAATCCATGATGTGCAGCATCCAGAAGATATCGAACAGCCGCCACGTCGCGGTGCGGTGCTCCATCACCTGGCCGCTGTGTGCGGACACGTAGATGCTGGTGTCCTGCACATCACTGAAGTCCACGCGCCATACCGGATCGGGATTCGCGCGGGTTTCCAGGGTCTTCTGCAGATACTGCGGCGCTGCTGCAACACCATCACCGGCATACGCGGCCTGTGCGACTTTCGCCGCCACCGCCGCATCAATGGCGATGCGCTTGCCATCACGGGCATCGATGACCTCGGTGCCTTCCGGCGATTGCAGGCGGTACACCGGCTGTTGCAACAACCAGCCACTGTCCAGTGTCGCCACCTCGCCCTTGGCTGCAGCCAGCGCCACACTCGGGGACACTGTCGCGGCTGGCCACGCAGGATTGGCAACAACTGCAGCCTGCTGGGCGCTGCCTTCAATCTTTTCCGGGTCGAGCAGGCTCATCATCAAGCCACTGCCCAACCACAGCAGGAATTGCAGGCCGACAATCAGGCCCACCCACTTGTGCAGGGTCCGCATCCAGGGCGTCATGCGTTCCTCCGCTTGCCGAAGCTGTAGAACAACAACCAGATGCCGCTGAGTGCGAATACCAAGCCAACAATCGAGGCAACACGCAACAAGGTGTTGTTTACGTCCGTGCGGTTTTCATAATCCATGATGTGCAGCATCCACACGAAGTCGAACCCACGCCACAAATCGTGCCGACGCGCCAGCAGTTCGCCGCTGTCCGGTGACAGGTACAGCGTGGTATCGCCGCGACCGCTGAAATGCACAGCCCACATCGGCACCGGGCGGGTCTTCACTTCCGAAGGCGCACGGGTAATCCATTCCACCCGTTCCACTTCGCCCTCGCCTTGATACAGCGACTGAGCCAGCGCTATCGCCTGCTCACGATCCATCGGTGCCATGCGCTCGCCATTGGCAGCATCCACCAGGAATTTCTGTCTGCCCTGGCGGATTTCATAGACCTCGTGATCCAGCACATGCTTGAGCCGGAACGACTCCATCTGCGGGTAGCGCGCAGCCAGCACGTCGGCGCCTGCACGGGCACTCTGCGCCGGCAACGGCGTGCCATGCACATGGGCAAGGTGGTCGCCATGGATCACGTCCAGCGGTACCACGGTCATGTAGACGCCGCTGAGCATCCATAGCAGCGCCTGCACACCGATCACCAGGCCGATCCATTTGTGGGCACGGCGTGCCCAGAATGCGGGTTTCATCAACATCGTCCTCGTTCAATGACGCGCCCCGCCACTTGGCGACGGGGCGCATCCAGTCACCAGCGGTAGCCGATGCGTGCGTACCAGCGGCGACCCAGCAGGTCGTAGGTCATGGTATCGGTGTTGGCATCGGTATAACTCTGGATGAACGGCGGCTTCTTGTCGAAGACATTGTCCAGGCCCAGCGATATATCCAGCGCCTTGCTCACCGCGTACTTGAGCTGCAGGTTGTGATAGAACACCGACGGTGCGTGATCGCCGATGTCCCCACGTGCCGCGTTGATGTCTTCGGCGCGTCCGATGTACTGCGTACTCCAGGTACCCGACCACTGATCGCGCGATGCGCTCATCGACACCAGGCCGCGCCACTTGGCGTAACTGCCACGGCCGCCGGTGATCTTGCCCGCGTACTCGATCAGGTCCGCGCCGTCATACGGCCGCACGTCGTAACGCTGCAGGTAGGACACATCGGCGCTGACGCTGGCATCAAAGCCTGCCGCCTTGAATTCGTATAAGGCGCCGAAGTCATAGCCGGTGACATGTTCGTTGGCGGCATTGACCGGCTGCGAGGACAGGAAATCCACTTCGCCGGTGCGCGGGTTGCGGGTGAAGTTGCTGGCGTCGCAGAACGGATGCGCCAAGCCCGGCGTGTTGTAGCAGATGGCCAGCTTGGTGGAGCCGTCGATGCGCTGGATCGCGTGCTTGATGCGGATGTTGTAGTAGTCCAGCGTCAAGGTCAGGCCGGACAGGAACTCCGGCGTCCACACCACGCCGGCAGTGAACGAGGTGGCGTCTTCCGGCTTCAGGTCGGCATTGCCACCGGAGGTGGTGAGGATGGTATTGCCCGGCTGCACATAGCCGGCCGGCACGCCATAGGCCTGGCAGTTGTCACGCACCGTGGAGCCCGCCGGCAACGCCGACCAGTTGCTACAAGGGTCGGTAGTGGTCAGGTTGCCTTCGGCAACGCCACCAAACAGCTCCGGGATGTTCGGGATGCGGAACGCGGTGGCATAGGTGCTGCGTACTTTGAGCGATGGACTGACCTGCCAGTCCAGGCCGGCCTTGTAGTTGTAATCGCGGCCGAAAAGATCATAGTCCGAGGCACGACCTGCGAGGTTCAGGTAAAGCGAATCGGCGATGACGTTGTCCTGCAGCAGCGGGATGGCCAGTTCGGCGAAGACTTCCTTGGCGGTGTATTCACCGGCAATCGGGTCCTGCTGGTTGGTATTGCCGATGCCAAGCACGGTCAGTGGATCGGGATTGCGCCAGCCGCGTTCCTTGCGCACTTCCACGCCGGCGGCGAAGCCCACCCAACCGGCTGGCAGTTCGAAGATCTGCCCGCTCAGGTTGGCGGTGAAGCTCTTCTGCTCGTTGCCGCCGGTATCGCGCGAGGTGTAGAGGATGTAATCGAGCACTTCGCGGCTCAGGTCGCCATAGCCCAGATAATCGCCGCAGGGAATGGCCGCGCCCGGCACCGGGCTGCAGAGGCGGCGGTCCAGGGTCTGCTCGACACGATCAAGATTGGCAACATTGTCGGAGCCATCAACGCCGGTATTGCGGCCCCAGTTCAGGGCCGCCGACCAATCCCAGCCTGTACCGAAATGTCCCTTCACGCCCACCAGGCCACGGAAGGTATTCACCTCCTGCGAGAAATGGCGCGGGCCGGCTTCTTCCAAGCGTCGGCGCTGCAGCAGCAGGTCCTGCCCGGTTGGATTGGTCGGGTGATCGGCAGCGATGTTGATCGGCCGGTACACGCCCAATCCGCCGGGCGCAGCGAGCTGATCGGATTGGCGGTTGGTATACATCAGCTCGGTGAACACGCTGGTGTTCTCGCTGAGCTGGCTGTCGCCAAACACGCTCATGCTGATCCGCTTGATCGGATTGACCGCGTTGAGCGTGGGGTTGCCGTTGTAGTTGTGCTTGGCGGCCAAATACGGCTCGTAGAAATCGCCATTGCCACCCAGCACCTGGTTGAAATTGACCCGTCTGCCATCGGCCAGCAGCGCACGCCCACCCACCGTGGTGGAGCTGCCCGAGCACACCAGCTTGCCATCCACTTCGGCCAGGCCGCAGGGTGCACGCGAGCCCATGTTGACCGTGCCGCCTTCGGCATAGTTGATGCCAGCCATCAGCGAGCCACGCTCACTGGTGACACCCCAGGCCAGATCCGCGGCGGTTTCATCGCCATCGCCGCGTGTGGTCTGGCCGTATCGCACGGCAGCCTCGGCACCGTCAAAACCCTGCTTGGTGATGATGTTGACCACACCGGCCACCGCATCGGCGCCGTAGATGGCCGAAGCGCCGTCCTTGAGCACTTCCACGCGCTCGATCAGCGACACCGGAATCATGTTCAGATCGACCGAACTGTTGGCGCCGGTGCCGCCGTTGACGATGCGGCGGCCGTTGAGCAGCACCAGGGTGCGGTTGATGCCTAGCCCTCGCAGGTTGACCTGGGTGGTGCCGTAGCCGTTCTCGGCCCAGTAGGCATTGCTCTGGCTGCCGGCAAAACCAGCCGAGGCCGGCAGCCGCTGCAACAAGGTGTCAACCGAAGTAGCACCGGAGCGTTCAATGGCCTGTGCATCGATCACGCTGACCGGGCCTACGCCCGACAACTGCGCGCGTTTGATGTGACTGCCGGTTACCTGCACTGCGTCCAGCGTGCGCGCGGCTTCATTCGGGGGCTGCGCATCCTGCGCGTTGGCGGTGTGGACGGCGGCGGCACACAGCAGTGCACCAATGGCCGCAGCCAAGGCTTGGGGCTTCAAATACATGTTCTCTCTCGCTGGGGTTTTATCTCGTGGCGATAGCCGCAGTCGCGGGCGCGAGCACGGTTCACTGCAACGTCGTGGTGACGCGAGAACAACCGCTCAGACGATGGGAGGTCGGAAGACGCGGGAAAGCCTGCCAGCCGGCAGAACCAGCGCCGGCAATGGCGTATCGGCCGCTACCGGCGGGTGCGCGCCGGCGAACAACAGCGCCGTCGCGGGGGGATAGATGGTGAACACGCACAGGCATTCACAGCCCACGCTGTCGGCGCAGCTGCACTCGTCGGCGTGGGTGGCCGAAGCCGTTGTTCCCGCATGCGCGTCGTGGCCGTCGCCAGCGGTTGGCCTGCGTTGGGCCAGAGCACGCGGGGCCGGGTCACAGCTGGCACTGGCGGCACGGGTGATACCGGCAACGCTCGGAATGCCTTCCGCGTGCAGCACCATGCGCGTGCTCGCCCACGCACCGAGCACGCCTTCGACGGCGAGCACCAGCATCAGCAGCAACGGCAGCCACACACGGTAGGACATGGAAATCCGAACAGCCTCGTTATTTGTATATACATACAATGAATAACGCGACCAGAGAAAGCTTGTCAACCGCCGCTGGTCACGCCGTGCTACGTCTGTGCTGGCATCCCCTGCCACCAAACTGCGCAAGCCTTGCGCCAGCGTCGCTCCCGGCGCACATCCGGCAATGCATGTGCGCTTCATCAAAACGTGGGGAACAACGACTATCCTGCGACGCAGCATAGCCAGCGCGCGCGCAGCCGCCTAGCCATTGAAGGTATGCCGGTGATGATTTTTTGTATCGACGCATGCAAGCTGGGCTAGCGATTTCATATGCAACTTTTTGCATCGGCATTGCGCTGCGGCTGCAGCACATCGCACCTACCCCATTCATCGCAACAGGATTGCCCCCATGAGTCTTCAAACCCTTGTTCAACAGCCCGGCGTCGCCGCACAGGTGCCGGCCGAAACCAACGGCTTCGTGTTCAACCACACCATGCTGCGGGTCAAGGACATCCGCGCCTCGCTGGATTTCTATACCCGCGTGCTGGGCTTCCAGCTGATCGACCAGCGTGATTTTGCCGAGGCGCAATTCAGCCTGTACTTCCTGGCGTACGTGCCGGCCGGCGTGCAGGTGCCGCAGGACGACGCCGAACGTCGCCTGTGGATGGCCGGCATCCCCGGCGTGCTCGAACTCACCCACAACCACGGCACCGAGAACCAGGACGGCCCGGTCTACCACGACGGCAACAGCGACCCGCGCGGTTTCGGCCACATCTGCGTCTCGGTGCCGGACATCGAAACCGCCTGCGCGCGCTTCGAGGCCTTGAACGTACCGTTCCAGAAGCGTCTGAGCGATGGCCGGATGAAGAGCCTGGCCTTCATCAAGGACCCGGATGGCTATTGGGTGGAGATTATTTCCAATACCGTGCGGCCATGAGCCAACGCTGCTCCGATCAGGAAGACGCCGGCATTGCCGGCGTTTTTCTTAAACGCTTCCTTGTGGGAGCGGCGTAAGCCGCGAAGCTGACATTGTTGAAACAAACGTTTTCTGCAAGGTTAGATGATGTACGTGCTCCGCGGCTTACGCCACTCCTACACCGGGCCCGGCATTCGCCTTGCCAACGCGAGATCGGAAGCGCGTGTCCCGTTCAATGCTGCCCAGCGCAGCTATCGAGCAGGATGGGCAGCTACGATCCCCGCTTGCTGCTGACCTTGGGTGACAACAGTAGACTCAGAAGTGAGTGTCGATCTTCATCGACCGCAGCCACAGGCTCATCAGCCCGGCGCGTCCGCGTACGCCGAACTTGCGGAAGATGGCCGACACATAGGAATGCGTCGTGGATACCGCCAAACCGAGTTGGTCGGCAATCTGCTTTTCAGTGGCATCGGTGAGCAGCAAGCGCAGCACCTTCTTTTCATGCGGCGCAAGGTTGGCCCTGGCCAGCAGCGCCTGGCTTGCGGAGGGATCGCTGCAGCGTAACACGGTGACGTCGCGCGCAATGCCAATGCGCAGCTGCTGCGCCTGCAGCCAGCGGGCCGACCACATCACCTGCACTGCGTTGCCGTGCTTGTGCTGGTAGCGGTTCTCGAAGCCGGTGCGCGCCTGGCAGGCCACCACGCTGCGCGCTTCACGCAGGGTGCGATCCTGTTCCTCCGGTAACAGCAGGTCCAGCATCGACACGCCGATCACCTCACCGGGAAGATACCCAAACACGTCTTCACACGCGGCACTGGCGTAGGCGATGCGATTGCCCGCATCGACCATGAACACCGCATCCGGCAGCCGGTCATAAGCCTCGTACCCTTCGCCCAGCATGTTCCCCACCATGACGTCCCCCGTATCCAATGCCGAGGCGCTGCCCCAGATCCCCCTCAACGCGCTTGCTGCAGCCGCCTGACGACACACCGGCCTGCCCTCTTCGCCAAGCTGAAAGCGAAACGCAAGATAAGTCTTACTGTCCGCACAGACAACAAAAACCCGGCACTTGGCCGGGCTGAGTCCTGTTCTGATGCTGGCAGCGCTTGTTGGCCAGGCGCCTCAGCGGCTGCCCGCCATCCCCGCCATCCCCGGCTGACCGTGCGCATCGCTGCAGCGTCTGCCGGCGCATTGCTCCCGGTCCAGGTTGCTGTTGCCCGCAGCAGCGGCGCCCTTGCCGTAGGAAATGCGCAGGCCAACGCTATTGCTGGATGAACCGCTGCTGCCTTGATCGCGACCGAACAGCAGCGACAGCAGCCAGCCAGTGCGGGTCTGCAGCTCCAGGCCCGCCCCCAGTGTCAGCATGTTGTCGGCATAACTCTGCAGGTCCAGCATGTAGCCATTGGCCGTGGGCTGCTGCACGTAGTTCATCCATGCCTGGCCACTGTTGGACAGGGACTGTCGGTATTCCAGCTTCCAGAACGGGCGCAGCTCAAGGCCTTCGCCCTGCCAGCGGTAACTGCCGTCAAAGCCCAGCGCCACCCCGCTGTTATTGAGCGTCTGCCCGGCGTAGGTCAGATCGTAGATGCCTACGCCGTGCTCACGATACCCATCAAGACGGTTGCGGCTGCCGTCAAAGCGACCGTAGCCGGACAGTGCATAACGCCCGTGCTGCTGCTGATAGCCAAAGGTCAACGCAGCGAAACTCTGGCTGCCCTCACGCTGGCCCAATGCCATGGCATTGGCAGGGTTGCTCCAGCGGACGATATCGAAGTCCAAGCGCCCCTGCGCGACTATGCCATCAACAAATAGACGCTCGCCGGCACGCCACAAGGCGTACATCGCCAACGAGTACTGGTCTGCGTCCATTCGCGATACCGACGCATCAAAACGTGTGCGATTGCGGCCCAGGCTGGCAGCCATGCCGAGCAGACCGCTATCGCCGACGCTGCGGTCCAGCCCCAGGCTGATGCCATCGGTGTTGAAGTCAAAGCTTCCATTACGCGGGCCACTATTACCGAAGGTGGCGGTACCCGACATCCAACCACCCCAGCCACTTGGCATCGCATTGAAGCGATTGACCGACATCTGCAGTGGCAACGACATCCCCTGCCCGAGCTGATCTCCGGCATAGGCCAGGGTCAACGCAACCGACGAGGAATTGCCACCCGCCCGCACCTGCTGCAGGCGCGATTGGATATTGCCCAGCTGCACCCGCGCAAAACGCACACTGGCATCCACCTGCGCCTGCAGACTGCCACGTACCTCCGCGTCGGTAGTGGGGTCGGGACGGCCGTTGACCGTCAAGGTCAGGGCAACCTCGCCAGCGGCATAGCTGCCATCAGCAGCCTGGCGTGCCAGCAAGGTGGTGCTGCCAGGCCCCACCAAGGTCACCGTGCGTCCGTTGACGGTTGCCACCGT
This sequence comes from Stenotrophomonas terrae, assembly GCF_039674165.1. GTDB lineage: Bacteria > Pseudomonadota > Gammaproteobacteria > Xanthomonadales > Xanthomonadaceae > Stenotrophomonas > Stenotrophomonas terrae_A. The sequence goes on from NZ_JBDJMY010000003.1 coordinate 140,788, forward strand.
CGTATCGCTGCTGCTGAAGGCGAACGCGCCAAGGCTATTGCTGACCGGGTCGCTCAGATCGAAAGCCGGCTCGCCATGGGTTCTGCTCATTGCATTGCCCCATTGCAGGGAAGGCGTGGCCAATCCAATCAGCAGTTCGAACCGCTGCTGCTGCGCCGCGCTGTAAAGCGCGTCGCCCGGCTGGTCGGCTCGGAGCACACAGTTACCCGCAGCCAACATCATCACCCGGTCGCCGCTCACCGAACAGATCGCCGGCGTCGCGCTGGCAAACACCACCGCGCTGCTGGAGTTGCCACCGTTGGCCACTACCGTGAAGCTGGCGCCCTCGGCATACACCGGCGCAATTGGATCGGTACTGAAACCGGTGATTTCCTGTGCAAGTGGGTCGACCCGCAACGTGATCAACTGCACACCGTTGAAACCGTTGGCGTCGGTCACCTGGACGCTGAAACCATAATCCCCGGCTGCCTCGACGCGGCCGCTGATCTCACCATCTGCACTGATTTCCAGGCCCGGTGGCAACTGCCCACCGACCAGTTCGAAACGATAGGGCGCGGCACCGCCGGCAGGCTGCAGCACGTAGTGATACGTCTGCCCGCCTGTTATCGGCGGCAGACCGCCAATGTCCAGCGTCACGTCGGCGGCTGCCACCGCCAGGGTATATGGCCGTGTTGCCGAGAACGGACCCAGACCGGTACTCGCATCCGTGACGGTGACGCTGAAGTTGAAGCTACCGGCCTGCTTTGGGGTGCCCTGCAGCTTTCCATCCACGCCCAGACTCAGCCCGTCCGGCAGCTTGCCACCCGCTGCCAGTTCATAGCGGTAGGGCGCACTGCCACCGCTGGCGCTGAACACCTGCGCATAGGCACTGCTGCCCCGTGCCGCAGGCAGGCTCGCGGTATCAATCCGCAGCGTCGGTGCGTCGATGGTGATGTTCACCGCCGCTGCCGCTGACACACCGTAGAGATCAACCGCCGCATAGCTGAGCTGATCGCTACCGGCATAGCCTGCATCGGGCTGATAGTCGATACCCATGCCACTGACCACGGCAGTCCCATGCGCTGGTGGTGAAACGATGCGTACCTCGCTTGCCGCCCCGCTGATGGTGAGCGCGATGGGCGTCACCGGCGCCCCATAGGGCACCGCGACGGCAACCGCAGCGACCGACACCGCTGGCGTCGTGCTGATCGCATTGGAGCTGCTGGAGGGCATGCTGGCACCGGCACTATTGCTGGCGGTGACCGTAAAGGTATATGTGGTGCCCGGACTCAAACCGGTAACACTGAGCGGGGATGCCGTGCCTACGAAGCGGGCGCCGGGCACTGCTGGCGATGGAATGACCTCATAGTCCACCGTTGCCGTACCACCATTGAATTGCGGCGTGAAACCCACACTGGCACTGTTGGGAGGCAGCAACTTCGCCACGGGATGAAGCGGTACCGATGGACTGACCGCAACCACCTCTATCCGCTTCGAAAGATCCGCTGCCGCCAGCCAGGTCGCATCGCCTGCTTGGCGGATGATCAGATCGCAGTTCCCCGCCACCTCGAGCAATATGTGTTGATCTGCATCAACGGTGCACACGGCAGGCGTGGTCGATTCAATTGATACGGGCAACGCCGAGGTTGCCACGAAGTAGTAACTACCAACATGCCCGGTGCCTGCGGCATGACGATTGCCCAAGGTGTCGGTGATGGACTGCGGTCGCTTGGGCGTGGTGACCGCCGCAGACAGGGCCGAAGGCGCGCCGGTCCCCACCGAATTGATCGCTGCCACGGTGAATGCATAGCGCGTATTGGCGAGCAGGCCGGTAAGCAGTGCTGGCGAAGCAGCAACCCGCGTGGTGATACTGCCCGGCATCCTGGTAACCAGATAGCCCGTCACCGTGGCACCACCATTGGATGCCGGTGCAGTGAAATCAAGCTGCACGCCGTCCCACGTCATGGCCAGCGCAGCTCCGATGACGGGCGCGCCCGGCATACCGGCCTGCAGCGGAATCTGCGCGGTCACCGCTTCCGCCGCTTGCCACTGGGCATCACCGGGCTGGTTGAAGGTCACCTCGCAGTACGGCCCCAATGCGGTGATGACCAGTGTTCCATCTGCTTTTGCGGTGCACGCTGCAGGTGTTTGCACGGTGAGCACCAATGGCAGGCCCGAGCTGGCCCGGGCAAGTGTGGACACCTGCAGGACGTCGCCCACGCGCACCACACCGCCACGCGGCAGCAGCTCGATACTCTGCTGATGTTTGGTACTGACCGGCGCAGACGCGGCCGATGCGGCGCCCACACCCACCTCGTTGATCGCCGCAACCTGGAAGGTATAGGTGCTGGCAGGGCTGAGCCCGCTGACAGCAATCGGCGCGCTGGTGCCCGTGAACGGACTGCCGGATACCGCGGGCATCACCATCACCTGGTATCGACTGATGGCCGCGCCGCCATCGTCTACGGGCGGTGTGAATCCCACCGTGACACTGCTCAGCGAGGTCACCGTGACCGCCCCGATCGTCGGCGCGCCAGGCAGACGCGGCACTGCCACCGTGTGGATTCCGGCTTTGCTGAAGGCGGCCACCGGGTTTCCTGCCTTGTCGACGATGTGATCACCGCCTTCAACACGCAGGCCAAGCGTGCCGTTGCCATACAGGCCGAAGACGGTGACATTCACCGCATTGCCGCTGGAGACGGAGGCACCGATACTGGTGAAGCCCACCGAGCCACTCGATAGCGGCATGAAATCGCCGCTGTCGATGTCATGCACCATTTCACCAAAAGCAACGGCAAACGTAACCGCGGTCGCGCCCGCAGCGGGTGTTCCGATCACGTTGATCGCAGTCACCAGCGGTGCAATTGCGTCCACACTCACCTTGTCGTTGCTGGTGGCGGAGCGGCTATTGCCCGCATCATCAACAACCGTGGCCACCACCCCTGCACTGGTGGTATCAATGGCTTTGGCGACGATGACATACGCTGCCGTCCACTTGCCGGCAGCGTTGTTGGCCGCCACCTTGCCACCCCCAAAAGCGCTGAAATCAAGCCGGACGGAGGCGATGGTGTCGAGGTTGTTGTCGCCGCCTGCGCCGCCATCCCAACGCGCGGTAACCGTGTCGCCGATCCGGTAAGCACCGCCCGTGCCACTACCACCAGCCAGGGTGATCCGCGCGCCGCTCACTACCGGCAAGACGGCGTCCACCACCACATCATTGCTTCCCCAGGCGCCTGCGCTACCTGCACTGCTGCTGGCAACAACACGCACATTGCGGTCGGCCGCGTCGATGTTCCCCTCGACGAGGGTATAGCTTGCACTCCACACATCCGCGATATTGGTCGCAGGCACTGCCGCGCCACCGCCGAACTCACTGAAATCGACGCTGACCCCGCTGACTCCGGCATTGCCACCGCGACTGCTCGTATTGTCCCAGCTTGCACGGACTACATCGCCAATCCGATAACTTCCCCTGGTACCTGTTGCCCCGGACAGGCTGATATCAGCGGCCTTCACTACCGGCACCACTCCCGGCGCCACACAGGTGACGGTCACATCGATGGATTGGCCATCTACCAGCCGTCGCGCGGAAGAAAAGGTGATCGGCGCGGTGCTGCAGCCCATTGCCTGTGCTGCTTCACCATGGTTGAAGCCCACAGTGAACCAACCTGCGGTAGTTCCAAGGTCCACCGTTGCATTGCTCACATTCGCCGGCAGGTTCAGCCTGGCGTTGTTGTCGTTGGCCACCTCGTCGTAATAGCCGTCGGTGTGTTCGACGTCCGAGCGGAAGAACATCAGATGGCCAACACCGGGATTATTGTTTGCCAGGTACGCCGAGTGGGTCTGGTAGGTGACGCGCGCGGTAATGGCAGCCGTCGCCGACGCTGTCGTCAGCGCCATGATCAGCATCACCCAGGCGATACGTGCAAGAAAACCGGGAGCGGACATGGATTGCACCTTGTGAGAGCGGGGAGCAGCGGCCCGCTGCTGCGCGAAGCCGCGCAGCCAGACCATGACGCTGGCAGGAAAGGACACACCAAGGCACAACGCCAGCAAGCCCCGCGTCGCGTCTGTAATTGATAGGAACCACGCTGTTTGCCGCCGGTGGCAAGCCCCCCCCGGAACCACTGTTAGGCGCACTATCCCGAATGGCACCAAACCAGCCCCCAGTGCAGCGCCGTTACCGATCAGGCGCGCTGGCCGGATGATGCATAAGGTCAGCAGCGCAGGGCGCAATGCTATTCAACGCCGGGCCGCACCCCAATCCTGCTATTTAGCAGGGTAGACAGGCCGCCCCACCCCAGCTGCCGGATTTCCCACGCGGTATCGGCAGGACCCCTTCGGCCGCAGCAGAACCTGCATTGCGCTCGATATAGCTGCCATATCGTGCAATGGCACATGATCGCGCTCAGCCAGGCAGTCGCGCGTGGGCTTTGTGCAAGGCGGCGATGCAGGCCTTCCGGAAAAAGAAAAGCCCGGCTCAAGGCCGGGCTTCGCAGCAACGTCGGGGAGAGAGGACCGGGCTGCTGTTGGTGATTATCCGCAGCCTCGGTTACACCCCTGTGACAGATATCACTCCACTGTCACGCTCTTGGCCAGGTTGCGCGGCTTGTCCACGTCGGTGCCGCGTGCCAGGGCGGTGTGGTAGGCCAGCATCTGCACCGGGATGGTGTGCACGATGGGGCTGAGCACGCCGGCATGACGCGGCGTGCGGATCACATGCACGCCGTCGGAGGCGTTGAAGTTGCTGTCCTGGTCGGTGAACACGAACAGTTCGCCACCACGTGCACGCACTTCCTGCATGTTGGATTTCACCTTCTCCAGCAGGCTGTCGTTGGGGGCGATGACCACCACCGGCATTTCCGCATCCACCAGCGCCAACGGGCCGTGCTTGAGCTCGCCGGCAGGGTAGGCCTCGGCGTGGATATAGGAGATTTCCTTGAGCTTGAGCGCGCCTTCCAGCGCGATCGGGTAATGCAGGCCACGACCGAGGAACAGCGCGTTGGACTTGCCGGCGAAACGTTCGGCCCAAGCGGCAATCTGCGGCTCCAGGTTCAGCGCATGCTGCACGCTGCCCGGCAGATGCCGCAGCTGCTCCAGATAACCACTCTCCTGCTCGGCATCGACCTTGCCATGCAGCTTGCCCAGCACCACGGTCAGCTGGAACAGCGCGGCCAGCTGGGTGGTGAATGCCTTGGTCGAGGCGACACCGATCTCGGCGCCGGCACGGGTGTAGCAGACCAGCTCGCTTGCACGCGGGATCGCGCTTTCCGGCACGTTGCAGATCGACAGCGTGTGCGTGTGACCAAGCGACTTGGCGTACTTGAGTGCCTCCATCGTGTCCAGCGTTTCGCCGGACTGGGAGATGGTGACGATCAGGTGCTTGGGATTGGCATAGGCGGCGCGGTAGCGGTATTCGCTGGCGATTTCCACGCTGCACGGCAGGCCAGCGATGGCCTCGATCCAGTAGCGCGCGGTCAGGCCAGCGTAGTAGCTGGTGCCGCAGGCCAGGATCTGCACACCTTCGATGTCCTTGAACACCGCTTCGGCGTTCTGGCCGAACAGCGTTGCCGGGAAACCACCGGCGTCAATCGCCGCTTCAATGGTGTCAGCCAGTGCACGTGGCTGCTCGTGGATTTCCTTCTGCATGAAGTGGCGGTACGGCCCCAGCTCCAACGAAGCCAGGGACACGTCCGACATGCGCTGTTCGCGCTGCGCCGGGGCGTTGTCGGCATCAAATACACGCACGCCGTGGCGGGTCAGCTCGGCGGTGTCGCCTTCTTCCAGGAACATCACCCGACGGGTGGCCTGCAGAATCGCCGACACGTCCGAGGCAACGAAGTTCTCACCCTCGCCCAGACCGACCAGCAGCGGGCAGCCCATGCGTGCCACCACCATGCGTTCGGGCTCGTTCTCGCTGATCACCGCCAGCGCGTAGGCGCCGGTCAATTCCTTGACCGTGCGCTGCAGGGCACTGAGCAGATCGTCGTGATCGGCCTTGAGATGATGATGGATCAGGTGCGCGATCACCTCGGTATCGGTCTGCGACTCGAACACATAGCCCAGCGCAAGCAGCCTCTCGCGCTGCTCTTCATGGTTCTCGATGATGCCGTTGTGCACCAGCGCCACGCCCTGACTGATATGCGGGTGGGCATTGGATTCGGTGACACCGCCATGGGTGGCCCAGCGGGTGTGGCCGATGCCAAGCACCGAATGGAACTGCTCGGCGATGGCCGCGCCTTCCATTTCAGCGACGCGGCCGGTGCGGCGTACGCGTCGGATGTGCTCGCCATCCAGCACTGCAATGCCGGAGGAATCGTAACCGCGATATTCCAGCCGCTTGAGCCCTTCAATCAGTACTGGAACCACATCGCGATCCGCGATCGCTCCCACAATCCCGCACATAGCCTATCCATTCGTGTTTACGAGCAGACATTCTAAGTCAGCTGGATCAGACAACCAGCGGACATGCCGGGACATCGGCGCCCGGACACTGTCCGCGAAAGCGTCCGCGGACACCCGGACACTCACCTTTCTGAATACTTTCCAAACAATTTCAACAAGTTGGAGTTGGCACGCGACCTGCTTAATAGATACCAACCCCAGCAGCGAAGCCGACGATGATCCGCGACACCTCCGCCCAGGACCAGGTAAGTACTCAGCGCCCGCAACCCGTCTGGCGTCGTTATATGTGGCCTGCGGTCGCCACCGTGGTGGTGGTGGCCGGCATCGGCTACGTCATCAGCAACTGGCTCGGCGCCAGCCGCTCGTTCGATGGTGACCGCCTGCGCGTGGCCGAGGTCAGCCGCGGCAACCTGGTGCGCGACATCGCCGCCGATGGCCGCGTCATCGCCGCCAACAGCCCGGTGCTGTATGCCATCTCCTCCGGCACGGTGACCCTCAAGGTCGTTGCAGGTGACGTGGTCAAGCAGGGCCAGGAGCTGGCGGTGATCGACAGCCCGGAACTGCGTAGCAAGCTGGCCCAGGAGCAGGCAACACTGGCCGGCCTGGAAGCCGAGGCCGGCCGCGCCGCGCTGGACGCCACCCTGGCGCGCGCCACCGGCGCCAAGATGTCGGACCAGGCTGGGCTGGTAAAGGTCGCCGCACAGCGCGACCTGCAACGCTACCAGCGCGGCTACGATGGCGGCGCGGTGCCGCAGGTGGATCTGGCCAAGGCCCAGGACGAACTGAAGAAAGCCGACATCGAACTGCAGCACGCCCATCAGGACGCCAGCCTGCAGAGCCAGGGCGCAAGCCTGGACGCCCGCAACAAGCGCCTGATGGCGGACCGCCAGGAAGCCGTGGTGGCCGAGGTAAAGCGCCAGGTCGATGCACTGACCCTGCGCGCGCCGTTCGACGGTCAGGTCGGCCAGGTACAGGCCACCCAGCACACCCAGGTCGCTACCAATGCACCGATCCTGGGCGTGGTTGATCTGTCGCGCTTCGAGATTGAAATCAAGGTGCCTGAGAGCTTTGCCCGTGATCTGGCCATCGGCATGCCGGCCCAGCTCACCAGTGGTTCGGGCCAGCCGTTCCCGGGCGAGATCGCGGCGGTGTCGCCGGAAGTGGTGAACGGCGAAGTTGTCGCCCGCCTGCGCTTCTCCGACAAGCAGCCGCCCGGCCTGCGCCAGAGCCAGCGCATGAGCGCGCGCATCCTGCTGGATACCCGCAACAACGTGCTGAAGGTCGAGCGCGGTCCGTTCGTCGAACAGTCCGGTGGCCGCTACGCCTATGTGGTCAGCGGCGGCACTGCGGTGCGTCGCCCGATCCAGACCGGCGTCAGCAGCCTGGGCGAAGTTGAAATCGTCTCCGGCCTGCAGCCGGGCGACAAGATCGTTGTCTCCGGTGCCGATCTGTTCGGCGACATCGAGCGCGTATCGATCAATTGATTGTGGCCGGGATTGGGGAGTTGGGTTTCGGGATTGGAAACAGCAGCAGTCGTCGGGGTTGTCGTGAGCCCTGCCGCCGGCACTGGAACCTTCGAACACAGCCCCCCATCGCCGGCCCTGGCATCACCCATTCAAACGCAGTCCAAGAACCCCGTTCCCGCTCCACCTTCCACATTCCCCGTCGCTGAAAGGAATACCCATGCTCCAGATGCAATCCGTCTCCAAGGTCTTCCGTACCGAACAGGTTGAAACCCATGCGCTGCGTTCGCTGGACCTGCATGTGCGCGAAGGCGAGTTCGTCGCGGTCACCGGCCCGTCGGGCTCGGGCAAGACCACCTTCCTCAACATTGCCGGCCTGCTGGAAACCTTCACCAGCGGCCAGTACCTGCTCGATGGCCAGGACGTCAGCCACCTCGGCGATGACGCCCGTTCGCGCCTGCGCAACCAGAAGATCGGCTTCATCTTCCAGGGCTTCAACCTGATCCCCGACCTCAACCTGTTCGACAACGTCGACGTGCCGCTGCGCTACCGTGGCATGCCCTCGGCCGAGCGCAAGCAGCGCATCGAGAAGGCACTGGCCGATGTCGGCCTGGGCTCGCGCATGAAGCACTACCCGGCCGAACTGTCCGGCGGTCAGCAGCAGCGTGCTGCCATCGCCCGCGCCCTGGCCGGCAGCCCGCGTCTGTTGCTGGCCGACGAACCGACCGGCAACCTCGATACGCAGATGGCACGCGGCGTGATGGAGCTGCTGGAAGAAATCAACAGCCAGGGCACCACCATCGTCATGGTGACCCATGATCCGGAACTGGCCGCCCGCGCCCAGCGCAACGTGCATATCGTCGATGGCCAGGCCACCGATCTGATCCGCGAGCCGGTGCTGGCACACGCCGCCCGCATCGCCGCTGTTGCCGACAACCAGGGCTGAGCCACCCATGTCGCTGTTCGCCTATCACTTCCGCCAAGGCCTGCGCAGTCTGCGCCGCACCCCCGTGCTGACCGCACTGATGGTGCTGTCCATTGCAATGGGCATTGGTGCGTCGATGACTACGCTGACAGTGACGCACCTGCTCTCGGGCGATCCCCTGCCCGGGCGCAGCGCGCAGATCTACTACCCGCAGGTGGATGCATCCCCGCGCGGTGAACGCGCCAGCCGTGAACCGCTGGACGTGCTCGACTACACCTCGGCGACGGACCTGTGGCGTGACGGTCCGGCCGATCGCAAGGCTTTGGTGGTGGACAGCACCATCAAGTTGTCCGCTCCCGGTAGCCAAGTGCCGGCGATGATGACCACGATGCTGTCCACCACCGCCGATTTTTTCCCGATGTTCCAGGCCCCTATGGCCTTCGGTGCCGGCTGGTCGGCCGAGGATGATCAGCGCCGCGCCCGCGTGGCGGTTATTTCCTCGGAATTGAACCAGCGCCTGTTCGGCGGCAAGGACAGCACCGGCAAGATGCTGCGCATCCGCGACAGCGAAGTACGCATCATCGGCGTGCTCAAGCCGTGGCGCCCCTCGCCGCTGTTCTACACCGTGGCCGGCGGCCGCTTTGCACAGGGCGATACCGCCGACTATTACGGCCCGGTCGAAGAGGTGATGGTGCCCTTCTTCAGCGGCCTGCAGATCAACGCCGGCAACTTCCAGCAGTTCACCTGCAACAAGCTACCGGAGAACCCGGGCCATCTGGAGAACACCGACTGCGCGTGGCTGCAGTTGTGGGTCCAGCTGGACAGCCCGGCCAAGGTCGCTGCCTACCAGCAGCACCTGCAGGCCTATGTACAGCAGCAACAGCAGCTGGGCCGTATCAGCCAGCCGGAACTGGCGCGGCTGCGCAGCCTGATGGAATGGATGGACTACAACGGCGTGGTGCCGCGTGATGTGAAGCTGCAGGCATGGGTGGCCATCGCCTTCCTGGTGATCTGCCTGTTCAACACCGTCGGCCTGTTGCTGGCCAAGTTCCTGCGCCGCACCGGTGAGATCGGCGTACTGCGTGCACTGGGTGCGACCCGCGCGATGGTGTTCCAGCAATGCCTGATCGAGGCCGCCTTGATTGGTGTTGGCGGCGCGGTGCTGGGCCTGCTGTTCACCCTGATCGGGCTGTGGAGCATCCGCCAGCAGCCGCTGGCCTACGCCGACATGGTGCAGCTGGACATGACGATGCTGCTGCTCACCTTCGCCACCGCCGTGGCGACCACCGTCATCGCTGGACTGCTGCCGGCGCTGCGCGCCGCCCGCATCGACCCGGCCCTGCAGATCAAGGCCCTGTAAGCCATGACCCTGGACATCAAACCCATCCTCGTCACCCTGTCGCGGCATCGCATCGCCGCCAGCCTGATCGTGCTGGAAATCGCGCTGGCCTGTGCGGTGCTGTGCAATGCGCTGTTCCTGGCCGCCTCGCGGATGGAGCTGATCGGCATGAACAGCGGCGTCGACGAAGCCGCCATCGCCACCCTCACCCTCAACGACTGCGAGTCCTGCACTGCGGTGGACCTCAACAGCCGTTGGCTGCAGCAGCTGCGCAGCCAGGCCGGTGTACAGGCGGTCGGCGTGGCCAATGCCGTGCCGTTCGGCCAGCGCGCCGCTGTCGCCGGCATTACCCTGGACGCCGAGGGCAAACATCACGGCGGCGTGCCGCACTTCTACACGATGGACGCCGGTGCCATCGATGCCCTGCAGTTGAAGCCGGTGCAAGGCCGCATGTTCAACGACAGCGACTATCAGCCGATCAGCAACTTCCTGCCGGAACAGGCACAGGTATGGATCACCCGTGCGTTCGCCGAGCACCTGTGGCCGGACCAGGACGCACTCGGCAAGCAGTTCTGGATGGGCGACTACCGCTATACCGTGGCCGGTGTGCTGGCGCATTTCTCACGCCCGGATCCGGGCCGCAGCGAGAACGGAGTGGCCGGCATGGAATGGTCGGTGATCGTACCGGTCACCACCGATGCGCAGGCCGGTACCTATGTGCTGCGGGCGAACCCGCGCGATCTGCCGCGCATCGTCAACGATGCGGTTTCCGCAGCGCCCAAGGTCACCCCTGAAGCAATCATCTCGGCCGACTACAGCATGCCGTTGCAGCAGCTGCGTGAAAGCTATTTCCGCCAGGACCGCAGCATGACCCGGCTGTTGCTCGGCATCTGCCTGGTGATGCTGCTGGTCACCGCGCTGGGCATCATCGGCCTGGCCAGCTTCTGGGTGCAGCAGCGCACCAAACAGATCGGCGTGCGCCGCGCACTGGGCGCAACCCGCCGCCAGATCATCAGCTACTTCCAGACCGAAAACCTGCTGTTGACCAGCGCCGGCATCGCGCTTGGCATGCTGCTGGCCTACGCCGGCAACCAGCTGTTGATGCGTTATTTCGAAATCCCCCGGCTGCCGCTGTATTACCTGCCGCTGGGTGCCGTACTGCTGTGGTTGCTGGGCCAGGCTGCCGTCATCGGCCCTGCCCTGCGCGCTGCGTCCATTCCACCCATCGTCGCCACCCGCAGCGCCTGAGCTGCCAAGGATCGTCCATGTTCAGTTACTACTTCAAACTTGCGCTGCGCAGCTTCGGCCGCAACAAGATCCTGACCGCACTGATGGTATTGGCCATCGCGCTCGGCATCGGTGCTGCGATGACCACCTTGACGGTGTTCAAGGTGCTTTCCGGCGACCCGATTCCGCAAAAGAGCGACCGCTTGTTCTATGTGCAGCTGGACCCCGGCATGCGCGAAGGCTACAAGGCCGGTGAGGAGCCGGAGATGCAGCTGACCCGCTTCGATGCGGAGACCCTGCTGAGCCAGAAAAAGGCGCCGCGCCAGGCGCTGATGACCGGCGGTGGCGGCATCGTTGATCCGCGCGTGGATGCACTCAAGCCTTTCAGCATCAGCATGCGCTACACCTCGGCTGACTTCTTCCCGATGTTCGATACGCCGTTCGCGTTCGGCCAGGGCTGGAGCGGCGATGAAGACCAGGGCCGCAGCCGCGTTGCGGTGATCAGCAAGACCCTCAATGACAAGTTGTTCAAAGGTGCGAACAGCGTCGGCAAGGAAGTGCTGGTGGAAGGCCACGCGTTGCGCATTGTCGGCGTTCTCAAGGACTGGAAGCCTGCGCCCAAGTTCTATGACCTGTACTCCGGCAAATTCGATTCCGAAGAAGACGTGTTCGTGCCCTTCAGCACCTCACTGGAACTCAAGCTGGACCGCAACGGCAGCATGAACTGCTTTGGCCGCGAGATCGTCAACGATGCGATGGCCTTGAATGTGCCCTGCGCCTGGGTCCAGTACTGGGTGGAGTTGAATTCGCCGGGCGATGCGAAAAGCTTCAAGGGCTACCTGGACAACTACTCCGAGAATCAGCGCGCTGCCGGTCGTTTCGAGCGCCCGGCCAATACCCGCGTGCGCAATGTCATGGAGCTGATGGAATACCGCAACGCCGTGCCGGGCGACGTGCGCCTGCAGATGTGGCTGGCCTTCGGCTTCCTGCTGGTGTGCCTGGTCAACACTGTCGGCCTGCTGCTGGCCAAGTTCCTGCGTCGCAGTGGTGAGATCGGTGTGCGCCGTGCCTTGGGTGCCAGCCGCGCCGAGATCTTCAAGCAGTGCCTGATCGAGGCCGGCACGATTGGCCTGGCCGGTGGCCTGCTCGGCTTGGTATTTGCCCTGTTCGGATTGTGGGCGGTGCGCCAGCGTCCGGCCGAGTACGCATCGCTTGCCCATCTGGACGGATCGATGCTGCTGTTCACCTTCGCCCTGGCGGTGCTCGCCAGCATGCTCGCCGGCATCCTGCCCGCCTGGCGTGCCATGCAGGTAGCACCGGCACTGCAGCTCAAGAGTCAGTAACGCCATTAGCCCCTCCCTTGCGCAACGCGCAGGGGAGGGTTGGGGAGGGGTGCAGTTGCTCTCGCCCCCGCTTCTCCCAACCAAACCCCATTCCCAGCTCCACGCTTCCTCGGAGATACCTCATGGAAATCCGTCCCATCCTCTCCACGCTGTCACGGCACAAGACAGCCGCCGCGCTGATCGTGCTGGAGATCGCGCTGAGCTGCGCCATCATCTGCAACGCACTGTTCATCGTCTCCCAGCGCATCGAGAACATGCAGCAGGCCAGCGGCATCGATGAAAGCCAGCTGATCGAAATCGGCCTCAGCGGTATCGGCAAGCAGGTCGATGGCGATGCACGCACGGTCGAGGACATTGCCTCGTTGCGCGGCATCGCCGGCGTTGAGAACGTTGCCATCATCAACCAGCTGCCGTTCCAGGGCGGTTCCTGGAACACCTCGTTGTCCGCCAGCCCCGAACCCGATGCGCAGTCGGTCAACGGCGCGCAGTACACCATCGGTGAGAACACGCTCAAGACCTTGGGCTTGAAGTTGACTGCCGGACGTGACTTCAACGCCGACGAGTACATGAGCAATGACACCCTGGAGAAAGAGCAGAACCTTGAAGCCATGAAGTTCTCGGTGATCCTCACCGAATCGATGGCCAAGAAACTGTTCCCGGATGGTGCCGCCGTTGGCAAGACCTTGTACATGGCCAACATCCCGATGACTGTCGTCGGTGTGGTGCAGACCCTGCTGCGGCCCAACAACCAGAACGGCAACCGCACCGATTCGCTGATGTTCCCGATCCGCATGAACTACGCCAACGGCGGCCGCTTCGTCATCCGCGTGACCGATCCTGCGCGCCGCGCTGAAGTGCTGAAGCAGGCAGTGGCAGCATTGGAAAAGAACGATCCCAATCGTTTGATCTACAGCAAGCAGACCGTCGAAGAGAAGCGCGCCAAGTACTTCGCCGACGACCGCGACATGATCGGCCTGCTGCTGATCGTCAGCGGCCTGCTGTTGCTGGTCACCGCATTGGGCATCATCGGCCTGGCCAGCTTCTGGGTGCAGCAGCGCACCAAGCAGATCGGTATCCGCCGCGCACTGGGCGCTACCCGCGCACAGATCCTGCGCTACTTCCAGACAGAGAACTTCCTGCTGGCCGGCATCGGCATCGTGGTCGGCATGTTGCTGGCCTACCTGCTCAACCAGTGGCTGATGGGCCGTTACGAGCTGCCGCGCTTGCCGCTGCTGTATCTGCCGGTAGGTGCGGTGCTGCTGTGGCTGCTGGGCCAGATCGCGGTGTTCGGCCCGGCCCGCAAGGCGGCATCGATTCCACCGGCAGTGGCAACACGCAGCGCCTGATCATCTGGCTCAAGGAGTGGGCATGTTCGGCTATTACCTGCAACTGGCATGGCGCGGCTTCGGCCGCAACAAGGTGCTGACCACCTTGATGGTGCTGACCATCGCAGTAGGTATCGGCGCGACCATGACCACCCTTGGCCTGTACTTCGTGCTGTCGGGCGATCCGATTCCGCACAAGAGCAAGCAATTGTTCTATCCGCAGCTGGAACCGCGCAGCATGGGCAAGGACGCCCGGCTGGAATCGGATCCACTGGAGCAGATGACCCGCTACGATGCCGAAGAACTGTTGCGGCAGAAGCGCGGTGATCGCCAGGCAGCGATGAGCGCCGGCTCGGTGACGGTGCTGCCCAGCGGCAACACCGCGCAGCCGTTCCGGGCGATGGCGCGCTACACCTCGGCAGACTTTTTCCCAATGTTCGAAGTGCCGCTGGCTGCCGGCAACGCCTGGGGTGCAGCCGATGACGATGGACGTGCGCTGGTTGCGGTCATCGACCGCAAGCTGGCACGGCGCCTGTACGGCACAGAGCAGGTCATCGGCAAGGAACTACGGCTTCCACAGGGTGTGTTCCGGGTGATCGGGCTGCTGGGCGACTGGAAGCCGGCGCCCCGCTTCTACGACCTGACCAGCCAGCGCTATGGCGGTGACGAGCAGATTCTGCTGCCCTTCTCCACCTCGCGCGCATTGAAGCTTGATACCCAGGGCAGCATGAATTGCTGGGGCAACAGCGATGCCGATGAAGGCAATCGCGGCCTCACCGCACCTTGTGCCTGGGTGCAGTACTGGGTGCAGCTGGACACGCCGGGCAAAGCCCGTGATTACCTGAAATACCTGGCCGACTATTCCGATACCCAGCGCGCCAGTGGCCGCTTTGAACGGCCCACCAATGTGCGCCTGCACGACGTGATGGGCTGGCTGGACTTCAATCGCATCGTGCCCAACGACGTGCGCCTGCAGATGTGGCTGGCCTTCGGCTTCCTGCTGGTGTGCATGATCAATACGGTCAGCCTGCTGCTGGCAAAGTTCCTGCGCCGCAGCGGCGAGATCGGCATACGCCGATCGCTGGGCGCATCGCGTGCGGACATCTTCAAGCAATGCCTCACCGAGGCCGGCTTCATCGGCCTGGCCGGCGGGGTGCTGGGTGTGGGCTTTGCAGCAATGGGCCTGTGGTTGATCCGCCAGCAGCCGGACGAATACGCACAACTGGCGCAGATGGATGTCACCACCTTGTGGATGAGCTTTGTGCTGGCCATCGGTGTGAGCCTGGTTGCAGGACTGCTGCCGGCCTGGCGGGCAATGCGTATCCCTCCCGCGCTGCAGCTCAAGAGCCAATGACGCAGCGCCATTGAAGCCCCCAACCACCACTGGCTGCCGCCATGGAGAATCCCTTTGGACATCCGCCCCATCCTGTCGATAATGTCACGGCACAAGATCGCCGCACTGCTGGTGGTGCTTGAGATCGCGATCAGCTGCGCCATCATCTGCAATGCGGTGTTCATCATCAGCAACCGTATCGCCCAGATCCAGCAGCACAGCGGCGTGGCCGAGGACGAACTGGTCTATCTGGCCACCAGCAGCCTGCTGCCGGACGTCAACTACGACGCCTTGCGCAAGCAGGACCTCGCCGCACTTGCTGCCATCCCCGAAGTGAAGGCGGCCAGCAGCATCAACCAGATCCCCTATGGCAGCAACGTCTGGGGCTCGGGCATACGCCTGCAGCCGGACCAGACGCGGCCCACCGTGCATGCCTCCAATTACATGGACGACGGCCAGTTGCTGCCCACCTTCGGCCTGCAGCTGCGCGAAGGCCGTAGTTTCAATCCTGAGGACTATCTGGAGAACAGCGCCTTCGCCGGTGGCGACGCCAACCCCATTGTGCCCAGCGTGTTGTTGAGCCATTCGCTGGCCAGGACGCTGTTTCCCGATGGCAATGCCGTGGGCAGCAACATCTACGTCTGGGGCAGCAAGCCGACCCAGGTAGTCGGCGTGATCGACGACCTGTTGGCACCGGGCGACAGCAACGAGTTCAGCGGCCGCTTCGACACCATGGTGTTCCCGATCCGGGTCTCCAACGGCGCCTACGCCCTGCGCACCAGCCCCGGGCAGCGCGAGGCCGTGCTGAAGGCGGCCATTGCCGCCCTCAACAAGGCAGACCCCAACCGCATCATCGAAGAACAGGGAACGCTGGCGCAGATGCGCGACAACTATCACCACCGCGACCGCTCGGTGATATGGCTGCTGCTGGCCGTGTGCATCGCGCTGCTTGCGGTAACCGCTTTCGGCATCATCGGCCTTGCCAGCTTCTGGGTGCAGCAGCGCACCCGCCAGATCGGCATCCGCCGTGCGCTGGGTGCTACCCGCAGCCACATCCTGCGGTATTTCCAACTGGAAAACCTGCTGTTGAGCAGCGCCGGCATCGTCCTTGGGCTGGTCCTGGCCTACGCACTGAACCTGCTGCTGATGGCCCAGTACGAGCTGCCGCGTCTGCCATTGATGTACCTGCCCATCGCAGCGGTATTGCTGTTGTTGCTGGGGCAGATTGCCGTGCTGGGTCCCGCACGGCGCGCAGCATCGGTGCCACCTGCCGTCGCCACCCGTGCGGCCTGATCCTCTTCCACTGCGTTACGGAGTTGCCTTGATGAATACCAAGCTGTTGTGCCTGCTGCTGATGCTGTCCCCGTTGCTGGCAGTACCGGCGCACGCCGCCGATGCCGACAACGCCAGCCTCCACGACACCATCGCCGCGCTGGACCACGGCATGTTCGACAGCTTCAACCACTGCAGCGATCCCGCGCAGTTCGAGAAGCACGCAGGCTATTTCGACCCGGCGGTGGAGTTCTACCACGACACTGGTGGCGTCACCTGGACCCGCGAGGCGATGCTCGCCAATACCCGCAAACATGTCTGCGGCAACTACACCCGGCAGCTGTTGCCGGGCACGCTGGAAGTGTTCCCGATCAAGGATTTCGGTGCGATCGCTCGCGGCCAGCACCGCTTCTGCAACCTCAAGGGCGAACACTGCGACGGCCTGGCCGACTTCGTCATCATCTGGCGCCTGCGCGATGGCCAATGGCAGGCCACGCGGGTATTGAGTTATGCACACCGTGCGGCGGCAGGACCAACGCCATGAACTACACGCTGGAAACCGGCCTGCGCGGCTGCATCCGCCACCCCAGGACAATGGCGTTGGTGGTGGTCACGCTGGCTTTGGGCCTGGCCTCGGTGATGACCATGCTCACCCTGTTGTCGGTGCTGGCGGCCGATCCGCTGCCCGGCGTCAGCCAGAACCTGTACCTGGCCTGGGCCGACTCGCGCCAGGCCGCCAAAAGCGGCGAGAGCGAGAGCTACGGCGACGGCTCACCCGTGCCGCCGCTGTGGAAGCTGGCCGACGTGCAGGCCATGCGTCAGCTGCGCCCGGATGTGGCACAGACCGCCTTGCTGAGTGCACCGGTCACCGCCAGCAACACCGACAACACGCTCAGCAAGAATGTTTCGGCAACACTGGCAATCGGGCCGATGCTGCCGATGTTCGGCGTACCGCTGCGCTACGGCCGGTTCTGGACCGCAGAAGAAGAGGCCGCGCGCACCCCGGTGGTGGTGATCAGCCGCGCGCTCAGCGAGCACCTGCTCGGCCGCGAGGACGGCACTGGCGCGGAAATCCGCCTCGGCAAGCACAACTTCCGCGTGATCGGCATCAGCGAGCGCTGGGCGCCGCGTCCGCGCCCGCACTTCCTGCCGTCCTACAACGCAGGCTGGGAGGGTGACGGCGATGAGTTGTTCGCCCCCGCCGAAGCCGCATTGGCATCCGGCACGGAGATCACCAGCACCCGCATCTGCGATGGCAATGGCTTTGGCGGTTTCCGCTTCGATCAGATCGACACCCAGCAATGCCGCTGGCTGGTGTTGTGGGCCGAGCTGAAAGACAGCGCGCAACGTGACAGCTATATGCAGAGCCTGCAGAGCTTTGCCGCCGACCGCCACGCCGCCGGCATCTTCGCGCGTGCGCCCAGTACCCGCCTGCAATCAATGGCGCAGTGGCTGCACTTCAACCGGGTGGTCCCGGACAGCGTGCGGCTGAATCTGTGGCTTGCGCTTGGCCTGCTGGTGTTATGCCTGGTCAACGTCGCCGGCCTGCTCGCAGCACGTTTCCTGCGCCGCGCCGGTGAGCACGGCGTGCGTCGTGTGCTCGGCGCCCCGCGCCGCGCGATCATTGCCACCTGCATGGTCGAATCGACCTTGGCCGGCTTGCTGGGCGGGCTGATTGCATTGCCGTTGACGCTGGCCGGCCTGTGGCTGATGCGGCAACAGGGCGAGGCCTACTCATCACTGGCCCGCTTGAGCCCCACATTGTTTGCCGGCCTGCTGTTGATGGCGGTCATCACCGGCGTGGTGGTCGGGCTGCTGCCGGCCATCCGCGCCGCCCGCCAGGAACCTGCGCTGCAGGTCAAAACCCTTTGAACGAGGCCATCGCATGAATCCGCTGCTCTCCTCCATGCGCCGCCAGCCGTTGATGCCCTGGCTGATCGTGCTGCAGATCACCGTGGCCTGCGCCATCCTCTGCAATACCTTGTTCCTGCTCGCGCAGCAGGCCGGCCCGCTGTTGATCGACGACGGCATCGCCGACAAGGAGGTGATCATCATCGACCAGATAGTGCGCCCGGACGGCAACTGGAGCGCCGCGCAGGGCAGCGCAGGTGCTGCTGCCTTGGCGCATATCCCTGGCGTGAAGCATGCAACCGCAGTGGTCGGCGCGCCGATGCGCGAGACCCTGACCATGGTCTACGACCTCAAATCGCATACCGGCGCCAGCGCGATGGTCAGCGGCTTCATCGGCAACCAGCTGATCGATACGCTGGGCCTGCGGCTCAGCCGTGGCCGCGACTTCACGGACAACGAATACAGCGACCTGCAGATGGGTGATGACGGCAACGCCGCCACCACGCCCATCATCATCACCGAAGCGCTGGGCAGGGCTTTGTTCGAAGGCAATCCGGTCGGGCAGCCGCTGACCTCCGGCGATGGCGGCAGCCACTACGTGGTGGTCGGCGTGGTTGCGCACCTGTTGCGCTACCAGCTCAGCGAACTGGACGATGGCAAGGCCGAGTACGCCATCCTGTTGCCACGCCGTCCCGCCGGGCTGCCGCTGCTCAGCTTCGTGCTGCGCACCGACGCGGATCAACGCGACGCGGTGATCAAGGCCGTACCGGGCGTGCTGCAGTCCACGTATGCCGGGCAGATGGCCAAGAGTTTCAACCCGGTCGTATCCAGCTACGAGCAGCTGCGCAGCAATGGCCTGCGCAACCGCCGCGCTGCGGTATGGCTGCTGCTCACGGTGAACCTGGTGGTGGCGACCATCACCTTGATCGGCATCGCCAGCCTCAGCGGCTATTGGATACAACAGCGCACCCGCCAGATCGGCATCCGCCGTGCGCTGGGTGCCACCCGCATGCAGGTGATGCGCCACTTCCTCGCCGAAAACCTGTTGCTGACCAGCGCCGGGCTGGTGATGGGACTGGTGCTGGCACTGGTGATCAACCAATGGCTGATGCAGCATTACGAGCTGCCGCGGCTGCCGTGGGCCTACCTGCTGGTCGCCGGCGGCCTGATGCTGCTGCTCGGCCAGCTGGCGGTCACCGCGCCCGCGCGGCGTGCCGCGCAGTTGCCGCCTGCCAGCGCGACCCGCAGCGTGTAATGTGCTGACTCCAGCAGGCCACCACCGCCCTTTCATCTTCTTCTGCGACAACTGATGCCACAGATCCTGATCATCGACGACAACACTGCCGTGGCCACTGCGCTGGACGTGCTGTTTTCCCTGCACGACATCGACACCCGCCATGCCATCTCGCCCGAGCTGGGCCTGGCGATGCTGGCCGAGCACGAGTTCGACCTGGTCCTGCAGGACATGAACTTCACCGCCGACACCACCTCCGGCGAGGAGGGCCAGGATCTGTTCCGGCGCATCCGCCAGGCCCACCCGGACCTGCCGGTGATCCTGCTTACCGCCTGGACCCACCTGGACAGCGCGGTGGAACTGGTCAAAGCCGGTGCCGCCGACTATCTGGCCAAGCCCTGGGATGACGGTCGTCTGTTGACCACCGTCAACAACCTGCTGGAACTGGCCGAAGCGCGCCGCGAGCTGGCCCGCCGCCGCGCCCGCGAGCTGCGCCATCAGCAGGCCCTGCATGATCGCTACGACCTGCGCGGCGTGGTGTTTGCCGACCCCGCCAGCGAACGCATCATCGCCCTGGCCTGCCAGGTGGCGCGATCGGAGTTGCCGGTATTGATCACCGGCCCCAACGGCGCCGGCAAGGAGAAGATCGCCGAGATCATCCAGGCCAACTCGGCGCACAGCAAAGGGCCGTTCGTCGCACTCAACTGCGGTGCCATTCCGTCCGAGCTGATCGAAGCCGAACTGTTCGGCACCGAGGCCGGTGCCTATACCGGCGCCAACAAGGCGCGCGAAGGCAAATTCGAGGCGGCCGACGGTGGCACATTGTTCCTGGATGAAATCGGCAACCTGTCGCTGACCGGGCAGATGAAACTGCTGCGGGTACTGGAAACCGGGCGCTTTGAACGGCTGGGTTCCAACCGCGAGCGACAGGTGAAAGTGCGCGTGGTCAGCGCCACCAATGCCGACCTGCCGGCGATGATCCGCGCCGGCAGCTTCCGCGAAGATCTCTACTACCGGCTCAACACCGTCGAACTGAGCCTGCCGCCGCTGGCCGAGCGCCGCGAGGACATCCTGCCGCTGGCGCAGTACTTCCTCGCCGACGGCAAGCCGCTGTCGGCGCCTGCGCTGCAGGCCCTGCAACGCCACAACTGGCCAGGCAACGTGCGCGAACTGCGCAACGTCATCCAACGTGCCGCCCTGCTCGCACAGGGCCCGCGCATCGAGGTTGCCGACCTGAACCTGCCACGTGCACCAGCCCGCTCCACCGCACCGGCGGACGAGCCTGATCGCGCGCATATCGTCACTGCACTGGAACGGGCCGGCGGCGTCATCGCCCAGGCTGCCGCCGAGCTGGGGCTGAGCCGGCAGGCGCTTTACCGGCGCATGGATCGCCACGGCATCCCGCGCGAGTGAGCACATCCCTGTGAAAACGCGCTCCTTCACCTTCACCCTGTTTCTGCGGCTGCTGCCGGTGCTGGCCCTGGCGGCGGCCTTGCCGTGGTTCCTGGCGTATTGGATGGACCGTGGCTGGGTGGTGGCGGGCGTGTCCACCGTCATCCTGCTTGCACTCATGTGGTGGGCTTTGCGCCGCGCCACCGCACCGATCCGCTCACTGCTGCGGGCGCTGGCCGGCACCACCAGCAGCTACCGCGATGGCGAGTTCAACTTTGGTGTGCACTGGCGCGGCAATGATGAATTCGCACAGCTGGTGCAGGCCCACGCCGAGCTCGGCGATGTGCTGCGCGAACAGCGGCAATCGCTGGTGCAGCGCGAGTTGCTGCTGGACACCATGGTGCAGAACACGCCGGTGGCGATGCTGCTGCTCACCGATGGCGGCGATGGCGTGCAGCGCGTGACCTTCTCCAACACCGCCGCGCGCAAGCTGCTGCACGGCGGCTGGAAGCTGGAAGGCCAGCGCATGCACGAGTTGCTGGAAAACATGCCGATCGAGCTGCGCAACGCCATCGCTCGCGGCGGCGACAGCCTGTTCGCGGTACGTGACCCGGATGCAGCCGAAGACGATGACGATGACGATGACGAGCAGATCTATCACCTGTCGCGTCGCGCCTTCCATTTGAACGGCCGCCCGCATGAACTACTGCTGCTGCGCCTGCTCACCGCCGAGCTGCGCCGCCAGGAAGTGCAGACCTGGAAAAAGGTGATCCGGGTGATCAGCCATGAGCTGAACAACTCACTGGCACCGATCGCCTCGCTGGCGCATTCCGGTGCGGAGCTGGTACGACGTGGCCGTTATGACCGGCTGGAAGACATCTTCGGTACGGTGGAAGAACGCGCGCGCCACCTGGAAGGTTTCATTCGCGGTTATGCCCGTTTTGCCAAGCTGCCGCAGCCGCAGTTGCAGACCGTCGCCTGGAGCCAGTTCCTGCAGGGCCTGCAGCAGCAGATCAACTTCCGCATGGCACCGATGGTGGATGAGCAGTACAGCCGCCTGGATCAATCGCAGTTCTCGCAGGCAATGCTGAACCTGCTGAAGAATGCGCACGAAGCCGGCGCCGACAATGGCGCAGCGGATGAATCGGTGGAAGTGCGGATCGCACGGCTGCCCAACTGGCTGCGCATCGAAGTGTTGGATCGCGGCAGCGGCATGAACGAAGCCGTGCTGCAGAACGCGTTGATGCCGTTCTATTCGACCAAGCGCAACGGTACCGGCCTGGGGTTGGCCTTGACCCGCGAGATCATCGAAGCACACGGCGGGCGCATTTCATTGCAGAACCGCAAGGACGGCGGCCTGTGCGTGGCGATACTGCTGCCGCATGACTGAAAGCCACCGTTTTGTAGGAGCGGCGTAAGCCGCGAAGCTGACATCGCATCAGCGCTTGTTATAGCGGGGATCTGAAAATGCCCCGACTTCGCGGCTGACGCCGCTCCTACAAAAGCTGTCGCCGCTCCCACAAGAAACGATTTGCGGCTATTCCAAGGCTCGCTGCATGGCCAAACGCAGCTCCATCGGGAAGCCTGCCGCTGCCTCTGCCGCCATCACCTCGCGCATGCCCGCGCTCCAGTCCGGCGATGGCCACTCGCGGAAACCCTCGCTGGCATAGAAAGGCGCATTCCACGCAACGTCGCTCAGGGTGCTCAGCACCGCACGCTGATGGCCACGCGCCCTGCCCTGCTCCAGTGCATGCCGCAGCAATGCCCGGCCCAAACCTTTGCGCCCATGTTCCGGCGCAACATCCATCTGCTGGATGTGGAAATCAGCCTCAAGAACACCCGCCATCAGGTAACCAGCCAGTTCGTGCTCGCTGGTAATCACCCACAGCATTCCTTGCTGCCATGCCTGCTCAAACAACTGCGGGTCGGTCGGGCTGACAGCAAATATCTGCGCAGCCGGATGTCCTTGCAGGCGTTCAGCGGCGCGTGCTTCGATCCGCGGCAACAGCGCGAGTTCGTCGCGCTGCGCCCGCCGTGGCTCAGGACTTTTTGACAGGGCGCACCCAGCCTTCAATGGTCTGCTGCCGGGTGCGCGCTACCGTCAGCTTGCCCTCCGGCGCATTACGCGTGATCACCGAGCCCGCACCAATCGTGGCGCCATCCTCGATGGTCAGCGGCGCTACCAGCGAACTATTGGAACCGATGAAAACCTTGTCGCCTATCGTAGTCTGGAACTTGTTCACGCCGTCGTAGTTGCAGGTGATGGTGCCGGCGCCGATGTTGGTGCCGCTGCCGATAACCGCATCGCCCAGGTAGGTCAGGTGGTTGGCCTTGCTGCCCTTGCCCAGCGTGACCTTCTTGGTCTCAACGAAGTTGCCCACGTGCACGCCATCGGCCAGCACCGTACCCGGACGCAGCCGTGCAAATGGCCCGATCTGTGCCGCGCCCTCGCTGACCACGCCTTCCAGATCGCAATGCGGTCGCACTTCGGTGCCCGCACCCAGCTTGACGTCCTTCAAACGCACGAAGGCGCCGATGCTGACGCCATCGCCCAGCTCGACCTCGCCTTCCAGAATCACGTTGGCATCGATCTGCACGTCGCGGCCAACCGTGACCGTGCCGCGCTGATCGAAGCGCGATGGGTCCAGCAGACGCGCGCCCTGCTCGCACAGCGCCTTGGCCGCACGCAGCTGCCAGGCACGTTCCAGCTGCGACAGCTGCCACGGGTCATTCGCACCCTCGGCGTCCTGCGCGTCGCTTACCAGCACCAGCTCAGCGGCCGCGTACTCATCTGCAGCGGAGGCAAAGATGTCGGTCAGGTAGTACTCGCCTTGCGCATTGCGATTGGACAGCCCCGACAGCCAGCGCCGCAGAGCCGTCGATTCGGCGGTGATGATGCCGGTGTTCACCGTGCGGATGCGCTTCTGCTCATCGCTGGCATCCTTCTGCTCAACGATAGCCGCAACCCTGCCCTCGGCATCACGGACAATCCGGCCGTAGCCATTCGGGTCATCCAGCTCAGCCACCAGCACCGCCAGGCGCGGGCCGTCTTTCAACAACGCGCTCAAGGTCTGCGCGCGCATCAACGGCACGTCGCCATACAGCACCAGCACCTGCGCGGTATCAGGAACCTGTGGCATGGCCTGCTGCACGGCATGGCCGGTACCCAGCTGCTGGCTCTGCTCAGCCCAAAGCAGGTCCGGTTGATCAGCGAAGGCGGCACGCACGGCTTCACCACCGTGCCCATAAACCACATGGATGCCGGCCGGCTGCAATTGACGCGCTGTCTCGATCACATGGGCCAACATCGGCCGCCCGGCGATAGGCTGCAGCACCTTGGGCAGCAGCGATTTCATGCGCTTGCCGGCACCGGCAGCGAGGATGATGATGTGCAGCGGCTGGGTCATGCCTACAACTTCCTTCGAGAGTCTCTGGATTCTAAGCGCAAGGGGTTAGCATTGCAGGCCGTCACTCAAGCCTGCACAACCATGAGCCTGTTCCGCCAGGGCAGCCAATACATCGCCATTGGCCTGCTGCAGCTGGTGCTGGACTGGGGCGTGTTTGTTGCCGCCACCGCGCTGGGACTGCAGGTAGCACCGGGCAACCTGCTGGGCCGGGTCAGCGGCGCCCTGCTCGGCTTCTGGCTCAATGGGCGCTATACCTTTGCCGCGCAGGGCGAGCACCGCCACGGCTGGAAGCGCTTTGCCCGCTTCCTGGTGCTATGGCTGCTGATGACCGTGATCAGCACCTGGTTGATCGACTGGGTGGCCCAGTCCTTGGGTCTTCAGTATGCGTGGCTGGCGAAGCCGCTGGTGGAGGCCGGCCTGGCTGGAGTGACTTTCCTGTTGCTGCGGCATGTGGTCTACCGCTGAACCGAGGTTGTAGTGCGAGCCATGCTCGGCAGAGGCTCTACCGAGAAAGCCCCAGCACAGCATTACTGCGCCCAGCAGCATGCCGTTCCCCGCGAACGCGGCACCTGTAGTGCCGAGCCATGCTCGGCAGAGGCTCTACCGGTGAAGCCCCTGCCGAGCATGGC